>NZ_QAJK01000052.1 GCF_003852515.1 Variovorax sp. KBW07 | reverse complement strand
CAACGCTGCTTTTTGTAGTGCTCAGGCCCGTGGACAGGCTGCCAACGCTGCTCGTCGCCCTGCTCAAGCCAGTCCACCGAACGTTGATGCCGCTGGTGGCAGTGCTCAGGCCGGTAGACAGGCTTCCGATATTGCTGGTCGCCGTACTCAGACCGGTCGAAGTGGAGGTCGACAGGCTGGCGACGCTGCTATTGGTCGTGCTCAGGCCCGTGGACAGGCTGCCAATGTTGCTGGTCGCGGTACTCAGGCCAGTCGACGTCGAAGTCGACAAGCTCGCAACGCTGCTGTTGGTGGTGCTCAAGCCAGTGGACAGGCTGCCAATGTTGCTAGTCGCCGTGCTGAGACCGGTCGAGGTCGACGTCGACAAGCTCGCAACGCTGCTATTGGTCGTGCTCAGGCCCGTGGACAGGCTGCTAATGTTGCTGGTCGCAGTGCTGAGACCCGTCGACGTCGACGTCGACAAACTCGCAACGCTGCTGTTGGTGGTGCTCAAGCCAGTCGACAGGCTGCCAATGTTGCTAGTCGCAGTGCTGAGACCGGTCGAGGTCGAAGTCGACAGGCTCGCAACGCTGCTGTTGGTCGTGCTCAGCCCCGTGGACAGGCTACCGATACCGCTCGTCGCTGTGCTCAGTCCGGTCGAGGTCGAAGTCGACAGGCTGCGGACCGTGCTGTTGGTCGTGCTCAGACCCGTGGACAAGCTTCCGATATTGCTCGTCGCCGTGCTCAGGCCGGTCGATGTCGATGTCGACAAGCTCGCAACGCTGCTATTGGTCGTGCTCAGGCCCGTGGACAGGCTACCGATATTGCTCGTCGCAGTGCTCAGTCCGGTCGACGTCGAAGTCGACAAGCTCGCAACACTGCTGTTCGTCGTGCTCAGACCGGTCGACAGGCTGTTGATCCCGCTCGCCGACGTGCTCAAGCCGGTCGAAAGGCTGCCAACGGTGCTGTTCGTGGTGCTCAGCCCCGTAGACAGGCTGGCGATGTTGCTGGTCGCGGTGCTCAGGCCGGTCGATGTCGAAGTCGACAAGCTGCGGACGGTGCTGTTGGTCGTGCTCAGGCCAGTCGACAGGCTGGCGATGCCGCTGGTCGCGGTGCTCAGGCCCGAGGAGGTCGAGGTCGACAGGCTGCTGACATTGCTGTTCGTCGTGCTCAAGCCGGTCGACAGGCTCGAAAGACCGCTCGTTGCGGTGCTCAGGCCTGTCGACGCGGACGTCGACAGGGAATTGAGCTGGCTGACATTGACGGCATCGGTGAGCGCGGTGCCCGCGGCAAGGCTGTTGATCTGCTTGCCGGACATGTTGAGGGTGTCCGTGATGGTCGTGGGGCCCTGGATGAGGACGGTGCTCCCCTTCAGGACCAGTTGCCCGGACAGCATGCCGACGACCGAGGCCGTCGCCACGGAGTAGCCGTTTCCGCCGTTGTCGCTGGCCGCATTGCCCAGGTAAAAGGAAACATTGGGGGCACCCGTGCAGCTGACGTTCTGGGACATGCCCTTCGGACCAGCGCCGAAGTTGCCCGTGTTGGTACTCGGGCTTTGCGGCTGGCACAGGCTCAATCCCCCGTTCCCCAGGGTCGCCTGGGCTTCAGCCCGGCCGCCCATGAACAGGACGGGGAGGCCCAGCACCACGCTGGCAACCAGGTTCAGTGCGAAGAAACCGCGAGCCTCGCGCCGGCCGAGCCCTTGCCTGGCGCCGCTGCTGCGCTTGCCACGCGCCGGCGTGGTTTCAGCGATGGCCACCCACGCGCCCAGTGCTTCGTTCCAGATGCTTCTGTATGACTTGTTCATTTGTTCAACTTAATTCACGATTTGCTTAGCCAGGCACAGTTCAGCAAGAAGCACGACGTTCCTGGCTCAAAACCCGTCGCGAAAGACACCCGATATGGAGCGTCTATTTACAAGAAGAATGGAATGTACGGAGTTGTTTACATTCAGGGTGCAATGCAACATTAGGGAAAAATCAACCGGATGATTTAGTTCACAAAATTGAAAAGAGACTGGCGCCACCAAGGCGTCTGCGTTGCCGAAGGACGACGGCATCAAGGCCCGACCTACAATCAAAATCGCTCTCCCCTGCTTCGCCGGGTGTGAAAAAAGTCCGCATGAAGCCGCCTTCCTCCCGGTTTGGTGCTCATATGTAGCGAATGGATGGCTTTCCCGAAGTCAAATGAACGAAGCCTTTCGTTGACATGTGAGGCTGCGCGGCGTGAGACTTAAATCACAAAATCAGGCCTCCAATTCATCCGCCCTCGGCTTCATTTAACAATTCGGTGACTTTTTTATAATTCCACAACCCGGCGCCCGCTTGATTTAACATTTCGGTGACGTTTAGAAATCCCCGAGAAAACAGAAATGAATTCCGAAATCCATCTGCGCATTGGCATCACCATCGGCCTTCATCACGAGGCCGAGACGCTGTGGAACAACGGCATCAAGCAGAACGCCGTGTTCCTGGCGGAAGCGTTGAAGCACTGCCCGGGCGTGGCCTCGGTGGTGCTGGTCAACACCACGGCCATCCCCATCACCGCCGCCCTGCCGTGGGACCAGGCGCGCTGGCCCACGGTGACTTTCGAAGCGGCCAAGGACAACGTGGACGTGCTGATCGAGTTGGGCGGCCAGGTCGACCCTGCACAAACCGACTACCTGAAGCGCCGCGGCGCGCGGCTGGTGTCGTACTGCTGCGGCTTCGAGTACGTGCACGCGATGGAGTCGATGCTGTTCAACAAGCCGCTGTGGGGCCGGAACCTGTTCGTGAACCAGCGCTACGACGACATCTGGATGGTTCCGCAGGTGGCTCACATCAGCCAGCCGTATTTCGAGGTGCTTCGCCGCGCCGAGGCGCGCGCCGTGCCCTTCGTGTGGAGCCCGGTGTTTCTGGACGAGCGCACCCGCGCCCTGCCCGATGCCGGCATTTACCAGCCTCGCCAGCCGCACCAGCCGCATGGCGGGCCGCGCCGCCTGAGCGTGATGGAGCCGAACATCAACGTCGTGAAGTTCTGCCTCTACCCGATCCTGGTTGCCGAGCTGGCATACCGCGCACGGCCCGAAGCCATTGCGATGCTGCAGGTCACCAACGCCGAGCGGCTGGCCAAGGACAACATGGAGTTCATCACGCTGATGAACCAGCTCGACCTGGTGCGCCAGCACAAGGCGGTGTTCCTGGGCCGGCACGAAACGCCGGTGTTCCTGGCGCAGAACACCGACATCGTGATCTCGCACCAGTGGGAGAACCCGCTCAACTACTTCTACCTGGAGACCTGCTGGCAAGGCTATCCGCTGGTGCACAACGCACACCTGTGCGCGGACCTGGGCTACTACTACGAGGGCAACGACGTGGCCGCGGGCAGCGCCCGCGTGCTGGAAGCGATCGACACGCACGATGCGCAGGCGCTCGCGTACCGCGAACGGCAACGCGGCCTGATCGACCGCTACCTGCCGGGCAACGCGGCGTCCACCGAGATCTACAACAGCCTGCTGCTGGGCCTGATGCAACGCCCGGCCAGATGAACGCAGCCGGGCGCATGCTGCGCTGCCCTTGCCAGGGCAGCGCCCACAAAAAAGCCCCGCCGGAGCGGGGCTTCTTCAATGGAGCGATCTGACCGGGAAGATCAGGCCGCGACGGTGTCCGCCACGCCCTTGTAGTCGTCGATCTTGTCGAAGTTCAGGTACTGGTAGATCTGGGCGCTGGACGCGTCGAGCACGCCCGTTGCAGCCATGTATTCCTCGCGGGTCGGGATGCGGCCCAGTCGCGAGCAGATGGCGGCCAGTTCGGCCGAGCCCAGGTACACGTTGGTGTTCTTGCCCAGGCGGTTGGGGAAGTTGCGGGTGCTGGTCGACATGACCGTGGCACCTTCGCGCACCTGCGCCTGGTTGCCCATGCACAGCGAGCAACCCGGCATTTCGGTGCGCGCACCGGCATTGCCGAACACGCCGTAGTGGCCTTCTTCGGTGAGTTGCTGCGCGTCCATCTTGGTGGGCGGCGCAATCCACAGCTTGACCGGAATGTCGCGCTTGCCTTCGAGCAGCTTCGACGCGGCGCGGAAGTGACCGATGTTGGTCATGCACGAGCCGATGAACACTTCGTCGATCACGGCACCGGCCACGTCGCTCAGCGTCTTCACGTCGTCGGGGTCGTTCGGGCAGGCCACGATGGGTTCGTGGATCTCGGCCAGGTCGATCTCGATGACGGCGGCGTAGTCGGCGTCGGCATCGCCCTTGAGCAATTGCGGATCTTTCAGCCAGGCTTCCTGCGCGGCGATGCGGCGCTGCAGGGTGCGCGCGTCGGCATAGCCTTCGGCAATCATCCACTTCATCAGCGTGATGTTGCTGTTGATGTACTCGATGATCGGTTCCTTGTTCAGGTGCACCGTGCAGCCGGCGGCCGAGCGCTCGGCCGAGGCGTCGCTCAACTCGAAGGCTTGCTCGACCTTCAGGTCGGGCAGGCCTTCGATTTCAAGGATGCGGCCCGAGAAGATGTTCTTCTTGCCTTGCTTGGCCACGGTCAGCAGGCCCGACTTGATGGCGTACAGCGGAATGGCGTTGACCAGGTCGCGCAGCGTGACGCCGGGCTGCATCTTGCCCTTGAAGCGCACGAGCACCGATTCAGGCATGTCCAGCGGCATCACGCCAGTGGCGGCCGCGAAGGCCACGAGGCCGGAGCCGGCCGGGAAGCTGATGCCGATGGGGAAGCGGGTGTGGCTGTCGCCACCGGTGCCGACGGTGTCGGGCGTCAGCAGGCGGTTGAGCCACGAGTGGATCACGCCGTCGCCCGGGCGCAGCGAAACACCGCCGCGGTTGGCCATGAACTCGGGGAGTTCGTGGTGCATCTTGACGTCGACCTTCTTGGGGTACGCCGCCGTGTGGCAGAACGACTGCATCACGAGGTCGGCCGAGAAGCCCAGGCAAGCCAGGTCTTTCAGCTCGTCGCGCGTCATCGGGCCGGTGGTGTCTTGCGAGCCGACCGAGGTCATCTTGGGTTCGCAGTAGGTGCCCGGGCGCACGCCGGTGCCTTCGGGCAGGCCGCAGGCGCGGCCGACCATCTTCTGCGCGAGCGAGTAGCCCTTCTTGGTGTCGACCGGGCTGGTCGGCAGGCGGAACAGCGTCGACACGGGCAGGCCCAGCGCTTCGCGCGCCTTGGCCGTGAGGCCACGGCCGATGATCAGCGGAATGCGGCCACCGGCGCGCACTTCGTCGAACAGCACGTCGCTCTTGACACTGAATTCAGCGATGACCTTGCCGTCTTTCAGGGCCTTGCCTTCGTAGGGGCGCAGCTCGACCACGTCGCCCATGTTCATCTGCGTCACGTCGAGCTCGATGGGCAGGGCGCCCGAGTCTTCCATCGTGTTGTAGAAGATGGGAGCGATCTTGCCGCCGAGGCAGACGCCGCCGAAGCGCTTGTTCGGCACGAAGGGAATGTCTTCGCCGGTGAACCAGAGCACCGAGTTGGTGGCGCTCTTGCGCGACGAACCCGTGCCGACCACGTCGCCGGCGTAGGCCACGAGGTGGCCGCGTGCGCGCAGGTCTTCGATGAACTTCACCGGGCCGCGCTTGCCGTCTTCTTCAGGGACGATGCCGGGGCGTGCGTTCTTGTGCATCGCCAGGGCGTGCATCGGAATGTCGGGACGCGTGGTGGCGTCGGGTGCGGGCGACAGGTCGTCGGTGTTGATTTCGCCAGCCACCTTGAAGATGCTGACGGTGATGCTTTGCGGCACTTCGGGACGGCTGGTGAACCACTCGGCATCGGCCCAGCTTTGCAGCACGCCCTTGGCATGCACGTTGCCCTTGTCGGCCTTTTCCTTGACGTCGTGGAACTGGTCGAACATCAACAGGGTTTTCTTCAGGCCCTCGGCCGCCACGGCGCCGACTTCGGCGTCGTCGAGCAGGTCGATCATGGGGCTGATGTTGTAGCCGCCGAGCATGGTGCCGAGCAGTTCGGTGGCGCGGGCGCGCGACAGGAACTCGCTCTTTTCGGTGCCATGGGCCACGGCCGCGAGGTAGCTCGCCTTGACCTTGGCGGCGTCATCGACGCCGGCGGGCACGCGATAGGTGAGCAGGTCGAGCAGGAAGGCACCGTCCTTGGCGTTCGCGCTCTTCAAGAGCTCGATGGCTTCGGCGGTTTGCTTCGCGCTCAAGGGCAGCGGCGGGATACCCAGCGCGGCGCGCTCGGCAACATGGTCAACGTAGGCTTGCAACATCTTCTTTTCTCCGGAAACTGAGCTGGCAGGGCATGCGGGCGGTCAAGCAAGAGCCGCGCCGCACGCCGTTTCGTTACTTACTTCTTGGCCCCGTCGGCGCCTTCGAAAAGGGCCTTCGGCGGGTTCTTCTTCATTTCTTCGGCAAACGCGACCTGGGCTTCGGTCTGGCATTCGTCGGCAATGCGCAGGCCGGCCTTCTGGTTCATCAGCATCGACTTGTTGCCCAGCTGCAGCCACATGGCGCCGGCACGGGGGTCTTCGAGGCGAATGGCACCGGTGCGGCTTTCGACCGGGTGCATGCGGTACTTCAGGCCCTTGGTGGTGACGGTGAAGAAGCCGGGTTTCTTCTCGTCGGGGGTGACGGTCACGTCGGCGCCGAGTTCGCACTGGGCACGGCCGATGGACACGCGCTGGGCGACGGCCAGGTCGGCTTCGTTGAGCGCGACATCGGTGTCGGTGTTGATGGGGGTCACTTCCTCGACGGCCTTGGCCGCCTTGCGGGTGACCTGGCGCTTGGGCGGCGCCTTCTTGGCTTCAGTGGATTTGGCGGCGGGCTTCGCAGCGGCCGGCTTGGCGGGCGCTGCGGTCTGTGCCATGGCACCGAACGGCAGAGCCAGGGCCACTGCGGCGATCAGGGCAATTTTCTTCATGTGAGGGTTTCCTTGAGGCTGGGTTCGAAGGTTTCGTTTCAGGAGGCCGCGAATGCAAACCAGGCTTTCGCCTCGGGGGGCAACGCGCGCCCTGTTGCGTGGGCGCGCGTCAGGACCTGCCAGAAATGGCGGTAGCTCGCGCGGTCGTGCAATGTGCCATCAATTTGTGTCGGAGCCCAATCCGCGGCTGCGGCTTTTGCAATGATTTGTGTAGCAATCTGGATTTGCGCCTCGTCTGGCGCAAACGCCTCGAGGATGGGGCGGATCTGGTTCGGGTGGATGCTCCACATGCGCGTGTAGCCGAATTCGGTGGCCGCCCTGCGGGCCGCCGTGCGCATGGCATCGGTGTCGTTGAACTCGGTGACGACGCAGTGCGACGGCACCTTGCCGTAGGCGTGCGCGGCCGACGCCATGGCCAGCTTGGCGCGCACCACCAGCGGGTGGCTGAACTGCCCGGCGGCACCCATGCCATCGGCGGGAATGGCCCCGGCATGGGCCGACACGAAGTCCATCAGGCCGAAGCTGAGCGACTGCACGCGCGGGTGCGCGGCGATGTCGAAGGCGTTGTGCACGGCGAGCGGCGATTCGATCAGCACGTGCAGCGGCAGCGCTTCGGCATCGGCCGCCTCGAGCGCCGCGACGGCCTGCAACACGTCGGCCACCGATTCGACCTTGGGCACCATCAGGTGGCTCAGGCGATGGCCGGCACGCCCGGCAATGGTGATCACGTCGCCGGCAAAGGCCGGATGGTCGACCGGGTGCACGCGCACGCCGACGCGCATGCCGGGCTTGGCCGCCAACGCGAGTTCGGTGACGAGCGCGGCATGTTCCGCCTCGCCGCCCACGGGGGCGCCGTCTTCGCAATCGAGGGTGACGTCGAACACGCAGGCGCCAAACTCTTCGGCCATTTCGGCCTGAAGCGCGAGGCTTTTCTTCATGCGGGCTTCGACGCCGCTGTAGTGATCGCAAACGGGCAGCGTCACGGCGCCGGCCTGTGCGCCGAGCAACACTTCCGCGGGGTGGACGGCCTTGTTGGTCATGCCTTCTTTTGCGCCACGATGAACATCCGCGGGAAGGCCAGCAGCCGCTTGCCGTCAGTGCGCGGCGGATAGGCCTCGTTCACGCGGCGTTCGTATTCGGCGAGGTAGCTCGCCTGCAGGTCGGGCGAGAGCCGGTCGACGAAGGGCTTCAGGCCCGTGCCGCGCACCCATTCGACGATGGATGCGGCATCGGCCATGCGGTGCTGGTAGATGGTGTGCCAGACGTCGACATGGGCGGCCAGGGGCGCCAGCAGGTCGTAGTAGCCGCTCAGCGGCAGCAGCCTGGTGCGCAGCCTGTCGGCATCGCCGATGGGCTCGACCCATGGTGCTTCGGCCGCCAGTTCGCGCATGAGGCGGTGCGTGGGCTCCTGGCGGTTGTCGGGCATCTGGACGGCGAGCACGCCGCCCGGGGCCAGCGCGTCGAACAGGCGCGGGACCAGCTTTTCGTGATCGGGCACCCATTGCAGGGACGCGTTGGCATAAATGAGGTTGGGCGCTTGAGCCGGGTCTTGCTTTTGCCCTTGCTCTTGCGGCGCCCAGGTCGCGATGTCGCTCAACTCGAAGTGCGCTTGCGGCAGGCGCTCGCGCGCGCTGACCAGCATGGCTTCGGAGTTGTCGGTCCCGAGGACTTGGGCCTTCGGGAACCGCTGGACCAGCAACTCGGTGGAATTGCCCGGGCCGCAGCCGAGGTCGACCACGCGGGCAGCCTCGGTCAGTGGCACCCGCGCCAGGAGTTCCTGTGCGGGGCGGGTGCGCTCGTCCTCGTAGCGACGGTAGAGCGCGGGATTCCAGTCGAGCATGCTGTGGATTTGCCTTACAGCACTTACAGCAGGTGGGCAACGCCGGCGCGTTCGCCTTCGAGCTCTTCGAGCGTCTTGTTGATGCGTTCCTGGCTGAATGCGTCGATCTCGAGGCCTTCGACCAGCTTGTACTCACCGTTTTCGCAGGTGACCGGGAAGCCGAACATCACGTCCTTCGGAATGCCGTACTGGCCATCCGACGGAATGCCCATGGTGACCCACTTGCCGTTGGTGCCCAGGGCCCAGTCGCGCATGTGGTCGATGGCGGCGTTGGCGGCCGAGGCAGCCGACGACAGGCCACGGGCTTCGATGATGGCCGCGCCGCGCTTGCCGACGGTCGGCAGGAAGGTGTTGGCGTTCCATTCCTGATCGTTGATCATCTTGGCGACGCTTTCGCCGTTGATGGTCGCGAAACGGTAGTCGGCGTACATCGTGGGCGAGTGGTTGCCCCAGACGGTGAGCTTCTCGATGTCGGCCACGGCCTTGCCGGTCTTGGCGGCGATCTGGCTGGCGGCACGGTTGTGGTCCAGGCGCAGCATGGCGGTGAAGTTCTTGCGCGGCAGGTCAGGGGCGCTCTTCATGGCGATGTAGGCGTTGGTGTTGGCGGGGTTGCCGACCACCAGAACCTTGACGTTGCGGCTGGCGACGGCGTTCAGGGCCTTGCCTTGTGCCGTGAAGATGGCGCCGTTGACGGCCAGCAGTTCGGCACGTTCCATGCCGGGGCCGCGGGGGCGCGAGCCGACCAGCAGGGCGTAGTCGGCGTCCTTGAAGGCGGTCATGGGGTCGCCGTGGGCTTCCATGCCGGCCAGCAGCGGGAAGGCGCAGTCGTCCAGCTCCATCATCACGCCCTTGAGCGCCTTCTGGGCCTTCTCGTCGGGGATTTCGAGCAGTTGCAGGATGACCGGCTGGTCTTTGCCGAGCATTTCGCCGGAAGCGATACGGAACAACAGGGCGTAACCGATTTGACCGGCGGCACCGGTGACGGCAACGCGGACGGGCTTTTTGCTCATGGGAAGACTCCAGAAGGTGATGAAACGGTGTCGGCGCGCTCGTGGTGCGCCAATGGTCCAACGGGGGGATTACCTTCCCGCGGCGCGGGACCGGCCAGCATTTTAAGCCGATTCCCCAAAGCCCGTCTTATGTCTTATATAAGATATCCTCGGGGGTGCCGCCACGGCGCACCCCACCGCTGCCATGAACACGCCCACAGCCCTCGACGAGCCCACGACGCCGTCCTTCAGTCCGCTCTACCAGCAGATCAAGACATTGATCCTGCAGAGCCTGCAGGCGGGCGAGTGGAAGCCGGGCGAACCCATCCCGAGCGAGATGGACCTGGCCGCGCGCTACCGCGTGAGCCAGGGCACGGTGCGCAAGGCCATCGACGAGCTTGCCGCCGAAAACCTCGTGGTGCGGCGCCAGGGCAAGGGCACCTTCGTCGCCACGCATGCCGAGCAGCATGTGCAGTACCGCTTTCTCAAGCTGGTGCCCGATGCGGGCGACCCGAACACCGAAGGCCCCGCAGTCCGCACCATCGTCGATTGCAAACGCCTGCGCGCTTCGGCCGACGTGGCCCGCGCCCTCGGCCTGCGCACCGGCGACGCGGTGCTGCAGGTGCGCCGCGTGCTCGCGTATGCGGGCGTGCCGACCATCCTCGAAGACCTCTGGCTGCCCGGCACGCCCTTCAAGGGCCTCACGGCCGAACGGCTGCGCGCCTGGCCCGGCCCGATGTACGCGCTGTTCGAAACCGAGTTCGGCGTGCGCATGGTCCGCGCCGAAGAAAAAATTCGCGCCGTGCTGCCCGATGCCGAACAGGCCGAGCTGCTGGCGGTGTCGCTGCAGATGCCCCTGCTGAGTGTGGAACGCGTCGCGCACACCTACCATGACATGCCCATGGAGTTGCGCCGCGGGCTCTATCGCACCGACACGCACCACTACAGAAATCAGCTGGGCTGACCCCTACCCCGATGCAGACGAATGCCGAATTCCATTGCGCGAATGTGCGCACACAACGTTCGCGATGTGATCCGAAGTCAATAGCATCCGACTGCAACGGTGCGTTGACGCGAGCGCGTCCGCAGCACGATGGTGCATTGCAATAGAATTTTGCGTTGTTTGCATTTCCGCATAAGAAACAAAAGCGTTCGCTCTCAGAACAAGCCACCAAGCCACGAAAGCCCTCCTCCCCATGACAGAGCTTGCATCTCCCCCCCGGCCGCCGCGTCGCGAATTCCGCAACATCAATGCATTCACCGATCTCAGGACCTACCGCCTGCCGCCTGCCGGCATCGTGTCGATCCTGCATCGCGTCAGCGGCGTGATCATGTTCCTGCTGCTGCCGTTCATCATCTGGATGTTCGACACGTCGCTGTCATCTGATTACTCGTTCGCCAAATTCAAGGCCGCTTTCAACACCGGCATCGGCTTTGCGCCGGGATGGTTCTTCAAGCTCGTGGCGCTGGCCCTGATCTGGGCCTACCTGCACCACTTCATCGCCGGCCTGCGCCACCTCTGGATGGACGTGAGCCATGCGGCGGTGACCAAGGAATTCGGCCATACCTCGGCCATGGCCACGTTGTTCCTGAGCATCCTGCTCACCCTGGTGCTCGCCGCCAAGCTGTTCGGTTTTTACTGAGAAGGAGCCCCCCATGTCTGTGAATTACGGCTCCAAGCGCATCGTCGTCGGCGCACATTACGGTTTGCGCGACTGGCTTAGCCAGCGCATCACGGGCGGCCTGATGGCGCTCTTCACGATCATCCTGCTCGCACAGCTGATCTTCTCGCGCGGCCCCATCGGCTACGACCTGTGGGCCGGCATCTTCGCCGCGCAGTGGATGAAGGTACTGACCTTCTCCGTGATCGTCGCCCTGCTCTATCACGTGTGGGTCGGCATGCGCGACGTGTGGATGGACTATGTCCAGCCCGTCGGCATTCGCCTCGCCCTGCAAATTTTCACCATCGTCTGGCTTGTCGGTTGTGCGGGTTGGGCCATTCAAGTGCTTTGGAAGATCTGACCCCACCATGACCTACACAAAAGAACAAATCACCAAGCGCAAGTTCGACGTCGTGATCGTCGGTGCCGGCGGCTCCGGCATGCGCGCGTCGCTGCAACTTGCCCGCGCCGGCCTCAACGTGGCCGTGCTCTCCAAGGTGTTCCCCACGCGTTCGCACACCGTCGCAGCCCAGGGCGGCGTCGGCGCTTCGCTCGGCAACATGAGCGAAGACAACTGGCACTACCACTTCTACGACACGATCAAGGGTTCCGACTGGCTCGGCGACCAGGACGCGATCGAGTTCATGTGCCGCGAAGCACCGAAGGTCGTGTACGAACTCGAACACTTCGGCATGCCGTTCGACCGCAACCCCGACGGCACCATCTACCAGCGTCCGTTCGGCGGCCACACCGCCAACTACGGCGAGAAGCCCGTTCAACGCGCCTGCGCCGCGGCCGACCGCACCGGCCACGCGATGCTGCACACGCTTTACCAGAAGAACGTCGAAGCCCGCACCCAATTCTTCGTCGAATGGATGGCCCTGGACCTGATTCGTGACGACGAAGGCGACGTGGTCGGCGTGACCGCGCTCGAAATGGAAACCGGCGACCTGCACATCCTGCAGGCCAAGACCGTGCTGCTGGCCACCGGCGGCGCGGGCCGCATCTTCCAGGCCTCGACGAACGCCTTCATCAACACCGGCGACGGCCTCGGCATGGCCGCGCGCTCGGGCATCCCGCTGCAGGACATGGAGTTCTGGCAGTTCCACCCGACCGGCGTGGCCGGCGCGGGCGTGCTGCTGACCGAAGGCTGCCGCGGCGAAGGCGCCATCTTGCTGAACAGCAACGGCGAACGCTTCATGGAGCGCTATGCGCCCACGCTGAAGGACCTGGCACCGCGCGACTTCGTCTCGCGCTCGATGGACCAGGAAATCAAGGAAGGCCGAGGCTGCGGTCCCAACAAGGACTACGTGCTGCTCAAGCTCGACCACCTGGGCGCCGAGACCATCCACAAGCGCCTGCCTTCGGTGTACGAAATCGGCGTCAACTTCGCCAACGTCGACATCACCAAGGAACCGATTCCCGTCGTGCCGACCATCCACTACCAGATGGGCGGCATCCCGACCAACATCAACGGCCAGGTCGTCATCCAGAAGGGTGAAGACAACAGCGCCGTGGTGAACGGCCTCTACGCCGTGGGCGAATGCTCGTGCGTGAGCGTGCACGGCGCCAACCGCCTGGGCACCAACTCGCTGCTCGACCTGCTGGTGTTCGGCCGCGCGGCCGGCAACCACATCGTCGAGTTCAACGACAAGCTCAAGGAACACAAGCCCCTGCCCAACGATGCGGCCGACCGCACGCTGGAGCGCCTGAACCGCCTGGAGTCGACCACCACCGGCGAATACGCCCAGGACGTGGCCGGCGAGATCCGCGCGGTCATGCAGCAGCACGCCGCCGTGTTCCGCAAGCAGGCCTCGATGGACGAAGGCGTGGTCAAGATCGCCGCCGTGCGCGAGCGCGTCAACTCGATCGGCCTGAAGGACAAGTCCAAGGTGTTCAACACCGCCCGCATCGAAGCGCTGGAAGTCGACAACCTGATCGAAGTGGCGCAGGCCACCATGGTCTCCGCAGCCGCCCGCAAGGAATGCCGCGGCGCCCACACGGTGGAAGACTACGAACGCCCGGCGGACGACCCCGTCGCACCGCTCGGCCGCGACGACGCCAACTGGATGAAGCACACGCTCTGGTACAGCCAGGACAACCGCCTCTCGTACAAGCCCGTCAAGCTGCAGCCGCTCACCGTGGCCTCGGTTCCGCCGAAGGTCCGTACGTTCTAAGCACCGGCTAACGCCAGCCAAGTAAAAGCATTCACAAGGTCACTACGATGAAGCGCACATTCCAGATCTACCGCTACGACCCGGACAAGGACGCCAAGCCTTACATGCAGACGGTCGAGATCGAACTCGACGGCCACGAACGCATGCTGCTCGACGCCCTGATGAAGCTCAAGGCGCAAGACCCGACGCTGTCGTTCCGCCGCTCGTGCCGCGAAGGCGTCTGCGGTTCCGACGCGATGAACATCAACGGCAAGAACGGCCTCGCCTGCCTGACCAACATGCTCACGCTCAAGGGCACGATCGTGTTGAAGCCGCTGCCGGGCCTGCCCGTCATTCGCGACCTGATCGTCGACATGACGCAGTTCTTCAAGCAGTACAACTCGATCAAGCCGTACCTGCAGAACGACACCGTGCCGCCCGAGAAGGAACGCCTGCAGTCGCCCGAAGAGCGCGAAGAGCTCAACGGCCTGTACGAGTGCATCCTGTGCGCGAGCTGCTCCACGAGCTGCCCGAGCTTCTGGTGGAACCCCGACAAGTTCGTGGGCCCGGCCGGCCTGCTGCAGGCCTACCGCTTCATCGCCGACAGCCGCGACGAAGCCACCGCCGAGCGCCTGGACAACCTGGAAGACCCGTACCGCCTGTTCCGCTGCCACACGATCATGAACTGCGTCGACGTGTGCCCGAAGAGCCTGAACCCCACCCGGGCCATCGGCAAGATCAAGGAACTGATGGTGCGTCGCGCCATCTGATCTTTTTCTTCTAGACATCACCATGCAAACCGCCGACGAACTCCTGCAGCCGCTCAGCGAACGTGCGCTGAGCAAGCTGAAATGGCGTTGCCGGCGCGGCCTGCTCGAGAACGACCTGTTCATCGCCCGCTTTTTCGAGCGGCACGAATCCCACATGACCGTCGGTCAAGCGGGAGCGATGGAGACACTGATGGACCTGTCGGACAACGACCTCCTCGACCTTTTGCTACGCAGGAAGGAGCCCGAGCCCGAATGGGCCGGGGCCGAGGTGGTCGCATTGCTGCTGCTGATGCGCACCGACGGCGCCCAGCGCCCCGCAATCTCTCCTTCGTCCTGAATCCTCCTCTGAAAGAAAATCGAAATGAAAGCATCCGATACCAAGGCCACGCTGTCGTTCAGCAACGGCGGCGACAGCGTCGAGCTGCCGATCTACAAGGGAACCGTCGGTCCCGACGTGATCGACATCCGCAAGCTGTATGCACAGACCGGCATGTTCACCTACGACCCGGGCTTCATGTCGACCGCCGCCTGCCAGTCGGCCATCACGTACATCGATGGCGACAAGGGCGAGCTGCTGTATCGCGGCTACCCCATCGAACAGCTCGCGACCAACTGCGACTTCATGGAAACCTGCCACCTGCTGCTGTACGGTGAACTGCCGGACGCAGCCAAGAAGGCCAACTTCACCAAGCTCGTGACGAACCACACGATGGTGAACGAGCAGATGCAGTTCTTCCTGCGCGGCTTCCGCCGCGACGCGCACCCGATGGCCATCATGACCGGCCTCGTGGGCGCCCTGTCGGCCTTCTATCACGACAGCACGGACATCAACAATCCCGAGCACCGCGAGATCGCCGCGATCCGCCTGATCGCGAAGATGCCCACGCTCGTGGCCATGGCCTACAAGTACACGATCGGCCAGCCGTACATGTACCCGAAGAACGACCTGAGCTATGCAGGCAACTTCCTGCACATGATGTTCGCCACGCCGTGCGAAGAGTACAAGGTGAACCCGGTGCTCGAGCGCGCACTCGACCGCATCTTCATCCTGCACGCGGACCACGAGCAGAACGCATCGACCTCGACCGTGCGCCTGTGCGGCTCGTCGGGCACCAACCCCTTCGCGGCGATTGCAGCCGGCGTGGCTTGCCTCTGGGGCCCTGCCCACGGCGGCGCCAACGAAGCAGCACTGAACATGCTGTACGACATCCAGAAGGAAGGCGGCGTCGAGAAGATCGGCGAGTTCATCAAGAAGGTCAAGGACAAGAACTCGAACGTCAAGCTCATGGGCTTCGGCCACCGCGTGTACAAGAACTACGACCCGCGCGCCAAGCTGATGCAGGAAACCTGCAACGAAGTGCTGACCGAGCTGGGCCTGGAAAACGACCCGCTGTTCAAGCTCGCCAAGGAACTCGAAAAGATCGCCCTGGAAGACGAGTACTTCGTGTCGCGCAAGCTCTACCCGAACGTCGACTTCTACTCGGGCATCGTGCAACGCGCCATCGGCATCCCGGTGCCGCTGTTCACCGCGATCTTCGCGCTGGCCCGCACGGTCGGCTGGATTGCCCAGCTGAACGAAATGATCGGCGACCCCGAGTACAAGATCGGCCGCCCGCGCCAGCTGTTCGAAGGCTCGCCGAAGCGCGACGTGAAGCCGATTTCGGCCCGCTGACCGGCCCGGGGCTTCGGCCCTCGCTGCCCATCTGAAAAGCTGCCTTCGGGCAGCTTTTTTCGTTGGGGCGCAATCCGCAAGCCCCTCTTCGCCAGCGGGCAGGCAGGCCATCGCATATCGCGATGGCTTTAGGGTTAAAACAGGAAGAAAATAGCCGACTCATCGCCAGATGCGATGTCCACAGCCCCATGAGCACGTCCGAACGCAACTTTGCCCGCCGCATCGACCTCACGTCGTTGCAGCTGTTCGTGGCCGTGTGCGAGCTGGGCAGCATCGGGCGCGCGGCGGAGCGCGAATTCATTGCGGCGTCGGCCATCAGCAAGCGCCTGTCCGACCTCGAAGCCACGCTCGGCACCACCCTGCTCTACCGCCATGCGCGCGGCGTCGACCTCACGCCCGCCGGCGAAAGCCTGCTGCACCACGCGCGCTCGGTGCTCTACAGCCTGGAGAAGATGCAGGGCGAGCTCAGCGAATATGCCGACGGCGTGCGCGGCCACGTGCGGGTGCACGCCAACATCTCGGCCATCGTTCAGTTTCTGCCTGAAGACCTGGGCGTTTTCACGCGTGCCCACGAGGCCATCAAGATCGACCTCGAGGAGCACCTGAGCAGCGAGGTGATCCGCGCGGTGCAGGAAGGCGCGGCCGACCTGGGCGTCTGCCACGTCGCCGGCGGCGCGGGCGAGCTGCAAAGCCTGTCGTACCGGCACGACCGCCTGGCGCTGATCGTTCCCACGGGCCATGCACTGGCGACCGAAAGCGCCATCGACTTCATCGACTCGCTGGCCTTCGACCACGTCGGCCTGCACACCAACAGCTCGATCTACGTCGCAATGCACGAAGCCGCGCTGAACGCCGGCCGCAGCATCAAGCTGCGCATCCACGTCACGGGCCTGGACGCCATGTGCCGGATGATCGAAAACGGCCTGGGCATCGGCGTGATGCCGCAGCGCGCCTTCGAGCTGATGCAGAACGGCATTGGCCGCGGCCTCGTGAGCGTGGCGCTGAACGACGCCTGGGCAGCCCGCGAAATCCGCCTGGTGGCACGCGACTTCTCCACGCTGCCGGTGGCGGCGCGCTCGCTGGTCAACCACCTGCACGCTGCGGCCGACTCGGCGGACGCCACGGAACAACTCGCGGCCTAGATCAAATAGATCGCATCGACCGCAGACAGACAATCCATTTCCCCACGAAAGAAGAGACCGACATGGCACGCACGCTCTACGACAAGATCTGGGACGAACACGTCGTCCACACCGAGGAAGACGGCACCGCGATCCTCTACATCGACCGCCACCTGGTGCACGAAGTCACCAGCCCGCAAGCCTTCGAAGGCCTGCGCGAAGCCGGCCGCAAGCTGTGGCGCATCAGCTCGGTGGTGGCCACGGCCGACCACAACACGCCGACCACCGGCTGGGAACGCGGCTACGAAGGCATTGCCGACCCGACCAGCAAAGAGCAGGTCACCACGCTGGACAACAACATCGCCGAGTTCGGCGCCGCGGCGTTCTTTCCGTTTCTGAGCAAGCGCCAGGGCATCGTGCACGTGATCGGGCCGGAGTCGGGCGCGACGCTGCCGGGCATGACGGTGGTCTGTGGCGATTCGCACACCTCCACGCACGGCGCTTTCGGCGCACTGGCACACGGCATCGGCACCAGCGAGGTCGAGCACGTGATGGCGACGCAGACGCTGCTTGGCAAGAAGGCCAAGAACATGCTCGTGAAGGTCGAAGGCAAGCTGCCCCTGGGCTGCACGGCCAAGGACATCGTGCTGGCCATCATCGGCAAGATCGGCACCGCCGGCGGCACGGGCTACACCATCGAATTCGCGGGCTCGGCCATTCGCGAACTGAGCATGGAAGGCCGCATGACGGTCTGCAACATGGCCATCGAAGCCGGTGCTCGCGCAGGACTGGTGGCGGTCGACGAAAAGACCATCGGCTACATCAAGGGCCGCCCGCTCGCGCCCTCGGGCGTGGAATGGGAACAGGCCGTGAGCTACTGGCGCACGCTGCAGTCCGACGTGGGCGCGACCTTCGACGCCGTGGTCGAGCTCGACGCCACGCAGATTCCGCCGCAAGTCACCTGGGGCACCTCGCCCGAAATGGTGGTCGACATCAACGGCCGCGTGCCCGATCCCGACAAGGAAAAGGACGCCAGCAAGCGCGGCGCCATCGAGCGCGCGCTGGTCTACATGGGCCTGGAGCCCAACAAGGCAATGAACGACATCTTCATCGACAAGGTGTTCATCGGCTCGTGCACCAACAGCCGCATCGAGGACATGCGCGAAGCCGCCGCCGTAGTGAAGAAGCTCGGCCAGAAGGTCGCCAAGAACGTGAAGCTCGCGATGGTCGTGCCCGGCTCGGGCATGGTGAAGGAACAGGCCGAGCGCGAAGGCCTCGACGTGATCTTCAAGGCCGCGGGCTTCGAATGGCGCGAACCCGGCTGCTCGATGTGCCTGGCCATGAACGCAGACCGCCTCGAACCCGGCGAGCGCTGCGCATCGACCAGCAACCGCAACTTCGAAGGCCGCCAGGGCGCCGGTGGCCGCACCCACCTCGTGAGCCCGGCCATGGCCGCCGCCGCCGCCGTGCACGGCCACTTCGTCGACGTGCGCACCTTTGCCTGATCTGGCCTGACCTGGAGACATCACATGCAGAAATTCACCGTGCACCAGGGCCTCGTGGCCCCCATGGACCGCGAGAACGTCGACACCGACGCGATCATTCCGAAGCAGTTCCTGAAGTCGATCAAGAAGACCGGCTTCGGCGTGAACCTGTTCGACGAATGGCGCTACCTCGACGCCGGCTTTCCGGGGCAAGACCCGGCCAGCCGCAAGCCCAACCCCGACTTCGTGCTGAACCAGCCGCGCTACGCGGGCGCTTCCGTGCTGCTGGCACGCAAGAACTTCGGTTGCGGCTCGTCGCGCGAGCACGCGCCGTGGGCGCTCGACCAGTACGGCTTTCGCGCGATCATTGCACCAAGCTACGCCGACATCTTCTTCAACAACAGCTTCAAGAACGGCCTGCTGCCGATCGTGCTGCCCGAAGCCCAGGTCGCGCAACTGTTCGACGAGGCTTTTGCGTTCCCCGGCTACAAGCTGACCATCGACCTGGAGCGCCAGGTGGTGGTGAAGCCCGATGGTGGCGAGTTTGCATTTGACGTGCAGGCCTTCCGCAAGTACTGCCTGATCAACGGGCTGGACGACATCGGCCTCACGCTGCGCCACAAGGACAAGATCAAGGCTTTCGAGGCCGAGCGCCTGGCGCAGAAGCCGTGGCTCGCGCATACGATGCTCGCCAACGCCTGAGCGCGTTCTTGTTTCTCTTTTTTTCAACACACGACAAAAATGAAAATCGCAGTTCTCCCGGGTGACGGCATCGGCACCGAAATCGTGGCGGAAGCCGTCAAGGTGCTCAACGTGCTCGACCTGAAGTTCGAGATGGAGTCGGCACTGGTCGGCGGCGCGGCCTACGAGGCCCACGGCCACCCGCTGCCGGAAGCCACGCTCAAGCTGGCGAAGGAATCCGACGCGGTGCTGTTCGGCGCGGTCGGCGACTGGAAGTACGACAAGCTCGACCGCCCGCTGCGTCCGGAGCAGGCCATCCTGGGGCTGCGCAAGAACCTCGGCCTGTTCGCGAACTTCCGCCCGGCGATCTGCTACGAGGAACTGGTGGACGCGTCGAGCCTGAAGCCCGAGCTGATTGCGGGCCTGGACATCCTGATCATTCGCGAGCTGACCGGCGACATCTACTTCGGCCAGCCGCGCGGCCGCCGCATCGCGACCGACGGGCACTTTCCGGGCACCGAGGAAGCCTTCGACACGATGCGCTACTCGCGCCCCGAGATCGAGCGCATCGCGCGCGTGGCCTTCGAAGCCGCCCGCAAGCGCAGCAAGCGCGTGACCAGCGTGGACAAGAACAACGTGCTGGAAACCTCTCAGCTGTGGAAAGACGTGATGCTCGACATCGCGAAGGAATATCCGGACGTCGAGCTCGACCACATGCTGGTCGACAACGCCGCCATGCAGCTGGTGAAGGCGCCCAAGAAGTTCGACGTGGTGGTCACCGGCAACATGTTCGGCGACATCCTCTCGGACGAGGCCGCGATGCTCACCGGTTCGATCGGCATGCTGCCCTCGGCATCGCTCAATTCGAGCAACCAGGGCCTGTACGAGCCCAGCCATGGCAGCGCCCCCGACATTGCTGGCAAAGGGGTTGCCAATCCTTTGGCTACAATCCTGTCCGCTGCCATGATGCTCCGCTTTTCACTCAACCAAGCCGAAGCTGCCGACCGTATCGAGTCGGCAGTCAAGGATGTGCTCGCCTCCGGCCTGCGCACGGGTGACATCTGGTCAGAAGGTACGAAGCGCGTCGGCACCCGTGAGATGGGCGATGCGGTCGTTGCAGCAATCACCAAAAAGACGATTACCGGCTAACCGCAGCCCGCTTCGTCACGCCCCTCCCCGGCTCGACGAGTCGGGGGGCAAAAAAAGACAACTTCTTTCTTTTTTCATAAGGGCAAACTGAAATGGCGAACGCATCTCAACCTCTGGTCGGCCTCGTAGGCTGGCGCGGCATGGTCGGCTCGGTCCTGATGGACCGCATGCAGGCCGAAGGCGACTTCGGACTCATCGAGCCGGTCTTCTTCTCGACTTCCAACGCTGGCGGCAAGGCCCCGGCAATGGCCAAGAACGAGACCGCGCTGAAGGATGCGAACGACATCGAGGCCCTGAAGAAGTGCGACATCGTCATCACCTGCCAGGGCGGCGACTACACCAGCGAAGTTTTCCCCAAGCTGCGTGCCGCCGGCTGGAACGGCCACTGGATCGATGCCGCTTCCACCCTGCGCATGCAGGACGACGCGGTCATCGTGCTCGACCCCGTCAACCTGCCGGTGATCCAGAACGCGCTCACCAACGGTGGCAAGAACTGGATCGGCGGCAACTGCACCGTGAGCTGCATGCTCATGGGCGTCGGCGCCCTCTACAAGGCCGGCCTGGTCGAGTGGATGACCAGCATGACCTACCAGGCGGCATCGGGCGGCGGCGCGCAGCACATGCGCGAGCTGCTGACGCAGTTCGGCACCCTCAACGCCGAAGTGCGCGCGCTGCTGGACGACCCGAAGTCGGCCATTCTCGAAATCGACCGCAAGGTGCTGCACAAGCAGCAGAACCTGAGCGCCGCTGAAACGGCCAACTTCGGCGCACCGCTGGGCGGTTCGCTGATCCCCTGGATCGACAAGGACCTGGGCGACGGCATGTCCAAGGAAGAGTGGAAGGCCGGTGCCGAGACCAACAAGATCCTCGGCCAGGGCGCGGGCTTCGGCACCGCCGCCGTGCCGGTCGACGGCTTCTGCGTGCGCATCGGCGCCATGCGCTGCCACAGCCAGGCGCTGACCTTCAAGCTGAAGAAGGACGTGCCGGTCGCCGACATCGAAGCGCTGATCGCCGCCGACAACCCCTGGGCGAAGGTCGTGCCGAACACCCGCGAAGCCACGCTGAAGGACCTGACGCCGGTGGCCGTGACGGGCACCATGAACATCCCGGTCGGCCGCATCCGCAAGCTGGCGATGGGCCCCGAGTACGTCGGCGCCTTCACCATCGGCGACCAACTGCTGTGGGGTGCCGCCGAACCGCTGCGCCGCATGCTGCGCATCCTGCTCGAAGCCTGATGCGGGTTGCTCAGGCCCATTTGAAACACAATTTGTTGCCACCCGGCAACACAAGATGTGATCGTAAGTATGCGCGCACTGGGTAGAACAGGCGCATTGCCTTGTCAGTGCCCGGTGATGATGCTAACGTCCTCTTACAAATTCTGGGCCTGAGCCGCCCCTATCAGCATGACAAGACATCTGTTGCCTGCGGCCAGCCCATCGGCCGTTCGCCCGCCTCTGCCATCGAACGGTTGGCGCCTTTCCATCCTGGGCGCCGCCGCCGTGGTGGCGCTGGGCATTGCCAGCACCGACGCCAGCGCCTTCACGCTGGGCCAGCTGAAGGTGCAATCGGCATTGGGCGAACCGCTGCGCGCGGAGATCGACGTGACCGAAATCGCCGCATCCGAAGCGGACGGTCTGAAGATCAACATCGCCACCGCCGAAGCCTTCAAGAACGCGGGCGTTCCGTACAACGCGGCCCTGAGCGACGTCAAGGCAACGCTGCAACGCCGTGCGGGCGGCCAGTACGTGGTGCGCCTGAGCGGCAATCGCCCGCTCAACGATCCGTTCATCGACCTGCTGCTGGAAGCCAACGGTGCGTCGGGCCGCATCGTGCGCGACTACACCGTGCTGCTCGATCCGCCGGCCACGCGCCAGGCTGCGGCGAGCACGCCTGCAACCCCCATTGCCCCCCAAATCAGCACGCCCGTCGAGCGCCCTGCGCCGGCAGCCCGCGCACGCCGCGAGCGAGCCCCCGTTGTGGCAGCCGCGCCTTCGGCACCCGTTGCAGCCGCACCGGCTCCGGCGGCCGCGGCGCCAGCCCCCGTCACCGCGGCCGCACCGGCTCGTGCCGGCGGTGGTAGCGGCGAACAGGTCACGGTCCAGCGTGGCGACACCGCCAGCAAGATCGCCGGCGCCCACAAGCCGGCCGATGTTTCCCTCGATCAGATGCTGGTGGCACTGCTGCTGGCCAATCCCGATGCCTTCGTCGGCGGCAACGTCAACCGCATGCGGGCTGGCGCCGTCCTCGACCTGCCAAGCGCCGCTGAAGCCGCCGCCGTTACCCCGGCGGAAGCACGCCGCACGGTTACAGCGCAAAGCCGCGATTTCGGCGCCTACCGCCAGCGCCTCGCCGAAAACGCACCCACCTCGAATGTCGCTGCTGCGAGCCGCAAGGCCACGGGCAAGCTGCAGACCAACGTGGAAGACCGTAACGCCGCGGCCAGCGCCCCCGACAAGCTCACTATTTCCCAGGGCAGCGCCTCCACCCGTGCAGCCGACGAAAAGGTTGCGCAGGCGCGCCAGGCGAAGGACAGCAACAGCCGCGTGGCGGAGCTGTCGAAGAACATCGAAGAGCTGAACAAGCTCAAGACGGCCACCGGCACAGGCACAGGCTCGTCGGCACCTGCTGCCGCGGCGCCGGCCACACCGAGCATCCCGGTTCCGGCACCCACGACGGCCCCCGCTCCGGCAGCCGCCGCACCAGCGGCGCCAGCGCCAGCACCCGCTGCACCCGCTGCGCCCCCCGTTGCTGCCGCGACACCCGCCGCTTCGCCAAGCCCCGCCCCTACACCCGAAGCGACAACGCCTGCTCCCGCAGCAGCCGCTGCTGCGGCACCTGCCGCCGCAGCGCCCGGCACCACACCGGCCAGCCCCGACGCAGCAGCCACGCCGGCAGCCAGCGAAGCCAGCCCTGCAGCCGCCGCACCGGCACCCGCTCCCAAGCCCGTGGTCAAGGCAGCACCTCCGCCGCCGCCCCCACCGGAACGCAGCTTCTTCGAAGAACTGCTCGACAACCCGTTGATGCTCGCGGGCGCGGCGCTGATCGCACTGCTGGTCGGCTTCCTGCTCTATCGCGTGCTGGGTCGCCGGCGCGAGGAAATGAGCGAAAGCGTGTTCCTCGAAAGCCGCATTCCCAAAGACTCGTTCTTCGGTGCCAGCGGCGGCGAATCGGTCGACACCAAGCATCGCGGCGATTCCACCGTCTCGTCGCTGTCGTACTCGCCGAGCCAGCTCGACGCGGGCGATGTCGACCCCGTGGCCGAAGCCGACGTCTACCTGGCCTACGGCCGCGACCTGCAGGCCGAGGAAATCCTGCGCGAAGCACTGCGCCTGAACCCAGACCGCACCGCCATTCACCTGAAGCTGCTCGAAATCCACGCCAAGCGCCGCGACGTCCGGGCCTACGAAAGCCTGGCCACCGAAGTGCACAAGCTCACCGGCGGCCTGGGTTCCGACTGGACCCGCGTGGTCGACATGGGCAAGGAACTCGATCCGGGCAATCCGCTGTACGAATCGGGTGCACCGCGCAGCGCCAGCGCTGCCGAGACGGCCGCCTTCGCCGGCGCCCTGGCCGCAGCCGCCAAGCCGGTGGCCGCGCCGCCTGCTGCTGCCGCGCCCATCGCCGCCGCACCACCCGCCTTCGTACCCTCGGTCGCACCGCTGGACTTCGACCTTGACCTGAGCCAGCCGCCCGCACCCGCTCCGGCGCCCGTCCAGAACCACGCACCGGTCGGCGCCAGCTTGCCGAAGTCGGCCTACGCACCCGCCCCGACCACGGCGCGCCCCGCCGCGCCGCTGTCCAACGGCCATGCCGCGACGCCAGTCGATCTCGAAAACGATTTCGACACGGCACCCGGCGCACTGACGCCCGACACCCGTCCGTCCACGCTGAGCCTGAGCGACGCGGAACACAACACCCGCCCTGCCATGCTGCGCAACGCGCTGCCGGCCGATTCGGGCTTCATCGAATTCGACATGAGCGCGCTGGCAGGCCTGCCGGCACGTTCCCCCGAAACCGCCGCGGCCAAGCCGGCAGCAGCGGACGACGGCGACGACAGCCCGCACGCCGTCAAGCTGTCGCTCGCTCGCGAGCTGCAAGCCATCGGCGACGTCGAAGGCGCCCGTTCGCTGGTCGAGGAAGTCGAAGCCGAAAGCGCTGGCGACCTCAAGTCGCAAGCACGGCAATTGCTCGCCGAACTGCGCTGAGCATTTGCTGCTGTTTCCTTTCCTGAATTCGTGAGGCTGGCGCTAGGCATCCGGTACAACGGCCAGGCGTACGAGGGCTGGCAAAGCCAGCGCTCGGGCCGCACGGTGCAGGACAAGCTCGAAGCCGCCCTCGCGAAATTCACCGCACAGCCCACCGGCACGATCGGCACGCTGTGCGCCGGCCGCACCGACGCCGGCGTCCATGCGCTGATGCAGGTGGTGCACTTCGACACCACCATCGAGCGCGAACCCTTCTCCTGGATGCGCGGCACCAATCGCTTCCTGCCCGACGACATCGCGGTGCAGTGGGCCCTGCCGGTGCCTGACGAGTTCCACTGCCGCGCCAGCGCCCTGGCCCGGCGTTACCTCTACGTGCTTTCGCAGTCGCCGGTACGGCCCAGCCTCGACACCGGGCGCGTCGGCTGGTCGATGCATCCGCTCGACGGCGACGCGATGCGCAAGGCCGCGGCCCTGCTCATCGGCACGCACGACTTCAGTTCGTTCCGCGCCTCGGCCTGCCAGGCCAAGTCGCCCGTGAAGAACCTGCGCCGCATCGAGATCACCCGTGTCGGCGAAGGCGAGCGCTGCCGCTGGCACTTCGAGTTCGAAGCCGACGCCTTCCTGCATCACATGATCCGCAACCTCATGGGTTGCCTTGTGCGCATCGGCCGCGGCGACGAGCGCCCGGCGTGGATTTCCGAGGTGCTGGAAGCCCGCAGCCGCAAGGTGGCGGCCCCAACTTTCTCGGCAGACGGCCTGTACTTTCTCGGCCCGTTGTACGACGCCAAGTGGGGTCTGCCGGCCGAGTCCACGCTGCAGGCCGGCGGGGCTCCTTATGATGGCCCGCCATGACAGCTGCAGCAGCCACCGCACCCCGCACCCGCATCAAGATCTGTGGCCTGACGCGTGAGGCCGACGTGGACGCGGCCGTCGAAGCCGGCGCCGACGCCATCGGCTTCGTGCTCTACGCGCAAAGCCCTCGCGCGGTAACGGCCGAGCGCGCCGCCGAACTGGCCTCGCGCCTGCCCCCGTTCATCACGCCCGTGCTGCTGTTCGTGAACGAGGATGCTCCCAAAGTCATAGCGTCGCTCGCACGCGTGAAGGGCGCCATCGCCCAGTTCCACGGCGAGGAAACGCCCGAACAGTGCGAGGAAGCCACCGGCCCGGGGCGCTTTCGCTACATGCGCGCCGCGCGTATTCCGCTGGGGGCTGCCGGCGCCGGCTTCGACCTCGTAAA
The DNA here is from genome assembly GCF_003852515.1 of Variovorax sp. KBW07. GTDB lineage: Bacteria > Pseudomonadota > Gammaproteobacteria > Burkholderiales > Burkholderiaceae_C > Variovorax. Next base: position 90,823 of record NZ_QAJK01000052.1, on the reverse strand, counting down.
ATACGCGTCCGATTACTCCCACGCCCAGGCCATCCTGCTCGACGCGCATGTCGAAGGTTATGGCGGTGGCGGCAAGGCTTTCGATTGGTCACTTCTTCCACCCGCCGTCGACGCTCACCTCGTCTTGAGTGGTGGGCTCACACCTGCAAACGTGAGCGATGGCATTCGCATCCTGCGGACGCGCTGCAAGACGCTGTCCGTTGATGTGAGCTCGGGCGTCGAAATCGACGGCCCGGGGAACAAGGGCCTGAAGGACGCCGGAAAAATCCGGCAATTCGTCGCCGCCGCAAGAGCCGCCGACACGTCCTTCTCCAGTTAGCCGCCGCACCCGATCGTCATTCGGGCCGCGGCCCAACGATCGAGAACCATGCAAAGCAATTTCCAGGACTATCAGCAACCCGACGCCACCGGCCACTTCGGCAACTACGGCGGCACCTTCGCGAGCGAAACGCTCACCCACGCGATCAACGAGCTGCGCGACGCATACGCCAAGTTCAAGAACGATCCGGCCTTCCTCGCCGAATTCAACTACGAGCTGAAGCACTTCGTCGGCCGCCCCTCGCCGATCTACCACGCCGCGCGCACCAGCCGCGAAATGGGCGGCGCGCAGATCTACCTGAAGCGCGAAGACCTGAACCACACCGGCGCCCACAAGATCAACAACGTGATCGGCCAGGCGATGCTCGCTCGCCGCATGGGCAAGCCCCGCATCATTGCCGAGACCGGCGCCGGCCAGCACGGCGTGGCCACCGCCACCATCTGCGCACGCTACGGCCTCGAATGCGTGGTCTACATGGGCAGCCAGGACGTGAAGCGCCAGAGCCCGAACGTCTACCGCATGAACCTGCTGGGCGCCACCGTGGTGCCGGTCGAGTCGGGCAGCAAGACGCTGAAAGACGCGCTCAACGAGGCCATGCGCGACTGGGTCACGAACGTCGAGAACACCTTCTACATCATCGGCACCGTGGCCGGCCCGCACCCCTACCCGACCATGGTGCGCGACTTCCAGAGCGTGATCGGCACCGAGTGCATCGACCAGATGCCGGCCATGCTCGCGGCCGACGGCATCACCGGCGAAGCCGAGGGCAAGCAGCCCGACGTGGTGGTCGCCTGCGTGGGCGGCGGCAGCAATGCGATCGGCATCTTCCACCCCTACATTCCGTTCGCCAACACGCGTCTCATCGGCGTGGAGGCAGCGGGCGAAGGCCTGGACAGCGGCAAGCACGCGGCCTCGATCCTGCGCGGCAGCCCGGGCGTGCTGCACGGCAACCGCACCTACCTGCTGCAGAACGAAGACGGCCAGATCACCGAAACGCACAGCATCAGCGCCGGCCTCGACTACCCGGGCGTCGGCCCCGAGCACGCCTACCTGGCGGACATCGGCCGCGCCGAATACGTGAGCATTACCGACATGGAAGCGCTCGAAGCCTTCCACTACCTGTGCCGGACGGAGGGCATCATTCCAGCGCTCGAATCCAGCCACGCCGTGGCCTACGCCATGAAACTCGCAAAGACCATGCGCCCCGACCAATCGATCCTGGTGAATCTCTCCGGCCGAGGCGACAAGGACATCGGCACCGTGGCCGACCTGTCGGGCGTCGATTTCTACGACCGCCCCTCGATGCGCGGCCTGAGCGTGAAGGGAGGCAAGTGATGAGCCGCATTGCCGCCACCTTCAGCACGCTCCAGTCGCAGGGCCGCAAGGCGCTGATTCCCTACGTTACCGCCGGCTTCCCCTTCGCCGACATCACGCCGGAGCTGATGCACGGCATGGTCGAGGCAGGCGCCGACGTGATCGAGCTGGGCGTGCCGTTCTCCGACCCCATGGCCGACGGCCCCGTGATCCAGAAGGCCGGCGAAGCCGCGCTGGCGCTGGGTATCGGCATGAAGCAGGTGCTCGCCATCGTGGCGGCGTTCCGCCAGAAGGACGCGACCACGCCCGTGGTGCTGATGGGCTATGCCAACCCGGTCGAGCGCTACGACCTCGTGCATGGCAAGAAGGCCTTCATCCGCGATGCGGCGGCCGCCGGCGTCGACGGCATCCTGGTGGTCGACTACCCGCCCGAGGAGTGCGAAGACTTTGCCGCGGACCTGAAGGCCGCCGGCATCGACCTGATCTTCCTGCTGGCCCCCACCAGCACCAACGAGCGCATGGCCCAGGTCGCGCGCGTGGCCACCGGCTACGTGTACTACGTCTCGCTGAAGGGCGTGACGGGCGCCGGCCACCTCGACACCGAGGCGGTGGGCCAGATGATCCCGCGCATCCGCCAGCACGTGAGCATCCCGGTCGGCGTGGGCTTCGGCATCCGCGACGCGCGCACGGCGCAGGCGGTCGGTTCGGCCGCCGATGCGGTCGTCATCGGCACGAAGATCATCCAGCTCATCGAAGACCAGCCACGCGACAAGGTGGTGCCGGCGGTGCGCGAATTCCTCGCCGGAATCCGCGAAGCGCTGGACGCCCTGCCGGCGGCTACCCCCAAGAATGCGGCTGGCCGATAATCTGGCTTGCCCTCACCCCAGCCCCTGTCCCGCCCGCGGGACAGGGGAGCTAATTCCGGAGTCCTATGAGCTGGCTTGAAAAACTGCTACCCGCCAAGATCGCACAAACCGACCCTGCCGAGCGCCGCCAGGTGCCCGAGGGCCTGTGGATCAAATGCCCTGCCTGCGAGACGGTGCTCTACAAGACCGACCTCGAGCACAACCAGAACGTCTGCCCCAGCTGCAGCCACCACCACCGCATCGGCGCCCGCGCGCGGCTCGACGCCTTCCTCGATGCCGAGGGACGCTACGAAGTCGGCCAGGAAGTGCTGCCGGTCGACGCCCTGAAATTCAAGGACAGCCGCAAGTACCCCGAGCGGCTGAAAGAAGCGCTCGAAAACACCGGCGAGACCGACGCACTGGTCGTGCTGGGCGGCTCTGTCCACAGCATCAGTGTGGTCGTGGCCTGCTTCGAGTTCGAATTCATGGGCGGCAGCATGGGCAGCGTGGTCGGCGAGCGCTTCGTGCGCGGCGTCGAGACAGCCATCGAGCAGAAGGTGCCCTTCATCTGCTTCACCGCCACCGGCGGCGCGCGCATGCAGGAAGGCCTGCTCTCGCTGATGCAAATGGCCAAGACCAACGCCGCGCTCACGCGCCTCGCGAAGAAGGGCCTGCCCTACATCAGCGTGCTGACCGACCCGACCATGGGCGGCGTGAGCGCCGGCTTCGCTTTCGTGGGCGATGTGGTCATTGCCGAACCCAAGGCGCTGATCGGCTTTGCCGGCCCGCGCGTGATCGAGTCGACCGTGCGCGTGACGCTGCCCGAAGGCTTCCAGCGTGCCGAGTTCCTGCAGACCAAGGGCGCCATCGACTTCATCAGCGACCGCCGCGAACTGCGCAAGACCATCGCCAGCACGCTCGCGATGCTGCTGCGCCAGCCGGCCGACGCGGTCAGCTGAACAAGACCAGCCAAACAAGGCAAAGGGCCCGGGTGCGATGCACCCGGGCCCTTTTTGTTTGCGTGGGCTGACTCAGAAAGTCAGTTGATAGGCAAACACCAGCAGGTTGCCCAGCACGATCGCAATCACCTGCAGCACCACGATGGCTGCCAGCGGCGACAGGTCGACGCCACCGATCAACGGAATGAAGCGGCGAAACGGCCGCACCAGCGGTTCGGCCAGGCGCGAGATCAGGTCGAGCAGTATCGGCGATGCGCCCGGCACCCACGACAGCACCGCATAGACCACCAGCAGCGCCGTCAGGCCCGACACCGCGAGCTGGAGCAGGCCCACCAGCGACACCAGTGGCAAGGTCGCGATGCGCCCCAGGTTGCCGATCAGCAGCCACAGCAGCAGGAACTTGGCGAGCACCAGCAGCCACGCCGCGATCAGGCTCGCCAGGTCCCAGCGCTTGACCGACGGCACGATGCGCCGCAGCGGCAAGACGATCCAGTCGGTGATCGCGAACACGAAGCGGCCGAGCGGATTGCCGAAGGGCACGCGGTGGTATTGCATGTACAGCCGCAGCAGGCAGGCGCCGCCGAGCAGGCCGACGATCACGTCGAGTAGGAACGAGGGTATCTGGTACAACATGTCGGATTGGAGAGAGGCGCGCGAGCGCGATGGCTCCAATTCTGGACCACAAGCCTGCGCACCGCCCACACTGCCCTTCGGAACTCCATGCCTTTGCTCAGCGTCGTGCTTCCCACGTTCAACAGTGGCGACTTCGTTGTCGAAACGCTCCACTCGCTGCTGGCGCAAAGCTTCACCGATTTCGAGTTGCTGATCATGGACGACGCGAGCTCGGACGGCACCTGGGAGCGCCTGGCCGCCTTCGATGATCCGCGCATCCGGCGGCACCGCAACGCGTTCAATGTCGGCCTGCCGACCAACATGAACATCGCCATGGCCATGGCGAAGGGCAAGTACCTGGCGCGCGTGGACCACGACGACTGCGCCCTGCCGACGCGCTTCGAGAAGCAGGTCGACTTTTTGGAGAAGAACCCGTCGGTCACGGTCGTCGGCAGCCAGCTCGAGCACTTTCACGACCAGGCGGGCATCACCGGCCTGCCGCCCGACGACGCGATGATCAAGGCGCGCATGGTGGAAGGCGCCAACTACCTTGCGAACCAGAGCACGCTGGGGCGGCTGGACTTCTACCGGGCCCACGCGCTGCAGTTCGACCCCAATCTCTACGTCGTCGACGACCTGGGCTTCTGGATGGACTGCATGCTGCACGGCGCATCGTTCGCGAACCTGCCCGAGCCCCTGACGCGCTACCGCATCCACGAAAACATGACCTCGCGCACGCTGCGGCTGGACCGGCTCTACGCCTCGAAAGACCGCATCTACCGGCGCTTCCTGCCGCTGCTGTTTCCACGCCTGCGAGGCCACGAATGCGAGCACCTGCTGACGCTGTACCGGCGCCCGCAAGACATGCCCCAGACGCTGGCCCACATGGTCGGCCTTCACCACGCGGCCCGCAGCGCGCTGTCGGAAATCGACACTCGCTGGGGGCAAAGCGCCAGCGGCTGCCAGCAGTCGATCCTGAATCTTCTCAACGGCGCGCGACAGGGCTTTGAAGCGCTCGGCATACTGCGTCCGGAACACGCAACGGTTCTTGACCTGATCTTTCAATCCCGCTGACTTCGGCGCCCTGGCCCCGCCCCTTCTTCACGTGCTCATTCCTCTTTTTCCGCTCGGCACCGTCCTGTTTCCCGATGGCCTGCTGCCATTGCGCATCTTCGAGGTCCGCTACCTCGACATGATCGGCAAGTGCCGCAAGGCCGACGCGCCTTTCGGCGTGGTCAGCCTCACCAGCGGCAGCGAGGTGCGCAAGGCCGGCGCCGATGCCGAGAGCTTTGCCGGCATCGGCACGCTGGCCGCGATCCGCGAATTCGATTCGCCGCAAAGCGGCCTGCTGCAGATCGAGTGCCTCGGCACGCAGCGCTTTCGCATCCGCCGCACCGAGCTGCAGAAGCACGGCCTGTGGATCGGCGATGTGGAGCTTGTCCCGGACGACGTCGCGCTCGAGATCCCAGACGATCTGCAGCACACGGCGACGGCACTGCGGCGCCTGGTCGGCACGCTCGAAGAGCGGCGCGGCGCGCAAGGCGAGTCGGTTCGGCTGCCCATCGGCGCGCCCTACCGCTTCAACGACTGCGGCTGGGTGGCCAACCGCTGGTGCGAGCTGGTGCCGATGCAACTCGAGCTGCGGCAACGGCTGATGGAGCTCGACAGCCCGCTGATGCGGCTCGAGCTGGTCAGCGATCTGCTCGCACGCACGGGCATCACTGAATAGGTCGCTACGCTTTTCATAGCGCATTGCGCAGGATTGACGGGCACTAGGGGCCGGTCTTATTCAAAGGGCCATGGGCTAAAATGCCAGCCCCGCGCACGCTCCCGGTTGCGCGCCACCCGCCTCCCATGTCCGATCAAAAGTCCCCACCGCCTCCTCCGCCTCCCGTCGACGAAAACCAGCTCATCGCAGAACGCCGCGAGAAGCTCAAGCTGCTGCGCACGGCGCAGGCCGAGGGCAAAGGCGTGGCATTCCCGAACGACTTCAAGCCGGGCCACCGCGCCGCGGCGCTCGTCGAAGCGCACAACGCCACCGAAGCCGAGGCGCTCGAAGCTCAGGCCGTTTCCGTCAGCGTGGCGGGCCGCATGATGCTCAAGCGCGTGATGGGCAAGGCCAGCTTCGCGACCCTGCAGGACGCTACCAGCCGCATCCAGCTCTACGTGACGCGCGACGCCATCGGCGAAGAGGCGTATGCCGACTTCAAGCGCTGGGACCTGGGCGATATCGTGGGCGCCGAAGGCACGCTGATGAAGACCAAGACCGGCGAGCTGTCGGTCAAGGTGACCCAGCTGCGCCTGCTCACCAAGAGCCTGCGCCCGCTGCCCGACAAGTTCCACGGCATGGCCGACCAGGAGCAGAAGTACCGCCAGCGCTATGTCGACCTGATCACCGACGAATCGGCCCGCGTGCGCTTCACCGCGCGCAGCAAGGCCGTGAGCGCGCTGCGCGAGTTCATGGTGGCCAACGACTTCCTCGAAGTCGAAACGCCCATGCTGCACCCCATTCCGGGCGGCGCCAACGCCAAGCCGTTCAAGACGCACCACAACGCGCTCGACCAGGAAATGTTCCTGCGCATCGCGCCCGAGCTGTACCTCAAGCGCCTGATCGTCGGCGGCTTCGAGCGCGTGTTCGAAATCAACCGGAGCTACCGCAACGAGGGCATCTCGGTGCGGCACAACCCCGAGTTCACGATGATGGAGTTCTACGCGGCCTATTGGAACTACCGCGACCTGATGGACTTCACCGAGACGCTGATCCGCACCATCGCCGACAAGGCCGTGGGCACGCAGCAGCTCACCTACGGCGGCAAGGCCGTCGACCTGACGCAGCCCTTCGAGCGCCTGACGATCCGCGAAGCGATCCTCAAGTACACCGAGGCGGCCGATGTGGCCCAGGGCGTGGACGACACCGCATGGCTCATCAACGGCCTGCGCAAGCTCGGCCTGAGCGAAGAAAAGGACAAGCTCTCGCAGCGCAGCCTGGCCAGCCTGCAGGTGATGTACTTCGAAGAGACGGTCGAAGAGAAGCTCTGGCAGCCGACCTTCATCATGGAGCACCCGACCGAGATCTCTCCGTTGGCACGTGCCAACGACGAGCGCCCCGAGGTCACCGAGCGCTTCGAGCTCTACATCACCGGCCGCGAATTCGGCAACGGCTTCAGCGAGCTGAACGACGCCGAAGACCAGGCCGCACGCTTCAACGCGCAGGTGGCCGCCAAGGACAGCGGCGACGACGAAGCCATGTTCTACGACCACGACTTCGTGCGTGCGCTCGAATACGGCATGCCGCCCACCGGCGGCTGCGGCATCGGCATCGACCGGTTGATGATGCTGCTGACCGATTCGCCGAGCATTCGCGACGTGATCCTGTTCCCGGCGCTGCGCACGGAGTCTTGAGCGTGTTGTCACCGTCGTCGCTGCCGACGATCGGCATCGACTTCGGCACCTCCAATTCCGCCGTGGCCTGCCGGGTCGACGGCGTGGCCCGCCTGCTGCCCATCGAAGGCGCCGCCACCACGCTGCCCACTGCAATCTTCTTCAACTCCGAAGACCGCACGACGCATTTCGGCCGCGAGGCCGTCGCCCAGTACCTGTCGGGCACCGAAGGCCGGCTGATGCGCTCGCTCAAGAGCCTGCTGGGCAGTGCGCTGATGCAGGAAAAGACCGCCATCTACGACGGCCTCGTGAGCTTCGAGGACATCATCGCGCGCTTCCTGCGCGAGCTGGCCGTGCGCGCCGGCCGCGAGCTGGGCCAGTCGCCTGAACGCGTCGTCATCGGGCGCCCCGTGCACTTCGTGGACGACGACCCGAAACGCGACGAGCGCGCCGAAGACAGCCTGCGCCACGCCGCGCGCGCCGCGGGCTTTCGCGACATCGCATTCCAGCTGGAGCCGATTGCCGCGGCCTTCGACTACGAGCAGCGCATCACCAAGGAATCGATCGTGCTCATCGTCGACATCGGCGGCGGCACTTCCGACTTCACCGTGGTGCGTGTCGGGCCCGATCGCGCCACGCGCGACGACCGCAGCGACGACGTGCTGGCCACCAGCGGCGTGCACATCGGCGGTACCGATTTCGACCAGCGCCTGAACCTGGAGCGCGTGATGCCGCAGTTCGGCTTTCGCCACACCGGCGCGCAGGGGCGCGAGGTGCCGAGCAAGGTGTTCTTCGAGCTCTCGTCCTGGCATTTGATCAACTGGCTGTATGCCGCCAAGGCCGTGCGCCAGGCCAAGGAGCTGCGCACCAGCTACAGCGACACGCGGCTGCACGACCGGCTGATGGCCGTGCTCGAGGAGCGCCATGGCCACCGCATTGCCAGCGCGGTGGAAGCGGCCAAGATCGATGCCTCGGTGACCGACGCGGAAACCACCATCGACCTGTCCTGTGCCGAAGCGGGGCTGGTCGCCACCCTGTCGCCGGCCGACATGGCGCAGCAACTGGCAACGCCGCTGGAGAACGTGATCGCTTGCGCGCATGCCTGCGTCAAGCGCGCCGGCCTTCGCAGCAACGACCTCGACGCCATCTACCTCACGGGTGGCTCGTCGGCGCTGCGGCCTTTCCAGCACGCGCTTCGCAAGAGCTTCGCGGGCGTGAACCTGGTCGAAGGCGACCTGTTCGGCGGCGTGGCGACCGGCCTGGCCTGCGCGACATGATGAAGTACCTGGCGGGCTATCCGGCATCGCTGCTGGACCAGGTCCGCCAGCTGATGGCCGAGGACAAGCTGGGCGCGCTGCTGGTCGGCCGCTATCCCGAGGGGTCGCACGGTATCCAGACCGACCGTGCGCTCTACGACTACGTGAGCGGCCTCAAGAGCGACTTCATGCGCAAGGCCGATCCGCTGTCCAAGGTGATGTACGACAGCAAGCTGCACGTGATCCGCAATGCGCTGGGCACGCACACCACGGTCTCGCGGGTGCAGGGCGGCAAGCTCAAGGCCAAGCGCGAGATCCGCGTGGCCAGCCTGTTCAAGGAAGTGCCGCTGGACTGGCTTCGGATGATTGTTGTGCACGAGTTGGCACACATGAAGGAGCGGGAGCACGACAAGGCCTTTTACGCCCTGTGCACGCACATGGAGCCCGGCTATCATCGATTCGAGTTCGACCTGCGCCTGTACCTGGAGCACCTGAATGCAGGCGGCAAGCGCCTCTGGTCGGGGACAGCGGCACCCGCAACGCCCAGCCCCGACTGACCGACACCGTTCACCTTCAAGCGGCCACCCCAAGTCACCAGTCCCATTGCTGAAGTGCACATGACGACGCTGCCCCGGCTCAACTTCACGTCGCTGTCCTCGCACGAGACCTGCGGCGACATCGTCGAAGCCTTCAGGCTGGCGGCCGAAAGCCTGGGTTACCCGACGCGCTTTACCCCCTGCTACATCGAGCCGGGCGAAATCAACATCCTGTTCTTCTTCTGGGATGTGCCGTGGGAGCACATCGAGCAGCACCACCCCGATTGCATCGTCGTCAATTTCGAGCCGATGGTGCACGGCACCCATGCCTGGAACGATCGCTACCTCGATGTGCTGAAGCGCTGTTATCTCTGGGAGTACAGCAAATCGAATTTCCAGCGGCACCGCGAACTGGGCTACCGCAACGCGGACTACGTGGCGCTTGGCTGGGAGCCCGGCGCGGCGGAGATCTTGCCGCTGGCCGACATCCTGCCCGACGCACAGCAGGACATCGACGTCGTCTTCTTCGGCTCGCTGACGCGCCGGCGCATCGACATTCTTGAAGGCCTCATGGCGCGCGGACTGCGCGTGGAGGTCAATCGCGGGCGCGCCTGGTCGCTGGAAGAGCGCAACGGCTTCATGCGCCGCGCCAAGATCGTGCTCAACCTGCACAACTGGGAAGAGTCGCGCATCGTCGAAGTGCCACGCCTGTCGATATTGCTGCGCCATCGCAAGGCGGTGGTCTGCGAGCTCTACCCCGACAGCGAAATCGAGGCCTCGGTGCGCGACGCGGTGGTCGGCGCGCCTTACGAAAAGCTCATCGAGACCATCGAACAGCTGCTCGCCGACGCGCCCCGTCGCGCGGCGCTCGAGCGCGATGGCCTGGAGCTGTTCAGCCGCGCGTTCGCGCCTCCGCTGATCGGCCCCGCCATCGAACGCTTTCTGAGCTGGCGCGCACAGCAAGCCGACCGGTTCGTGACGACGGCGATCCTGCCCCGCGTGACGGTCTGCCTCATGGCGGGGGACTCGCCAGATGCGCTGTCGCAAACCCTTCAGGCATGGGCGGCGCAAGGCGACGCCGCGCTCCAGGTGGTGCTCGTCGCGCCGGCAGGGCTTGCGGGCATCGACACGCTGCTCGCCCAGGCGGGCATCGCGAATGCCCAACTGATTTCATTGCCCGTCGCGTGCGATCGCGCGACGGCGCGCAACCTTGCGTTGGCGCAGGCGCAGGGCGACTTCATCGTCTTCTCCGATGCCGGCGACATCCCTGCTCCCGAGCGGCTGCAGCGGCAGGCCGCACTGATGGCCGCCTGCCCCGACATCGACGTCGTGGGGTGCTGGTGCGAAACGCACGAAGGGCCGTTCGAGTTTGCCGAGCGGCACCAGGACATCCTCGTGGAGTACCTGGGCCCTCGCCCGCTGCTGCTGTCGGCCTGCATGGTGCGGCGCAGTTTCCTTGAGCGCAGCGGCGTGCGCCACGATCCGGAGCTCACGTCGCATGACGACCTGCACATGCTGTGCAAGAGCGCGGCCGCTGGCGCGCGCTTCGCGGTGATTCCGCAACTGCTGCATCGGCCGTTCGCGCCGCCCGCGCCCGCCGACGCGGCCCGTGCCGCCGTGCTGGCATCGCGCGCGCGCACACTGGTGCTGGCCTACCTGCTGCCGAAAGCCAGCAGCGAAGACGTTCACGAAATCGCGAAGCTCTATGCCTTGCATTGGCCATCGGAACTCGGCTTCGCGCAGGCCCTTCTGCAGACACTGGCACGCGCATGCTTCGAGCCCGCCGCGGCACCGGCGCTGCAGCGGGTCGAACACGAGACGCTGACACGCGCACTTCGGCACGAGGCACTGCGCCTGCTGCGGATCTATTTCAATGCGGGACTGGCCGACAAGGCGTGGCTGGAAGAGCAGTTCGCGTCTCCCGAGGTGGCGCGGTTCCTGGCCCCCGCGGCCAACCAGTTGCCGGTGCGGGTCTTCAGGCGCGAACCGGCGCCTGCCGCTGCCGTGCACGGCGAACCGCCGCCAGCGGCCGAAGCCAGCTAGCGCAGCCGCTGGGAGGCCGCGTCCATCGAGGCCATGTAGGCCGAGCGGTACGGCTCGTCGAGGTTGATGAAGTGCACCAGCAGCGTCTCGTCCGAGGCCAGGCACGGCGGCGTGTTGATGCTGAGGTTGTCGACGATGACACGGTCGTCCACCAGCCCCTCTTCCGACAACACCTGGTTGGTGTAGTACTGGTCGCCCTGGCTGCTGTAGACCGCCGATTTGTCGTCGACCTCGCCGATGCGCTGCCAGATGCGCGCGAGCAGCTCTGCATTGCGCGCCGTATTCCGAAAACCCATCACGCCCGAATTGAAGGACCAGCCGCCCACGTCCTTTGCCAGCAGCAGGTCGCGCCCTTCGAGCAGTTCATCGATGCGGCGGGCCTGGTTGAGAAAAAGGGTGTCGGCATCGACCCAGATCACCCACTGGTGATGGGCGATGTGCTGCTGCAGCAGCCAGCTGCGAACCCACGATCCACCGATGCCCGGGCCGACCGCGTCGGGCACGGCGCGGTACACGTGATAGGCGTAGCCGTGCCGGTCGCAGTAGCGCTTCACGTTGTGCTCGGAGACCCGCGCGTAGCTGGCGACATGGTGGGTGTACAGCGTGACGAAGGCAATCTGAGCGCCGGCGTTGTAGCTCGACATGGCGTCGTCCGACAGCGCGGGGAACGCCGCGGGCTGCAGCACGGGATGCCCATGCACGAGCGCATTGGTGACCTGCGCCGCCAGCAGGTCTTGAAGGTTGGGGTCGTGCAGCACCTCGTCGCGCCACCGCCCCTCGGGCATGGCAACCGGCAAGGGCGCCAGGTTGACGACGAAGATGCGCGCCTGGAACCACTGCGGAATGCGCCAGGAAACGTTGACGTAGATGTCGCCGACCATGGCGTTGCATTCGAGCAGGCCGAGCGGGCCCAGCCGCGCGGCTTCGTCGATCGACGGGTTCACCAGGGCCACGGCATTGCCTGCGTCGCCCATCAGCTGGTGCAGCGCCGCGCGGTTGGCGGCGGTGTTGCGCAGCACCGCCATGTTGGTCATCGCGGGGCCTCTGCGGTCGCCGGTGGGCGGCCCTTCCACGACCAGTGCATCGCGGTCCTGCATCAGGGTGTCGATGGCCACGGGGTGGAACACCACCGAGTCGCCATCGAGGAACAGGAGCCAGTCGTTCTCGGGCAGCGTGCGCAGATGGCGCAGCATCTGGCTGTAGCGCGCGCTGGCGAGCAACGCCGGGTGGCGCAGGCGGTCCGCCTCGACCCATTGGTGCGGGTAGCCGAACAGCCGGCAATAGTGCGCATGGTTGCGCAACACGGCCTCGTCCTTGTGTGCAAAGAAGCTGAGGCACAAAGGCATGGACTACTCCACCAGGCCGCTTCGCGACAGGAGGCGCCTGGCGCCCTGGTAGGGCGTTGAATCAGCGAGCGACGACCACGGCACCGCTGCCGAACGGGGCAGCAGCGCGCGCCGGCGCGCCTCGCTGGCGGCATCGCCCGCCCAGCGCCCGGCATCGCGGGCCGCGCCGAAATCTTTCAGCAAGGCGTCGAGCGGAGCACCGTCGCCGATGCTCTGGTTGCACAGCAACGCCAGGTCGCAACCCGCCTCGATGGCCGCCAGGGCGGCATCGGCGTAGCTGAGCAACTGGCCGTCGATATAGCGCCCGGCCTCCATGCTGAGGTCGTCGCTGAAGATCACGCCGTCGAAACCGAGCCGCTGCCGCAGGATGTCTTGCAGCCACTTGGTGGAGAACCCGGCTGGCCGCTTGTCGACCTTCGGGTAGATCACGTGCGCCGGCATCACCGCGGTGAGCGTGCCCGCCAGCCAGTCGTAGGGCCGCGCATCGTCGGCCAGGATGGCTTTCAGGCCGCGCTTGTCGACGGGGATTTCGACGTGCGAATCGGCGGTCACGAAGCCGTGCCCCGGGAAATGCTTGCCGCAGTTGCGCATGTCTGCCTGCAGCATGCCGTGCATGACGCTCTTGGCCAGCAGCGCGACCATGCGCGGGTCGCGATGAAAGCTGCGCGTGCCGATGACGCTGCTGCCGCCGTAGTCCAGGTCGAGCACCGGCGCAAAGCTGAAGTCGACGCCGCACGCGCGCAGTTCGGCGGCCAGCACCAGGCCGGTCGCCGTGGCAGCCTTGGTGGCCTGCATGGCGTCGCGCATCCACAGCTCGCCCAGGGCGCGCATCGACGGCAGCCGCGTGAAGCCATCGGTGCGAAAGCGCTGCACGCGCCCGCCTTCGTGGTCCACGCAGATCAGCAGGTCGGGCCGGATCGCCTTGATCTCGGCATTGAGCGCGGTCATCTGCGTGCGGTCTTGCCAGTTGCGCGCGAAATGGATCACGCCGCCGACCAGCGGATCGGCCAGCCGCCGGCGGTCGGCCGCGTTCAGTTCGGTGCCGGCCACGTCGACGATCAACGGCGAATGGACGGGGGGAATCGGGTTCGTCATGCGTCGCTGCTGCTGATGCTGATGCTGGTGCTGTTGTCGCTGCTCTTGTGCTCGACCACGACGAAGCTCGCCGCGTATTCGGTTTCGTCGGTCACGGTGACATGGGCCGTGAGCCCCTTGGCCTCGAACCATTCCTTGAGTTCGCCATGCAGCACGATCACCGGCTTGCCGCTGCGAAGGTTCGCGATCTCGCACGACCGCCAGGTCATGGGCATGCGCATGCCCATGCCAATGGCCTTGCTGAAGGCCTCTTTGGCGGAGAAACGGGTGGCAAGGTAGCTGAGGCCGCGCTTGGGCCAGCGTGCGCTGCGGGCCTTCCAGACCGCGAATTCGGCGTCGCACAGCACCTTGCGGGCAAAACGTTCGCCCTGGCGCTCGAAGGTCGCGGCGATGCGACGCAGGTCGCAGATGTCGGTGCCAATGCCGTAGATCATGCGGCGCCGGCGTTCACTGCGCCTCGCTGATGCAGCGCAGGTACTCCCGCGTGGTGGCCGTGTAGCCGAACTCGAGTGCGTCGGCCACGAAGGCGTGGCCGATCGAGACTTCATGCACGCCGGGCACCGCGCGCAGGAAGGCAGTGAGGTTGTCGCGGCTCAGGTCGTGGCCGGCGTTGACGCCCAGGCCCGCCGCATGCGCCGCTTGTGCCGAGGCAGTGAAGCGTGCGAGCACGGACGCTTCGTCGGGGGTGCCGCGCGATGCGGCGTAGCTTTCGGTGTAGAGCTCGACACGGTCGGCGCCCACGGCCTTGACCGCCGCCATCATCTCGGGAATCGGGTCCATGAACAGGCTGACGCGCACGCCCAGGGCCTTGGCCTCGGCGATCAGCGGGCGCAGGCGCTCGGCGTCGTCGGGGAAGGTCCAGCCATGGTCGCTGGTCGACTGGGTTTCGCTGTCGGGCACGAAGGTGGCCTGGTGCGGCTTGAGCGCGCGCACGAAGTCCATCAGGTTCTGGAACGGGTTGCCTTCGATGTTGAATTCGATCGCCGGCCAGTCTTTTGCCAGCAGCGCCGACAGGTCGCTGACGTCGTGCGCGCGGATGTGGCGGGCGTCGGGCCGCGGATGCACGGTAATGCCCTGCGCGCCGGCCGCCAGGCAGGCCTGCGCAGCCTTCACCACGCTCGGAATGCCCAGGTGGCGGGTGTTGCGGACCAGGGCCACCTTGTTGAGGTTGACCGACAGCGAGGTGGTACCGGCGTTGCCTGAAGTGCTCATAGTGCTTGCAGATCTCTCATCATTTGCCGCGTGCGCAGCGTGGACACGCCGCAATGGTAGTTGAGCAAGGCGCGCAGCTGGTTTCGCAGGGCACTGTTGCTGCCGGTATTCATGGTGGCAATTTCGCGCAGCGTGGCGGTGAAAGGAGCGCGGTCGTCGAGCACGCCTTGCAGGGACTGCCAGTCGGCACCGGCCAGCGCGGCTTCGTCTTTTGCGGCCTGCCGCAACCCGGCTTCCGGCACGAGGCTGTAGCGGCCCCTGGCCGAGAGCGGCTCGAGCGTGAGGGTCTGGACGTCGAGGGCGGGCAGCAGGCCGACCTCGCGCAGCAGCAACAGCTCGAAGGCCCGCAGCGCCGCGGCCTGGGTGGCTGCTTGGGCGCCGGCATGGTCGCCCGCCAGCACCTGCACCACGCCGGCGTAGGCATCGAACAGCGCCTCGTGGGCGTCGTCGCGCGCCAGCAGGCGCAGCAGCAGTTCGTTGACGTAGTAGCCCGACATCAGCGACTCGCCGGTGGGCATGACATGGCCGCCCATCCACTCGGCGCCCTTGAGCGTGCGGATTTCGGCATCGCCGCCGTAGTTGAGCTGCAGGGGCTGCAACGGCAGCAGCACCGGCCGGAAGTTGGAACTCGGCCGCTTCGCCCCCTTGGCCACGAGCGCGATGCGCCCGTGGTGGCGGGTGAAGACCTCGAGAATCAGGCTCGACTCGCTCCAGTCGTAGCGATGGAGCACGTACGCCGGCTCGTGCGAAACGCGGTGGGCAGCGGCCACTTCATTCGTAGCCGAACGAGCGTACGCGGGCTTCGTCGTCGGCCCAGCCCGAGCGCACCTTGACCCACAGTTCGAGGAACACCTTGGCGTCGGCCAGCTTTTCGAGCTCGACGCGGGTTTCCATACCGATGCGCTTGATGCGCTCGCCCTTGTCGCCGATCACCATGGCCTTGTGGCCGTCGCGCTCGACCACGATGGTGGCGGCAATGCGCAGCAGGCGCTTCTGGCCCTTTTTCTGGGGCGGCTCTTCCTCGAACTTGTCGATGATCACGGTCGAGGTGTAGGGCAGTTCGTCGCCGGTCAGGCGGAACAGCTTCTCGCGCACCAGTTCGCCGGCAAGGAATTTCTCGCTGCGGTCGGTGAGCTCGTCCTCGGCATAGAACCAGGGTTGTTCGGGCAGGTACTTCTCGCAGATACCAAACAGGCGCTCGACGTCTTTCGCGTTCTTGGCCGACATCGGCACGAACTCGGCAAAGCTGTGCTTGCCCTGCATGGTCTGCAGCCAGGGCGCGATGTCGCCACGGCGGTGCACGTTGTCGAGCTTGTTGGCCAGCAGCACGGTCGGGATGCCCTTGCCGAGCAGCTTGAGCACGCGCTCGTCGGCCGGCGTGAAGCTGCCGGCCTCGACCACGAAAAGAATCAGGTCGACGTCGCCGACCGCGCCCTGCACGGTCTTGTTGAGCGACTTGTTCAGCGCGTTGGCATGCAGGGTCTGGAAGCCCGGCGTGTCGACGAACACGAACTGCGTGGCGCCCAGCGTGCGCATGCCGGTGATGCGGTGGCGCGTGGTCTGCGCCTTGCGCGAGGTGATGCTGATCTTCTGGCCGACCAGCGCATTGAGCAGCGTCGACTTGCCCACATTGGGCTTGCCGACGATGGCGATGAGGCCGCAGTGCTGCGGCCCGGTTGCAGCGGCGTCGCCGGCTGTATCGCCCGTCATGTCACCGGTTGTGTCTTCGGGTCCCGCTACGGGATTGATAGCATCGTTCATTGTGTTTTCACGCGGCACCGCGTGCCTTGAGCCGGATCAACATGGCGGCCGCGGCAGCCTGCTCGCCGGCGCGGCGCGAGCCGCCGATGCCGCGTTCGCGAAGGCCCAACTCGGGCACCTCGCACTCGACATCGAATGTCTGCTTGTGCGCTGCGCCCAGCGTCGCTGCCACGCGGTACACCGGCAGCTTCATTTTGTGACCCTGCAGCCATTCCTGCAATTCGGTCTTCGGATCCTTGGCCGCGGCTTCCATGCGCGGGGTGATTTCGACCGACTCGTACAGCCGGTGCACCAGCGCCTGGGCGGCTGCAAAGCCGGCGTCCAGGTAAACCGCGCCGATCAGCGCTTCGAGCGCGTCGGCCAGGATCGACGGCCGGTTGGGGCCGCCCGAACGGGCTTCGCCTTCGCCGAGCCGCAGCAGCGGCGATATCGCCAGCTCGAGCGCCAGCCGGTGCAGGGTGTCCTGCTTGACCAGGTTGGCCCGCACGCGCGACAGGTCGCCCTCGGGCAGCGCCGAAAGCCGGGTGTAGAGCAGGTGCGAGACAGCAAGGTTCAGCACCGAGTCGCCGAGAAACTCGAGGCGCTCGTTGTGGTCGGCCGAGAAGCTGCGGTGCGTGAGCGCGAGCTGGAGCAGCCGGGCGTCGGAGAACGTGTGCTGGAGACGCGCTTGCAGCGCGACGAGGCTGCCGTCCACCTTTTTAAGCGCCGCGTTCAGCGGGACTGGCCCTTGTACTTGAGGGTCAGGTAGGCTGGTCCGAACAGGGGAATCTCGCGTTCGTACGCGTACGAGACCACGACCTTGTCGCCCACCTTCTTGATCTCGAGATCCTTGCCGCTGATCGACTTGAAGTCGTCGATGGCCTGCGAACGATCGAAGATGGCGCGTACTTCGGGCACCGTGGAGCCTTCCTTGGCCTTGTTGACAGCCTTGTCGATGGCCTGCCATTCGATCAGCGTCGGAATGACCTGCGCGACGACCACGCCCAGGCAGCCGAGCACGACCGCGACAAACACCAGGCCGATGAATGAGATACCGCGCTGTTGCGCGGCCCTGCTGCGGATGGACCGGTTTGTTCTCATGCCCTCTTACCCCTCGTACAGTTCTGACTGCTTATTTAAATGTACCGATGCGCCCCGGATCACCGAAGTTCATCCAGACCAGGAACGCCCTGCCCACGATGTTCTGGTCAGGCACGAAGCCCCAGAAACGCGAGTCCGCCGAATTATCGCGGTTGTCGCCCATCATGAAATATTGGCCGGCCGGCACCTTGCAGACCACGCCTTCGACCGAGTAGCGGCAGTTTTCGCGGAACGGGAAATCGCTGGCGCCCGGCACGAAGGACGGCGCGGCATCGTCGTTGAGGATCTTGTGCTGCTTGCCGTTCAGGTCTTCGTCGAACTGCTTGAGCAGGCGCATCGACTCGCCATCGAGGTAGTCGGCGGCCGGCGTCTTGGAAATCGGCTGGCCGTTGATGGTGAGCTTCTTGTTGAGATAGGCCACCTCGTCGCCCGGAATGCCGACCACGCGCTTGATGTAGTCCATGCTCGGCTTGGGCGGGTAACGGAACACCACCACGTCGCCGCGCGCCAGCGGCGTGCCGTCGGTGATCTTCGTGTTGATGACCGGCAGGCGCAGGCCATAGGTGAACTTGTTGACCAGGATCAGGTCGCCGGTCAGCAGCGTGGGCATCATCGAGCCCGACGGAATCTTGAAGGGCTCGTACAGGAACGAGCGCAGCAGGAACACCACCAGGATCACGGGGAACAGGCCGGCCGTCCAGTCGAGCCACCAGGGCTGCATGAGCAGCCGCTCGCTCGCCTTGGCGTCGACGGTGTCGACCTGCGTGATGCCCTGCCCCGCCAGCCGCGCATTGCGCTCGGCCAGCGTGGCCTCGAGCTTTGCGGCCGCCTGCTCGCGCCGCGGCAGGAAGACGAAGCGCTCGGCCAGCCAGTAGCAGCCGGTGATCACCGTGGCCAGGAACAGCAGCAGTGCGAAGTTGCCTTCGATCGCGCCGAAATACCAGGCACCGACATAGCCGGCAAATGCCGCGAGGACCAGGGAGGTGATGAATGCCATTTTTTTGATCAGTCTTCGACTTGCAGAATCGCGAGGAAGGCCTCTTGCGGGACCTCGACAGAGCCGATCTGCTTCATTCTTTTCTTGCCCGCCTTCTGCTTCTCGAGCAGCTTCTTCTTGCGGGAGATGTCGCCGCCATAGCACTTGGCGAGCACGTTCTTGCGAAGCGCCTTGATTGTCTCACGCGCAATGATGGTGACCCCGATGGCGGCCTGGATCGCCACGTCGTACATCTGGCGCGAAATGATCTCGCGCATCTTCGAGACCACCGCCCGGCCGCGGTACTGCGACTGGCTGCGGTGCACGATGATGGACAGCGCATCGACCTTGTCGCCGTTCAACAGGATGTCGACCTTCACCACGTCGGAGGCGCGGTACTCCTTGAACTCGTAGTCCATGGAGGCGTAGCCGCGGCTCACCGACTTCAGCTTGTCGAAGAAGTCGAGCACGATTTCGCCGAGCGGCATCTCGTAGGTCAGCATGACCTGGCGGCCGTGGTAGGCCATGTTCATCTGCACGCCGCGCTTCTGGTTGGCCAGTGTCATGACGGAGCCGACGTATTCCTGCGGCATGTACAGGTGCACGGTGACGATGGGCTCGCGGATCTCGCTCATGCGGCCGACGTCGGGCATCTTGGACGGGTTCTCGACCATGATGACTTCGCCATCGTTCTTGACCACCTGGTAGACCACGCTCGGCGCGGTCGTGATCAGGTCCTGGTCGAACTCGCGCTCCAGCCGCTCCTGCACGATCTCCATGTGCAGCAGGCCCAGGAAGCCGCAACGGAAACCGAAGCCGAGCGCCTGGCTCACTTCGGGCTCGTAGCGCAGCGACGAATCGTTGAGCTTGAGCTTTTCGAGCGCATCGCGCAGCGAGTCGTACTCGCTGGCTTCGGTCGGGTAGAGGCCCGCGAACACCTGCGGCTGGATTTCCTTGAAACCGGGCAGCGCTTCGGTGGCCGTGGCGGCCGCGCCGCCGGTGCCGGGCTTGATCAGCGTGACGGTGTCGCCGACCTTGGCGGCCTGCAGTTCCTTGATGCCCGCGATGATGTAGCCCACCTCGCCCGCTTCGAGCGAAGGGCGTGGTTCGTTGGCGGGCGTGAACACGCCGACGCTGTCGGCGTTGTACATGGCGCCCGACGCCATCATCTTGATGCGCTCGCCCTTCACGAGCCGGCCATCGACCACGCGCACCAGCATGACGACGCCGACGTACGGATCGAACCAGCTGTCGACGATCATGGCGCGCAGCGGGCCGTCGGGGTTGCCGCGCGGCGCCGGCATCTTGTGCACGACGGCTTCGAGGATGTCGTCGATGCCCATGCCGGTCTTGGCCGAACACGGAATCGCATCGGTCGCGTCGATGCCGATCACGTCTTCGATTTCGGTGCGCGCGTTGTCGGGATCCGCATTGGGCAGATCCATCTTGTTGAGCACCGGCACCACTTCGACGCCGAGGTCGAGTGCGGTGTAGCAGTTGGCGACGGTCTGCGCTTCGACGCCTTGCGATGCATCGACGACGAGCAGTGCGCCTTCGCATGCCGACAGCGAGCGGCTCACTTCATAAGAGAAGTCGACGTGGCCCGGCGTGTCGATCAGATTGAGGTTGTAGACCTGTCCATCGCGTGCCTTGTAGTGCAGTGCGGCGGTCTGTGCCTTGATGGTTATCCCACGCTCTTTTTCGATGTCCATCGAGTCGAGCACCTGCGCTTCCATCTCACGCTCGGCGAGGCCGCCGCAACGCTGGATCAAACGGTCTGCGAGCGTCGACTTGCCATGGTCGATGTGCGCAATGATCGAAAAATTTCTGATGTGATTCATCAACGGGAACGCTTAAGTACTTGAATTGGCTCGTGCGCAGAGTGCGACAGGCAAGAAAAAAGGGCGCGTCTTCTGGAGACGCGCCCTGAACCAACAAGCAATGGCAACTGCAGTAGTTGGAACTTCATTGTAGGCAAAAAGGGAAGCACGTACATCCGGGAACAGGGTCCAAAGGGGTCGTTGCAGGTCCACAACATCAAAGATATATACAGGTTATCCACAGGATCGGTGGAGCACTCACTGAACAACTTGTGGGCGATCTGTGGAGCACCGGTGGACTGCTGTCTGACATCTCGCATCGTGAAGGTCATTGCATTCCTTATGCGCTGACCGCCCGCCGAGGGAGCCTTATTCTACCGAAAATCGTCCTTAGCCTTTTATAAAGTTAGTAGGCACCAACAAAAATCGATGCTTTCAAGCCCTCAGATTTTTTTGAGGCACGGCGCCGGAACGTCGTAAACACCTCAAAAAAACGGCCCCAAACCCGACTGCCGGGTGGGGCCACTTGACGCCAGCGTCAGATCAGCGTGCGGGACGGATCAGGGCGTATTGGGCCCAGTCGCCCCGGCGGAACAGCACGCTGAGCGGCTTGCTCTTGTCGGACTTGCCCAGGGCGGACTCGAATTCCCGCGTGTTGGCAACCTCGACATTGCCCACGGCCAGGATGATGTCGCCCTCGCGCAGGCCGGCACGCGCAGCGGCGTCGCTGGCGGTATCGACCTTCACGCCGCCCTTGAGCTTGAGCTCTTTCTTCTGCGCATCGTTGAGATCGCTCACGGCCAAGCCGATCGACTTGGCGGCAGCGGAAGCAGATGGCTTGGGCGTCGGTTCGTCGCGGTCGGCCGCGCGCTTGGCTGGCTTGTCGGGCTCGATCTCGGCAATGGTCACGTTCAGGTCGCGCGAGGCGCCGCGGCGGAACACCGTGAGCGTGCTCTTGGTGCCCGGCTTGGTGTTGCCCACCAGGCGCGGCAGGTCACTCGGCTTCTCGATGGGCTTGCCATCGAACTTGGTGATGACGTCACCCGGCTCGACACCGGCCTTCTCGCCCGGCGATCCGGCCTCGACACCGCGCACCAGCGCGCCCTGCGCCTTGCCCAGGCCGATGGCCTCTGCCACGTCCTTGGTGACCTGGTCGATCTGCACGCCGATGCGGCCGCGCGAAACGCGGCCCGAGGTGCGCAGCTGGTCGCTCACGCGGATCGCCTCATCGATCGGGATCGAGAACGAAATGCCCATGAAGCCGCCCGAGCGCGAGTAGATCTGGCTGTTGATGCCCACCACTTCGCCGCGCATGTTGATCAGTGGGCCGCCCGAGTTGCCGGGGTTGATTGCCACGTCGGTCTGGATGAACGGCAGGTACTCGCCGGTGTCGCGCTGCTTGGCGCTCACGATGCCCGCGGTGACGGTGTTCTCCAGGCCGAAGGGCGAGCCGATGGCCATCACCCACTCGCCCACGCGCAGCCTGGAGATGTCGCCGACCTTCACGGCGGGCAGGCCGGTGGCGTCGATCTTGACGACAGCCACGTCGGTGCGCTTGTCGGCACCGATGATCCGGGCCTTGAACTCGCGCTTGTCGGGCAGCGTGACCAGCACCTCGGAGGCGTCTTCCACCACGTGCGCATTGGTCATGACATAGCCGTCGGCCGTCAGGATGAAGCCGGAACCGACACCGCGCGGGCGCTCTTCTTCCTGCGGCTGCTGCGGCTTGTTGGAACGCGGCCCCTGGCGCGGCGCGCCCGGAAGCGGCTGGCCGAAGAAGCGGCGGAAGAACTCCTGCATCTCTTCGTCCATCTCGCCATTGCCGCCGCGCTGGGCGACCTTCTCGACGGTGCGGATGTTGACCACGGAAGGGCCGACCTGATCGACGAGGTCGGTGAAGTCGGGCAGCGTGCGTGTCTGCGCATGAACCGGCTCGACCGGCAGGAAGGTGGCGCCGGCCGTCAGCGCGAGCGCAGCCGCCAGCAGGCCGGAACGAAGCTTGTGTCCCTCGACTTTGAAGATCATCGGTTTTCTTTCAAAAGAACAGAGCGGCTAAAACAACAACAAATGCTGTGAGTCTGCGAAGCTTGCTTGGTTCAGCGCAATGTGCGCAACAGGCGATTCCGCGCCCCGTCAGCGCGTACGCGCTAGACTCTGGGCGAAAGCGTTGAGCGTTTGCGGCGGGACTTCACCGACCGCGGTCAGCCACCAGTCGCTGGCCGGCTCGGGCAGGCGCCGGCGGATTGCATTGGTCGCACCGATGGTCAGCACGCCGTCGCGCGGCGCGCGCGTTGCGTCGTAGCGCTCGATGAAAAGCGACACCGAGGCCAGGCCGTCGGAGAAGGTCCACTGGACCGTCGCGGCGTCCGGCTTGGCCTGCGACTTGCCGTCGCCGCTGGTCGGACGCTTGAAGAAGCTTCGGGGCTTGAATCCGGCCACGGGCGAACTGAGGGTCCAGCCTTCGTCTTGCGCGGTGGTGCGTTCCAGCTCCAGCTTCTCGATGCGATAGCCCGAGGTGTTGGCCATCATCTGCGCCAGGGCCTGGGCCTTCACCGGCGCGTCGAGCTGCAGCTCGGAGAATGCCGACTGCTCCACTACGCGCGATTCGCTGTCGAGGGTCTGCAGCTTCACCACCAGGCCCGAGCGGCGCTCGCTCCAGATGCGGTAGCCGAAGCGCAGCCCGTCGTGCGGCACCAACTGCACCACGTCTGCATCGAAGCCCGCCACGCGGTCCTTGCCAATGGCGCGCACGTCGTAGAAATCGCCGATCGACGAATCGGGCTTGTCCGGGAGATTGGGGAAAAGATCGAGGTTTTCGCGCTTCTCGACCTTCACGACCTTCGCCTCGGGCAGGAAGGTCATGACATTTCGGTTGCGCCGGAAGGTCGAACGCTGCGGCCCCGACAGGGCTTCGATACGCTCGATCTGGTGGTCGCCGTCGCGCACATGCCAGATGCGTGCACTCGACAGGTCGCCGCCCGGCGCCGACACCACGAAGGTGCCCACATAGTTGCGCTGCCGGGCGCCCGCGTGCATGCGCTGCAGCCATTCGGTGACGCTCATCGCCGGCGGTTCGTCCGTCTGTGCCGTTGCGGCGCTCTTCGCATTCGTCGAGCCCGAGCGGGTCTGTGCGGTGGCAACCTGCGCCAGGCAGAAAGCGGCAAACACGAGCACGCAGGCGCGTGCGGAAATCGGCATCTGAACGGTCATTGCGGGCGGCTGGGGACGACTAGGCACGACACGCGCTCAGCGCGTGGGCCCTTCGAAGGTGGCGTTGCGCAGGAATCCGGAGGGCATTTGCGAAGCGCCGCCGGCTTGCTGGTGCGCTTCGAGCAATTGGTCGAGCCGCGGATCGCGCAGCATGACCTGCGGCGCACCGTTGCCGACGATGACGCGGGTCGGGGTCAGCGTGCCGCTGCCCGGTTGCTGGCCATTGACGGCCGCGGTCGCGAGGACCGAATTCACGGCCGGCTGCTGGACCGACGCGAGCTGCGCGCCGCCTTGCGGCACCGCCGCGCCGTTGCCGACCAGCGTCCAGCTGACGGCGACCACGGCCACCAGCGAAGCCGCACCGGCCACCAGCTTCCAGCGAAACACCGGCTCGTTGGCCGCTTCGACCCTGCGCTGTACAGGTACGGCTGCAACAGGCACCAGCACAGGCGCGGCAACCGCGACGACGGGCTCCGCGGCCAGCCGCTGCTGAAAGCGCGCCAGGAACGCGGAGGTGTCGCTGCACGGCGCATGGGCGCCCGAACGCAGGACATCGCCCACCACGTGATACGCCTGCCACGCAGCGCGCGAATCGCTTTCGTTGCAGACCGCGTCGATCGCCTGCGCGAACGCCTCGCCCTGCAAATGACCATCCGCAAGTGCGGACACCTGTTCCCGAACTGTCATCGCTTGATTCATTTCATTCACCTGCTTGCTTACCAACGCTTGCCGGACTGGTTGTCCAGCAGCGGTTTGACCTTGACCGAAATGGCCTCACGCGCCCGAAAAATACGCGAACGCACCGTACCGATAGGGCAATTCATGACCTCGGCAATCTCTTCGTAACTCATGCCCTCGATTTCGCGCAGCGTGACCGCCTGGCGCAACTCGGCTGGGAGTGCATCCATCGCAGCCTCGACGGCATTGGCGATTTCCTTCGCCGCCATGACCGATTCGGGGGTTTCGTCGCTGATTGGTTCGTTTCCCGGGCGGTAAGTTTCATCGTCGTCGTCAGAAGACGGCCGCAGGGCGCTTTCGGAGATGGTCGGATCGCGCTTCATGTCCACCAGCGCCTTCTTGGCGGTGTTGACGGCGATCCGGTAAAGCCAGGTGTAGAACTGGGCCTCGCCGCGGAACTGGTGCAGCGCGCGGTAGGCCCGAATGAAGGTTTCCTGCGCAATGTCCTCGATCAGGTCGACATCGCGCACCATCCGCCCGATCAGGCGTTCGATGCGGCGCTGGTACTTGATGACCAGCAGCTCGAAGGCCTTCTGGTCGCCCGCCACCGTGCGCTGCACCAACTGGAAATCGACCTCGCCCGGGCGCGGCGCCTCGGCGGACACGTCGGGCATGTCGGTCACGCCGGAGTCCGGTGGCACGGGAGGCGGGGAAGTGGTCATTGACGAAGGTTCAGGGCGCGTCGGCGGGTGCCGTCGCGCGCCAGGGGTCGCCAGCGGGCGCTGCAGTGGGAGCGCGCGAATATACCGCGCGACGCACGTCGCGCCAGCGCTCCGGCATGGCCCGCTGCTCGATCCAGATCCAGCGCCGCGCGCGGCCCGGC
Source organism: Variovorax sp. KBW07 (assembly GCF_003852515.1). Taxonomy (GTDB): domain Bacteria; phylum Pseudomonadota; class Gammaproteobacteria; order Burkholderiales; family Burkholderiaceae_C; genus Variovorax. The sequence continues at coordinate 65,497 of NZ_QAJK01000052.1, read as the reverse complement.
TCGGTGAGCCGAACGAGCATCAGGGACTGGAAATCGAGCGCTACCGCGGCTTGGGCCGCGCGCACGAAGCGGGTCGAATCGGCGCCCGACAGGGACCAGCAGAGCCCATCGAAATGCAGGACGGCCGCGCCATCGCGCCGCAAGCCGAAGCCCGCGGCAACGCCCGCAAACACGACGCTGAGAACCAGCAGAAGCTGGCGCCATCCGGCGCTATCGAACAGATAGCAGGATGCACCCGCGCAGCAAGCGCCCAAGGCCCAGAGAACAATCAGTATCCGGGTTGCGCCGCGCGAGCGCCCCACCGGATAGGTCACCGACGGCGCGCTGTGCATGAAAGAGCAATGCTCAAGCGCGCTTGAACACCAGCGTGCCGTTGGTGCCGCCGAAGCCGAAGTTGTTCTTGACCGCGACATCGATCTTCAGATCGCGCGCCTCGTTGGCGCAGTAGTCGAGATCGCACTCCGGATCCTGGTTGAAGATGTTGATGGTCGGCGGGCTCTTCTGGTGATGAAGCGCCAGCACCGTGAACACCGATTCGATGCCGCCCGCGCCGCCCAGCAAGTGGCCGGTCATGGACTTGGTCGAATTGACGACCAGCTTCTTCGCGTGATCGCCGAACGCCAGCTTGACCGCATTGGTCTCGTTGATGTCGCCGATCTGCGTCGAGGTGCCATGCGCGTTGAGGTACTGGACCTCATCGGCATTGACGCCGGCATTGGCAAGCGCCATGGCCATCGAACGGCGGGGGCCGTCGACGTCGGGCGCGGTCATGTGGTACGCATCGCCGGTCAGGCCGAAGCCCGAGACTTCGGCGTAGATCTTGGCGCCGCGCGCCTTGGCGCGCTCGTACTCTTCGAGCACCAGCACACCGGCGCCCTCGCCCAGCACGAAGCCGTCGCGGTCCTTGTCCCACGGGCGCGAGGCCGCGGCGGGATCGTCGTTGCGGGTGCTCAGCGCACGAGGCGCGGTGAAGCCGCCGATGCCGAGCGGAGAAATGGTCGACTCGGCGCCGCCCGCGATCATGACGTCGGCATCGCCGTACTCGATCATGCGTGCCGACGTGCCGATGGCATGAAGACCCGTGGTGCAGGCAGTGACCACGGCGATGTTCGGGCCCTTGAAGCCGTACTTGATCGACACGTGGCCAGAGATCATGTTGATGATCGATGCGGGCACGAAGAACGGCGAGATGCGGCGCGGGCCGCGGCTCGCGTATTCGCCATGCGTCTGCTCGATCATCGGCAGACCGCCGATGCCCGAGCCGATATTGCAGCCGATGCGCACGGATTCTTCATAGGACAGCGCTTCGCCGGTCGGCAGTCCGCTGTCCTGCACCGCCTGGATGGCGGCGGCGAGCCCCAGATGAATGAAGCGGTCCATGTGACGCGCTTCTTTCTCCGAGATGTATTGGGTGATGTCGAAACCCTTGACCTCACCGGCGAACTTGCAGGCGAAGGCGCTTGCATCGAACGCGGTGATGTTCGCAATACCCGACTTCCCGGCCAACAGGTTGGCCCAGGATTCGGTTGCGGTGTTTCCGACAGGAGCGATGCAACCGAGTCCGGTCACGACGACGCGGCGTTTGGTCATGCCGGCAAACCTTTCTGGAAGCGCTGGACAACTGGCTGTCGGCGCGGGCGATTCAAAGAAGAGCGCCGGCCGCAGTCACAGTGTTGTCAGCTGGGCCGATCAGGCCTTTTGATTCTTGGTGGCGTAGTCGACGGCGTTTTGCACCGTGGTGATCTTCTCGGCGTCTTCGTCGGGAATCTCGATGCCGAACTCGTCTTCGAGTGCCATCACGAGTTCGACCGTGTCGAGCGAGTCGGCGCCGAGGTCGGCCACGAAGGCCTTTTCATTCGTCACTTGGGACTCTTCCACGCCGAGTTGCTCGGCGATGATTTTCTTGACACGTGCTTCGATATCGCTCATTTGGTTCCCTCTGAGGGTTGTAGGTAATCGGTGGATTTTAGCCGGGCGCATTGTGGCATTTGCCGTGCGCCCGGTACGGGAAAAGATTGCGCCTTGCGGCTACATGTGCATGCCGCCGTTGACGTGCAGTTCTTGCCCCGTCACATAGGAGGCCTGGGGCGATGCGAGGTAAGCCACCGCATGCGCGATGTCGGCCGGCTTGCCCAGGTGGCCCAGCGGGATCTGCTGGAGCAGCGCCTGTTGCTGGGCTTCGGGAAGGCTGGCCGTCATGTCGGTTTCGATGAAACCCGGCGCGACGCAGTTGACGGTGATGTTGCGGCTGCCGAGCTCGCGGGCCAGCGCGCGGGTCATGCCCGACACACCGGCCTTGGCCGCCGCGTAGTTGGCCTGGCCGGCATTGCCGGACGCACCGACCACGCTGGTGATGCTGATGATGCGGCCATAGCGCTGCTTCATCATCGGACGGATCACGGCGCGCGACAGGCGAAAGACGGCCTTGAGATTGGTGTCGAGCACCGCGTCCCAGTCGTCGTCCTTCATGCGCATGGCGAGCGTGTCGCGCGTGATGCCTGCGTTGTTGACCAGCACGTGAATGGCGCCGTAGGCCTTCACGATTTCGTCGATCAGGGCTTCGACGGCAGCGCCGTCGTTCACGTCGAGGGCACGGCCGCGGCCGTCGAAGGCGCTGAGGGCCGAAGTGATCTTCGCCGCGCCTTCGTCGGTGGTGCCGGTGCCCACGACCTTCAGGCCGCGCTGGGCAAGCTCGAGCGCGATCGCCGCGCCGATGCCGCGCGATGCGCCAGTGACCAGGGCGACTTGCCCTTCGAATTTGGGAATGCTCATAAAAGAAAAATTGTCGGGGCCTTGCTTGCGCCGTTCAGCCGGCGAGCGATTGTCGGGTTTCCGCGAGCGTGGCCGGGTCGTACACCGACGCAGCTTCCAGATCGGGGGCGATGCGCTTCACCATGCCGGCCAGCACCTTGCCGGGGCCGCACTCGATGATGGCGGCTACACCGCGCAGTTTCAAGGCCTGGATGCTCTCGACCCAGCGAACCGGGCCGGCCGCCTGACGCACCAGTGCGTCGCGGATGCGGTCCGGGTCGGTCTCGACGGCCACGTCGATGTTGTTCAGCACGGGGATCTGCGGAGCGGCAAGCGTCACGCTGGCCAGCTTTTCGCGCAGCGCCCGCGCTGCCGGCTTCATGAGGCTCGAATGGAAAGGCGCGGACACGGGCAACAGCAATGCACGCTTGGCGCCATTGGCCTTCAGCAGCTCGCAGGCCTTGTCGACCGCGGCCTTGCTGCCGGCGATCACGGTCTGCATCGGGTCGTTGAAATTCACCGCCTCGACGATTTCCGCGCTGCCGGCACCGAAGCTGGCCGTGGCTTCCGCGCAGCCAGCCACCACCTTGCCGGACTCCATGCCGAGCACCGCGGCCATCGCGCCAATGCCCACGGGCACAGCCTGCTGCATGGCCTGCGCGCGAAAACGCACGAGCGGTGCCGCTTGCGCCAGCGTCAGCACGCCGGAAGCGACCAGCGCCGAATACTCGCCCAGCGAATGTCCCGCGACCACGGAAGGCGTTGCACCCCCTTCGGCCAGCCAGGCCCGCCACGCGGCGACGCCGGCCACCAGCATCACGGGCTGCGTGTTGGTGGTGAGCGCAAGCTCTTCCTTGGGGCCGTTCTTGATCAGCGCACCCACGTCTTCGCCCAGCGCATCGGAGGCTTCGCGCAGGGTTTCGGCCACGGCCGGATGGTCGCCCCATGCGTCGAGCATGCCGACAGCCTGCGAGCCCTGACCCGGGAAGACAAAAGCAAAGGATTTCATTGTTTTATGCGTCATATCGCGTCGCGGCGCTCATCGAGGCGCCGCAACACGCTACAGATTCAATAGCACCGCGCCCCAGGTGAAACCACCACCCACGCCTTCGAGCATGAGGGTTTCGCCCTTTTTCACCTTGCCGGAACGCACAGCCTCGTCGAGCGCCAGCGGAATCGAGGCGGCCGACGTGTTGCCATGCTCGTTGACGGTAACGATCAGCTTTTCGCGCGGAAGCTTCAGCTTCTTGGCCGTGCCTTCCATGATGCGGATGTTGGCCTGGTGCGGAATCAGCCAGTCGATGTCGGCCTCGGTCTTGCCAGCCTTGGCCAGCGTGGCGCGCGCCGCTTCTTCGAGCACGCGAACCGCGAGCTTGAACACAGCCTGCCCGTCCATGTGCAGCAGCGGCGTGCCCAGCACGTTGCCACCCGACACATGGCCCGGCACGCACAGAATGCCGACGTGCTTGCCATCGGCATGCAGGTCGCTGGCCAGGATGCCCGGTTCTTCGCTGGCTTCGAGCACCACCGCGCCCGCGCCGTCACCGAACAGCACGCAGGTGGTGCGGTCGTTGAAATCGAGGATGCGGGAGAACACTTCGGCACCGATCACCAGCGCACAGCGCGCCGTGCCGGTGCGGATCATCGCGTCGGCGACGGTCAGTGCGTAGACAAAGCCGCTGCAGACAGCCTGGACGTCGAACGCCGGGCAGCCGGCAATGCCGAGCTTGTGCTGGAGGATGGCGGCCGACGACGGAAACACCATGTCGGGCGTGGAGGTCGCGACGATGATCAGGTCGACATCGCTGGCCTTGCGGCCGGCGGCCTCCAGGGCGTGCCTGGCGGCTTCAAGGCCTAGATCGCTGCTGGTAACTTCCGGCGCGGCAAAGTGGCGCGCATGAATGCCGGTGCGCTCGACGATCCACTGGTCGGAAGTTTCGATTCCGCGTGCCGCCAGATCCTTGGCGAGGTCGTCGTTGGTCACGCGGCGTGGGGGCAGGTAGCTGCCGGTGCCGGTAATGCGTGAGTAAGGGGTCATCAAACGTGAAGGGCCGTCGCGTCGACCGGCACCGCCGGTTCCTGCCGCGCGAGCAATGGCGCGGCGTGGGCGATGCGGGCCCGCACGCGATCGAGCAGGTTGTTGCGAGCGGCATCATAAGCGCGATCCAGCGCGTAGCCGAAAGCCACTTCGTCGGCCGAGCCATGGCTCTTGAAAACCAGTCCACGCAGGCCCAAAAGGGCGGCGCCGTTGTAACGACGGTGATCAACGCGACCTTTAAAGGCTTTTAGGACCGGGTAAGCAACAATTGCCGCAATTTTGGTGAAAACGTTTCGCGAGAACTCTGCCCGGATGAATTCCTGGATCATCGACGCCACGCCTTCACTGGCCTTCAACGCCACGTTTCCGACAAATCCGTCGCAGACGATGATGTCGGTCGTGCCCTTGAAAATGTCATTGCCTTCGACGTTGCCGTAGAAGTTCAAATCTTTGGAATTGGCGGCCGTACGCAGCAGTTGGCTCGCTTTTTTAATCGTTTCGCTGCCCTTGATGGCTTCTTCGCCAATATTGAGCAGACCGACCGAAGGCGACTCGTTGCCGGTCAGCGCCGAGACCAGCGCGGAGCCCAGCACGGCGAACTGAAGCAGGTCTTCGGCGTCGCAATCGACGTTTGCACCCAGGTCGAGCACGGTCGTCGCCCCGCCCTTGGCGTTCGGCAGCTGCGGCGCGATGGCCGGGCGATCGATGCCTTCGAGCGTCTTGAGCAGATAGCGCGCAATGGCCATCAGCGCACCGGTGTTGCCGGCGGAGATGGCGGCTTGCGCCGAGCCGTCCTTGACCTGCTGGATCGCGACGCGCATCGAAGAATCCTTCTTCTTGCGCAATGCGATTTCAACGGGGTCGTCCATGCCCACCACCTCGCTGGCAGCGACGATGCGGGCCCGTGGATGCGCGGCAAAGCCCGCCAGTGCAGCCGGCGCACCGACCAGCAACAACGAGGCCTCGCTGTGCCGCTCGAGAAACGCGCGGCAGGCCGCAAGCGTGACGCGCGGCCCATGGTCGCCCCCCATGCAATCCACGGCGAGCGTGATTGCAGAAGGCGCAGCAGCGGATTCGGGAGAAAGAGACGTAGCCATCAAAACAAAGGCCCGACGCTACAGCAGAAGTAGCTTCGGGCCTCGGCCTTGGGATGCGAGATCAGGCTTCAGACTTGTTCTTGAGCACCTGGCGGCCACGGTAGAAACCGTTGGGGCTGATGTGGTGACGCAGATGCGTTTCGCCGGTGGTCGGTTCCACGGCGATGCCGGGCACGACCAGCGCATTGTGGGAACGGTGCATGCCGCGCTTGGAAGGCGACTTCTTGTTTTGCTGGACGGCCATGATGGCTCCTGGACTGTTAGGTGAGTGATTGGATGCGGGCTCAAGCGGTGGCAATACAAAAAAGATGGCGGCATGTATGGAATGCCCTTCCCTGTATCGCTGCTCACGGCGGCGCGCGCGAAGCCCATGATTATAGCCCAGCCTGCGGAAAAGGGCTACTTGCCCTCGCCCGGCTTGCGCGAACGCAACGCTCCGAGCACCGCAAAGGGGTTCGGCTTGGCCGCTTCGGCCTCCTGGAAATCGTCGTCGCTGGACGAGAGCTGCACCGGGACCGGGCAGACGTCGTGAACGGGCGTGACGGGAATTTCCATCAACAACTCGTCTTCGATCAGGGACTGGAGGTCGAAATCGCGGCTGATGACCAGCAGGTCTTCTTCAGATTCCTCGTCTTCGGCCTCCGCCGTGGCCTCGTCGGCCACGAAACGGAACCAGCGGTCGACCGTCAGCAGGGTCTCGACCGGCGACAGGCAACGCTGGCAAACCAGCGGTACGGTGGTTTCGGCTTCCAGGTGCAGCCAGGGCGTCGGCTTGCCGTCCGCGCCGGAGCGCTCCTCGCCAGTGGCTTCCCAATGGACCACGGCATCGGGCGCTGGGGCGGCCAGTTCGGCGACCAGGCGCTCGTAGCCAGGCACCGGGTCGGCAGCCTCAAGGGACGCGGCGGCAGCCGCAAAGGCTGGCACGTTGAGCCGTTCGGGGGCAAATTCTCTGTTCATCCACGCCAGTCTATCGCGCCCGCCGCATCTCCACAGCGAGCGTGCCGCACGGTTTTGGGCAGCTCACGCACAATCGTCCCATGCAACGCACCGTGATCCTCGCCTCGACCTCGCGCTACCGCCGCGAACTGCTCACCCGCCTTCGATTGCCCTTCGATGTGCAGTCCCCCGAAGTGGACGAAACACCCCTGCCCGGCGAAACGCCGCGCGACCTGGCGGTGCGCCTGGCGCTCGAAAAAGCCAACGCCGTGGCCGCCCGCTTTCCTGAAGCCGTGGTGATCGGCTCCGACCAGGTGGCCGACCTGGCCGGAGAAGCCCTCGGCAAGCCCGGCGACCATGCCCGCGCCACCGCCCAACTGCGCCGCATGCGCGGCCAGACGCTGATATTCCAGACCGCCGTGGCCGTCGTCTGCCATGCGACGGGCTTCGTCCAGCGCGACATCGCCCCTGTTCGCGTGGTGTTCCGCGACCTGACCGATGCCGCCATCGAGCAATACCTGCTGGCCGAGCAGCCCTACGACTGCGCCGGCAGCGCCAAGAGCGAGGGCCTCGGCATTGCCCTGCTGAGCGCCATCGACAGCGACGATCCATCCGCACTGGTCGGCCTGCCGCTGATCCGCACCTGCCAGATGCTGCGCGCCGCGGGGGTCGACCTCCTGTGACGACACCCGGCAAGCTCTACCTCGTTCCCGCGCCGCTCGACTTCGGCTGCGACGTCCAGGCCCCGCTGCAAGACGCCCTGCCGCTCGGCACGCTGCAGGTGGCTGCGGGCATCACGCACTGGATCTGCGAAAACGCCAAGTCCGCGCGCGCCTATCTGAAACGCATCGACGCGGTGGCACCGCTGGCTGCACCCCTGCAGGCGCAAACCATCCAGGAACTGCCGCGCGAAGTGCACAAGAAGGGCGATCACGCGGGCCAGTTCGACGCCCGCCCCCTGCTGGCCGCCGCACTCGAAGGCCATGACATCGGCCTGCTCAGCGAAGCCGGCATGCCGGCCGTGGCCGACCCCGGCTCTTCGGTGGCGCGCGCCGCGCACGACCTCGGCATCACCGTCGTGCCGCTGACCGGCCCGGTGTCGCTGCTGCTGGCACTGGCGGCGAGCGGCCTGAACGGCCAGAACTTCGCCTTCGTCGGATACCTCCCGCAGGACGCCGGCGAGCGCCAGGTTCGCATTCGCGAACTCGAAGCACTCGCGCTCAAGACCGGCCAGACGCAGTTGTTCATCGAAACGCCCTACCGCAACGCCGCGTTGCTGCAGGGCCTCGTGCAGACACTGCAGCACAACACCCGCCTGGCGGTTGCTCGCGGCCTCACGCTGGCCACCGCCCATGTGCGCAGCGAAACAGTGAAGGGCTGGCGCGCCAAGCCCCAGACCGCAACGGACGAACGCCTGCCCGCCGTGTTCGCGATCGGTCGCTGAAGATGGTCGCCGTGACCGCAGGCACGCGCTGGGCTTCGCGCGCGCAGTTCTTTTCCGCCGGCTTCATCTTCGCGACCTGGGGCGTGCACGTGCCCACGGTGAAGGCGCACTACGGCATCGACGAAGCACAACTGGGCCTGGCAATGCTCGCGGCCGGCGCCGGCGCGATGTTCGGGCTGACCAGCGCTGGCCGCTGGATCGGCCGCAATGGCCCGCGCCGCATGGCCGGCATCTGCGGCTGCATCTACGCGCTGCTGCTGGCCGGCCTGATCGCCATGCCCGGCTATGTCGCGCTGCTGGGTTTACTGGCGGCCTTCGGCCTCGTCACCAGCGTGTTCGACGTTTCGATCAACACCGAAGCCGCGCAACTCGAACTGCACAGCGGCACGCCGTTGATGAGCGGCATGCACGGCATGTTCAGCCTCGGCGGCATGGCGGGCGCGGCCAGCGGCAGCGCGGCGCTGGCCGCCGGGCTTGGCGCCCAGGCTCATTTGCTGCTGGTGGCCGCAGCCATGGTGCTGGTCGTCGCCGTGGCTTCGACACGCATGTTGCCCAAGCCCGTCACCGCGAGCGGCGAGGCCGACGCCGACCACGGCTTTCTCCTGCCGCGTGGCGCGCTGGCGGTGCTGGGCGTGCTCGCTGCACTGGGCCTGATCGCCGAAGGCGCGATCTACGACTGGAGCGTGCTCTATATGCAACAGGAAGTCGGTGCTCCGCAGCAGCAGGCCGCACTGGCCTATGCGAGCTTCTCGGGAGCCATGGCAGCCGCGCGCTTTGGTGGCGATGCCATGCGTGCCCGCTTCCAGCCGACGGCGCTGCTGCTCGGCAGCGGCCTGTTGGCGGCCGCCGCCATGACGCTGGTGCTGCTCACCGACCTGCCCTGGCTGGCCCTGGTCGGCTTCGCGGGCGTGGGCATCGGCTTTGCGAACGTGGTGCCCATCTTGTTCTCCGCCTCGGCGAAGGTGCCGGGCATCGAGCCGGCACGCGGCATTGCGGCGGTCTCGGCGGTGGCCTATCTGGGGTTCATGGCAGGCCCCGCGGTGATCGGCCTGATCGCGCGGGCCACCTCGCTGACGGCCGCGCTGTATGTGGTCGTGGTTTTCGCCGTCGCGCTGGCGGGTTCGGCGCGCTACACCGCCAGCAGCGAAGAAAACCGGTAGCGCCGACTGCTGTTGGTCAGCGCTCGGCCAGCGCTTCCTTCAGCGCAGCGCCGGCGTGCTGTGCATCAGGCGCACAGTGGTTTCAGCCATGGAGGCGCCGAACTTCTTGGCCAGCTTTTCGGCCACGTTGTCGCGGCGCGTGTAGTCGATCACCTCGTCGGCCTTGATGACTTCGCGGGCCACGTAGTCGACGTTGCCCAGCTGGTCGGCCAGGCCGTACTGGACGGCTTGTTCACCGCTCCAGAACAGGCCGCTGAAAAGGCCAGGGGTGTCGAGCTTCAAACGGTCACCGCGGCCGGTCTTCACCACATTGATGAACTGGGTGTGGATCTGGTTCAGCATCGTCTGGGCATGGGCGCGCTGCGCGTCGCTCATCGGGCTGAACGGATCGAGAAAGCCCTTGTTCTCGCCGGCGGTCAGCAAGCGGCGCTCGACGCCGACCTTTTCCATCACGCCGGTGAAGCCGAAGCCGTCCATCAGCACGCCGATGCTGCCGACGATGCTGGCCTTGTCGACATAGATCTTGTCGGTGGCGGCGGCGATGTAATAGGCGGCCGAGGCGCAGGTTTCTTCGACCACTGCATAGACCGGCTTCTTGTGCTTGGCCTTCAGCCGCTTGATTTCGTCGTTGATGATGCCGGCCTGCACCGGGCTGCCGCCGGGCGAATTGATCAGCAACACCACGCCCTTGGCACCGTCGTCTTCGAAGGCCGTCTTCATGGCCGCGACCACGAATTCGGCGCTGGCATCGCCGCCGGCGGCGATTTCGCCCTTGATCTCGACGACGGCCGTGTGCGCCGTGGTCTTGGCGGTGCTCGGCGTGCTGCGCGAAAGCGCGAACCAGGCCAGGAAGATGAAGAAGGCAAGCCAGGACAGACGCACGAAGGTCTTCCAGCGGCGCGTGGCCTTCTGCTCGCCCAGCGCGGCGAAAGCGAGCTTTTCAAGCGTTGCGCGCTCCCAGCCGGGGCGCTGTGTAGGGTCTTGAGCCATGTTCTTGGAGGTGTCTTGCGTAGGCGTGAGGGGAGCTACCGGCTCAAACGGATCGAAACCTTCAGGTTCTCTGCGATTCGGGTCGGTCATGTGTCAGAAGGTGAGGGGTTGGAGGTTCCAGTCAGTATGCCAGTGCACCACGCCGTCATGCTCGCTCAGCGAGATCTTCACGAGGCCGCCACGGCAGGGGCCACCCGCGCATTCGCCGGTATCGGGCTTGTAGACCGCGCCGTGCGTCGCGCACAGCAGCCACTGGCCGGTGTCGTCGAAGAAGCGGTCGGGCTGGAAATCCATTTCCATCGCGACATGGCTGCAGCGATTGAGGTACGCATGGGGCAGCCCCTCGAAACGCACCGCGAAGGCGCGGCAGGTTTCCCCGCCATGGACCACATCGAAAGGCACGGCCTGGCCGCCTTCGACCAGGTCCGCGGCATTGCACAGCGGGATGCGTTCTTCGCTCATGACGAAATTTTCAGGCGTTGTCGAGGAGCCACGTTTCCAGGCTGGCGACCGAGTGGGCGACGAACAGGGGCTTGAATTCGTCGAAGCTGGCGGGCTCGTGCGCGCCGTAGCTGACCCCCACGCTCGGGCAGCCGGCGTTCTGCGCCAGTTGCAGGTCGTGCGTGGTGTCGCCGATCATCAGGGTGCGCTCGGCCGGCACGTCGAGTTCTTCCATCAGCTCCAGCAGCATGCGGGGGTGCGGCTTGCCGAAGGTTTCGTCGGCGGTGCGCGAGGCCTCGAAGCGGTCGCGCAGGGCCACCGACTTCAGCGCCTCGTTCAGGCCGCGGCGCGACTTGCCGGTGGCCACGGCCAGCTTGTGGCCGCGCGCGCGCAGCGCGTCGAGCATCTGCAGCACGCCATCGAACAGCACCAGGTCGTCCTGGTGCTGCAGGTAGTGGTAGCGATAGCGGGCGCCGAGCTCGGGGTACTTTTCCTTGGGCACATCGGGCGCCGCGCGCGCCAGCGCCTCGGCCAGGCCCAGGCCGATCACCCAGGCGGCGTCGTTCTCGCTCGGCTTGGCGCCGCCGACATCGACCACCGCGGCCTGGATGCAGCGCACGATCAGCCGCGTGGAGTCGTAGAGGGTGCCGTCCCAGTCGAAGGCGATCAGGTCGAAGCGAAGGGGTCTTGCAGAAGAATCAGTCATGGGACGTGGGAGTGGGATGTTGGGCCATCGCGTCGAGCGCGGCGGACGGCAACAGCGTGCGCAGTTCGGGCGGCAGGTCGGCCTGCAACGCCACGCGTTCGCCGCTGGCAGGGTGGTTGAACTGGAGCCGCCAGGCATGCAGGAACATGCGCTTCAGGCCGAGCTTCTGCAAGGCGCGCTGGCGCTCGAAGTCGCCGTATTTGTCGTCGCCCGCGATCGCATGGCCGGCCGACGCCAGATGAACGCGGATCTGATGAGTGCGGCCGGTCTTGATGGTCACGGCCAGCAACGACAGCGGCGCGGCGTCCCCGGGCAGCGCGAGCCGGGCCAGCACGCGCACCAGCGTCACGGCGCGCATCGCGTCCGGATGGTCCTTGGCGACCACGCGCACGCGGCGCTCTCCGGCGCCGGCCGTGCCATCGGAGCCCGGCAGCAGGTACTTGGCCAGCGGCGCATCGAGCACCTTCTTGTTGGCGGGCCAGTTGCCTTCCACCAGCGCCAGGTAGGTCTTGCCGGTTTCGCGTTCGCGGAACTGGTCCTGCAGGGCAAGCAGCGCGCTGCGCTTCTTGGCGACCAGCAGGATGCCCGAGGTCTCGCGGTCCAGCCGGTGCACCAGCTCCAGGAACTTGGCGCCCGGCCGCGCGGTGCGCAACTGCTCGATCACGCCGAAGCTCACGCCGCTGCCGCCATGCACCGCCACGCCGGCGGGCTTGTCGATGGCCAGCACGGCATCGTCTTCCAGCAGCACCGGAAACTCGCGGGCCGGCGCGGGCGGGGCGGCGCCCTCTTCCGCGCGCGGCGAAATCCGCACCGGCGGCAGCCGCAGAACGTCGCCGACCTCGATGCGGGTCTCGGCCTGGGCCCGGCCCTTGTTGATGCGCACCTCGCCCGACCGGATGATCCGGTAGACGTGCGTCTTCGGAACGCCTTTCAGATGGCGGAACAGGAAGTTGTCCAACCGCTGGCCGGCGGATTCGGCGTCGACCGTAATGAATTTGATGGCCGAATGCGGCGCCCCGGTTTCACCCGAGGCATCCCCTGAGGCGTTTCGGCCTGCGGGATTTGGAGCGGTCTCGGGGCTTTGCTTCGCACCTATAATGTTTTTCACCAGCGCGGTCGTGTAAGTGCTTGATTAGACAGAAGTTTAGAGCACTGACGACCATGCTGTGAGGTCGATGCCGCTTTGGCGCCGAGCTGCAAACCCCGCGCAATTGCGCAAAGTGGCAAGCCAGGCACCCGAGTCAAGCCGACACCCACGAAACACCGATACGGAATACCCAGCCTGCAGCTTCCAAGCTGCTGGCGGATCGAAGCGAGTCCCTTGTTGTGTTGATGCTGCTGATTCAAATGTGCTTGCGCTGGCTGACCTGGTTTCGGCCGGTCGCCTCAGGCATTGAATCGCCCGCAGCGCGCGCCACCCTTGCGCAACCGGCTATCAAAAAGATAGCTACTCAACACCGAATCTGGCTCGCGCCCATCCACGCGCCCCCACCCCGGCTGTCTTCTTGAGCTGACGCTCGAGAGGCCTGCTCGCGCCTGGCGCGGCAGTCACAGCATCCGGGGCCAAGCGGCAATTCCCCTGGTTTCGCGGGCGTCGTCCGTGCATCGTTGGCCCTTCACGGGCCGCAGAACGATACATATAAGGACAACGCATCATGAAGCGGATGCTGATCAATGCCACGCAGCCGGAAGAGCGGCGCCTGGCCATCGTCGATGGGCAAAAGCTCCTCGACTACGAAATCGAGATCGAAGGGCGCGAACAGCGCAAGGGCAACATCTACAAGGCGGTCGTGACCCGCGTCGAGCCCTCGCTCGAAGCCTGTTTCGTCGATTACGGCGAAGACCGCCACGGCTTCCTGCCGTTCAAGGAAATCTCCAAGCAGTACTTCGCCGAAGGCGTGTCGGCCAGCCAGGCCCGCATCCAGGACGCGATCCGTGAAGGCCAGGAACTGGTCGTCCAGGTCGAAAAAGAAGAACGCGGCAACAAGGGCGCAGCCCTCACCACCTTCATCTCGCTGGCCGGCCGCTATGTCGTGCTGATGCCGAACAACCCCCGTGGCGGTGGCGTTTCGCGCCGCATCGAGGGCAACGACCGCGCCGAGCTGAAAGACGCGATGGACCAGCTCGAATACCCGAAGGGTATGAGCATCATCGCGCGCACCGCCGGCATCGGCCGTTCGGCGCCCGAGCTCCAGTGGGACCTGAACTACCTGCTCAAGCTCTGGAGCGCCATCGACGGCGCCGCCCAGGGCGGCAAGGGTGCCTTCCTGATCTACCAGGAATCGTCGCTCGTCATTCGCGCCATCCGCGACTACTTCGACGACAAGATCGGCGACATCCTGATCGACACCGACGACATCTACGACCAGGCGCAGCAGTTCATGGCGCACGTCATGCCCGAGCATGCCGCCCGCGTGAAGCGCTACCGCGACGATGCGGCGCTGTTCAGCCGCTTCCAGATCGAGCACCAGATCGAGTCGGCCTACGCCCGCACCGTGCAACTGCCCTCGGGCGGCGCCATCGTGATCGACCACACCGAAGCACTGGTTTCGGTCGACGTGAACTCGGCCCGCGCCATCAAGGGCGGCGACATCGAAGAAACCGCCACCCGCACCAACCTTGAAGCCGCCGACGAAGTGGCCCGCCAGATGCGCCTGCGCGACCTGGGCGGCCTGATCGTCATCGACTTCATCGACATGGACGAGTCGAAGAACCGCCGCGAGGTCGAGATCCGCCTCAAGGACGCGCTCAAGCAAGACCGCGCCCGCGTGCAGTTCGGCTCGATCAGCAAGTTCGGCCTGATGGAAATGAGCCGCCAGCGCCTGAAGCCGGCGCTCAGCGAAGGCTCGTCGATCCCCTGCCCCCGTTGCGGCGGCTCGGGCCACATTCGCGACACCGAGTCCAGCGCACTGCAGATCCTGCGCATCATTCAGGAAGAGTGCCTGAAGGACAACACGGCCGCCGTGCACGTCCAGGTGCCGGTCGAAGTGGCGTCGTTCCTGCTGAACGAAAAGCGCCCCGAAATCGCCAAGATCGAGCTCAAGCAGCGCGTCACCGTGCTGATGGTGCCCAACAAGACGCTCGAAACGCCGAACTACAAACTCGAGCGCCTCAAGCACGACGATCCGCGTCTCGACCACATCGAAGCCAGCTACAAGATGGCTGACGAGATCGAAGACCCGACGGCCGTCACGCGCCGTTCGCAAGAGCCCACCAACAAGCAGTCGCCGGTCATCAAGGGCGTGCTGCCCGATGCACCCGCACCCGTGGTGCCACCCAAGCCCGAAGCCGTGCGCGCGCCTGTCGCCGCGGCACCGGCACCGGTCGCACCGCCCGTGGTGAGCGCGCCCGTTCCGGCGCAAAGCGGCTTCTTCGGCTGGATCAAGAACCTGTTCGGCGGCGCTTCGGCCCCCGCTCCAGCGCCGGCACCGGCCGTCATTCCGGTCGAGGCACCGAAGCCCCGCCGCGATGGCCGTCCTGGCCGCGATGGCGAAGCACGCGGTGAAGCACGCGGCGGCGCACGTGACGGCGAACAGCGCCGTGGCGGTCGCGGTGGCGAAGGCCGCGGCGGTGAAGGCCGTGGCGAAGGTGGACGCTCCGGCGGTCGCGATGGCGAACGCCGTGGCGGCCGTGGCGGCGAGCGCCGTGAAGGACGCGAAGGCCGTGAAGGCCGCAGCACCGAGCTGCGCAACGACGGCGCCAACCCGCCGCGCGAACAACGTGAGCAACGCGAACCGCGCGAGCAGCGTGAACCCCGCGAGCCCCGTGAAGCACGTGCACCGCGCGACGGCGAACAGCGCCGCAACGGCCGCGGCGAACGCCGCGAGGGCGATGGCCGCGAAGGCCGCAATGCCCCGGCCGAGGCACTCGACGGCAACGTCAACCTCGAAGCCCAGCAACTCGCATCGGGCACAGCAGCAGGCGACGAAGGCAATGCAGCGGAACGCGCACCACGCGCCCGCGGCGAACGCCGGGAACGTGGCGAGCGCGGTGACCGCAACGGCGAACGTGGCGGCGAGCGCAACAACGACCGCGGCGACCGCAATGGCGACGCACAGCCCCGCGGCGAAGCCGCCGCAGGCGACGACGCTGCAGCAGCCCAGGGCGAGCGCCAGCCGCGCAACGGCCGCGACGAGCAACGCGCACCGCGCGGCGATCGCAATGACCGCAACGACGGCCGTCGCGAGCGCCGCAACGACGCCCCGCAACAGCTCAACGGCGATGCCGATGTCCGCGTGGCCGAAGCAGCAACCGACGCCGACCAGGGCAGCGACGCCGCCAACAACGGCGGCAACGAGCAGGCACCGCGCCGCGATGGCGACGAGCGCCGTGGCCGTTCACGCGACCGCTACGGCCGCGACCGCCGCGAACGTGGTCCGCGCGACGAAAGCGAAGCTGGCGCGCAGCAAGCTGCCGACGGTTCGCCCGCCGCAGTGGAAGCCGTCGCAGCCAATGACGTGCAAGAAGCGCCGGTGTCCCGCCAGCAGCAGCAACTGCCGCTGGTGTCGGAGCGCGCTGAACGCGCTGAAGCCGCTGTTGCATTTGCAGCAGCACCCGCAGCCCCGGAAGTTCGCGAACCCGCCCCGCAGCAGGCCCGCGCCGAACAGCGCCCCGCACCGGTAGCGGCGCCAGTCGCAGCAGCGCCCGTCGTGGCAGCTCCGGCCGCCAACGGCCGCGCACTGCCCAAGGTGCAGGCCTTCGAACTGCCGCTGGACGAACTCGCGCAAATCGCCGAGCGCTCGGGCCTGCAGTGGGTCAACTCGGACGCGGAGCGCATTGCGCAGGCGCGCGCTGCCATTGCCGCCGAGCCGAAGCCGGTCCACGTGCCGCGCGAACGCCCACCGGTGATCGTGCTCGACGAAGGCCCGCTGGTGCTGGTCGAAACCCGCCGCGACCTCGCCTCGATGTCGCTGCCTTTCGAGCAAGAGCAACAACGCACGCTCTGAGCACGCTACCGCTGCTCAACGGCAAATGAAAACGGCGCCTTCGTGGCGCCGTTTTTTTTGGCCTCGAGTTTCAGGCCCGAAGCGGCAACGCCTCGAACTCCGGCGAACCAGGCATCTCCAGGATCAGTTGTCCGAACCGGCAGGCGCAAGGCGTCTTGCCGTTCGCGCTCCAGATCAGCGAGAAGTCGACACTCGGCAACGGCGGCAGTCCGTAGCGCCCATCGACGATCTTCATGCCCGGTTCCACCTCTTCGCGCGTGAGCACCGTCACCGCGAGCCCCGCCAGCACCGCCGCGCGAATGCCCTGCGTGCTGGCCGAGGTGAACACCACGTGCCAGTCGACCGATGCCAGGTCCAGCGCCGAACCGGCCACCTGACGGTTGACGCAGGGCTTCGGAAAGAAGGCCAGTGGCAGCGATGCACCCTTCGGTGCCTCGAAAGTTTCGGCCGCGGCCCAGACCAGTTGCGTGCGCCGCAAGCGCGTGCCTTCCACGCAATCGGGCGGCGACATCACCACCGCGAGATCAAGTTCGCCGGCGCGGATTGCCGCGCGCAGGTCGATGTGCATGCTCACGCAGACTTCCATTCGCACCGCCGGGAACCCGCGCGCGAACTGCGAAAGTAGAGGTGGCAACCGGTCGCCCATGAAGTTGTCCGGTACGCCGAAACGCACCACGCCCGAAATCGGCGACGGCTGAAAGCGCCGCGTCATCGCGTCGAGCGTGTCGAGGATCTGCTGTGCGTAGCGAAGAAAGTCTTCGCCGTCTTCGGTCACGGTAAGGCGGCGCGTCGTGCGATGCAGCAGCGGCCGGCCCACCTGCTCTTCGAGTTTGCGGATCTGGTGGCTGATGGCCGATTGGGTCAGGTTCAGGCGTTCCGCGGCGCGCGTGAAGCCGCCGGTTTCCTTCACGGCCACGAAGGCGCGCAACAGCGTGGGGTCGAAGTCCATGGGCTACCGATAAATGACGATTTCTAATGGATTCTAGGAAATTAAATCATTTCCATCATGAGAGGGGTTTCACCAGAATCGGCCGCTTCTCTTTCGAAAGCTGCTCGATGTCTCTCTCTCACGCCGGCAAGAACCGGATCGCCCTGTCCGCGGTCTGCCTCATTGCCTTGATGTTCGGCCTGGAAATTTCCAGCGTGCCGGTCATTCTTCCCACGCTCGAAAAATCACTGCATGGCGACTTCAGCGACATGCAGTGGATCATGAACGCCTACACCCTGGCCTGCACCACGGTATTGATGGCAGCCGGCACCGTGGCCGACCGCTATGGCCGCAAGCGCGTGCTGATCGTCGGCGTGGCGCTGTTCGGCCTGACCTCGCTGGTGTGCGGCATTGCGCAGAACGCGCCCGTGCTGATCGTCAGTCGCTTCCTGCAGGGCCTGGCCGGCGGCGCCATGCTGATCTGCCAGCTCGCGGTGCTGTCGCACCAGTTCCAGCAAGGCAAGGAGCGCAGCAAGGCCTTCGCCATCTGGGGCGTGGTGTTCGGCATGGGCCTGGGCTTCGGGCCGATCATCGGTGGCGCCATCGTGGCGTTGTCGAGCTGGCAATGGGTGTTCCTGGTCCACGTGCCGCTGGCCGTGGTGGCGCTGGCGCTCGTGCTGGGCAGCGTGGAAGAGTCGAGCGACCCCGATGCGAAACGGCTCGACCTGCCCGGCATCGTCACGCTGTCGCTGGCGGTGTTCGGCCTCACCTACTTCATCACGCAGGGGCCGGGCCTCGGCTTCACGAGCCCCGTGGCCATCGGCATCCTGGTTGCCACGGTGGCCAGCTTTGCCGTGTTCCTGTGGGTCGAGAAGATCAACCCGCATCCGATGTTCGACTTCTCGGTTTTTCGCATCCGCAATTTCTCGGGCTCGATCATCGGCTCCATCGGCATGAACTTCAGCTTCTGGCCGTTCATGATCTACCTGCCGATCTACTTCCAGAGCGGCCTGGGCTACGACGCCGTCACCGCCGGCTCGGCGTTGCTGGCCTACACGCTGCCGACCCTGGTGCTGCCGCCGCTGGCTGAGCGCCTGTCGTTGCGCTACCGGCCCGGCGTGGTCATTCCCGCCGGCCTGTTCGTGATCGGGCTGGGCTTCATCGCCATGCGCTACGGCAGCAGCCTGCCGCAGGCCAGCTGGCTCACGCTGTTGCCCGGCTGCCTGCTGGCCGGCATCGGGCTGGGCCTGACCAACACGCCCGTGACCAACACCACCACCGGCTCGGTGTCGAGCGCCCGCGCGGGCATGGCCTCGGGCATGGACATGAGCGCGCGGCTGATCACGCTGGCCGTGAACATCGCGCTGATGGGGTTCATCCTGCTCGAAGGCATTCACTCGCACCTGAAGAGCGCCCTGTCGGCATCGCTCGATGCGCAGCAGTTGCGCGCGCTGGCGGAGAAGATCGCGGCAGGCAGCTTTGCATCGCTCGGCGAAAGTTTTCCTGCGCTGTCGCAGGCCGACCCATCGGGCACAGCCGTTCATGGGGCACTGGTGCAGAGCTTCGGGTTGGTGATGCTCTATGGAGGCATCGGCGTGTGGGTGCTGGCTGGCATCAGCCTGCTGATTTTCGGCAGCGGCAAGCCGTCGGCGCAGGCCTCGTCGGGCTTGAAGGCCGAAGAGTCCGCGTGCTCCTGAAGCCAGGAGGCACGCGAGTGCCACAAGACGCTCAGGTGCTTTCGATCTGCGCCGCGCGCTTCCACGCTTCGGCGGCCTGCTCGGTGTCGTCGCGGGCCTCGGCCAATTGCGCCAGCGCGAGCCAGGCGCGCCGATAAAGGTCGGTGTCCTGCAGGCCCAGCCCGGCCTGCATCAGCAACTGCTGGGCCTTGCCCCACAGCTGGCGCTTCATGCAGGCCATGCCCGCGAGGTACTGCAGATTCGGGTCGCGCGGGTTGTTGCGTTGCGCGCTTTCGATGCGGGCCAGCCAATCGGCATCGACCGAATCGAGCCCGGCTTCGAGCGCACGCGCGAGCTTGACGCGCAGCGCATCGCCCAGGCCGCGCGGGTTCGCGACCATGCGCTCCCAGGCCGGCAGCAGCCAGCCGCGCGCCAACGCCAGGTCGCCACGCAACGCGACCATGCGTTGCGCCGCATGGATTGCGACTTCAGGCATGCCGCGTTCATTGGCATCGAGCTCGGACCATGCACGCAGCAGTTGCGCCGGATCGTGCGCGCCCGACAGCAGCTCGGTGGCAAGGCCGCGCACGATGCTCTGCGCCGCGGCTTCGGAGAAGGCGCGGTGCTTGGCCAGCAGGCGCGCGGTTTCCAGGGCCTCGACGGTGCGCCGGTCCTGGCGCGCTGCCTTCAGGCGCAGGCGCAAGGCCAGCGTGCGGCGCTGCGCGCCCTGCGGCAGTTCTTCGAGCCGTGCGAGCGCGGCGGCCGCATCGCGGTCTTCGAGTGCCCAGCGCGCGGCGCGTAGTTGCACGCCTTCGCGCGTCTCCGGGCTCGCCAGCACGGTGCGGTCGGTGCTTTCGTTCAGGGCCTGCTGCAGATGCGCATCGCGCGCCGGCTTGTCTTGCAGGGCCTGTGCGCTCTCGGCCGCCAGCAGGTGCGACAGCACGCGCACCTGTTGTGCCTGCGGCAGGTTGGCGCCGAGGGCCGCCAGCGTTTTTTCTTGCGTCAGCGCGGCCTGCGCGGCCTTGCGTGCACGCGAGAAGCGGCCCGCAATCAGTTGCACCATCGCGTCGAGCAACGCGGCATGCAACGTGCGCTCTTTCTGCTGGAGCCGCCATTGGCGCGCCTGCGTCGGCAGCGAGAACAGCGCGGCCAGCGCACGCAGCGCCGTGTGCAGCAGCACGAAGGCCACCAGCAGGATCACCAGCACGAGGTTCAACGAAAGGTCGACGCGCCACGGCGGCCAGAACACCGTGATCGTGCCCTGGTTGTTGCCCGCGAACAGGGCGACGGCCGCGGCGACGGCGAAGAGCGCAAGGAGCCAGATTGCAGCGCGCATGTGCGGGTCAGCGTCCTGCGGCGGCGGTCGCCAGGGCGGCCAGCGTGTCGTCGATGCGCGCGGGCTCGGTCGACCTCACCTGCTGCTGCAGTTGCTGCAGCAACGTGGCCGCCGCCTGCGTGCGCCGCGACGCGGGATCGAAATAGCGGTTCAGCGCGGCGGTCACCTGGGTCAGTTCGGTGCGCGTGGCATCGACCTGGCGCGACAGCAGCGACAGGCGCGCGTTCAGCAGCTTGAGCTTGAGGTTCTCGCGCAGGAAGTAGGACTGTTCGGGCGCCAGCAGCACGGCTTCGGGGCTCTGGATGCGGCCCACGCGAACCAGCGAACGGGCTTCCCCGCGCAGCGTGAGCAGCACGCGGCGCCACCAGGGCGCATCGGCGGGAATCGGTTCGGCCTGCCAGGCATTGAGCCCGGTGCCACGCACGGCCACCGCGTTGAGCGTCGGCAGGTCGTCCACGTTGCGCATCAGCTCGTCGAGCTTTTGCAATGCTTCTGCACCGTCGGTGCTGGCGCTGCTGCGCAGGCGATCGGCGTCGCGCTGCATGGCGCGCTGGAGCGGGGCGAGCCGCGGCTGGGCGGCACGCGCAATGCGCAGGTCGCCGGCCTTCAGCGCCGCGAGCAAGGGCTCGACACTGCCCGTGACCTGCGCCTGCTGCAAGGCAAGGCGCACGGCCGATTCGATGTCGACCACCAGGTTTTCATCGCGCGAACGCGAAAGGCTCTGGATCAGTTCTTCGAGCTGCGAACGCTGCAGCGCGACTTCGGCCACGCGGCTTTCGATCAGCGCCACGCGGGCCGCGGCATCACGCACAGTGTCGCTGGCCTGGCGTGCCAGCGTGCGCGCTTCCATCGATTGGGCGATGGCATCGGCGCTTTGCCGTGCCAGCTGTTCCTTCATGCCGCTGACCTTCTGCCACAGCGCGATGGTCGAGACCAGGGTGACCACCGTCACCACGGTCAGCAGGCCGAATCCGATGCGCGACAAAGTCACTGCGGCCGCGGCCTGCGCGGCGGGCGTCTGGTGCGGCGCCAGCGTGGCGGGCACCGGCGCGGCGGCAGCGGCGGAAGGGGGAGAAATGTCGTCGGGAGGGGACGACGGAGAGGCGGCGCTCATGCCAACGATTCTATCGACGCGATCAGCGCTTCCCGCAAAGGTGTGCATACACGCAACGCCCCGAAACCCGCGGCGCGCGCGGCTTCGCCGATGCGGGCATGGGTCACTACCGCGCTCGCACCATGCCAGTCGGCACCGGGCATCGCGCGCTGCAGATTGCCGATGGCTTCGGAGCTGCTGAAGAGCCAGATTGCGCGGCCTTCGGCGCCATCGACGACCAATCGGCGCGCCTCGTCGTCGAACGACGGCGGCAGCCGGCGGTAGGCCACCACGGTGTCGCGCAAGCCCGCGGCGGCATCGATTTCATTGGCGAGCCAATCGCGTCCGGTGGGCCGGCCCGCTTCGTCGCCGCCGCGCACGATCAGCACGCGCGTGCCATTCGACACCTGGGCCTGCACACGCTCCCACAGCGCCTCGGAGTCGAAGCGCGTGGCTTCGGGTGGCGGTGCGTCGATGGCTTCGGGCGGCACGCCGGCCCGCAACAGGGCGCGCGTGGTGCCGGGGCCGGTGGCCCAGAAGCGGCGGCCCGCCATCGCCTGCGTTGCCGCATCCGGTCCCTGGTGCAGGAAGAAATTCTCGACGGCCGTCGCGCTCACGAACATCAGCGCCGCATAGCTGGCGAGCCTGCGCCACGCCGTGTGCAGCGGTTCGACATCGTCCACCGGCGCAATCACGATCAGCGGCAGCGCAATGGCATCGATGCCGGCGGCGCGCAGTTCATCGACCCATTGCACCGCCTCGCGGGCCGGCCGCGTGACGATGACGGGGCGCGTGGTCATCGTATGACCACGGATTTCAGTGGGCGCCCGCGTCACGCAGCAAAGCGGCGGCGCGTGTGCCGAGCGCGTCGGCCTGGGCAAAGTCGCCGGCCGGGGCCAGCGCGTGGACCTTCACCAGCGGCGCGTTGCCTTCAGGGTCGCCCCATGCGGCATCGATGCGCAGCGCGCCATCGGCCTGCCAGCGCGCATGCGCCGCCAGCGGCATCGAGCAGCTGCCGCCCATTGCGCGGCTCACGGCGCGTTCGGCGGCCGTGGAGAGAAAGTCGCCACGGTGCGCCAGCGAGCCCAGCAGTTCGATCAGGTCGGCGCGGTCCGCGCGCACCTCGATGCCCAGCGCGCCCTGCCCCGCGGCGGGAAGCATGGTGTCGGGATCGAAGGCCACGCGGATGCGGCTTTCGAGGCCCAGCCGCTTGAGTCCGGCCGCGGCGAGCACGATCGCGTCGTACTGCCCTTCGTCGAGCTTGCGCAGGCGGGTGTCGAGGTTGCCGCGCAGCGGTTCGATGCGCACGTCGGGCCGCAGCGCGCGCAGCAGCACCACGCGGCGCAGGCTGGAAGTGCCGACCACCGCGCCCTGCGGCAGTTCGTCGAGCGAGGCATAGCGGGGCGACACCAGTGCATCGCGCGGGTCTTCGCGTTCCAGCACGCAGGCCAGGGCAAAGCCCTCGGGCAGGTCCATCGGCACGTCCTTGAGCGAATGCACCGCGATGTCGGCGCGCCCTTCTTCCAGTGCGAGCTCGAGTTCCTTGACGAACAGGCCCTTGCCGCCGACCTTGCTGAGCGAGCGGTCCAGGATCTGGTCGCCGGTGGTCGTGAGGCCCAGCAGGCTGACCGTGTGGCCCCGTTCTTGCAGAAGCCCCTGCACGTGTTCGGCTTGCCACAAGGCCAGGCGACTCTCGCGCGTGGCGATGACGATATTGCTCAAGACCGTTCCCAAAAAGTACATGTTTCCAGACCGCCGGAATGCTAGCATGTTGCGCCGCAGCAACGCAGGCGGCGCGTCCATTCAAGTCCCCAGGAACAACATCGAATGAAAGCCAGCAAGACACCTGCTCCCCCCAAGCGCCGCCAGGCCGAAGACCAGCCTCTGATCGACGACATCCGGCTGTTGGGCCGCATCCTCGGCGACGTGATCCGGGAACAGGAAGGAGACGAGAC
Source organism: Variovorax sp. KBW07 (assembly GCF_003852515.1). GTDB lineage: Bacteria > Pseudomonadota > Gammaproteobacteria > Burkholderiales > Burkholderiaceae_C > Variovorax. The sequence continues at coordinate 42,000 of NZ_QAJK01000052.1, read as the reverse complement.
CTATGCGTTGGTGGAAAAGATCCGCACGCTTTCCGTGGCATTCCGGCGCGACGCCGACCAGGCGGCCGACCGCGCGCTGAAGAACCTGCTCAAGGGCCTGAGCGCGGCCGAAACGGTGCGCGTCATTCGCGCCTTCACCTACTTCAGCCACCTGGCCAACCTGGCGGAAGACCGCCACCAGATTCGCCGCCGCACCGAGGCCGAGCGCGAAGGCGTGCAGGCCGACGGCGACCTGCAGACCGCCCTGGCGCGCATCCGCAAGGCCGGCGTCAAGCCCGACGAAATCGTCGCCTCGCTGGCCCACAGCTACGTGTCGCCGGTGCTCACGGCACACCCGACCGAAGTGCAGCGCAAGAGCATCCTCGATGCCGAGCGCGCCATCGCGCTGCTGCTGACCGTGCGCGACGAAATCCGGCTGCGCCAGAACGCCTATGCCGGCGGCAAGGACGCGCTCTCGCCCATCGAGCTGGCCGACAACGAAACCCAGATGCGCACGCGCGTCACGCAGATCTGGCAGACGCGCCTGCTGCGCTTCTCCAAGCTCACCGTGGCCGACGAGATCGAGAACGCGCTGAGCTACTACGAAGCCACCTTCTTGCGCGAAATCCCGCGCGTCTATGCCGACCTCGAAAAGGCGTTGGTGCAGGGCGGCGTCACGCCATCGGTCGCGCCCTTCCTGCGCATGGGCCAGTGGATCGGCGGCGACCGCGACGGCAACCCCAACGTCACGGCCGAAACGCTCGAATACGCGCTGAGCCGCCAGTCCGAGCTGGCGCTGCGCCACTACCTCACCGAGGTGCACTACCTGGGCGGCGAACTGTCGCTCTCGGCCACGCTGGTCGATGTGTCTGTCGAAATGCAGGCACTGGCCGAGCGCTCGCCCGACACCAGCGAGCACCGCAAAGACGAGCCCTACCGCCGCGCCCTCACCGGCGTGTACGCGCGCCTTGCGGCCACGCTGCGCGAGCTCACCGGCGGCGAGGCCGCGCGCCACGCCGTCGCGCCGCAGAACCCGTATGCCAGCGCCGAAGAGTTTCTTGCAGACCTGCGCACGCTGGAAGAGTCGCTCGACGAAAAGCACGGCAGCGTGCTGGCCGCGCAGCGCCTGCGTCCGCTGATCCGCGCGGTGGAAGTGTTCGGCTTCCACCTGGCCACGGTCGACCTGCGCCAGAGCTCCGACAAGCACGAAGCCGTGATTGCCGAGCTGCTCGCCACCGCGCGCATCGAGCCTTCGTACGCTTCGCTGGCCGAAGAAGCCAAGCAGACGCTGCTGCTGAAGCTGCTCGACGACGCCCGCCCGCTGCGCGTGCCCGATGCCGACTACTCGCCGCTGACCCAGAGCGAGCTCGCGATCTTCGCGGCCGCCCGCGCCTCGCGCGCACGCTACGGCGCAGCCGCCATTCGCCACTACATCATCAGCCACACCGAAACGGTGAGCGACCTGCTCGAAGCGCTGCTGCTTCAAAAGGAAGTGGGCCTGCTGCGCGGCGCGATGGCCACCAACGCCGTGTGCGACCTCATCGTCGTGCCGCTGTTCGAAACCATCGAAGACCTGCGCAACGCCGCGCCCATCGTGCGCGCCTTCTATGCGCTGCCGAACATCCAGGCCCTGATCGAGCGCTCCGGCGCCGAGCAGGATGTGATGCTCGGCTACAGCGACAGCAACAAGGACGGCGGCATCTTCACCAGCAACTGGGAGCTGTACCGCGCCGGCATCGCGCTGGTGTCCCTGTTCGACGAGCTCAACAAGAAGAAGGCCAACCCGATTCGCCTGCGCATGTTCCACGGCCGCGGCGGCACGGTGGGACGCGGCGGCGGCCCGAGCTACCAGGCCATCCTGGCGCAGCCGCCGGGCACAGTGCGCGGCCAGATCCGCCTGACCGAGCAGGGTGAAGTCATCGGCTCCAAGTACGCCAACCGCGAGATCGGCCGGCGCAACCTCGAGACGCTGGTGGCCGCCACGCTCGAAGCCACGCTGCTGCCGCAAGGCAAGTCGGCACCCGCCACCTTTCTCTCGGCCGCAGGTGAACTGTCGAGCGCCAGCATGGCCGCGTACCGCAAGCTGGTGTACGAAACCCCCGGCTTCGGCGACTACTTCTTCGGCTCCACACCGATCCGCGAAATCGCCGAGCTCAACATCGGCTCGCGCCCCGCGTCGCGCAACCCCAGCCACAAGATCGACGACCTGCGCGCCGTGCCGTGGAGCTTCAGCTGGGGCCAGTGCCGGCTCACCATTCCGGGCTGGTTCGGCTTCGGCTCGGGCGTGGAGCAGTTCCTCGCCTCGGCCGGCAACGCCGCGGGCAAGAAGGAGCGCGTGGCGTTGCTGCAGCGCATGTATGCGCAGTGGCCGTTCTTTCGCACGCTGCTGTCGAACATGGACATGGTGCTGGCCAAGAGCGACCTCGCACTGGCCTCACGCTATGCCGAGCTGGTGACCGACCGCAAGCTGCGCCAGAAGGTGTTCTCGATGATCGATGCCGAATGGCACCGCACCTCGGATGCGCTTACGCTCATCACCGGTGCCAAGCAGCGGCTCGAAGGGAATGCCGAAATGCAGCGCTCGGTGCGCCACCGCTTCCCGTACATCGACCCGCTGCATCACCTGCAGGTCGAGCTCATGCGGCGCTACCGCGCGGGCGACGGCGGCGAGCGGCTGCAGCGCGGCATTCATATCTCGATCAACGGCGTCGCGGCCGGCCTGCGCAACACCGGCTGACGATTAGTCGCGCACTACCAAAGACAAAGGGCGCCTTGTGCGCCCTTTCCTACGTGAACAGTCGGCAAACAGGAACCTGTAAGGTCATTTAAAAGAGTACGGTCGGTACACGTTCACAGTTCTCGCAATCGCGCGGCAGCTCGAAGTCGTCAAACAGGAGCCCGTTGCAATGTCAGTCCCGCAGTCCCTTTCCCATTCGCAAGTCGATTTCGTCAGCAACGATTTCGAAGCCCTCGCTTCCCACATGCGTCACTGCGCGCGTGCCCACGGACGATGGTTCTCGGTGCGAAGCCACATGCAACGGGTGCGCGCACTCGCTGCGGGCCGCATCGTGACGATGGCCTGCATGGCCGTGGTCCTTGTCATCGGTCTCGTCGCGATCGCTTGAGCGCCGCAGCCGTCGTCGACCGCCTCCAGGGGCTCAGTCACTACGCCCGGACCCTTCTTCTGGGTCCTCATGACCCGGTAGCACTTCCGATCCGCGCCGAACTCTTCGGTGCCCAACGTTTCGAACAGCACGGCCACAGCCTGGCCCGTGCCCAGGTGGTGGAAGAAGACCACCGCCGCACGCGCGAAGGTGCGCCTTTTTTTCCGCGCGTCGACGAAAACCTCGAGTCGTTGCGCGCCGCCTTCGACTACATCGCGCTGATCTCGCTGAGCGGGCGCTATGTGTCGCCGGCCGCCGAATGGCTGCTCGACAACTTCCACCTGGTCGAGGCGCAGCTCCAGCAGATCCATGACGGCGTGCCGCGCAGCTACTACGCGCGCCTGCCGAAGCTCACCACGCCGCCGCTGGCGGGCCTGCCACGCGTGTACGGCATTGCGTGGGCCTATGTGGCGCACACCGACAGCGTGCTCAATGCAACGCTGTTCACCGCGTTCCTCAACGCATATCAAGACATCGACGAACTCACGCTCGGCGAGCTGTGGGCGCTGCCCACCACCCTGCGCGTGGTGCTGCTCGAAAACCTGCGCCGCGTGGCCGAGAGCATTGCCGAGAACAAGGTCGCGCGCGAAATCGCGCACGCCGCCTGGGACGCCGCGCCGCATCTCTCGACCCAAGACCTCGACGTGCTCTACCGCGCGCTGCAAAGCCATGGCCTGCAAGACAACTACCTCACGCAGCTGTGGCAGCGCCTGCCCGTCGAGCACGGCGAAGACATGCCCGCGCTGGTGCGCTGGACCGAGCAGCACTGCCCCAACGGCCCGGCGCTGATCGGCGACGCGCAGAACGCGCAGGCCGCCGCCAACCTCACGGTCGGCAACATCATCACCACCTTGCGCATGATCGGCCAGGTCGAGTGGAGCGACCTGATCGAGCCGGTGAGCCGCTCGCTGCGCGTGCTGCGCCAACTGCCGAGCTTTGCCAACGAGAGCGAACTCACGCGCCAGCAGATCACGCATGCCATGGAGCAGGTGGCACGCAGCACCGAGCGGCCCGAACGCGAAGTGGCGCAGGCCGTGGTGGCGCTGGCATCGAGCGCGCCGGCCGACGAAGCCGGTGCGGAAACCGACCGCGCCGATGGCACCGCCGGCTATTACCTCTTCGGCCAGGGCCGGTCCGCGCTGATCGCGTCGCTGCAGGCCGATGGCGTGCCGGACCGCGCCACGCACGCTGCAAAGGTACGGCCCGCGCGCGACCATCGCGGCTGGCGCCTGCCTGTTTATGTGGGCGCCGTGGTGCTCGGCACCGCGCTGCTGCTCGCAGCCGTGGTGCACGGCCTGCCGCATCGCGAAGACTGGACCACCGTCGTCGCGCTGATCCTTCTCGCATGGCCAATATCCGAAGCGCTGATTGCGCTGGCGCAACGCATCATGGCGGAGTCGGTGCGGGTGCTGGCCCTGCCACGCCTCGATTTTGCGAACGGCATTCCCGAGCGGCACCGCGCGCTCGTCGTCATTCCCACGCTGCTGGGTTCCACCGCGAACAACGCGCAACTCGCGCACCGGCTCGAACTGCACTGGCTGGCCAACCGCGAGGCGTACGCGCAGTTCGCGCTGCTGACCGACTGGGCCGACGCCCCGCAAGCGTCGATGCCCGACGACGCGCCCTTGCTTAACGACGCCCTGCAACGCATCGCCGCGCTCAACGCCAAGTACCCGCCCGCGGAAGGCGCCGCACCGCGTTTTCTGCTGCTGCACCGCCCGCGCAGCTGGAGCGACACCGAGCAGCGCTGGATGGGCTGGGAGCGCAAGCGCGGCAAGCTCGAAATGCTGGTGCGGCTGCTGGCCAGCAAGGATGCCGACGAAGAAGCCAGCGGCTTTCTTCCGCTCGCGCCGGGCCAGCAGATCGCACCCGGCCGCACGCCCTATGTGCTGACGCTCGACAGCGACACGGGCCTGCCGCCCGGCGCGCTGCGCGACCTCGTGTCCATTGCCGCGCATCCGCTGAACGCGCCCGAAGTCGATGCGCAAAGCCGGCGCGTGGTCGCGGGCTTCGGCATTCTCCAGCCGCGCATCGTCACGCCGTTCCCGATGCAGAACGAGCGCTCCTTCTTCCACTGGGTGTTCGCCGGGCAATGCGGGCTCGACCCCTATGGCAGCGGCGCGTCCGACATCTACCAGGACGTGTTCGGCAGCGGCTCCTTCACCGGCAAGGGCTTGCTGAACGTGCGCGCCGTGCACGCCACGCTCGACCAGCGGCTGCCCGACAGCGCCGTGCTGAGCCACGACCTGCTCGAAGGCACGGTCGCGCGCTGCGCCATGGTCAGCGACGTGGTGCTGGTCGAAGACCACCCGCACCATGCCGGCGTGGCCGCCTCGCGCGTGCACCGCTGGGTCCGCGGCGACTGGCAGCTGCTGCCGCTGATGTGGCGCGCGCGCCGCTTCGGCATCGACGCGCTGGGCCTCTGGAAAATGAGCGACAACCTGCGCCGCTCGCTGGTGGTGCCGGCTTCTTTCGCGCTGCTGGTGCTGGTGATCTTCACGCAGGCCATGCCGCTCGGCTGGGCGCTGGCCGCGGTGGGCGCGGCACTCACGCTCGGCCCGCTGCTGGGCGCGCTGGCCGGCCTGGTGCCGACGCGGCGCGCCATCGAGCTGCGCCACTTCTTCGACATCGGCGCTGTCGAACTGCTGCGCGCCATGGCCGGCGCGGCCTGGCAGTTCGTGCAACTGGCGGCGCAAACGCGCCTGCTGCTCGACGCGGCCTTCCTGGCCACCTGGCGGCTGCTCGTCAGCCGCAGGCACCTGCTGCAATGGACGACGGCGGACCAGGCCCAGGCGCAATCGAGCCAGCGGCTGAAGCCCTTCGTGCGCAGCGCGGCCCTGGCCAGCGCGGCCTGCCTGGTGCTTGCCGTGCTCGCCAACTGGAGCGCCTACCCGGTGCTCGGCCCGCTGCTCTTCGTGCTCTGGGCGCTGGCGCCCATCGCGGCCTGGTGGGGCAGCCGTGTCCACGAGCAAGCCGAAGACCCGCTTCAGCCCGCGCAGCGCAGCTACCTCGAAAAGCTGGCGCACGACACCTGGCGCTTCTTCGAGCACGTGGTCGGCCCGGAAGACAACCACCTGCCGCCCGACAACCTGCAGCTCGAGCCGCAGCCGACCATTGCGCACCGCACCTCGCCGACCAACATCGGCATGTACCTGCTGGCCACGTGCTGCGCGCGCGAGTTCGGCTGGATCGACACGGCAGCCTTGCTGGCGCGCATCACCGCCACGCTCGACACCGTCGATCGCATGCAGAAGCACCACGGCCACCTGTTCAACTGGTACGACACGCAAACGCTGAAGCCGCTGCCGCCCGACTATGTGTCCAGCGTGGACAGCGGCAACTTCGCGGGCCACCTCGTGGCCGTGGCGCAGGCTTGCCGCGCCTTCGCGGCGCAGGAAGGCTGCCAGAGCCATGAAGAGCCCGCGCTGGAAGCTCTGGCCCAGCGCTGCGACGCACTGCACGACGGCATGGATTTCAGCGGCCTCTACGACGCCAAGCGCCACCTGTTCCACATCGGCCTGCGCGTCGAAGAGAACGTGCTCGACGCCAGCTACTACGACCTGCTGGCCTCGGAGTCGCGGCTGCTGAGCTTCCTGGCAATTGCAAAAGGCGACGTGCCGCGCCGCCACTGGATGGCGCTGGGCCGGCCCTTCCTGCTGGTGGGCTTCCAGCCCAGCCTGAAGTCGTGGTCGGGCTCGATGTTCGAGTACCTCATGCCGGCGCTGGTCATGACGGAACCCACCGACGGACTGCTGCAGGTGGCCAATGCCGCGGCCATCGCCGAGCAGCAGGCGTTCGGCCGTGCGCAGAACATGCCTTGGGGCGTTTCCGAATCGGCTTACTTTGCGCAGGACCATTCGCTGGCCTACCAGTACTCGCCCTTCGGCGTGCCGCGCCTCGCGCTGCGGCGCACGCCACCCACCGACCGCGTGGTGGCGCCCTATGCCAGTGCAATGGCCGCGCCGTTCGCGCCCGAAGCCGCCGTCGTCAACCTCGAACGGCTCGAATCGCTCGGTGCACGCGGCGAGTTCGGCTTTCATGACGCCGTCGACTTCACCACTTCGCGCCAGGCCGAGGGCCAGGACTTCACCGTGGTGCGCAACTTCATGGCGCACCACCAGGGCATGTCGCTGGTGGCGCTGTGCAACGTGCTGTGCGCCGAGGCGCCGCGCCGCTGGTTCGGCAGTGCCGCGCTGGTGCAGGCGCACGAATCATTGCTGCACGAACGCACGCCGCGGCAGATCATCGGCAGTGCCGACCCGCGCACGCCGCCCGAGCCCAGCCAGGCCGAGCTGGCGCCACTGTTCCAGCCCCGCGTGGTCGACCCCATGGTGCCGGGCTTCCAGCCCACGCACCTGCTGTCGAACGGCCGCTACACGGTGGCACTGCGGGCCAACGGTGCGGGCGTGAGCCGCTGGCGTTCGTTCAACGTGACCCGTTGGCGCGACGATCCGCTGCGCGACAGCTACGGCACATTCTTCTACCTGCGTGACGAAGGGCAGAGCGAGCTCACCTCGCTCACCGCCCTGCCCGCGCCCGGCGCCGACTGGCAATACCGCACCCGCTTCCTGGCCGACCAGGTGCAGTTCGATGCAACCGGCCCCGGCCTGCAGGTGCGCACCACGGTGCTGATCAGCCCCGAGGACGACACCGAGCTGCGCAACATCACGCTGCACAACACCGGCGACGAAACGCGCACGCTCGAACTCATCTCGTACTTCGAGCCGGTGCTGTCGAACCCCAAGGCCGACGAGGCGCATCCGGCCTTTGCCAACCTGTTCGTCGAATCGCGCTGGGAGCCCGCGTGGCGCGCGCTGCTGCTGGCGCGCAAGCCGCGCCTGCATGGCGACCCGGTGGTGGCGGCCGTGCACTTCGTGGCCTCGGTCGATGCCAACGTGCTGTCGATCGACTGCATGACCGACCGGCGCGCCTTCATCGGCCGCAACCGCACGCTCGCCACGCCCGCGCTCGATGCGCAGCCCAAAGCCATCAACGGCACGCCGGTGAACGGCCTCGACCCCATCGCCTGCCTGCGCGTGCGCCTGTCGATTGCGCCGGGCACCACCGCGCGCCTGAGCTTTGCCACCGCCGCCGACGAAAGCATCGAAGCGCTGATGCCCAGCATCGACCGCTACCTGCAGCCCATGCACGTGGAGCGCGCCACCCGCATGGCCGCCACGCTGGCCCAGGTGCGGCTGCGCGACCTGAGCATCGCGCCCGCGCAGAACCTGGCGCTGCAAGACCTGACGACCATCCTCACCTACACCACGCCGCGCGTGATGAGCGACCGCGGGCTGATCGACCTGCGCCAGATCTGGCGCTTCGGCATTTCGGGCGACAAGCCCATCGTGCTGGTCTACATCCACTCGATGACCGGCATGGGCCTCGTCAACACGCTGCTGCGCGCGCAGCCGTGGTGGGGCTTCGGCGGCGTGGCCTGCGACCTGGTGGTGCTGAACAGCGAACCCAACTCGTACCTGATGCCGCTGCAGCGCGAAATAGAAACGCTGCGCTCGCGCGTCGCGCAGCAGACGCAGAACAGCTTTCCGCGCAACGACACAGCCGGCTTCTACCTTTTGCGCGACCAGGACGTGGTGCCTTCGGAAAAGGCCGCGCTGTCCAGCCTGGCGCGCGTGGTATTCACGGCCGACGGCCGCGCGCTCGAAGTGCAGGTGGCGGCGTTGCATGAAGCACGCAACCCGACGATTGCCGACGACAGCAGCGCGCCGGTGCAGCATCGCACGCCTTTGTTGTCTGCGCGGCCCGCGCAGCAGTCGGCCCGGCCCGCCACGGCACCGGCACCGGTGCAGGCCCCCACCGGCACCTTCGATGCCGACAGCGGCGAGTTCCGCTTCGAGGTCGGCCAGGACCGCCGCACGCCGCGCCCCTGGATCAACGTCATCGCCAACGCCGCCTTCGGCTTCCAGGTGTCCGAATGGGGCACCGGCTACACCTGGGCCGGCAACAGCCGCATGCACCAGGTCACGCCGTGGTCGAACGACCCGGTGCAAGACCCGGCTTTCGAGCACTATCTGCTGCAAGACGTGGCTTCGCGCGAGATGCTGCCGCTGACGCCCGCCGGCGGTGGTGGTGGTGGCGACGGCACCACCCGCCACCGCGTGCGGCACGGGCAGGGCTACACCATCTTCGAATGCCGGCAAGGGGCACTGGTGCTGGAAACCACCTTCTTCGCGGACCGCGACGAGGCCGTCAAGCTGGTGCACGTGCGCGTACGCAACGAAGGCGCCGGCCAGCGCCGCCTGCGCGCGCTCGGCATGGTCGAGTGGCAACTGGGCGCCGCGCGCGGCGAACGGCGCACCGTGCATTGCTGGAAGCCCGAAGACCAGCCGGCCGTGTTCGGCCAGCAGCGCGAATCGAGCGCGGGCTTCGGCGGCAGCGCGGCCTTTCTGCTGCTCGCCGGCTTGCAGGGCGCGACGACCGGGGCCACGCAATGGACCTGCGACCGCAGCGAATTCTTTGCCGGACGCGGCATCGTCGAAGTGCCCGACACGCTGGCGCGGCGCGCCGGCAGCGGGCTCGACGCCTGCGCGGCCATCGGCGGCGAATTCGTCGTCGCGGCCGGTGAGACCGCAAGCTTCAGCTTCGTGCTCGGCCATGCCAACACCGCCGACGCGGCGCTCGAACTCGCGCGCCGCTGGCGGCAGCGCGACGTGCCCGAGGCGCTGGCGCAGGTGCGCGGCTTCTGGGACGACCTGCTGGGCCGCCTGCAGGTGCGCACGCCCGACCCGCTGTTCGATGCGCTGGTCAACCGCTGGCTGGTGTACCAGACGCTGGCGTGCCGGCTCTGGTCGAAGGCCGGCTTCTACCAGGCCGGCGGCGCCTTCGGCTTTCGTGACCAGTTGCAGGACGCCATGGCCTTCGCGCTCACCGACCCGCCGCGCCTGCGCGAGCAGATCCTGGTGAACGCGGCGCGCCAGTTCCCCGAAGGCGACGTGCAGCACTGGTGGCACATGCCCGGCGGTGCCGGCGTGCGCACGCATTTCTCCGACGACCTGCTGTGGCTGCCCTACGCGTCGGCGCACTACGTCGAGGTGACAGGCGATGCATCGCTGCTCGACGAAATGGTCGGCTTCATCGAAGGCCCCGGCATTCCCGAGGGCGCCGAAGACGCTTACTACGCGCCGCAGAACAGCGGCCGCATGGCCACCGTGTTCGACCACGGCGCGCGCGCCATCGACCGCAGCCTGAAGACCGGCGTGCACGGTCTGCCGCTGATGGGCACCGGCGACTGGAACGACGGCATGAACCGTGTCGGCAACGAAGGCCGCGGCGAATCGGTGTGGCTGGCGTGGTTCCTGTGCAGCGTGGTCGAGCGCTTCGCGCCCATCGCGCAGGCGCGCGGCGAACACGAACGCGCCGCGCGCTGGACCGGGGCGCGCACCGGCTGGATCGCCGCGCTGCACGACGCCGGCTGGGACGGCGCCTGGTTCCGCCGCGCCTTCTTCGACAACGGCGCGCCGCTGGGCTCGTCGACCAACGACGAGTGCCGCATCGACCTGATCGCGCAGGCCTGGTCGGTGCTCTCGGGCGCTTCGGACGAGGCCCACACCGGCCCGGCCATGGCCGCCGTCAAGAAGCACCTGCACGACGAGCCGGCCGGCCTGCTGCGGCTGCTGGCACCGCCCTTCGCCAACTCGACCAACAACCCGGGCTACATCCAGGCCTACCCGCCGGGCGTGCGCGAGAACGGCGGCCAGTATTCGCACGGCGCCGTGTGGGCGCTGATGGCGCAGGCGCTGCAGGGCGACCACGACGCGGCCTGGCAAAGCTTCGAGGGCCTGAGCCCGGCCCACCGCGCGCAGCACCCCGAACGCGGCCCGGCGTACGAGCTGGAGCCCTACGTGATGGCGGGCGACGTCTACGGCGCCGCGCCCTACGTGGGCCGTGGTGGCTGGAGCTGGTACACCGGCTCGGCCGCGTGGCTGCACCGCGCCGCCATCGAGACGCTGCTGGGCCTGAACGTGAAGGGACGCCAGCTGTCGCTGACGCCGCACGTGCCCGCGCACTGGCCGGGCTTCGAGCTCGCGCTGCGGCTGGGCAAGCACAGCCTGGTGCTGCAGTGGGGCACCGTCGAGGGTGCGGCCGCGCCCACGCACCATCTGGCGGTGGGCGAATGGATCGACTGGCAGGCGTTGCCGGTGGATGCGGTGGTGCGGGTGGGTCCGTGAGTTAAGGTCCGGGGCCGCTTTCACCCGCGTTCCCCTTCGTGCTCCCCTTCGCGTTTTCATGACCAAAATCCAGTTCCGCCGCCGGCTCATCGTCATCATTCTTCTGTGCGTCGCAGTCGGTGGCGCCTTCCTGCGGCACTACGCGACACCGGGTTCGACCGCACGCGACATCGGCACGCTGCTGATGGTGCTGTGGGTGCCGATCATCGGCAACGTCATCGCCTGGCTCATCGGCAAGCGGCCGCGCAAGGCGCCGCCTGCCGAGCCGGCGAGCTTCGATGCGTTGGCCGCGTTCACGCCGCACCTGCTGGTCGAGCTCAAGTTCCGCAAGCCCGCGATCCCCTCGCAAGACCTGCCCATTGGCGCGGGCGAGTACCGCTGCGCGCTGGTGGTCGACAACGAAGGCTTTTCGGCGCGCTGGTTCGTGCCGCAGGGCCAGTTGCTCGAACGCGGACTGCCCCACGCGCTGGAAGTCGAATTTCTTTCCCCGGCCGTGGCCAGGCCGAAGTTTCCCCACGGCACGGAGTTTCGCGTGCTGATCGGCGACTCGTTCATCGCCGATGGCCGGGCACTGCAGTCGTACCCCGTCATCACCTAGCCAGCCTTGCGATGTCGCCCCTTGCAAGGGGCCTTGATGGCGATGGCCGCCACGGCGGCGGCGCAAGGCCACACCGGCACACGGCGGCACACCGCGGCAGCCCCAAAAGTGCCGATTGTTAGCCCCAGGGAAACTGACTACTGCTGGCCAGGCCCTTTGTCGCGAAGGCGTCAACTCGCACACTCCAATGCCCTTCACAAGCATTGGCGCGTGCGTCGCCGGTGCCTTCCAGGAAAGCATCTCCATGATGAATTCACCCAGCAGCAACCCCTGCGTCGACGACGTGGCCGCAGCGGCCACACCGGCTCCCGCCCATGCCACCCACACCACGCGCTCGGCGTGGCTTGCCGTCGGCTCCATCGCCGTCGGCACCTTCGCCATGGTCTCGACCGAGTTCATGCCCATCGGCCTCCTGACCGACATCGCGCGCGGGCTCAATGTGTCCGACGGCACGGCCGGTCTCATGATCACCATGCCCGGCGTGCTGGCCGCCTTTGCCGGCCCTGCGCTCATCGTCGCTTCGGGCCGGCTCGACCGGCGCACGGTGCTGATCACGCTCACCCTGCTGCTGATCGCGTCGAACCTGCTGGCCGCCTTTGCCCCCAACTTCGGCACCATGCTGGTCGCGCGGCTCATGCTCGGCCTGGCGGTCGGCGGCTTCTGGACCTTTGCACCGGCCGCGGCCACGCAACTGGTGCCGCATGCCTCGCAGGCGCGTGCCATGTCGCTGGTGCTGGCGGGCGTGTCGGCCGCCACCGTGCTCGGCGTGCCGGCGGGGTCGCTGCTCGGCACCCTGTTCGGCTGGCGCGCTTCGTTCGCGGTGACCGGCGCACTCGCCACGGTCGTGCTGCTGGTGCAGCTGTGGCTGCTGCCCGCGATTCCGCCGCTGCGCGCCATCGGTGCGCGCGACCTGCTCACGCCGCTCACGCGCCGCATGGCGCAGGTCGGCCTGCTCGCCGTGCTGTTCTTCATCGCCGGCCACTTCGCGGCCTACACCTACCTGAAGCCGCTGCTGCAGCAGGTGTTCGGCCTGCAGGCCAACGCGGTCTCGACGCTGCTGCTGGTCTATGGCGCGGTCGGCTTCATCGGCACCTTCCTCGGCGGCAGCCTGGTGGCGCGCAGCGTGCGGGGCACCACCCTGCTGGCGGCGCTGATGCTCGCGACGGCACTGCTGCTGTCCACGGTGATCGGCACCGGCTGGGTGGCCGGCGCCATCGTGGTGGTGATCTGGGGCATCGCGTTCGGCCTCATCCCGGTGGCGCTCACCGGCTGGATGATGGAAGCCGTGCCCGATGCACCGGAAGCCGGCCAGGCCCTGCTGGTGACCGGCTTCCAGGTGGCGATTGCCTCCGGCGCGCTGATCGGCGGCGTGACGGTCGACGGCTACGGCATCTCCAGCGCGATGGTGCTCAGCGGCGTGCTGGTGCTGATTGCCGCGCTGATCGTCGGCACGCTGGGCCGCGCACGCGGCGGTGCGCCGCTGGCTGCAATTCCGGAGTAACGGAGTAACTCGGCCGCCGGGCACCGCCCGTTCCCTCGGTCTTTTCTCTCCCCTCAGTGGCGGCCGGTTTTCCCGGCCGCCACGAGCGCATCGAGCACCACGCGCAACGCCTTGTTGACGGGCTTGTCCCGCCGGATCACAAGCGCCAGCGTGCGGTGCATGCGGGGGTTCAGCCGGCTGGTCTTCAGCTCGGGGTGCGCACCGCGCCCCACCATCGACATCGCGGGCACGATGCCGTAGCCCAGCCCCGCGGCAACCATCTCCTTCATGGCCTCGACGCTGCCCAGCTCCATCACGGGCTGCGGCTGCAAGCCTTCGGCGGCAAACCAGCGGTCGACCAGCTTGCGCGTGTTGGCCGCGGGCTCGAACAGCACCAGCGGCAGCGCCGCAAGGTCCGCCGGCGCCACGCGCGCCTTCAACGGCGCGAGGTCGTGGCGGCCGATGGCGACGAAGGCGTCGTCGAGCACCGGCATCACCGTCAGTGAGCGCCCCGCCGCCGGCAGCGTGACCAGCGCGAGGTCGATGCTGTTCTCTTCCACCTTGCGCACATGGTCGTCGGTGTTGCCCGTGCTCACCACGATGCTCAGCGCCGGAAACTGCGCGCGCAAGGCCCGCAGCACGCCGGGCAGGAAGTACAGGCAGGCCGTCGCGCCCGTGCCCAGCCGCACGCGGCCCGTGATGCCGCTCGCATGGTCGGCCAGTGCGTCGATGGCGTTGTCCACCGCGCTCTCGATGTGGTGCGCGTGGCGCAGCAGCTCCATGCCTGCGGGCGTGGCCCTGGCACGCTTGCCGACCCGCTCGACCAGCCGCACGCCGAGCCGCCGCTCCAGCTGGCGGATCTGCAGGCTCACCGCGGGTTGCGACACGCCGAGCCGGTCGGCCGCGGCCGAGAAGCTGCCAGTTTCGATCACCAGCCCGAAGGACTTGAGCTGGTCGAGGTTGAGTGTCTTTTCCAAGGTATTCCTTATGCTTTGCATAGGCAGGCGAAGCTTCACTTATCGATGGCGGCTCGTCAAGATCGGGGCATGTCATCGCAATCCCTTGCCGCCCACGCCACCAACGCTGCCGTCACTGCAGCAGCAGCCACCGTTGAAATCGTCGATGCCGAGCCGCATCACATGCCCGCGGTGCAGGCCATCTACAGCCACTACGTGCTGCACGACCTGTGCTCCTTCGAAGAAGAAGTGCCATCGGTCGGGCAGATGCAATCGCGCCTTGCCGATACGCTGCGGCACGGCCTGCCCTACCTCGTCGCGCTGAAGAACGACGAGGTGGCCGGCTACGCCTATGCCGGCGCCTACCGCGCCCGCTCCGCCTACCGCCACACGGTGGAAGACTCGATCTACGTCGCGCAGGGCATGCACGGCCACGGCATCGGCAAGGCGCTGCTCGCCGAGGTGATCCGGCGCTGTACCGACAGCGGCTTCACGCAGATGGTGGCGGTGGTCGGCAACAGTGCCAACGCCGGTTCGCAGCGGCTGCACGAAAGCCTGGGCTTCGCGCACGTGGGCGTGCTGCGCAACGTCGGCTTCAAGTTCGGGCAGTGGGTCGACACCGTGCTGATGCAGCGCCCGCTGCGCTGAGCCCCGGCATGTCGTCGAACGACACCACCACCGCCCCCGCGCGCGGGTGGCTTGCGCTGCTGTGCGCGAGCCGCCTGCTGCAGGCCATGATCGTCACGGCCTACTCCGGCGTGCTGCCTTTCATGATGGCCGACTGGGGCATGACCGCCGCCCAGGCCGGCTCGATCCAGAGCGCATGGCACGTCGGCTACATGACCTCGCTGTTCGCCGTGGGCCTGCTGGCCGACCGCTACGGCCCGCACCGCATCTTCGTCGGCGGCAGCATGGTCAGCGCGATGGCCGCGCTGGCCTTCGCGCTGTTCGCGCACGACCACCGCTCCGCGATGCTGCTCTACGGCCTGGCCGGCCTGTGCGCCGGCGCGTCGTACACGCCGGGCCTGCAACTGCTGGCGCGCAACACCGAGCCCGCGGTGCGCGGCCGTGCGATGGGGCTCTTCATCGGTGCATCGTCGATGGGCTATGCGCTGTCGCTCGCGGTGGTCGCGGCCTTCAGCCATGCGCAGCACTGGCGGCACGGCCTGCTGGTGGCGGCCGGCTGCACCGTGGCCGGCGCATTGCTGACGGTGCAGGCGCTGCGGCGGATGCGCCCGCCGCAGCGCGCCACATCGCCAACTGGTGAAGGCACCTGGCACGCACTCGTTGCCACGGTGCGCGACAAGCCGGCGATGGCCGGCAACTGGGCCTACGCCTTCCATTGCTGGGAGCTGATGGCGCTGTGGGCATGGCTGCCCGCCTACCTGGTGGCCTCGTCGGGTGGCACGGCCGCCTGGCAAGGCGCGGGCATTGCCCTGGCGGCCTTCGCGCACCTGGTGAGCGTGTTCGGCAGCGTCGCGGGCGGCGCCGCATCCGACCGGCTGGGCCGTGCGCGGGTCATGATGATCGCGACCGTCGCCAGCCTCTGCATGTCTTTCGCGTTCGGCTGGATGTGGACATGGCCGCTGTGGTTGCTGGCCGCGGCCGCCGCCATCTACAACCTGCTGGCGATCGCCGACTCGTCGGTCTATTCGACCGCGCTGGCCGACGTGGTCGCGCCGCACCGGCTGGGCGTGGCGTACTCGGTGCGCTCGGTGATGGGCTTCGGCGCGGGCGCGCTCAGCCCGTGGGTGTTCGGCCTGGCGCTGGACTGGGGGCAGACGCACTTCGGCATCGGCAGCACGCACGGCTGGGTGGCCGCGTGGAGCTCGGTCGGGCTCGGCGCGCTGCTGGGGCCGTGGATGATCGCGCGCTTCGCGAAGCTGGAGCACGAGCGGCACTCACAAAGACAATGCTCACAAACGTAAGCAAATAACGATATTTAACAATCAATTTCGCCCAACGGCTTGCATATCACCAGAGAGATCTGCATGGGCACGGAGATTGCGTCTTCGTCGCCGCTTCGCGTGGCCTCGGCTTCGTGCTTTTTTCCGTTGACTGTCGAATGAGTTGGACGACGTTGCGGCCATGCAAGGCACGCCTATCCACATAAGACACAGGGAAAAATCGATGGTCCATCGACTGCGCTATCTGCTGCTCGCCTTGAGCGTGTCAGCGAGCCTCGCCGGCTGCGGCGGCTCCTCTTCGGGAAATGGCCTCCTGGGCATTTCGCCTCCACCCAGCAGCACGCCGACGAGCGACGGCCCCGTCGGTGGCACATTGACTCCGTTCGTCCCCGAGACGCCTCCGGCCGCACCCCCCGTCACGGCACCACCCGAAACCTTGGCACCCCCACCGGTTTTTTCCCCGGTGACACGGTTCGCCAAGCAAGTGCCTCCCGTTCAAGACAGTCCCGCCTACGTTTCGGAAGCGGCCGACTACGACCTGGGGTCGGCCATCGTGAGCACCGCTGACGTGAAGCCCTTCGTCTTCCTGGCCCGGCTGCACGGCGGCCTCTGGTATCCGGGCAGGCCGCTGCGCCCGTCCGATGCGCTGCCGGCCAGGTACCCCGTCATCGTCTTCCTGCACGGCCAGCATTCTTCCGGCGTTCCCAACTACCAGGGATACGACTACCTGGCCGATGACCTTGCCGCACACGGCTACGTCGTGCTGTCCATAGACGCAAACGACATCAACGCGGCCAGGTGCGCAAGTTGCAGCAGTGGCGGCGACTACACCTCGCAGTCTCGCGGCCAACTCGTGCTTGCCACGCTGGACAAGCTCAAGAAGATCAACGACGGAACCCAGACCACGAATGGCATTTCATTGAGATCCCTCGTGGGCAGGATCGACTTCGACCGGGTCGGCATCATGGGGCACTCGCGAGGCGGCCAGGGCATCAACGATGCCATCCAGCTCAATGACCTGCGTCTTGGCGTCACCCTCCAGCAGTTGCGTGCCGCCACGAAAGAGCTGCAGAACGAACGAGACGTCTGGGCCAGCAATGTATGGTTCTCGGCGACGGGCGCAGCTCGCACGACGGGCACCAAGCAGGCTTTCCTCGCGACGCTGAACGCATTGACTTCCGCCCTGTCGACTACAGGCATTTCCGATGCCGATCTTTCCGCGGCCCTCGACAGCAACAACATCGCGCTGGCCGCGAGCGCTGCAACGGGGCCGAATGCTCCGCCGAAATATGTCTTCAAGGCCGCGCTGTCTCTCGCTCCGACCGACGGCCGCAACTTTCAGAAGATCGCCAACGTGCCTTTCGCGGCAATGGTGCCCTCCTGTGACGGCGATGTCCGCAACCTGAACGGCGTCAACGTGTTCGACCACAACCGCTTCAACAAGGATGCCGCCGACACGGCGCCCCGCTTTCAGGTCGTGGTGCGCGGCGCCAACCACAACTACTTCAATTCCCAATGGACCGGCGACGACTATTCAGCCAATGCGGCCGACTATTGCTATCTGAGTTCCATGACAAAGAGCGGCTTGCGGCTCGCCCCCGCGGATCAGGCGGCCGTGGGATTGTTCGTGATCGACAGTTTCATGCGCAACTTCGTCGGTGGCGAGACCGCGTTCGCGCCCTACTGGAACGGCTCGGCTCCGCTGCCTGCACAAGCTTGCCCCGGGGGCAAGGCACCCTGCGACAGCCGGGTGGCGCTGTCGGTCCAGACCAACGGCCAGACGAACGGCGTCAACAACCACAAGCTGATTGCACCGTTCGACGACACGTATCGCCTCAACCAGCCCTACGACAGTGCAAGCACATACCTGCACGCCGGTGACCCGCTCGACCTGATCGACACATCGGCCTTCGCAGGCAGTGTCTACACCTGCGCAACCGACTTTGCGCTTCCAGGCGGACGCATCCCGACCTGCACGCCCTCCTTGCCAGCCGACGCGTTCTTCAGGTCTGCGGTCAGCACCTATGTCGGCGGCCTGATTTCGGTGCCGAACCAGTTGCTCCTCGGCCTGACACGGCCCGACATGCCATTGACGTTCACGCTGAAAGAGCCTGTGCCCGGCGCCCCGGCCCCCGCCGTCAGCGAGGATGCGCTGTCGACCTCCGGCTACGACACGCTGAGCTTTCGCATCGCAATGATTCGTCCGGCACAGCCAACGGAAACCTTGCTCGCACGCCAGGAAGCGACCGTCACGCTGACAGACAACAACGGCGTGAGCTCCCCCGCGATCAAGGTCAGCGACTTCTCGGATGCGCTCGACAGCAGCATGCAGTTCGCCGTTCCGGCCGGCACTCGCGCGGCCGAATTGCTGAACATGGTCGCGATTCCGCTCGCGGCGTTCAAGCCCGACCCGGCAACCGCCAGTGCCTTCGATCCCGCGCGCCTCAAGACGATGACGCTGAGGTTCGCCAACTCACCGAACGACGGCACCAAGGTTGCACTGACGGACGTTCAATTGCAGATCCTGGGGCGCGCACAGCCCTGACGACGACGCATGGGGCACAGCCCCATGCGCCAGTTTTCTACGGTGCCTCGCCCTCCGACCACTCGGGGCTGTAGCCGCCGAGCGTCGGGTGGTACATCTCGTCGCCGCTGTGCTGGGTGAATTCGACATTCAGCCGGTCTTCGCGCAGGCCCAGGATGTCGATGCAATCGCGGCACAGCGCCTTTGCCACGTCGAGCCGCAGCTCGGCGGAACGGCCGCGGCGTATGTCGCACATCAACACCGACACCTCGACCGGCTCGCCATCGACCATGCGCCAGACACCGCCCTCGCCCACTTCGCGGATCGCGATGCTGATGCGGCGGATGTCGACGCTCATCATCCGCGCGTAGGTTTCACTGAGCTGTTTCGCGAGGCGTTTCTTGTCGGCCACCGGATGCGGGCCGTTCACATCGAGTTGCAGGTAAGGCATGTCGGAAGGCTCCCAGGGAAAGGGTTCAGCGGCGGCTCACCGCGCCAGCGCCTTGCCGCCGCGGTAGCCGAGCAACGGATCGTACAGATCGGTGCGCCGGTCGCGGTGCAGGTCGTTCAGCGGCGTCCAGATCGGCGCGGAGCGCGCGGCCGTCAGGTCGACGTCGGCGTAGAGGATGGTGTCTTCGTCGGGTCCGGCGATGCGGCCCACGGGCCAGCCGTTGGTGCCCGCGATCAGCGAGTTGCCCATGAAGCCAGAACCGCGCTCCTGCCCCACGCGGTCGGCGGCGGCAATGAGCACGTTGTTGGCGTGCGCCGCCGTGATCGTCAGGTAGGCGGCCATGCAGGTGCCGCTTGCGTCGTACAGCGGCGGCGGCGTCCACACCCAGTTGGTCGGCGTGCAGATGATGTCCGCGCCCAGCTGCGCAAGGATGCGCGGCGCTTCGGGAAACCAGATGTCCCAGCACACCAGCAGGCCGATGCGGCCGATCTTCGTCTCGAACACCGGGTAGCCCTCGTCGCCGGGCGTGAACCACAGCTTCTCGTTGTTCCACAGATGGGTCTTGCGGTAACGGCCTATGTAGCCGTCGGGGCCGACCAGCACGGCCGTGTCGAACAGTTGCAGGCCGTCTTGCTCGACCAGGCAGCCGACGATGTAGACGTCGTGCTTGGCCGCGAACGCGATCCAGCCCTGCACGGTGCCGCCGCCGGGCACCGGCTCGGCGTGAGCGTAGGCCTCTTCGCGGCCGGTGAAGCAGTAGCCGGTGGTCGCGAGTTCGGGCAGCACGATCAGCTTCGCCTGGTTTTCGACGGCGGCGACGAGGCGTTCGTGCACGGCCCTGGCGTTGCGCTCGAGGTTCTCGACGCCGACCTGCGGATCGAACTGCACGACGGCCACGCGCACGGGGCTGGCGCGCAGGCCGGGGATGGCGTCGCCGCTGGTGGCGATGTCGGGTACGTTGCCAAGGGGAAGGCCGGACGGATTCATCTGGGTGGTGGAAGTCATCGAAGTCATGACATTAGGTTTCAAATTAAAACCAGAAGGATCGTAGCCATTTAAGTTTTACTTTGCAACCAGACTGCCATTGCGGTCTAATCCTGCAACCGGTTGGCGCACGCGCCTTGCAAGGAAAGAAGAGAAAGATGGCCCAAAGAAAAAGCCTGAAAGACGACCCCTGTCCGATGGCGCGTTCGCTCGAGATCGTGGGTGACCAGTGGTCGCTGCTGGTCATTCGCGACGCTTTCGACGGCATGAAGCGCTTCGGCGAATTCCAGCAAAGCCTGGGCGTGGCCAAGAACATCCTGGCGGACCGCCTCAAGTGGTTGGTGCAGGAAGGCGTGCTCGACCTCGTGCCCGCATCCGATGGCTCGCTGTACCAGGAATACGTTCTCACGCCGAAGGGCAAGGGGCTGTTCCCCGTGGTGGTCGGCCTGCGGCACTGGGGCGAGGCGCATCTTTATGCCAAGGGCGAGCCGCACTCCGTGCTGGTCGAGCGCGGCAACGGCAAGCCGGTGCCAAAGATCGACCTGCGCACGCGCGACGGGCTGCCGCTGGATGCGGCGGATACCTTTGTGAAGAAGCTGCCGCCGCCGACAGCGGCGACTGCGGCGAAGGCCAAGCCAGCGGCACGCGCCAAGGCGCCCACGGCCAAGGCAGGCGCTCGCTGAATTCCTGGCGCGGCTTGTCCGGGTTGGCTTGCTGGCTGGCTATTTGGCCGCGGCGGCTTTCGCCTTGGCGGCCAGCGCCGCAAACTCTTCCTTGCCGAAGGCGGTGCCGAACAGGCCCCAGCCTCCTTCGGCCGCCTCGGTCAGGATCACCCAGGTGCGGGCGGCTTGGCTCGGGTCGCCCGACAGCCGGGTGACGATCTCGGTGGCTTCCTTCGTGATCTGCTTCTGGCCTTCGCGGTTCAGCGAGCCCGGCGGCGTGATGATCTGCACGCGCACCGTGCGAGCCTGCGCGCTGGTGGCGGTCTGCACCGCCGACGCCGGCATGCGATGGATATACGCCGCCGTGTTGTCCAGGTGAAAGGGGCCTGGGTTCGCCACGCCTTCGGCGCGCAGCACCGCCAGCGTGAGCGCTTCGCCGAGTTGGCGGTCGGTTTCGGCACCGGCCGGAAACAGGTCCGCGGCAGCGTAGACATCGATCATGGGCATGGGAAGCTCCTGCAAAGATTCAAGGATTCAAGGGCTGTTGATTCTGAATGACGGTCATCATCCACATCGCGGATGATGATGAACATAATCCTGATCGTCAAGCACACCACCGAGGACTTTTCACGCCCATGGGCCATTCAAGAGCGAACAAGGAAGAAAGCCACGCGCGCATCGTGCAGACCGCCGCCGCGCGTTTCCGCGAAGCCGGCGTCGACGGCGTGGGCGTGGCCGAACTCATGAAGGACGCGGGCCTGACGCATGGCGGCTTCTACCGCCACTTCGCCTCGCGCGACGAGCTGGTGGCCGAGGCGGTCGAATGCGCGCTGAGCGACGGCGGCCGTGCCGTCGAAGCCGTGGCCACATCCAGGGCAAGCCGCCCGGTCGTGGCGGCCAGGCTGGTCGATGCCTACCTGAGCACCGCGCACCGGGACGCACTGGCCTCGAGCTGCGCCGTGACCACGCTGGCAGGCGACGTGGCCCGCGGCAACGAACGCACGCGCACCGCCTACACGCAGCAGGTGAACACGTACCTCGACCTGCTGGCCAACCTGGCGGCAGCGGAAAAATCGAAGGAGAAGCGCGCGAAGGCGATCGCGGCGCTGTCTTCATTGGTCGGCGCGGTGTCGCTGTCTCGCGCGGTCAACGACGACAAGCTCTCGCAGGAAATACTCAAGGCGGCAGGGGACGAGCTGAAGGCGCTGCTGGGCTGAACGCTACTCCCCCAACAGCTCCCCAATAGGCTGCAGGTCTTCCACCCGGTCGCAGATCGACTTGATCACCATCGTGATCGGAATGCCCAGCAGCAGGCCCCAGATGCCCCAGAGCCAGCCCCAGAAGATCACGCCGACGAACACGGCCACGGGGTTCATGCGGCTGGTGCGGCTGGTGAGCCAGGGCATCAGCAGGTTGCCGATGAGCGTGTGAATGGCCAGCGACACGCCGCCCACCACGATGCCCATCTGCAGGCTGTTGAACTGCAGGAACGCCACCAGCCCGGCCGCCACCAGCACGATCACCGAGCCGATGTACGGAATGAGGTTGGTGACGCCCGCGATGATTCCCCAGACGGCCGCGTTCTCGACCCCGATGACCCAGAACGCCAAGCCGGTCGCCACGCCCACCACCGCGCTCACCAGGATCTGCACCAGCAGGTAGCGCTCGATGTTGCGGGTGATGTCGTCGAGCACGTGCACGGTGACCTTTTTCTTCTGCAGGCTCGACCCGGTGATCTTGATGAGCTTGCGCCGGAAGGTGTCGCCCGAGCACAGCGCAAAGTACGTCAGGAAGGCCACCAGCGTGAGCTGCCCCGCCGCGCTGAGCAGGCCGACGGTGCCGCTCAGCAGGTAGTCGCGCACGTTGAAGCCGGGCCGTTCGATGACGACGCGCGCCACGCCCTTGCGGGCCGCGACGCGCGCGGAGTTTTCCTCGGCGGCCTTCTCGAGCTGGGCGGCGGCCTGCTGCACGCTTTCGAGCGGCGTGGCGCTGGCGCCCTTGTCGCGGCGCATGGCCTGCCCGAGCTTCTGTGCCGCCACGGGCAGCGAATCGAGCAGTTGCGTTGCATTGCCCGAAAGCGAATAGCCGGTCCAGCCCAGGCCCCCGAACAGCCCCAGAAGGATCACCGCCGCACCGATCCAGCGCGGCAGCTTCCAGCGGTGCAGCCGTTCCACCAGCGGCGACAGCGCGTAGGTCAGCATCAGGCTCAGCATCAGGGGAATGAAGACGGCCTGGCCCCACTGCAGCGCGAAGACGCTGGCCAGCACGGCCAGCACCACCAGCGAGGCGCTGCGCACGTCGACCGGCATGTGCAGCAGCAGGCGCTCGCGGGCCTGCGTGGGGGCTTCGGCCGACGCCGCCTTGTCCGGTTCGGAAGCCGGTTCGGGTGCTGATGCGGAGACGGGCTCGGGAGCAGGCGACTGCGGGGGCTCCGCAGGCTGCGGCTCTGGCGCGGACTGCGGAGCCTCAGCAGTTGCCGCCACGCTCGCGGGCTTGCCGGAAGGCGCGTTGTTTTCTTCGGTCATCGCGCTTCCTTCAGCAATTCGCGCACGGCGGCCAACTGGCGCCGCGACACGGCCACGGGTTCGGGAATCGCATCGAGGCGCAGGGCCCAGCCCTCGGCGTCCTCGCCGTCGTCGTACCTTTCGAGCGCACGAATCGCCGAGCGCGCCACCAGCGCATTGCGGTGCACCCGCAGGAAGCGGGTCGGGTAGCGTTCCTCGAACTCGTTGAGCGAGCCGTCGAGGATGTGGCTGCGCGTGGCGGTGCGCACGGTGAGGTACTTGTATTCGGACTTCAGGTAGAGCACCTCGGACAACGGCACGCGCTCGGCGCGGCCCCGGTCCTGGATGAGCACGGTCTCGGGCACGGCCTCGGCCTGCAGCGCGCGGCGCTCCTTGAGAAAGCGCTCGGCCTTCAGCAACGCCTGTTGCAGGCGCTCGGCGCGCACGGGCTTGGTCAGGTAGTCGACCGCGTCGAGCTCGAAGGCCGTCACCGCGTGGCTGGCATGCGCCGTGACGAACACCACGGCCGGCGCGTCGGGCCGGCTGCGCAGCGCACGCGCCACCTCGATGCCATCGACGCCGGGCATGTGCACGTCGAGCAGCACGAGGTCGAGCGCCATCGTGGCCAGGTGCTGCTGCGCCTCGGCGCCCTGCGAGGCCTCGGCCACCACCTCGGCGGCGGGCGAAGTGCAGTCGCGCAGCAAGGTGCGCATGCGCGAGCGGGCCAGGGCTTCGTCGTCGACGATGAGCGTCTTGAGGGTCATGATTCGGCGGGGATGGCAATGCGCACCCGGTAGTTTTTCTGGTCCATGCCGGCGCTGAACTGCATCTGCATGTCGTGCAGCAGGCGCAGGCGGTCGCGCACGTTGGCAAGCGCAATGCCATGGCCGCGCGGCAGTGGCTCGTCGGCCCAGCGCAGCGGCGGCAGGCTGTTGACCACCTCGATCACCACCATGGAACCGCGCCGCTCGGTGCGGATGCGCAGCTTGGCGCCGTCGGGGCTGGGTTCCACGCCGTGCTTGATGGCGTTCTCGACCAGCGGCTGCAGCAGCAGCGGCGGCAGGCGCGCGTTGCTCGCGGCGGCATCGAGGTCCCAGCGGATGCGCAGGCGGTCGCCGAAGCGCACCTGCTCGATGGCCAGGTAGCGCTCGGCCAGCGCAATTTCGTCGGCCAGCGTGCCCGATTCGCCGGGGTCGGCCAGCGCCTGCCGGAACAGCTCGGCCAGGTCTTCGAGCATGGTCTCGGCCTTGCCCGGCTCCTCGCGCACCAGCGCGATGGCGCTGTTGAGCGTGTTGAACAGAAAGTGGGGGCGGATGCGCGACTGCAGTTCTTCGAGCCGGGCCGTGGTGGCCGCGGGCGTCTGGCCGCGCGCGCGCAGCACCATCGCCGCCATGACCAGCCCCGAGAAAAGAGCGCCGGCCAGCGCGCTGGCCAGCCACGGCGCACTGGCCAGCACGCCGGTCAGCCGCAACAGGCCGCAGCCATAGAGCGCGGCAATGGCGCCCAGCGTGCCGCCCACCGCGTACTGCCACTGGCGCGGCAGGCGCCGCAGCGGTTTCTTGAGCCCGCAGGCGGCCACCAGCCAGAGCAGCGTGGCGGGCAAGGCGCCGCCCGTGACAGTGGCCGTCTGCACCAGCCATTCGGCGGGCGTGGCGGCCACGAACAGCGTGGCAATGGCCACCACCGCTTCCACGAACACCACGGTGCGCAACACCACGCCGATGCGGCAGGCATCGAACAGCGAAAGATCGCGACGCGCGGGCGAACGGGCCCTTTCCGACGATGCCGGGGGCGTGGGGTTGGAGCTGGCCGATAAAATCGCCGGGTTGCGCATCACAGACATCAGTTACATCGGGTGACCAACCCATTATTGCCTCCTGGACGGCTCCCATGACCCAAAACCAACTCGACAAGAAATCCGAAGCCTGGTCGGCACTGTTCTCCGAACCAATGAGCGACCTGGTGAAGCGCTACACCTCCAGCGTCTTCTTCGACAAGCGCATGTGGCAAGCCGACATCCAGGGCTCGCTGGCACACGCCGGCATGCTCGCCGCGCAAGGGATCATCGGCGTGCAGGACCACGCCGCGATCGAACGCGGGATGGCGCAGATTCGCGCCGAGATCGAATCCGGCGCCTTCGAGTGGAAGCTCGACCTCGAAGACGTGCACCTGAACATCGAAGCCCGCCTGACGCAGCTGGTCGGCGACGCCGGCAAGCGCCTGCACACCGGCCGCAGCCGCAACGACCAGGTGGCGACCGACGTGCGCCTGTGGCTGCGCGGCGAGATCGACCTGATCGGCGACCTGCTGGTCGAGCTGCAGAAGGCGCTGGTCGACATTGCCGAGAAGAACGTCGAAGTCATCCTGCCCGGCTTCACCCACCTGCAGGTGGCGCAGCCGGTGAGCTTCGGCCACCACATGCTGGCGTACGTTGAAATGTTCAGCCGCGATGCGGAACGCATGGGCGAAGTGCGCCGGCGCGTCAACCGCCTGCCGCTGGGCGCCGCCGCACTGGCCGGCACCAGCTACCCGCTCGACCGCGAGCTGGTGGCCAAGACGCTGGGCATGGATGGCGTGTGCCAGAACAGCCTGGACGCCGTGAGCGACCGCGACTTCGCGATCGAATTCACCGCCGCCGCCAGCCTGTGCATGGTGCACATCAGCCGCATGAGCGAAGAGCTCATCCTGTGGATGAGCCAGAACTTCGGCTTCATCCAGATCGCCGACCGCTTCACGACCGGCTCGTCGATCATGCCGCAGAAGAAAAACCCCGACGTGCCCGAGCTGGCCCGCGGCAAGACCGGCCGCGTGGTCGGCCACCTGATGGCGCTCATCACGCTCATGAAGGGCCAGCCCCTGGCCTACAACAAGGACAACCAGGAAGACAAGGAGCCGCTGTTCGACACCGTCGACACGCTCAAGGACACCCTGCGCATCTTTGCCGAAATGATCGGCGGCATCACCGTGAAGCCCGAGGCCATGGAAGCCGCCGCGCTGCGCGGCTACGCCACCGCCACCGACCTGGCCGACTACCTGGTGAAGAAGGGCCTGCCCTTCCGCGACGCCCACGAAACCGTGGCCCATGCCGTGAAGGCCGCCACCTCGCACAAGGTCGACCTGGCCGAACTGCCGCTGGCCGTGCTGCAGCAGTTCAACCCGAGCATCGAGAAAGACGTGTACGACGTGCTGAGCCTGCGCGGCTCGCTCAATGCACGCAACATCCTGGGCGGCACCGCGCCCGCGCAGGTGAAGGCGCAAGTGGCGCGCCACCGCGCACGCCTGGGCTGAGCGCAACGGCCACCCGCCGGGCAGCCGCGCCGTGTTCTACGCCATCCCGCTCGAAAACCGGCCGAGCTGGCGCAATCCGCCGTGGCTGACGGTGCTGCTGATCCTCGTGAACATGCTCGTGTTCTGGGGACCGCAGCGCAGCGAAGAAAACGGGCGCGAGCGGGCCGCCCTTTACTACACGAAGAGCGCGCTGCCCAAGCTGGAGCTGCCGCCCTTCGTGGACTGGCTCGAAAAAACCGACCCGAAGCGCGGCAAGCAGGCCAGGCGCATGCTGCGCTTCGAAGAAAGCTACCTGCAACTGCTGGAAGCGCTGCAGAGCGAAAAGCAGTTTCTGCAGAAGCTGCGGGCCGATGAAGTCGTCACGCCCGCCAACCCGCGCTACGACGAATGGAAGCGCGACCGCCAGCAGTACGAGGCGATGCTGCCCGCGCCTTTCACCGAGCGCTGGGCGCAGGACTACGGCAAGGACGCCGAGTCCAAGCCCTGGACCCTCGTCACTGCCGCGTTCCTGCACGGCAGCACCGGCCACCTGCTGGGCAACATGCTGTTCCTGTTCCTGTTCGGCTTTTCGGTCGAGCTGGCACTGGGCCGCGGCACCTATCTGACCTTCTATCTGCTCGGTGCCATCGGCGCCTCGCTGCTGGCCGGCTGGGCCTATGCAGGCAAGGGCAACTACGGCCTCGGCGCCTCGGGCGCCATCTCCGCGCTGATGGGCATGTACGCGGTGATGTACCGGCTGCGACGCATCCGTTTTTTCTACCAGCTGTTCTTCTATTTCAACTACGTCACCGCGCCGGCCCTGCTGCTGCTGCCGGCCTGGATTGCCAACGAGCTGATGCAGCACTGGCTCGGCGGCCAGGGCATTGCCTACATGGCCCACCTGGGCGGCCTGCTCACCGGTGCCGCGCTGATGGCCGGCGCCATGCTGCTCGGCCGCGTGAAGACGCCCGAGACCGTCAAATCGGAAATGGTGAACGACGACGACCGCTTCGAGCAGCACGTGGCCGCCGCGCGCAAGCTGTCGGCGGCGATGAAGTTCGAGCACGCCTGCGCCGAATGGCGCGCCGCGGCGGCCCTGCGCCCCGGCGACGCCGACACGCTGCGCGCCTGGTTCAACACCGCGCGCCTGCAACCGGCCAGTGACGACTTTCACCAGGCCGCGCGCCGCATCTTCCGCCTGCCCGCCACCGACGAAGACACGCTGGCGCTGCAGCACACCAGCTTCACCACCTACCTCAATCAGGCCAAGCCCGGCGTGCGCCTGAAGCCCGACGACATGGCCCGGCTGGCGCGCCGCTTTGCGCGCATCCGCCAGTTCGGGGATGCCGACAAGCTGTGCCGCATCCTGCTGAAAACCGCGCCCGAGCATCCCGAGTTGGCCGACACGCTCTCGGTTTGCGCCAACGGGCTGCTGCACGCGGGCGAACGCGACAAAGCCATCGGCCTGCTGCCGCATCTGCTGCGGCTCGCGCCCAACGACATGGTGACGCGCGCGCTGCAGCGCGCCTGAACGCCTGAAGGCAGCGCCGCGACGGCTCCGGCCGCCACGTCACATCGCCGTCACGCGACCGCCATGCCGTGGCGCTGCAATTGCAGTAAACCGCGTGTAAAGCCGCCCCCGCCCCTCGTGCATCGTTGAACTTGAGGGCGCTCGCTCGCTCCATCCGGGGCTTTTGCTTACTTCCATTGCCTGATTCATGCCTGACCACACCACCTCCCGCTTCGCCCTGCTCCTCACGGCCCTGGCCATCGCCGCGCTCGCAGGGTGCTCGCGCACCAGCGTGGAGACTCCGGGCACGGGCAAGCCGGCCGCCGCCGCACCAGAAAAGGAAGTCGGCGCCGTCACCCTGAAGCAGGAGACGCTGGCCCTGAGCACCGAGCTGCCCGGCCGCACCGCGGCCCCGGTCATCGCCGAGATCCGCCCGCAGGTCGGCGGCATCCTGAAGGAGCGGCTCTTTACCGAAGGCTCGCAGGTCAAGGCCGGCCAGGTGCTCTACCAGCTCGACCCCGCCTCGCTGCAAGCGGCCCACGCCAGCGCGCAGGCCAGTGTGCGCAAGGCCGAGTCGGCCCTGGCCACGGCGCGCACGGTGGCAAAGCGCAATGCCGAACTGGTGAAGATCGACGCCATCAGCCGCCAGGTGTTCGACGAAACCCAGGCCGCCGAGCAACAGGCCGAAGCCGACCTGGGCGTGGCGCGCGCGGCCGAGCAGACCACGCGCATCCAGCTCGGCTACACCCGCATCACATCGCCCATCACCGGCTGGGCCGAGCTGTCGACCGTGACGCCCGGCGCGCTGGTCACCGCCAACCAGGCCGCGGCCCTGACCACCGTGCAGCAGCTCGACCCGATCCACGTGCACGTCACGCAGTCGAGCAGCGAGCTGCTGCGCCTTAAGCGCGAGCTGGCCAGCGGCCGGCTGCAGCGCGCCAGCGATGCCGAGGCGCGCATCCAGCTGGTGCTGGAAGACGGCAGCGCCTACCCGCATGCCGGGCGCCTCACCTTCAGCGGCGTCACGGTCGATGCCGGCACCGGCAGCGTCACGCTGCGCGCGGTGGTGCCCAACCCCGACAAGCTGCTCATGCCCGGCATGTACGTGCGCGCCGTGCTGCAGGAAGGCGTGAACACCGCCGCGCTGCTGGTGCCGCAGCAGGCCGTGACGCGCGCGCCCGACGGCAGCGCCTCGGCACTGGTGATCGGCGCCGACAACAAGGTCGCCAAGCGCCCGATCAGCGTCGGCCGCGCGGTCGGCACACGCTGGCAAGTGCTCGACGGGCTGGCCGCGGGCGACCGCGTGATGATGGAAGGCTCGCAGCGCGTGAAGGTCGGCGACAAGGTCAAGGTGGTCGATCTCGGCGCCAGGCCGGCCAGTGCCGCGCCGGGCCCCGTGGCCAGCGCCGAGCCAGACATCGATGCCGGCGCCGGCGCCACCTCCGCCACCGTCGCGCGCTGAGGCCACCCCATGGCCCAGTTCTTCATCGACCGCCCCATCTTCGCGTGGGTGCTTTCCATCGTCGTCATGCTCGCCGGCCTCATGGCCATTCGCACGCTGCCGCTCGAGCAATACCCCGACATCGCGCCACCGCGCGTGTCCATCAACGCCACCTACACCGGCGCCTCGGCCAAGACGGTCGAAGACTCGGTCACCCAGGTCATCGAGCAGCAGCTCAAGGGGCTGGACAACCTGCTGTACATGCAGTCGACCAGCAACTCGTCGGGCGTGGCGCGGCTGTCGCTCACCTTCAACGCGGGCACCAACATCGACGTGGCCCAGATGCAGGTGCAGAACAAGCTGCAGCAGGCCATGTCGCGCCTGCCGCAGCAGGTGCAGAGCCGCGGCGTCACCGTCACCAAGGGCGGCAACGACTTCTTGATGATCGTCTCGATGTACTCCGGCGACGGCAGTGCCTCGGCCGTGGACGTGGGCGACTACATCAGCAGCAACCTGGTCGACGTCATCAGCCGCATCGACGGCGTGGGCGAAGTGCAGACGCTGGGCACCGGCTACGCCATGCGCCTGTGGCTCGACCCCGACAAGCTGCGCAAGTACGCGCTGATGCCTTCCGACGTGGGCGCCGCCATCACCGCGCAGAACGCGCAGGTGTCGGCCGGCCAGCTGGGCGCACTGCCCGCCGCCTCGCAGCAGCAGCTCAACGCCACCATCACCTCGCGCAGCAAGCTGCAGACCGCCGAGCAGTTCGAGAACGTGGTGCTGCGCGCCACGCCCGATGGCGCCGTGGTTCGCCTGAAAGACGTGGCCCGTGTCGAGCTGGGTGCCGAGAACCTCACGGTGCGCTCGCAGCTCGGCGGCCGCCCCGGCGCCGGCCTGGGCGTGGTGCTGGCCGACGGCGCCAATGCCGTGCAGGTGGCCGAGGCGGTAAAGGCCAAGGTGGCCGAGCTGCAGCCGCTGTTCCCGAACCAGCTGCAGACCTTCGTGAGCTACGACACCACGCCTTTCGTCAGCGCGTCCATCGACGAAGTGGTGAAGGCGCTGGCCGAGGCCATGCTGCTGGTCGTGCTGGTGATGTACATCTTTCTGCAGAACTTCCGCGCCACGCTGATTCCCGCCATTGCGGTGCCGGTGGTGCTGCTGGGCACCTTCGGCGTGCTCTCGATTGCCGGCTACTCCATCAACACGCTCACCATGTTCGGCATGGTGCTGGCCATCGGCCTGCTGGTGGACGACGCCATCGTGGTGGTGGAAAACGTCGAGCGCGTGATGCACGAGGAAGGCCTGTCGCCCAAGGAGGCCACGCGCAAGTCGATGGCCGAGATCACGCCCGCGCTGGTCGGCATCGCGCTGGTGCTGTCGGCGGTGTTCATTCCCATGGCCTTCTTCGGCGGCTCGACCGGCGTGATCTACCGGCAGTTCTCCATCACCATCGTCTCGGCCATGGCGCTGTCGGTGTTCGTGGCGCTCACGCTCACGCCGGCGCTGTGCGCGACGCTGCTAAAGCCCGTCGCCAAGGGGCAGCACGCGGTGCCGCGCAAGGGTGTGTTGGGTGCGGTCGACCGTTTCTTCGCGGGCTTCAACCGCAACTTCGACAAGGGCGCCGACCGCTACCAGGGCATGGTGGGCGGCATCGTGCGGCGCGGCAAGCGCAGCATCGTCGTGTACCTGCTGATCGCGGCCGTGATGGCGCTGCTGTTCATGCGGCTGCCCACCTCCTTCCTGCCCGATGAAGACCAGGCCTTTCTGCAAGTGCAGGTGACGCTGCCGCCCGGCGCGTCGGACGCACGGCTGCAACCGGTGGTCACGCAGATGCAGGACTACTTCACCAAGCAGCCCGAGGTGCTGAGCGTGAACGTCATCACCGGGCAGAACGGCGACCAGAGCTCGGCGCGTGCCTTCGTCAAGCTGAAAGACTGGGCCGAGCGCGAAGGCGACGGACAGTCGGCCGCCGCGCTGGCACGCCGCGCCAACAAGGACCTGTCGACCATCCGCGACGCGCGCATCTTCGTGCTGCTGCCGCCGGCGGTGCGCGGGCTCGGCGCCAATGCGGGCTTCAACTTTCACCTGAAGGACATCAACGGCCTGGGCCACGATGCGCTGGTGAAGGCGCGCGACCAGGTCATCGAGCTGCTGGGCAAGCGGCCCGAGGTGGCCAACGTGCGCAGCAACAACCTGGACGACACGCCGCAGTTCGCCGTCGACATCGACGATGCGCGCGCCGGCGCGGCCAGCCTGGCCACGTCCGACATCGACAGCACGCTGTCGAGCGCCATGGGCGGCACCTACATCAACGATTTTCTCGACAACGGCCGCGTCAAGCGCGTGTACATGCAGGGCGACACCGCCTTTCGCATGCTGCCCACCGACATCGACCGCTGGAGCGTGCGCAATGCGCTGGGCCAGATGGTGCCGTTTTCGGCCTTCTCCAGCTCGCGCTGGACCTACGGCTCGCCGCAACTGCAGCGCTACAACGGCAGCCCCAGCTACGAGTTCGTCGGCGATGCCGCGCCGGGCGTGAGCTCCGGCGACGCCATGGCCGCGGTCGATGAAGTGATGAAGCAGATGCCACCCGGCATCGGCTACGAATGGACCGGCGCATCGTTCCAGGAACGGCTCTCGGGCGCGCAGGCGCCAGTGCTCTATGCCATTTCGATCCTGTTCGTTTTCCTGTGCCTCGCGGCCCTGTACGAGAGCTGGTCGGTGCCGTTCTCGGTGATCCTGGTGGTGCCGCTGGGCATCGTCGGCGCGCTGCTGTTCACCAGCTTCCGCGGCTTGAGCAACGACGTGTACTTCCAGGTCGGCCTGCTCACCACCGTCGGGTTGTCGTCGAAGAACGCCATCCTGATCGTCGAGTTCGCCAAGCAGTTGCAGGAGCAAGGCAAGAGCGTGATAGAGGCCACGCTCATGGCCGTGCGGCTGCGCCTGCGCCCCATCCTCATGACCTCGCTGGCCTTCGGTTTCGGCGTGCTGCCGCTGGCCATCGGCACCGGTGCGGGCGCGGGTGGCCGCCAGTCCATCGGCACCGCGGTGCTCGGCGGCATGGTCGTTGGCACCGCGCTCGGCATCTTCTTCGTGCCGCTGTTCTTTGCATTGATTCGCGGCTGGTTGCAGGGGCGGCGCAAGCCCGCCGATGCCGTCGTGCCCGACGCGGCGAACGGCTCGCTGCCGCCCGCGGCGACCACTGCGACCACTGCGGAACAGGGAGGCCACTGATGCGCCGCCAGCAATTCTTTCCCCGGCGTACCTTGCGCGCACTCGCCTGCGCCGCCATCGCTTCCACCGTGCTCGCGGGCTGCGTCAACCTTGCGCCAGCTTATGAAAAGCCCGCTGCACCAGTGCCACAGGCACTGCCTTCAGCGGGTGTCGATGCGGCCACGCCGATTGATGTGGCGTGGCGCGATTTCTTCGTCGATCCGCGCCTGCAGGGCGTGGTCGAGCTTGCGCTCGCCAACAACCGCGACCTGCGCGTGGCCGCGCTCAACATCGAGCGCGCGCGGGCCCAGTACGGCATTGCGCGCGCCGGCCTGTTCCCCACCGTCGAAGCCGGCGCGGGCGGCAGCCGCTCGCGCACGCCGGGCAGCCTGTCGACCAGCGGCGAGGCGCGCTACGCCACCCAGTACAGCGCCGACCTTGGCCTGACCAGCTACGAGCTCGACCTGTTCGGACGCGTGCGCAACCTGAGCGAGTCCGCGCTGCAGAGCTACTTCCAGACCGAAGAAACACGGCACAGCACGCAGATCAGCCTGATCGCCGCCGTCGCCACCGCCTGGCTGCAACTGGCCGCCGACGAGCAGCGCCTGCAGCTTGCGCGCAGCACCCTCGACAGCCAGCGCAAATCGTTCGAGCTCATCCGGCGCAGCCATGCATTGGGTTCGCAGTCGGGCCTGGCGCTCGCGCAATCGCAGAGCACCGTCGATGCCGCGCGCGCGGATGCGGCGGCCTTCGACAGCCAGGTCGAGCAGGACCGCAATGCGCTGGCACTGCTGGTCGGTGCAACGCCACCGGCCGAGTTATTGCCGGTGGCGGCGGCTGTGGCTGCCACGCCGACGCCGGCGGCCACGGGCACGAACACGGCTGCAGCTGTGGCGCTGCCAGCCGAACCTGCGCCCGCCGCGCAACTGCTGGTGCCGCCCGCGGGCTTGTCGTCGGACGTGTTGCAACAGCGCCCCGATGTGCGCGCCGCCGAGCACGCGCTGCGCGCCAGCAATGCCGACATCGGTGCGGCGCGTGCCGCGTTCTTTCCGCGCATCGCGCTCACGGCATCGGCCGGCACCGCCAGCAGCAACCTGTCGGGCCTGTTCATGGGCGGCAGCAAGGCCTGGAGCTTCGCGCCGTCGATCAGCGTGCCGATCTTCGACGGCGGAGCCAACCGCGCCAACCTGCGCGTGGCCGAAGCCCAGCAGAAGATCCAGCTCGCGACCTACGAGAAGACCGTGCAGACCGCGTTCCGTGAAGTGGCCGATGCGCTGGCCGAACGCCGCACGCTGGCCGAACGACTCGACGCGCAGCGCTCGCTGCTCGGTGCGACCTCGCGCAGCTTTGCGCTGTCGCAGTCGCTGTTCAGGAGCGGTGCCAGCAGCTATCTCGATGTGCTCGACGCGCAGCGCGCGTACTACGCGGCGCAGCAGACGCTGATCGGCCTGCAGCTCACGGAGCAGACCAATCGGCTGACGATCTACAAGGCGTTGGGTGGGGGGTGGAAGGAAGGCTGAGGCCAGCCTTCTTTTCTTCCTGCTCAGGTCCGCTGCTGCGCTCTGCTGAATTTTTTCTGCGTTGCCGCCGTTACAGGCAGGAAGCTTCAGGCGCGAAGTGCCCTCGCCGAACTCTTCTTCCAGCGCGGCGCGCAAGCCAAAACCGCCCGTGCCGTGCTTGTAAGCTAGCGCGCCCTCAGGCGTGGCATCGCCAGTGAACTCCTTGTGGTTCAGGCTGAACTCCAAGCCACCGACCACGCGGCGTTCCACCTCGACCTCGGCGTCGTCCACGAAGTCGCACGACTCGCGCCGCCGGCCCTCGACGGCCACCGTAGTCTTGCACTGCTGGTCGCGAAACAGGCGCGAAAACTTGATCTCGGCGTTGTTGCTGTCGTCCAGACCGAAGGTGGGGCGCTACTTCTTGGATTGGACGTACTTGACGATGGCGAGCCTGGCTGTTCAGAAAGTATCAAGCCAAGTCGCGCTCAAGATTGAGTCGCAACATTGACGCGAAATCTATTTCGAGAATAGGCAGGATTACAAAATAAATTAAGCGCCGCGTTTATTTTCACCAGAATGCTCGAACAAGCTCGCGAGAAACGAGGGTTACAGCAAATTGTTGTAGTCGTAGGCATATTCCGCTTGCTCGTAGTCACTCCAGATATGACCATCCAATCTATCTACAACAATCCTGCCTCCACCTTCACCATTGACAATCAAAAACTCTGGCGCGTTCGTTTTAAATATGACCTTCATAGGGTGAAGCAGGTTTTCATCAATCTTCGCTGGAAGCAACTCACTTCCTTTTGTCAACTGTCCTTTGACTCTATCGACCATCTCTTCCGGAGTTAATAAATTTCCATCCCTGTATCCAACTGGGACATTCAATGCATCGATACCATCTCTTCTAAAAGAAGTGACCAACGCAACGCCCAACAGTCTGTCAATGCCATACCCCAAAAAGCCTTTGTAATAACGATTTTCGTCAATCACAACGCCTTTTACAGCAGGCCTGCCCGGGGGAAATATGTCACCGCCCAATGTTTTTCGCATCAAATATATATCGCACGAACTCAATGCATTCCCCTTACTTTTGGTTTTCAATATACAAGGCCCTCCCACTCATTGAATTCTGAAAAAATTGCACTGAGATTCCGTAGCCTTCCCCATAACCCAGTCCCAGCTCTTGCCTGCAGATTAGGGATACAGACAGAAGGCGGCCTAACGATTCGATCCCGGCCGCCGACTGGCCTCGCCGGGTTCACGATCTCCCGTGGGCCAGAACCCGAGGATCGTCTCCCCGACCGCCCGTCTACGTCTGCGCCTCAGCCGACACCACAGGCCGCAGCAACCACCGCACTTCCTTCGTCTGCTCGCTGTCCGGATAGCGCGCTTCCAGCGTCGTCAATATCGGCTGCGCCATGTCCGCGCGCCCCAGCCCCTGCACCAGCGCGCGGGCGGCCAATTCATAGGCCTGCGGAATTGCCTCGTTCCCCCTGAAGCGCCGGTCGAAGCCGGAGAGCAGCGCCAGCGTGGCGTGCGCATCGCCGTTGCGCCATTCGGCCCGCGCCATCGCAATCACCATCGCGGGGTCGTCGAGCGAAAAGGTCTTGTCGCGCTCGCGGCAGAGCTTGAAGACTTTCAGCGCCTCGGACGCCATGTCGCGCCGCATCAGCAACGCAATGAAGCGCCGCGCCTGGTCGAGCATGGTGGCCTGCTTGTCGGGCACCATGGCCAGCACGCGGTGGTAGCGGCGTTGCGCCGCGAGGTCGTCCGACGCGGCGGTGCGTTGCGCCTCGTACGCGGTGCCAAGGGCGGCGGCCAGGTCGCCATCGGTAATGAGTTGCGCCACCTCGGCGTCGGTGCGCTGCGCGGCAATCTGCTCGGGCGTGCGGCGGTCCACCGGGGCGCCATCGCCCAGGCTGCTGCCGGGCACGGCGTCGATGCCGAAGGCCTCGTGGTGCTGGAACATGACGTAGCCCAGCAGGCTGGCCATGACCCAGCCGAAGTAGATGAACGCGAAGTTGACGATCGGCAGGATGATGCGG
This sequence comes from Variovorax sp. KBW07, assembly GCF_003852515.1. GTDB lineage: Bacteria > Pseudomonadota > Gammaproteobacteria > Burkholderiales > Burkholderiaceae_C > Variovorax. Next base: position 5,624 of record NZ_QAJK01000052.1, on the reverse strand, counting down.
CCGTCGAACATGGGCACCACCATCGAAATGGCGACCTGCGCGCCGGTGCTCAGCAAGAAGAGAAAGAAGCACAGCAGCGCATAGGGCCAGCCGATGATGCGCATGGCGTCCATCACGTAGCCGGGGTTCATGGCCTGGAAAAAGCTGCCCGACTGCACCAGCACGATCACCGCCGCCGGAAAGGTGAACGACATGACGAACAGCGCGACCGTGCCCAGCACGGGCGAGTACCAGGCGAGCCAGCCGATCAAGAGGGCCTGCACCACCGAGATGGCGAACAGCTTCCACGGCAGGTAGGTCCAGTCGTCGCTGGACTCGCGCCCGAAGTTGGCCGAATCGCGGATGCCGCGCGCGCCAAGCGCAATCACCTTGAATCCGTAGCGGCTGGCCGCCAGCATGATGCCGATCTCGATGAGCAGGAAGGCCAGGGCGTTGGGCAAAAAGAAGATCGCCTCGAACAACAGGCTGCAGAACGACAGCACCAGCCCATAGGCCAGCGGCCGCATCTGGAGCGGAAAGGCAAAGAAGCTGTTGAGGCGGTGCCAGAACGGCGGCGCAGGCGGCAGCGAATCCTTGATGACGATCATGGCAACGGCCTGCTTTCTTCTTGCTTGATGGGTGCGCATGCGCGCCTGCGGCGCCTGTGTGTCTGCCTGCTCCCCGCACGCGGCCCGCCCGATTTTTGCGGCGCAGTATACGTTAACAAATGTATCAATTTCGCGACGCGCGGGCCGCTCTTGCGCCTGAATCCGGACGGCCTTGCGGGCCGTATATCTGGCATGCGCACCGATGGCCCACAATTCGCGAATGACAGCACCCAGCCCGGACGCCGAACTGATGGCGTTGATCGATCGCATCGGCCATCGCGACGAAGCCGCCCTGCGGCAGCTCTACGACCGCACCTCGCCCAAGCTCATGGGGCTGGCGATGCGCGTGGTCCGGCAGCGCGAATGGGCGGAAGACGTCTTGCAGGAAGCCTTTCTGACCGTCTGGCGAGTCGCCGGCGACTATCGATCGTCGCTGAGCCCGCCGCTGGCCTGGCTGGGGCTGATCGTGCGCAGCCGCGCGCTCGACCTGCTGCGCCGGCGCACCGCCGACCGCGCCCAGCTGACGCAGGAATTCGACGAGCTGATGGCCGACACCCTGGAATCGGACGCGCCCAACCCGGCGGACACGGCCGATGCGAGCGAGCAGGCCTGGGCGCTGCACCAATGCCTGGAACAGCTGGAAGGCCGGCAGCGCGAGGTGGTCAGCCTGGCCTACCTGCGCGAAATGAGCCACGGCGAACTGGCCGAACAGCTGAAGCTGCCGCTGGGCACGGTCAAGACGTGGATCCGGCGCGGGCTCGAAAAACTGCGCGTCTGCATGGGACGCTTTGCATGAATGCGATGAAGAAGAAGGTGATGTCCCCATGAATCTCATCGCACACCCCGAACTGCTGGAGCTGCTGGCCGCGAGCCACGCGCTGGGCACGCTGCGCGGCGGCGCCCGCCGCCGCTTCGAAGCCATGGCCCGCGAACAGGCGCCGGTGCGCGCCGCGGCGCTGGTCTGGCAAGGCCGGCTCGCGAGCATGACCGAGTTGCAGAGCCCGATCGTTCCCGACGCGGCCGTGTGGACCCGCATCCGCAACATCATCGACGCCGAGAAAACGCAGCACGCCATGGAGCGGCAGCGCGATGCCGCCAATGCCGCCGCCAGCGCCAAAGACAAGCCGGGCCCCGGCGGCTGGCTGCGCAGCCTCGCGCTGTGGCGCGGCGCCACGGCGGCCGGCGCGCTGGCCACCGTGCTGGCCGTGGTGGTCGGGCTCAACCTTCGCGACCAGTTGAACAACGCGCCGGCGGTGCAGTACGTGGCCGTGCTGTCGGACGACCAGTCCGCCGCCTCCATGCTGGTGACCTTCGATCCGAAGAAAAAGCAGCTGGTGCTGCAGCGCGTGGGCGGCTACGCCGAAGCCAGCGACAAATCGCTGCAGCTGTGGGCGCTGCCGCCCGGCGGCGCGCCGCGCTCACTCGGGGTGCTCGACAACAAGCCGGGCCTTCGGCTGGCTGCGTCGGAATCCGATGTCCACGCCGTGCCCACCTTGGCCGTTACATTGGAAGCCAAGGGTGGCGTCCCGCCAGGCAGCGGACCCAAGGGGCCGATTGTCTTCAAGGGCGCCCTCATTGAGAAAACCATCTGATCTGACCTGACCTGTTGTTCCCTCCTGCCTTGCCGATGTCTTCGATGAAATCCGCGCTGGCCGCGGTCGCGCTGCTCACGGCCGCGCTTGCCGCGCACGCCCAGCCCGCCTTCTTTCCCCAGGAATCCGAGACGGCCGCCGCCGAGGCCGCGTACGCCCGCGACTACCTGTCCGCCAAGGAGCGCTGGCACAACGAGCTGGCGGCCTTTGCACGCGCCGACCAGGAGCGTTTTCCGGCGCCGGGCGGCGTGGTGTTCGTCGGCAGCTCCACGGTGCGCATGTGGACGCGCATGCAGCAAGACTTTGCGCGGGTGCCCGGCGGCATCGTCAACCGTGGCTTCGGCGGCTCGACGCTGCTCGACTGCAGCCTGTTCGCGCGCGACCTGGTGGTGCGCTACAAGCCCCGCCAGGTGATGGTCTACGCCGGCGACAACGACCTGGCCGAAGGCCGCACGCCGCTGCAGGTGCTCGACAGTTTTGCGCGCTTTGCCAACGCGGTGCGCGCCGAGCTGCCCGATACGCGCATCAGCTTCATATCGGTCAAGCCCAGCCCGTCGCGCGAGCAGCTGATGCCGCAGATCCGCGAGACCAACCACGTGATCTCGGCGTACCTCAACCTGCTGCCCAACAGCGAATACATCGACATCTACACGCCGATGATCGGCGCCGATGGCCGGCCGCGCCCCGAGCTGTTCCGCAGCGACAAGCTGCACATGACGGACGAGGGCTACCGCCTGTGGCACTCGGTCATCGCGCCGCACCTGCCGAGCATTCCGGCGGCGCCGGTTGCGTCTTCCGCTCCCCAGCCCTGAGCACGGCCAGGGCAGCGACACAGGCCCTGATCGGTTCGAGGCCCGCTCCGACAACGAATGCGTCGCTGCGCGTTGGCCGTGACCCATTTCACGAAGGCTTGCGCGTTCGATCGAAATGGCGTCGAACGCCACCAACAAGAGACATATGCGCTGGATAGACTCGCGCCGGGCTTGCGCGGGCGCAATTGAAGCCTGCGTACCCAATAAAAATTTGCCGTCCAGAACGGCAAGGGAGGACCTCCATGGGTATGAAATTCTTCGCCGCGATTTTGCTATCGCTGCTTCTGTCCGCATGTGCAACGAAACCCAACGTGCCTGCCGCGCCGCCTGCCGCCCAGGCCGGGAGCGTTGATGCCGGAACCGCACTGGTGGCACAGGCGGCAGTGTTCTTGAACACGAAGAAACCGGCGCAAGCATTGCCCTTGGCCGACCAGGCCATCGCTTACTACGAGAGCACCTACCGCAAGAGCGGAGTGCTTGTGTTTTCCGCCCGCTCGCTGCCAGAAAGCATGCTCTATGCACTGGAGGGAGCCGAGGCGAAGATGTCTGCACAGGTCTACGGCGTCGAGTGGGGACTTGCATACTTCGCGAAAGGCTTCGCGCTGGTCGACCTGCACCGCATTCCCGAGGCGAAGGTTGCATACGATGCCGCAATCAAGCTCTCTCCGCGCAATTCGAAGTACCTCTCGGAGCGAGCGCAAATTGATATCGTCGAACGCAATTGGCAGAAGGCATTGGAGGCGTTTCAGAAAGCACTGGACGCAGCAGACCTGTCTCCCCCCCAACTCAAGACTGCGGAGACGACGCGCGCGCTGAGGGGCATGGCCTTCGCTCAGGTCGAACTGGGGAACCTCGCCGCAGCCAAGGCCCTCCACGAACGCGTGCTTCAGCTGGACCCGAAAAACGAAATGTCGCTGAACGAGCTTCGGTACATCCAGAATCAGAAAAAGGCGGCCGGGGAAGAAGAGGCAATGACCGTTTTCACCAGGGCGAACTATTTCCGCGTCGTCGTCAAGCAACGCCGGTGCGACGCAATGGATGGGCCGCTGGTCGCCGCGGCAAACGCGAGATTCGAGGCGGCAAGAAAGGCCATTGCCGCGCGCTACGGCGAAACCTATTTTCCAGAAAATCAAGCCACGAGAATCACCATTTCGGATGCTCCGTGCGATCAGCGTGCATTGGATCTGTACCAACAGGGCGTGCAATCGATGGAGTCATTACTGGCACGCCAGAAATAAGAAGCGCCTGTTCGATCCCGGCTTGAACGCGCCGTGGGCCGGGTTGCTTCGATGGATCTTTTCTATGCCGGTGCCGGCCCCGAAGGCACATCGTCCGCCGGCGGTGGCACGTCCGCGCCGCGCGTGAAGCGCGCCACGAAGTACATCCCCGCGAACACCGCGAGCAGCAGCAGGCCGTCGCCCCACCAGGGCCGCGCGGTCTGGCTGTCGCCATAGAAAGCCAGCACCAGCAGCACCGCCACGAGGTGCGCGCAGAACACCGGCAGCGACGCCGAGCCCATCGCCTCCAGCCAGTGCAGGCGCGGAATCTTGCGCATCAGCCACGGCCCGAAGCGCACGGCCAGAATGCCCAGCGCCACGAGGTTGACGAGCCGCAGCGGCCCGAGCTGCCACTTGTCGAACAGCAGGTTCAGCTCCACGTCGCCGCCGAACGGCGCCTGGCCGTTGATGCCGGTGTGGCGCCAGTAAAGGCCATACAGCGCAATGCCCGCCGCCAGCACCAGCAGCCACGCCGGAAAGCGCAGCGGTCGAGCCTCGGGCCCGTTGCGGGTGGCGCCGATGCACAGCCCCGCGAACCACAAAAATTGCCAGGCGTAGGTGTTGAAGGCACCCATTTCATGGAACGGCACCGGCACGCCCAGGTAGCGCACGGCCAGCCCATAGACCCATTCGCTGACACCGAACTGCGCCGCCGCCCAGACGCCGACGCTCACGACCATCACCAGCGTCCAGCCGTGGCGCATGGCAAAGGCGAGCACCCACGGGCTCATGAGCATGAAGAAGATGTACATCGGCAAGATGTCGAGCAGCGCGGGCTCGTAGATGAGCAGCAGCCCGTACAGGAAGCCGTCGCGCGGCTCGGCCAGGTAGTAGGACACGAGGTTCTTCACCGCGGGCTGGTCGATGTGCAGCCCGAGCGCGGCGATGACGGTGAACAGGAACAGCAAAATGGCGGCCTGGCACAGGTAGACCTTGACGACGCGCCGCCAGAAAGCCTTGCGCATGGAGTCGACGCCGCGCACGTAGCCGATGCGGCTGTAGACGAGGCCGGCGACGAAGGCGGAGAGCAGCACGAAGCCTTCGGCGGCCGAAACGAACCCAAAAGGCTGACCCAGCGGATCGGTGAGCCGCGTAGGAAGGTGGGTGACGGTCATGAGCACGAGCATGAGCCCGCGCAAGGCGTCTATTTCCCAGTAACGTTTCATCGGTCGGCGGCGAGGTCTCGGTGGCGGCCTGCGCGGCGCACGCAAGACGGTACGGATTGTAAGAAGGCCGGTGTAACTCTCCTTGCGCCGGCTTGAAGCCACGTTTCGCGTGGTGGATGTTCTGGCGCTTGAGTTTCTTGGCGCTGCGGTTTGGGAGCGGGTGCGGGTACGGATGCGGGGTCATTCTTGG
>NZ_QAJK01000051.1 GCF_003852515.1 Variovorax sp. KBW07 | reverse complement strand
GCGCAGAGCACACCATCGGCGCGAGCGCCTTCAGAGCGGTCGTTGATCGGCCAATGCGAGAGCAGCGCCCTCGTGCGACTGGCATCGGGTGCTCCGCGCAGCGAAATAAAGGAGGAGCGAAGCGGGGGACATTCGCGGAGGGAAGTACCCGGTGTCAGTCGCACGCGCCCCGAATGACCCCGCGCCCGAACAGCAGCGCAACAAAACCGTTGAACAACAAAAGTCTCCGAGCACAAAAGTACCCGGAGACCGAAGCGAGAAAACAGTCAGCTCACTGCCAGCCGTAGCGCCGTGCGTACCAGCCCTTCACCGTCTGCGTCAGCACCGCATAGCCCACCAGCATCAGCACCAGCCACGGGAAGTACGCCAGCGGCAATGCCTGCAGCTTGAAATAGTGCGCCAGCGGACCCATTGGAAGCCAGATTCCCACCGCCGCAATCGCGGCTCCCATTGCCAGCAACGGCCATGCCGCGCGGCTTTGCAGGAACGGGATCTTGCGCGTGCGGATCAGGTGCACGATCAGCGTTTGCGACAGCAGGCCTTCGATGAACCAGCCCGACTGGAACAGCGTCTGGTGCTCCACCGTGTTGGCCGCGAACACGAACCACATCACCGTGTACGTCAGGATGTCGAACACCGAGCTCAGCGGCCCGAAGAACACCATGAATCGGCCCAGGTCCGCCGGGTTCCAGCGCTGCGGGCTCTTCAGGAATTCCTCGTCCACGTTGTCGAACGGAATCGCGATCTGCGACACGTCGTACAGCAGGTTCTGAACCAGCAGGTGCAGCGGCAGCATCGGCAGGAACGGAAGAAACGCGCTCGCCACCAACACCGAGAACACGTTGCCGAAATTCGAGCTGGCCGTCAGCTTGATGTACTTCAGCATGTTGGCGAAAGTGCGGCGGCCCTCGATCACGCCTTGCTCCAGCACCATCAGGCTTTTTTCCAGCAGGATGATGTCCGCCGATTCCTTCGCCACGTCCACCGCACCGTCCACCGAGATGCCGATGTCCGCGGCGCGCAATGCCGGCGCATCGTTGATGCCGTCGCCCATGAAGCCCACCACGTGCCCGTTGGCATGCAGCGCGTGCACGATGCGCTCCTTGTGCGCCGGCGTCAGCTTGGCGAACACCTGGTGCCGCTCGACCAGCTTGCGCAGGTCGCCGTCGTTCAGGTCTTCGATCTCGCGGCCCAGCACGATGTGGCCGACCGCGATGCCCACGTCGCCGCAGACCTTGCGCGTTACCAGCTCGTTGTCGCCGGTCAGCACCTTCACCGCCACGCCATGGTCGGCCAGCGCACGCAACGCGGGCGCGGTCGATTCCTTCGGTGGATCGAGAAAGGCGACATACCCCAGCAGCGTGAGCCCCGATTCGTCGGCCACGCTGTAGGCCTGCTTTTGCGCATCGGCCTTCAGCGAACGGCTGGCCACCGCCACCACGCGCAGGCCCTGTGCGTTCAGCTCCGAGGCAACGCGATGGATGCGCGCCAGCACCTCGGCATCGAGCGCCAGCACTTCGGCGCCACGCTCGACCGACGTGCACACCGACAGGATTTCTTCCAGCGCGCCCTTGCAGATCAGCAGGTGCTCGTTGCCACCGTTCGCCACCACCACCGACATGCGGCGGCGCGAGAAGTCGAAGGGCACTTCGTCGATCTTGCGGTAGGCCGTCTGCAGCCGCGTCTCCAGCTGCATTTCGGCATGGCTCAGCACGGCCTTGTCGAGCAGGTTCTTCAGGCCCGTCTGGTGAAAGCTGTTGAGGTAGGCAAACTGCAGCACGTGGTCGGAGGCTTCGCCCCAGGCGTTGGTGTGGCGTTCGAGCACGATGCGGTCCTGCGTCAGCGTGCCGGTCTTGTCGGTGCACAGCACGTCCATGGCGCCGAAGTTGTGAATGGCTTCGAGCCGCTTCACGATCACCTTCTTGCGCGACATCACCACGGCGCCCTTGGCCAGCGTGGCGGTCACGATCATCGGCAGCATCTCGGGCGTGAGGCCCACCGCGATCGACAGCGCGAACAGCGCGGCTTCCCACCAGTCGCCCTTGGCCACGCCGTTGATCACCAGCACCAGAGGCGCCATCACCAGCATGAAGCGGATCAGCACCCAGCTCACGCGGTTGATGCCGGCCTGGAAGGCGCTGGTGCCACGGTCGGTGGCCGTCACGCGCTGGGCCAGTGCACCGAAGAAGGTGCGGTCGCCGGTGTGCACGATGAGCGCGGTGGCGGTGCCGCTGATCACGTTGGTGCCCATGAAGAGCAGGTTCTCGCGCTCGAGCACGCCGGACGTGCGCTCGCCCCGGTCCGTCACGAACTTCTCGACTGGCATGGCCTCGCCCGTCAGCGCGGACTGGCTGATGAACAGGTCCTTGGCGGTGAGCAGCCGACAGTCGGCGGGAATCATGTCGCCGGCCGACAGCGCGATCACTTCGCCGGGCACCAGGTCGCGCATCGGCACCTCGACGCGCACGGTGCCGGCGTGCGTGGCATCGAAGCCCTCGTCGCCGGCGGCACCGGCCTTGTGGCCCGGCGCGGGACGCAGCACGGTCGATGTGTTGCTCACCATGGCCTTGAGCCGGTCGGCCGCCTTGTTGGAGCGCGACTCCTGCAGGAAGCGCAGCACCGTCGACAGCACCACCATGCTGCCGATCACCAGCGTGGCCTTCATGTCTTCGGTCACGTACGAGATCAGCGCCAGCACCGTCAGCAGCAGGTTGAACGGATTGCGGTAGCACTGCCACAGGTGCTGCCACCACGGCAGCGGCTGCTCGTGGCGAACCTCGTTGCTGCCCAGGCGCTTGCGCAGCACCTGTGCGTGGCCTTCGCTCAGGCCTTGCGGCGAGCTGTTGAGCTTGACGAGCATCTCGCCTGCATCGGTGCGCGATGCGGTGGCCAGCGCCTTGGCGATGTCGGGCGGCATGTTGGCCGACGCAATGCCCGCAGGCTTCGAGCCCAGCAGCGTCTGCCAGCGCTCGAAGTGATGCAGCATGTGGCGGCTGCGCAGGAAGCTCTCGAAAAAGGACTTCAGGACGTTCTTCATTTTGTGTTCTCTTTCTTCTTGAAGGTGAATCGGGTCAGCGCGCGAAGACCCAGGTAAAGCCCAGCGTCCACCACGCGGGCGCATCGGCGCGAAGGCCTTGCGCGCGGCTCAGGTCGATGCTCAGCGCCTGCACCGGCGTCCAGCGCACGCCGGCGCGCCAGGCGTTGTTGTTGCTTTCGCGAAAGCGCTCGGCAACGAACGAGACGGTGGGCAGCGCGCTCCATTCCAGCGCCGCACCCGAGTGGCTGGTGCTGGGCTGTGCGCGGTGGAAATCGTGGCCCAGGTTCAGGTGCGCGCGCCAGTTGTCGTCGATCTGCCAGGTCACGGGAATCACCACGCTGCTGCTGGCAAAGCGCAGCGACGTGGCGTGCCCTTCATGCGGCGTGGTGCTTTGCCAGTTGGCCGATGCGAGCACGCCGGCGCTCAGGCTGTCGTTGATGGCAAAGGCCCACTTGATTTGCGGGCCGGCGCGAACGGTGCGCCTTTCGCTGCTGCTGCTGCTGCCGTGTTCGCGCTCGAGGTTCAGGCCGAGTTCGACCGGGCCCACGCGGCATGCCGGGCCGATATGGAGCAGGCCTTGTGCGCTGCGGACATGCCAGTCGGTCCAGGTCTCGACCTGGCATTGGCCCGGATCGAGGATCGCGGCGTCGTCCACCGAATGGTGTCCGCCGGCGGCATGCGTCTGCGTTGCCGCGAGGCCGCAGAGGTATGCCGCCCAGGCCGACGCGCTGGAGAGCGCCGTGCGCACGCGCACAAGGCGTGGCAATGGACGGAGGGGGTAGAGGCGGGGTGCGGTGAGGCGACGGGCCGTGGCCGTTCGCACGACGGCACGCCGCAGGCGTTCGCGGGTCATGAGAGGTTCTCCTTCGGGTGCGGGCCGCGAAGGAAGGAACCTCCCGCTTCAATCAGCCGGCAGGAAGCCTTCGCAGCACGGCGCGCTGCGTTGTGGATGCATTCGTTCGATTCAATGGAAGGGGCGCGCTAGGGCGCCTGAGAGGGTCCGGGTCCATGGTGGCCTCCTTGCGATGCGTTCTGTTGTCTTGTGCTGTGCCGCGGTGTTGGGGGCGCGTCAGCGTTGTGCCGTGCGAACCGCCGGCTGTTCCAGCAGCAGAAAGAAGCTGCGGATGCGGCGCGTGGTCCAGAGCGCGGCGGCCCGGTCCAGCGTTTCGTTCTCCGCGTCTTGCGCCGTGGCCGCGCGCGCAGGCACGTGCGCCGGCTGGCGAACGGCGGGCTGCATCGGCTGTTGCAGGTGTTGCTGCTGCGGCTGACGAAGTTGAGATTGGCGCATGACAAGGCTCCTTCGCGATGAAGGGCCTCGTGCACGGACACACGCAAGTCGACTGAAAAAGCCAGCGACGAGAACGACGGGAATCGGAAGGGGGAGAACCGCTTGCCGGAAGGCAAGGGGGTCACGCTGCGTGCACGACGGCCGCACAGCGCGAGCGAAGCCTGCGCTAGAGAGCCGGGGGTGTCACGCCTGCCGAGGCACGCGTCTTGTCACTGATCCAACTGGCACTGTCCACGCACGGGGCTCCGAAATAAAGATGCGGGATTGTTGCACCGCGGCATAAGCAGCGTCAACCCTGCGCAGCGCATTTCCGCATGGGCGTCGGTGTTGTCCAACAGGTGCGCGAGCCATCGGTAAAACGGTCAGCGCCGGGTCAGGCGAATGCCGTGCGCCGACAATGCACGGATGAAGAAACCTGCGGTCCTGTTCGTCTGCACCGGCAACATCTGCCGGTCTCCCACGGCCCATCTGTTGCTGATGCACAAGGCCCGCGCCGCCGGCTTCGAGGTCGATGTCGACAGCGCCGCCATCTCGGACGAAGAGCGCGGCAACCCGCCCGACCCACGCTCGGTGGCCGAGGCGCGCCGGCGCGGCATCGAGATGCACGCGCACCGCGCACGGCAGGTTCGCAGTGCCGACTTCGAGCGCTTCGACCTCATCGTCGGCATGACCCGCCAGCACTGCGCCGCATTGCGCAGGCTTGCGCCGCAGGGCGCCGACGGCAAGGTGCACCTGTTCACCGAGTTCGCCGACGGCATCGAAGGCGACGTGCCCGACCCCTGGTATGGCGGCCAGCAGGCCTTCGTCGAAGTCTTCGACCTGATCGACCACGGTGTCGATGGCCTGCTCGCGAGGCTGCGGGCCGGGGCGGTGCCAGAGTGACGGCGACTAAAATGCGTCGATTTGCATCCACGAGACCGTAGACGAATGCACGCAGCTGGATCGACCGCCGAGCACCAGGCTTTTCTGAACACCAGGTTCTTCCCGGCCCTCGATGGGTTGCGAGCCATCTCGGTCTTTCTTGTTTTCGGCGCGCATTTCGGCGGCGTCATCTGGATCACCCGGGCGGGCTGGCTGGGGGTGCATGCCTTCTTCGTGCTGTCCGGCTTCTTGATCACCACCTTGCTGCTGCGCGAGCGCAGCGCCACCGGCTCGGTGTCGTTGAAGGCGTTCTACATTCGCCGGTCCACCCGGCTGCTTCCCGTCTACTACCTGGTGTTTCTCGTCGTGCTCGGCATGAACTACGCCGCGCAGGGCGTGGGGTGGGAACAGCTGAAACAGGCCACGCCTTACTACCTCGTCTTCCTGAACGAGCTGGCCAATTTTTCTCCCTTCGGCATGACGTGGACGCTGGGCGTGGAGTGGAAATACTATGCCGTCTGGTCGGTGCTGCTGGCCATGTTCGGCGCCACCATGGCCTCGCGTTTCACCGTGGCCGCGGTGTGCCTGGCGGTGCTGGCCGCGGTGTGGGTGGGGCGTCTCGATCTCGCGTGGTTCGCACCGGTGAACTACCTGGGCGTTCTTCTTGGCTCGGTGATGGCCATCGTCATGCATTCGCCTTCGACCTATGCATGGCTTCGCTGGCTCCGCACCAATGCGGCAGCGGCCATCATCGTCATTGCGCTGTTCTTCGTGCACCGCAGGGCCTCGGGCCTGACCGCCAGCATCGGTGAGCACCAGATGGTCGCGATCTATGTCGTGCTGGTCGCGTTGCTGCTGCCGGGGCTGATTGCGCCGACTTTCGTCGGGCGCGTCCTGTCGATGAACTTCCTGGGGTTCATCGGCCGACGTTCGTATTCGCTGTACCTCGTCCAGTACGTGGCCTGGACCCTTTTCGTGGCCGCGTTTCCCAACGTGATGGTCAGCCACCTGGCACTGGTCGGCAACTTTGCGCTGGCGCTCGTTCTTTCGGAGTTTTTGTACCGCTGGGTCGAAAAGCCGATGACGCGCGTGGGCCACCGATGGGCCGAGGCGGCCCGGCCCGCGGCGCAGGCCGCCCGGGGCGCTGCCGCGGCGACGGCAGTAGATGGTGTGGTTGCGTCCACACCGCCACCGCTGCGCGCCGACAGCTAGGCGCTGTTTCCGGTCGTTCCGGGCCGCTCCGGGCCTGGAGCGCCTACTCGCAAAGCGCGCGAATGCTCGCCGGGATCGCCACCGCCCGAATGCCCCCGCCTTCCCGCTTCGCCGCAAAAATCCGGACCTCTTCGCACTCGAGAATCAGCTCGTCTGCGCGCGTCACGCGGTAGGTCTGCACGAAGCTCTTGTCGCGCCATTCGGTGATGCGCACCGCGATCTTCAGCGTGTCGCCGTAGCTTGCCGCCTTCACGAAGCGCGTGTGCGTGTCGACCAGCGGGGTGCCGATCACGCCGAGCGTCTCGGCGGTTTCTTCCCAGCGCGGCACGCCGCATTCGGCAAAGAAGTGCCGCGAGGCCGCGTCGATCCAGCGGAAGAAATTGGGGAACCAGACAATGCCGGCGGGGTCGCAGTCGCCGAACTCGACGCGGGCGGTGTAGGTGACTTCTTTGTTGTTGATACTGCTCATCAGCCCATTCTCGTTGGCAGCCACAAGGCAATGACGGGGAAAGCGATCAGGATGACCAGGCGCACGATGTCCGTCACGATGAACGGCAGCACGCCCTTGAAGATGGTGGTGAAGCTCACGTCCTTCACCACGCTTTTGATGACGAAGACGTTCATTCCCACCGGTGGATGGATCAGCCCCAGCTCGACGGTCATGACGATGATCACGCCGAACCAGATGGGGTCGAAGCCCAGGTGCACGATCACCGGGAAGATGATGGGCACGGTCAGGATGATCATGGCCATCGCGTCCATCAGGCAGCCGAGCACCAGGTACATCAGCATGATGAGCGCGAGCACGCCGTAGCGGCCGATGCCCAGGCTGGTGAGAAATTCGGTCAGCTTCTGCGGGCTCTGCGTGATGGTGAGGAAGTAGCCGAACAGCAGCGCGCCGATCAGCACGGTGAACACCGCCGCCGCGGTGCGCGTGGCCGACAGCAGGGCCTCGCGGATCTTCGGGCCGTCGAGCTTGCGCCGCACCAGCCCGAGAATGAAGGCGCCGCTCGCACCCACCCCGCCGGCTTCGGTCGGCGTGAAGAAACCGCCATACAGTCCTCCGATCACGAACACGAACAGCACCAGCGGCGCCCACACGTTCTTCAGGTCCTTCACGCGCTCCGACCAGGGCTTGACCTCGCCGCCGGGCAGCCAGTCGGGCCGCAGCCTGACGATGATGGCAATGGTCAGCACATACATCGCCATCGCCAGGATGCCGGGCACGATGCCGGCCATGAAGAGCTTGCCGATGTCCTGTTGCGTGAGGATGGCGTACACCGCGAGCACGGTCGATGGCGGCAGGATGGCGCCCAGCGTGCCGCCCGCCGCAATGACGCCGGTCGAGAACGACTGCGGGTAGTTGAAGCGCCGCATCTCCGGGTACGCCACGGCCGAGAAGGTGGCGGCGGTGGCCACCGACGATCCGCAGATGGCCGCGAAGCCGCCGCAGGCCACCACGGTGGCCACGCCCAGGCCACCGCGCAGGTGGCCGATCATCGAGTTGGCGGCCTTGAAAAGCTCGCGGCTCACGCCCGACACCGACACCAGCGCGCCCATCAGCATGAACATCGGGATCACGCCGAAGGTGTAGTCGGTCACGGTGCGCATGGAGGTCTGTCCGACCAGCTTCAGCGCGGGCCCGGGGCCCACGAGGTAGCTGTAGCCGGTCACGCCCACGAGGCCCATCGCCATGCCGACGGGCACGCGCAACAGCATGAGAACGAACAGGGCGACAAAGCCCAGGACTGCAACGGCATCGGCGCTCATTCGTCGGCTTTCTGTTCAGCGTGGACTTCTTCAAGCTGCTCGGGGTGAAAGATCAGCCGGTACGTGCGAATGGCGATGAGCAATACGGCGCACACGTCGCCGGCCCAGGCCACGGCATAGAAGGGCCAGGTCGGAATGTTCAGGTCGTAGGTCTGCACGTTGTCGACGTAGGTGCCGCGCACCTTGTCGAACAGCATGGCGGTCTGCACCGCCACCACGAACAGCAGCACCAGCGTGGCGAACACGTCGATGACGCGCTTCATGCGCGGGCCCGCGGCGGTCCACACCAGGTCGACCGTGATGTGGCCGCCGCGATAGCTGGTGGCAGCGATGCCCCAGAAGATCAGGATGCCCAGCAGCATGCGGCCGAAGTCGTAGGCGTCGGGGATCGAGGTGTCGAAGAACTTGCGCAGCACCACGGCCGCGAAGATGTTGAGCGCGACGATGCCCACGAAGATGGCAGCGAGCCATTCAATCGTGTTGATCGCGCGGTCCATGTAGCTTGCAGACCGGTTGGCCATGTGTCTCCGTCTTTCTTGTGAAACGCCCCGCGTTCGGCGGGGCGTGTGCAATCAGAGTGTCAGAGTGTCAGAGTGCCGACTTGTATTTGGCGAGGCTCGCCTTCAGCGCGTCCATCACGGCCTTCGGGTCTTCGCCCGTTTTCTTCACGGCCTCGGCCCATTGCGCTTCCGAAGGCGCCGCCGCCTTGCGCCATGCATCGAGCTGGTCGGGCGCGAGCTTGTAGACCTCGTGGCCTGCCTGCGCGGCGATCTTGGCGCGCCCCGCGAACTCGAAGTCGGCCCACGGCGCGGCCACCTTCTGTGCCCATTCGCTGGTGCAGTGGTCGTCGATCACTTTCTTCTGCGCGGTCGACATGGCGTCGTACTTGCCCTTGTTCATGACCCACACGAAGGGCGTGACGTAGAGCGGCGCATCCATGTGGTACTTCACCACCTTGTCGATGCCGAACAGGCCGATGGAGCCCCAGGGAAAGGTAATGGCGTCGGCCACGCCGCGCTCCAGCATGTCGCGCGACTCGGGCGCCGAGGCCTGCACGTTGGTGCCGCCCAGCGAGGTGATCAGCTGGCCCACGGTGCTGGTGGCCGGCCGCACCTTCAGGCCCTTGACGTCGGTGGGCACCACGATCTTCTTGCGCGAGTGGAAGGTGCCGGGGTCGTGAACGAACGCGAAGCAGTACTTCACGTCCTTCATTTCCTTGGCCGCGTAGTTGCGGTACCAGGCATCGATGGCGGCCGAGCCTTCCTTGCCGTTGGCGAACAGGAAGGGCAGCGACGCACCCGCCATGACGGGGAAGCGGCCCGGCTGGTAGCCCGGGTTGACGTACGAGAAGTCGGCGATGCCGTCGCGCGCCATGTCGTAGTGGTCGAAGGCCTTGCCCAGTTGCTCCGATGGAAACAGGATGGCGGTGAGCGTGCCGTTCGACTCCTTCTTGATGTCGTCCGCCCAGGCCTGCAGCGCGGGGTTGAGCGGATGCTGCGCCGGCACCCAGCTCGACAGCTTGAGCTGCACGGGCTTGTCTTGTGCCTGCACGGCGGGCGTGCCCACGACGAGCGCGGCGCAGGCCGCCAGCAGCGCGAGAGGCGATGTGCGCAAGGAATGCGGCTGGCGCGACGAACGCGTGCCGCGGGGACGGGGTTGGTGGGTGCTTGGCATGTGTCTCCTTCTTCGTGCTGTTGTGTGTGGATCGTCGAGGTCGGTCAGCCTAGGCAGTCGCGCGTGCCGGGTAAATGGAGGGTTTCCCGTGCGGGGTTTCCTTGATTCGTGGCGCGCCAGCAGCCTGTTCGATGAGCGAACGCGCTGCCGGCCGGTCGACGTGGTGCGGCCCGAGTTCGTGCACGCGCGTGGCTCCCAGCAATGTCATGGTGCGTTCGGTTTCCTGCGCCAGCAGCTGCAGCACCGAGAGCGCGCCTTGCTCGCCGTCGCAGGCCACGCCGAAGAGCGGCGCGCGCCCGACAAGCGCGGCCCGTGCGCCGAGTGACAGCGCCTTCACGATGTCGCTGCCGCGCCGGATGCCCCCATCCATGAGGACGGGTATGCGGCCACCGACCGCATCGACAATGGCCGGCAGGGCGGCGATGCCGGCGGGTGCCGCATCGAGCTGGCGTCCGCCGTGGTTCGACACCACGATGCCGTCGACACCATGGCGCACCGCGCGCCGTGCATCTTCCGCACCCAGCAGACCCTTGATGAGCAACGGCCCGTCCCACAGCCTGCGCAGCCACGCCAGGCTGTCCCAGGTGAGCGTGCGGTCCATCGCACGCGAGAGCAATGCGGCCTGGGCCTGCGCCGACACCGGTGCGCCGTCGTCGTCGGGCAGCAGGTTGGCGAACTTAGGCATGCCGGCGCGCGCCAGCCGCAGCAGCCATGCCGGGTGTCGTGCCATGTCGAACAGGGTGCCGGGCGTCAGATGCATGGGCACGCGAAAGCCGTGGCGCAGGTCGCGCTCGCGCAGGCCGCTCACGGGCACGTCGACCGTGAGCACCAATGCCTCGAAGCCCGCCGTGCGCGCGCGGCGCACCACGCGTTCGGCAATGGCGCGGTCGCTCATCACATAGAGCTGCATCCACAGCGTGGCGTTGGGCGCCGCGGCGCGCACGTCCTCGATGCGCGTGTTCGATGCGGTCGAGAGAATGAACGGCACGCGCGCAGCCTGCGCGGCACTGGCCATCAGCGCATCGGCACCCGGCCGCACGAGGCCGGCCAGTCCGATCGGCGCAATGGCGAAAGGCGCGCGCCAGCGGCGGCCGAAGAGCTCGATGCCGATGTCCATGGCGCTGGTGTCGCGCAGGCATTCCGGAATCAGCGGCAGGCTTTCGAACGCGTCGCGGTTGCGCTGGAGGCAGCGCTCGTCTTCGGCGCCGCCGTCGACATAGTCGAACACCAGGCGCGGCAGCACCCGTCGCGCGCGGCGCCGGTAGTCTTCCACATTGAGAAGGGGCATCGGTGAATCCCGTGTTCCGTGTGCGGGCCGGCGCTCAGTCCGCGACGATCTTGCGTTCGCGGATCAACGCCCCGAAGCGCTGCGAGTCGGCCGCCGCACGCTGCTGGAAGGCGGCCGGCGAACCCGGTTGCGCCTCGCCACCCAGCGACGCGATGCGCTCCTGCACCGCGGGCAGCGCCAGCGCGCGGTTGATCTGCGTGTTGAGCTGCATCACCACGTCCGGCGGCGTGTCCGCCGGCGCATAGAAGCCGAACACGGTGTCGGCATCGAAGCCGCGCAGGCCCGCTTCGTCGAGCGTCGGCACATCGGGGAACAGCGGCGAACGGCGCGGGCTGCCCACCGCCAGGAGGCGCAGCTTGCCCGCGCGCACCTGGTTCAGCGCAATGCCCGGGTCGAAGGCGTAGTCGATCTGGCCCGCGAGCAGGTCTTGCAGCGCGGGCGCCGCGCCGCGGTAGGGCACGTGCAATGCGAACAGGCCGGCCTGCGTCTTGAACATTTCTCCCGCCAGGTGCGGCGAGCTGCCGTTGCCCGGCGAGCCGTAAGACAGCTTGCCCGGGTTGGCCTTTGCATAGGAGATGAACTCGCGCACGTTCGCCGGCGGCAGCGAGGGCTTGGTGACCAGGAACACCAGCACGCGCGCGGCAGCCGCCACCGGCACCAGGTCTTTCGACGGGTCGAAGCTCATGCGCGCGTACAGGTGCGGGTTGACCGACACCATGCCGCCCGAACTCATCAGCAGGGTGTAGCCATCGGCCGGTGCGCGCGCCACGGCTTCACCGCCGACGTTGCCGTTGGCACCGGCGCGGTTCTCTATCACCACCGGCTGCTTCAGCGACTCCTGCAGCGGCTGCGAGATGGCGCGCGCAATCTGGTCGGCCGCGCCGCCGGCCGGAAAATTGACGATCACCTTGATGGGCTTGGACGGCCAGGTGCTGGCGTGCGCGGGAGCGGCCAGCAGCGCGGCGAGCGCCAGCCACGGAAGGCATCGTCGCAAGTGCAGGGTGGGGTGGAACATCGGGGGGTCTCCTTTCTTGTTTTCAAACCTTGAGCGACGGAGGGCGCTTCATCCAGCGGATGGGCTGCGCCTGCACCGGCCGCGGTGCCGCGCCGTGCGCCGCCAGCGCGGCGTCGAGTGCCTTGCCGCCTTCGTCCAGCAGGGCTGCGCCCCGGACCGCCGCGATGGCCGTGGCCCGCGCCGCGGCCGGCTGGCTCGTGCCCCCCGCAAGTTCGTCGATCACGTGCAGCAGGTTGTGCTTGCCGCGTTCGTTGGTGCTGCCATAGCCCTTGATGAGGCGCCCGCACAGCGCCAGCTCGTGGCCCAGCGCCCACGATTCACGCGTGCCGGCTTCCACCGCCGCCAGCCAGCGTTCGATCAGCGCCTGCTCTTCGACAAAGCGGCTGCCGATGCGGCGCAGCCAGCGCAGCGAAGCCAGCAGCCGCAGCGACGCCATGCCGATCACCGAATGGCTGCCCACCTTCAGCGGCAATGCCCAGGGCGAGAGGCCGCGCGCCTGCCGGCGGCGGTCCCAGGCGGTCACGCGGCGCGACAGCGCGGGCGGCAGCAGCGCGGCGAACTCGGCCGCGCCGGGCTTGAAGTGGTCGTAGACCTTCACGATGTCTTCGTCGGTGGCGCGCACTTCCTGTCGCACGCGCTGCGCGCGGCTGGCGCGGCCCTTCAGTGCGGCCACGCGCACGATGTCGTCGAAGGCCATCCACAGGGCGAGCCAGCGCGCGGTTTCGCGCGTGACGGCAAAGCCCTGCGCGCCGGCCGGGTCGGCGGCGCGCTCGGCATCGAGCACGCGGCCCAGGCGTTCCGCGTACAGCGCGGCATAGCCGGCGTCCTGGTAGTCGAGCACGCGCGCATGGCCGAGCGTGAGCATGTCGTGCACGGCGGGCGGAAAGCGCCGCGCCAGTTCGTCGGGCAGGGCGCGCGGTGGCGGCGGTGCGTCGGGCGTGTCGTTCGCCAGCACGCTGCTGACGAAGGCGGCCTGTGCGCGCGGCGCACTCACTGCGTCGAATGCGGCTGCAAAGCCGCGCAGGCTGGCCGCGGCCATCTTGCCGAGCTTTTCGGGCGTGCTCGCATTGCCGCCGCGCACCACGTGCTCGTAGGCCTCGCGCGGAAACGGGAACAGGCCGCTGCCGGCAATGGCGCCGAGCATCACCGCGCTGACCACCGTGCCGGTATCGCGCGCAATGGCGTTCATGTCGAACACGTGGTGCTCGCGGCTGAAGGCCTTGACCACGTCGAGCAGGCGCTGCGCGTCGGCGCGGCCATCGCCCGGCTCCATGCGCTCGGCCGTCGTGAAGATGCGCGCCGACGAGCTGATGACCAGCGTGCGCAGCGGCGCGCTCATGCCGTTGCCGATCTGGCGCGCCGTTTCCAGCAGCTCCGACGACACGATGGCGTCGAGCGCGCCGGGCACCGGGCTCAGGCTGAACACCGGGCGCCTGCCGCCCAGTTGCGCGAGCGGCACCGGGAACACCTCGATGTAGTAGGTGGTGGCGCCGGTGCGTTGCGCCACGCCGGGAATCGACGTGCTCTGCGCGGCGTAGCCGGCGTGGCGCGCGATGTCCACCAGCCATTCGGTGAGCACGCCGCCGCCTTCGCCGCCAAGGGCGCAGACGAGGAGGGTGATGGGGCGGTTGTTTTCCATGTTCGCGTCGCCCTTCATGCCGGTTGCAGCGCGCGCACGACCGCACCGCGCAGGCCGTGCAACAGCCGCTCATGCCACTTCGGGTTCTGTACCACCTCGGCCCGGTAGAAGCTGGGGCACAGCGTGGCCGCATGGGCGTTGGCGCCGCACAGGCCGCAACCCACGCAGCCGTCGATCACCGTCGCCACCGGGTCCACCTTCAGCGGGTCGGGGTTGTCCTTCAGCGTGAGCGTGGGGCAGCCCGACAGGCGGATGCAGGCGTGGTCGCCGTTGCACACGTCTTCGTCGACGCCGTACTTCACGCGCACCACGCGCTCGCCCTTGCGCAGCAGGCCGGCAATCCAGGGCTTGATGCGGCGTTGCCGCTCCAGCTGGCACTCGCCCTCGGCGATCACCACCTTCAGGCCGTTGAAGTCGCTGGTAAGTGCCTCGGTCAGCGTCTTGCGCATGCGCTCCACGTCGTAGGTGGTCACGGTGCGCATCCACTTCACGCCCAGGCCTGTGAGCGTGGCCTCGATGGTCTGGTTCTTGTCGACCAGGCTCTGCTGCTTGTCGACCGCGCGCTCCTTCATCTCGTCGTCGGGCGTGGAGATGATGTCCTGCGTGCCGGTGGCCGAGGTGTAGCCGTTCTTGAAGATCAGCAGCACCGCGTCGTCGTCGTTGAAGAGCGCGCTCTGCACGCCGGTCAGCAGGCCGTTGTGCCAGAAGCCGCCGTCGCCCATGATCGACAGCGTGCGGCGGTTCATCATCGGCGCCACGCCCGCGCGGCTCGCCAGGCTCATGCCGTAGCCCAGGATCGAATGGCCCATCGAGAACGGCTCGAACGTGCCGAAGGCATGGCAGCCGATGTCGGCCGCGATGTGCACCGGCCCGGTTTCCTGCTGCGCCAGCTTGAGCGCCGAGAACACCGGCCGCTCGGGGCAGCCGACGCAGAAGCTCGGTGGCCGGTTGGGCAGCGGCGCGGTGAGCCGGCGCGCCACGGCTTCGCGGCGCTCGCGGTTGCCCGAGAGCCAGGCCTGCGCGGAAGCCGAGGCTTCGCCGGCCTCGATGTACTTCGCGGCAAATGCGCCGATGCCGCCCGACAGCACCTCCACGCCGTATTCGCCGGCCGAAGGCAGCATGTCTTTTCCGTGCAGCGGCGTCTGGATGTCGCGCCGGCGCAGCAGCGTCGCAATGTCCTGCTCGATGTACTCCGGCTGGCCTTCTTCCACCACCAGCACTGCGCGCTTGCCGATGCAGAAGTCGGCCACCTGCTCGGGCACCAGCGGGTAGGTCACGTTGAGCACCAGGATCGGAATGTCCGTCTCGCCGAAGGCGTCGGCCAGGCCCTGCTGCTGCAGGCTGCGGATGAGCGCGTTGTACAGCCCACCCTGCACCACGATGCCCAGGTCGGCGTGGCGCCGGCCCGGAATCAGCTCGTTCAGCTGGTGCTCGACGATGTAGCGGCGCGCCGCCGGAATGCGCTCGTCGCCCTTGAGCTTCTCGTGGCGAAAGGTCACGGGCGGGTGCGCCAGCCGCATGTAGTTGAAGCCGGCCGGCTCCGTCATCAGCGCGTGCGTCGACACGGCGGGCGCCACGTTGTCCTTGCACTCGAAGCTGCCGCGCACGTGGCAGGTGCGAATGCGCAGTTCCATCAGGCAGGGCATGTTCGAGGCTTCCGACAGGCAGAAGCCTTCTTCCACCATGCGCACCATCACGCCGAGGTCGGGCCGCGGATCGAGCAGGCACATGCTCGACTTCAGCGCATAGGCGTGCGTGCGCTCCTGGATCACGCTGGCGCCTTCGCCGTAGTCTTCGCCCACCACCACCAGCACGCCGCCGGTGACGCCCGGCGACGACAGGTTGGACAGCGCATCGGCCGCCACGTTGGTGCCGACGATGGATTTCCAGGTGACCGCGCCGCGCAGCGGGTAGTGGATGGAAGCGCCGAGCATCGCGGCGGCCGAGGCCTCGTTGGAGCATGCCTCCACGTGCACGCCGAGCTCGTCCATGTAGGTCTTGCCCTGGACCATCACGTCCAGCAGGTGCGACACCGGTGCCCCCTGGTAGCCGCCCACATAGGCCACGCCCGACTGCAGCAGGCCCTTGGTGATCGCGAGGATGCCCTCGCCGTGAAAGGTATCGCCTGCGCCGAGACGCAGCATCTCGACTTCCTTGCTGAATGAAACTTCCATCGTGTCTCGTTTTTTTGAGGGGTTTCGCAGTTTGGTCGTCGCACCGCCATACTTCAATAAAATAAGCCAGCTATTCAATATGAATTCAGTGCATATCGACGAGGTGGACCTGAACCTGCTGCGGCTGTTCGATGCGGTCTACCGGGCCCGCAGCGTGAGCCGAGCCGCGGAGGCCCTGGGCCTGACGCAGCCCGCCGCCAGCCATGGACTGACGCGCCTGCGCCTGCTGCTGGGCGATGCGCTCTTCACGCGTGCGCCCGGCGGCGTGGCCCCCACGCCGCGGGCCGAGCGGCTGGCGGTGTCGGTGCAGTCGGCGCTGGCCACGCTGCAGCAGGCCCTGGCCGAGCCCGAACGCTTCGACCCCGCGGCCTCGCGCAAGCTGTTTCGCATTCACATGAGCGACATCGGCGAAGGGCGCTTTTTGCCGGCGCTGATGGCACGGCTGCGCGAACTGGCGCCGGGTGTGCGCGTCGAGACCATGCCGCTCGCGCAGGGCGAGATCGCCACCTCGCTCGACAACGGCCGAGTCGATTTCGCCTTCGGTTTTCTCACGCGCGTGAAGGACACGCAGCGTGCCCAGTTGCTGAAGGACCGCTACATCGTGCTGCTGCGCGAGGGCCACCCGTTCGTGAAGCGCCGCCGCAGCGGGCAGGCGCTGCTGGAAGCGCTGCAGGAGCTGGACTACGTGGCGGTGCGCACGCACGCGGACACGCTGCGAATCCTGCAACTGCTGAACTTGGAAGACCGCCTGCGGCTGACGACGGAGCACTTCATGGTGTTGCCGGCGATCGTGCGCGCGACGGACCTGGCGGTGGTGATGCCACGCAACATCGCACGCGGTTTCGCGGCGGAGGGCGGCTACGCGATCGTCGAGCCGCCGTTTCCGTTGCGCGACTTCACGGTGTCGCTGCACTGGAGCAAGCGTTTCGAGGCGGATCCGGGGAATCGGTGGCTGCGGCAGGTGATCGTTACGCTGTTCTCCGAGCGGGGCTGATTCTGTTGCTGTTGTTGTTCTGGGCGTTGTCGTTCTTCAGGCGACGTCATTCAGGGCGACGCTCAC
>NZ_QAJK01000050.1 GCF_003852515.1 Variovorax sp. KBW07 | reverse complement strand
TGGTGTACCGCTGATCAACGACCACTCTGATGACGCTCACGCGGATGGTGTGCTCTGCGCAGCGAAATAAAGGAGGAGCGAAGCGGGGGACATTCGCGGAGCAGAGCACACCGTCGGCGTGGGCGTCGCCCTGAATGACCCGAACAGCAGCGCGTTACAGCGTCTTCGTCAACGTGACGATGAACCGGGCCTTGTTGGGCGAGTAGGTCTGCTTGCCAAACGTACCGAAGCCCAGGTCATACCCCGGGTTGCTCACCGACAGGTACGAACTCTGCTTGTTCGCCCCCTGCACCGAGCCCGCCAACGACAGGCCGTTGCCGAAGTCGTACGACGCGCCTACGTTGTAGTCCACATAGCTCTTGTAGCCCAGGCTGCGGATGTCGCTCGACATGTTCGTGTAGCCCACCGCTGCCTTCAGCGTCAGCTTCGGAACGATCTCCTTGCTGTAGGCCAGGTTCAGGTAGCCCGTGTTCGTGCCCTTCAGGCCCGAGCCGTTCTTGTTGCCTGCGTAGCCGAAATAGTCCTTCGACACCGTGTGCGAATACTTCAGCGTGAACGTGCCGATGGTCTCGTCGGTGTAGCCCGCGCTGCCGTACAGCTCCGTCGTGTTGCCCAGCGAATTGCCCGGGTAGATGTACGTCAGCGCACCCACGTCCATGTCGAGCGGACCGGCCTTGAACTTGTAGCCGCCGTAGATGTCGCTCTCGATGCTGTTGCCCTTGAGCCAGTTCACGCTGGAGTTCCAGTTGCCCACGTAGAAGCCGCTCTCGCCAAAGGCGTAGTCGAAGCCGCCCTGGATGGCGGGCTTGAAGCCCTTGGTCTTGGCGTAGTCGTTCTTGCCCAGCATGTCCTGGTCTTGCCCGCGGAACTTGTAGTTGCTGGTCAGTGCCACGTTGCCCGTGAGCTGCGCGCTCGCGAGCATCGGCACCGCGGCGAGGGTGGGAAGAACGAGCATCGGCAGGGCGATGCGAAGAAGGTGTTTCATCGAAAGAAATCGCTAACGAATGGAGGAGCCGGCAGCGTAGAAGGACGGGTCTAAAAGCCGCGTAAAAAATGAAGGCTGCGGCGCAAAAGTTTTGACTCGCCGCGCACCACGGCTTGAAGGCAGAATCGAACGCGCCCGCGCCATCGCACCGCGGATCACCCCTCTTTTCGCAAGAACACCGTGTCCCTCGAAATTGGTGAACATGACCGTCGGCTGGATGAATCGCTGCTGCGCTCGCTGCATGCGCTGTTGGCCGAGGCCAGCGTCTCGCAGGCGGCAGCGAAGCTGGGCGTGGCGCAGTCGGCGCTGAGCCGCCACCTCAAGGTGCTGCGCCAGTTGACTGGCGACGAGCTGCTCATCCGCATCGGCAATCGGATGGTGCTCACCGAAAGGGCGCAGGCCCTGGTTGCGCCCACCCGCCGGATCCTGGCCGACATGTCGCTGCTTACCTCGGAAGCCAAGCCCGTCGAGCCCGCCGAGCTTCGGCAGAGTTTTCGCATCGCGACTTACGACTTCCTGCCGCGGCGCTTCTTCGCGGACGTCGTCGAACGGGTGGCGCGGCAGGCGCCCGAGTGCGACGTGGTCGTGCGTGGCCTGGGCTCGCGCTTCGAACACTACCGCCAGCTCGCGGATGGCGAGGTCGACATGGTCATCACCATCTGGCCCGAACTGCCGGGCCACCTGCGCGCGGCCAGCCTGCTGACCGAGCCGATGGTGTGCCTGATGCGGCACGACCACCCGCTGGCGCGCGGACCGATGACGCTCGACGACTACCGGCGCGCGCGGCACCTGTCTTCGCTGGAGCACGTTCCCGGACAGGGCACGATCCTCGACGCGCAGCTCGCGGAGCTGGGCGTGTCGGTGCACACGACGATGCGTACCCAGTTCCTGGGCATGGCGCCCGCCATCCTGGCGCGCTCCGACCTCATCTTCTCCACCGGCCGGCTGCTGGCCGAAGACTTCGCCGAACAGTACCCGCTCGCGATCGTGCCGTTCCCCGCCAGGATCAAGCCGCACCGCTTCCGGCTGGTGTGGCACGAGCGCACGCACAAGAACCAGGCCATGAGCTGGATGCGTGGCGAGCTGATCGCCGCCGCGCGCGAACTGGCGCACCGTCCCAGGTCATGACAGCGGCGTCATAACCTGCTGCACATCGCAGCGCTGGGCGCCGGTGGCGGGCGTGGATAAGGTGGCGGCACACATTCCATCCGCCACTGTTGCCCATGTCCTACGCTGTTGCATCCGCCCCTGTCCCGCCGGACCTGCTGGCCCGCCTTCCCAAGGTCGACCTGCATTTCCACATGGCCGGCACCCTACGCCCGGCCACGCTCGCGCGGCTTGCGCGCAAGTACGACCTGCCCCTGCCCCGGCCCGTCGAGACGCTGTACACCTACCGCGACTTCTACGACTTCATCGACGTGCTGCGCATCGCCGCGCAGGCCGTGCGCACCAGCGCCGACTTCGAATGCGTGGCCTACGAAGCCGTGGAGGACGCGGCGCGCAGCAGCAACGCGCGCCATGTCGAGATGTCCTTCAACCCGCAGTACTTCATGCCCACCGCCGTTCCCTACCGGGTGCAGGTCGAGGGACTGACCGCAGGGCTGCGTGCCGCTCAACGCGACTTCGGCTGCTCCGGCCTGCTGATCGCTTCCTTCGACCGCGGCCTGCCGCTCGACAGTGCGGAGCGCGCCATGGACGACATCGTCGGCCTGCGCTCGGACCTCGTGGTCGGCGTGGGCCTGGACGGGCCCGAGCGCGAGGGCCCTCCCGCCAGTTTCGCGGCGCTCTTCCAGCGCGCCGGGCGCGCCGGCTTGCGCCGCACGGCCCATGTGTGCGAGGACAACCAGACGCTGGAAGAGGCACCGCCTTCCAATGTCGACGCGTGCATCGAGCACCTGGGCTGCGACCGGCTGGACCACGGCTACAACCTGCTCGCCAGCGAAGACGGGTTGCGCCGCGCGCGCGATCGCGGCGTGTACTTCTGCGTGTGCGGGGTCACGAGCGTGGTGAGGCGCCAGCGCCAGCGCATCGAAGGCGTGAAGCGCATGGTCGAAGCGGGCCTGCCCGTCACCCTCAACACCGACGACCCCGCGATGTTCCACACCGACCTCTCGCACTCCTACGCCACCGTGCTCGAAGGCTGCGGCTGGGGGTGGGCGCAGGCGCGTGCCTTCAGCCTGGCGGGCGTGGACGCGTGCTGGCTCGACGATTCGGCCAAGAAGGCCTTGCGCGCCCGGTTCGAGAGCGAGATTGCCCAGCTCGAAAGCACGCAGCCCGCGGCGCAATGACCTTCGCCTGAACCCCCACACCACCACCCGAAAGCAAGGAGCCGCAATGCAACCCGCAACTGCCGTACGAACCCACCGCCGCCAATGGCTCGCGGCACTCGCATTCGCCGCCCTCGCGGGAGTGGCGCCACCCGGCATGGCCGAAGGCGCATGGCCCGCCCGTGCCATCACGCTGATCGTGCCTTACGGCGCCGGTGGCAACGTGGACGTGATGGCGCGGTGGATCGGCCCCGAGCTGTCCACGCGGCTCGGGCAGCCGGTGGTCATCGAGAACGTCTCCGGCGCCGGCGGCGTCATCGGCACGGAGAAAGCGGTGCGCGCCAAGCCTGACGGCTACACGCTGCTGCTGTCGGTGGAAAGCACCATCGTCATCGCGAAGATGGTCACGCCGTCCACCGTTCGCTACGACGGGCTGGCCGACCTGATGCCCGTGACCTTGCTGGGTTCGCAGCCCCTGGCGCTGGTGGGCAAGCCGGCCATGCAGGCGAAGACCAGCGAGGCGCTCTATGCCGAGCTGAAGTCGGCGCCCGGCAAGTTCAGCTATGCGAGTTCCGGCGTGGGAACCTCGCTGCACCTGGGTGGCGAACTGCTCAAGCAGCAAGGCGGCATCGACATGGCCCACGTGCCCTATCGCACCGGCATGCAGATCGTGAACGATCTCAGCGGCAACCAGCTGGACCTGGCCGTGCTGCCCTTGTCCATGGTCATGCAACAGGCACGTGCCGGAAAGATGCGCGTGTACGGCGTGATGTCGGACAAGCCGTCCCCGGCCATGCCCGAGGCGCCACCGCTGGCCGGCGTGCCGGCCTGGCGCGGTGCGAACGTGTCGGTGTGGCAGGGCATCTTCGTGCCCAAGGGCACGCCGCCGCAGATCGTCGAGCAGCTCAATACCGCGCTGGGCCAGGTGCTGGCGAACCCCGGCGTGCGGAAGAACTTCGAGGACGGCGGCGTCACGCCGATCGGTGCCGGGCCGAAGGAGTTCGCGGCGTTCCTCAAGAACGAAGAAAGCAAGTTCGGCGCGATCGTCGCCAAGGGGAATATCAAGGCCGAATAGAGCCCGGAGTACGGCCCGAGCGGTTCAGCGTGGCGGACGCGCCGGCATCGTCATCGCGACCACCCCCGCCACCACGCACGCCAACCCCATCCACGCGGTCGGCGCCAGTGTCTCTCCCAGGAACACCACGCCGATCGTCACGCCGATGGGCACGCGCAGGTAGGCCTGCGCGGCGGTCGACATCGGCCCCAGCGTCTTGATGAGGCGAAAGTAGATGGTGAAGGCGAGGGCGGTCGACAGCACCGCCAGCGCCAACACCGCACCCATCGAAGCGGCCGAGGGCGCCAGCGTCCACGGCCTGTCGACCACGAGGCTCGCGGGCAGCAGCATCGCCGCGCCGCTCAGCAGCGAGCCGGCGGCCGGCACCATCGGGTCGAGCCCCTTGAACACGCGGCCGAACATCGCGGCGCAGCCGTAGCAGACGGCCGCTGCCACCAGCCCCAGTTGCGCGAGCAGCGAATGCCCGAGCCCGTTCAGCGCCTCGAAGCCGACGATCAGGCAGATGCCGGCCAGGCCCGCGCCCACGCCGAACAGGCGGCGCAGCGTGGGCTTCTCGGCACCGCCGAGCCCAAGCCCCAGGCCCAGCAGGAAGATGAAGATCGGCGAGGTCGAGTTGAGGATGGTCGCCAGCCCCGCGTCGACGCTGCGCTCGGCCCACGCGATGAGCGTGAACGGCAGCACGCTGTTCAGGCAGGCCTGCAGCAGGAAGCGGCGCCACATGGCGGGCTCGGTCGGCAGCTTCACGCCGCGCATGCGCAGCACGGCGAGCAGCAGCAGGCCGGCAACGAGCGTGCGCGCCGCGATCAGCGTGACCGGTGGAATGGTCGCGACGCCGATCTTGATGAAGGTGTACGAGGCGCCCCAGCAGGTGGCGAGCACCGCGAGCAGGGCCCATTCGAAAGCGGCGTGGGGAGCGGCCTTGCCTGCCGTGGCGAGCGGGGTGGGGGTGTGCATGGTGCGCCGATCATCGCGAGACCGGGCCCCTCACACTTCGGGCTGGAGCGAAGCGTGGATGCGCTCAGTGGTCGTGAGGATCGTGCGCGCCGTGCGGTCCGTGCGAGTGCCCACCCGCACGCGGCTTGCCGGCGCCGCCGTTCAGCAGGCTCGCCAGATCGACTTCCTGCTCGGCTGCCGCGCCCGCGATCACGCGCTGCTCCAGCTCGTCGAGATGCTCCAGCGCCACCGCCAGCGCGGTGGCCAGCGACTTGCCCACCAGCGCTTCGATGATCTGTTCGTGCTCGCGCGGCGCACAGCTCGCGGCCTCGGCCGAGTCGTAGAGCGCCTTGTACAGCTCGGTGTTCGAAATCAGCCGCCGGATGTACGACAGCAGTTCGTCGCTGCCCGCCATCTGCGCCAGCAGCAGGTGAAAGTCGCCGGCCAGGCGAATCGCATCTTCGCGGCGGCCTTCCTTGAACGCCTTCTGCTCCGCCTGCACGTGTTTGCGCAGCGCGGCCACCTGGTCGCGCGCGAGCTGGCCAAACAGCGTGGTGATGAGCCCGGCCTCGACGATGCGGCGCGCGCGGTAGATGCCGCGCATGTCGTCGATGGACGGGTTGGGCACGAAGGCGCCCCGGTTGTGTTCCAGGTCCAGCCGCTTTTCGGAGCCCAGCCGCGCCAGTGCCTTGCGCACCGCGCCGCGCGTGCAGCCCAGCGCCTCGGCCAGCGCGCGTTCGCGCAGCGGCGTGCCGGGGCGCAGCTTGCCGCTCAGCAGCGCCTTCGACACCGCCGCGTACACGCGCTCGTCCACGTTGGCGTCGTCCTGTTCCTCGACGGCGGCAGCGGGCTTGGCGGTGGGGGCGGTGGCGGTGGAGCGGCGTGTGGCGGAGGGCATGGGCGGGCAGTGCGAGCGATGCAGTAGGGCGCTTTCGGGGCCGTGGGGCGTCTGGATTATTGCCTGCGCCCCGTCGTGGCCTGTCGAGCCGTGGGGTCTAGGGGAAAGCCCCCGGATTGACGCAACCCGGCCGGCTCCGTACCATTCGCGCCGTTTGGTTAACCAAAATAAATGTGTATGGTTAACCAAAATTAACGTAATTTCAACCCAAACTGAAATCGAGGCTCCCGATGAAATCCGTCAAATGGCTGGCCGCGCTGCCGGTCGCCGCTTTCTTCAGTGGTGGGTGGCTCTCGGCCATTGCGCCCACTTTCGTGCTCGGCATGCCCTTCCTGATGGTGTGGAACGTCAGCTGGCTGGTGCTGACCTCGCTGATCATGGTGGTCATCGACCGCGCCGAAGGCGACCTCGATGCCGCCGACGCTGCAGCTGCTGCCGCCACCACCACCGGAGGCGCGCGATGAACGCCGCGCTGGGCGTGATCGCGCTGTTCGTCGTCGGCGCGCTGGGCCTCGCGGTGCTGGCGCGCCGCGGCCGCACCATGAGCCTGGAGCAATGGGCGCTCGGCGGGCGCGGGCTGGGCGCCATCATGGTGTTCCTGCTGATGGCGGGCGAATCGTTCTCCACCTTCACCTTCCTGGGCGCCAGCGGCTGGTCTTACAGCAAGGGCTCGCCAGCCTTCTACATCCTGGCCTACGGCGGGCTGGCGTACCTCATGGCCTTCTGGATGCTGCCGGCCATCTGGCGCTACGCCACCGCGCACAAGCTGGTGTCGTTCTCGGACTTCTTCGCCCACAAGTACAACAGCCGCCCGCTCGGCGTGCTGGTGTCGGTGGTCGCGCTCATGGGCATGGTGGCGCTGCTCACCATCCAGCTGCGCGGGCTCGGCATCATCGTGTCCGAAGCGTCGTACGGCTCCATCGCGCCGCCGGTCGCCATCTGGATCGGCACCGTGGTCATGGTGTCGTACATCCTGTTCTCGGGCATCCACGGCTCGGCCAGCATCGCCATCGTGAAAGACGTGCTGATCCTGGTGCTGGCCGTGTTCCTCGGCATCTACCTGCCGTGGCACTACTACGGCGGCGTCACGCCCATGTTCTCGGCCATCCACGCGGCCAACCCCACGTTCTTCGAGTTCCCGAAGGAAGGGCTCAACCTCACCTGGTACAACTCGACCATCCTGCTCACGGCGCTGGGCTACTACCTGTACCCGTTCAACCTCACGTCGGTGTATGCGGCCAAGAGCGCCAGCGCGGTGCGGCGCAACACCATCCTGATGCCGCTGTACCAGGTGGTCATCGCCTTCCTGTTCCTGGTCGGCTTCGCGGCCATCCTGCAGGTGCCGGGCCTGAAGGGCGCCGAGGTCGACCTGGCGCTGTTCGGGCTGGTCAAGCACACCTTCGATCCGTGGTTCGTCGGCGTCATCGGCGGCACGGGCGTGCTCACCGCGCTGGTGCCGGGCTCGATGATCCTGCTGACCGCCTCCACCGTGATCGGCAAGAACGTCTACAAGGAAGGCTTTGCCCACAACGCCACCGACAAGCAGGTGTCGCGCGTGGCGCGCGGCGTGCTGCCGGTGTTCGCGCTGGTGGCGGTGTACTTCGTGCTGCGCGGCGGCGCGACCATCGTGTCGGTCGCCATCTTCGCGTCGAGCCTGCTCACGCAACTGCTGCCTTCGCTGCTGTTCAGCCTCATGAGGAAGCCCTTCGGCAACAAGCATGCGGCCTTCGCGGGCATCCTCGCGGGCGGCGCGGTGCTGGCCTTCATGATGACCACCAGTTCCAACCTGGGTACGCTGTTCCCGGCCGCACCGATGGTCTTCAAGTCGCTCAACATCGGGCTGGTGGCGCTGGCGACCAATGCGCTGGTGTTCGTGGTGGTGGCGCTGTTCACGCCGCGCATCGTGCCGCGCGGTGTTTCGGCGCAGCCCGCCTGATGCGATGCCCCACTTCAACGAACGGATTTTCCCGATGCCTTCGCTCCTGATTCGCAACGTGCGCCCCATGGGCGCCTCCCCGGTCGACGTGCTCGTGCAAGACGGCCGCATCGCCGCCGTGGGCGCCGCGCTGCCGGCACCGGCCGATGCCGCGGTGGAAGACGGCCGCGGCGCCTTGCTGCTGCCCGGCCTGGTCGAAGGCCACACCCACCTCGACAAGACGATGTGGGGCATGGACTGGTACCGCAATGAAGTCGGTGTGAACCTCATCGACAAGATCGAGAACGAGCGCGCCTTCCGCCACACGAGCGGGCACGACGCCGCCGCGCAATCGCTGGTGCTGGCCAAGGCCTTCCTGGCGCTCGGCACCACGCGCCTGCGCACGCACGTCGATGTCGACACGCAGGCCGGCCTGCGCCACCTCGAAGGCACCGTGCGCACGCGCGAGGCGCTGCGCGACGTGCAGCAGATTCAGATCGTCGCGTTTCCCCAGTCGGGCTTGCTGGTGCGGCCGGGCACCTTCGACCTGCTGCACGATGCCATGGCGCAGGGCGCCGACGTGCTGGGCGGGCTCGACCCCTGCGCCATCGACGGCGACCCGGTGCGCTCGCTCGACATGCTGTTCGCCATTGCCGGCAAGTACGGCTGCCCCGTCGACATTCACCTGCACGAGCCCGGCGCCATGGGCGCGTTTTCGCTCGGCCTGATCCTGGAGCGCACCGAGGCGCTGGGGCTGCACGGCAAGGTCGCCATCAGCCACGGCTTCTGCTTGGGCGACGTGACCGAGCGCGAGCGCGACGCATTGCTCGCGCGCATGGCGAAGCTGGGCATGGTGCTCATCACCAGCGCGCCGCCTTCGCGCACCGTGCCGCCGCTCATGGCCTGCCGGCAGGCCGGCGTGACCGTGCTCGGCGGCAACGACGGCATCCGCGACACCTGGTCGCCGTACGGCAACCCCGACATGCTCGAGCGCGCCATGCTCATCGGCATGCGCTACAACCTGCGCCGCGACGACGAGATCGAAGTGGCGCTCGACACCGTCACGCATGCCGGCGCGCGCGGCTGCGGCTTCGAGGCCTACGGGCTCGACGTCGGCTGCCGCGCCGACCTGGTGCTGGTCGATGCGCAAACGCCCGCGCAGGCCGTGGTCTCGCGGCCCGTGCGCCAGTTGGTGGTGGCGGGCGGCCGCATCGTGGCGCGCCAGGGCCTGCTGCAGGCCGACGTGGCCGCCTTGTGACGGCGGCGGTGCGCGGCCACCCCCGCCGTGCTGAAGGCGGCGTGGCCTTCGCTTTCGTGATCGTGCTCGTCGCGCTGAACCTGCGCGCCTTTCTCACGTCGAGCAGCCCCTTGCTCGAGCCCATCCGGCAGGCGACGGGCATCGGCTTTCATGCGGTGGCGCTGCTCACCGTGCTGCCCATGTTCGCGATGGGCGCGATGTCCTTGTGCGGCGCGGCCGTGGGGCAACGCATCGGCGCGCGTGGCGGCATCGCGCTCGGCCTCGGCGCCATCGGCTTCGCTTGCGCCAGCCGCTATGTGGCGGGCGGCGCGGCGGCCTTGCTGTGGAGCGCCGCGCTCGCGGGCGCCGGCGTCGGGCTGGTGCAGGCGCTGATGCCGGGCGTCGTCAAGCAGGCCTACCCCGCGCGCATCGGCGTGATGACGGGGCTGTACTCGGCCGCCATCATGGGCGGCGGCGGACTCGGCGCCATGGCCAGCCCGTGGGTCGCGCACGCGCTGGGCGGCGCGCAGGCCGACTGGCATGCGGGCCTGGCGATGTGGGCCGTGCTGGCCGCGGTGGCGCTGCTGTCGTGGCTGGGTTTGCGGCGTGAAGTTCCAGACGGCAAGACATCGGCAGCAAACACCGCGCCGCGCCAGAACCTCTCGTGGCTGCGCTGCTTTCGCAGCCCGCGCGCATGGCTGCTGGCCGTGTGCTTCGGCCTCATCAATGGCGGCTACACCAGCCTCGTCGCGTGGCTGCCGCACTTCTACGCGCAGCAGGGGTGGACCGCGCAAGAAGGCGGCTCCGTGCTCGCACTGATGACGGCCGCGCAGGTCGTCGCCGCGCTCGCCATGCCCGCGTTGGCGCGCAGCTTTGGCCGCGACCTGCGGCCGTGGCTCGCTCTCACGCTGGTCGCGCAGCTTGCCGGCTTTGCGGCACTGATGTTCGCGCTGCCCGTGTCCGCCGCCGGCGTGGCGATCGTGCTCGGCTTCGGCCTTGGCGGCGCCTTCGCGCTGTGCATGGTGCTGGCGCTCGACCACCTGCCCGACCCGGCGCAGGCCGGCGCGCTGGCGGGCTTCATGCAAGGCTTCGGCTTCATGATCGCGGCGCTCGCGCCTTTCGTTACCGGTTGGGTGCGCGAGCAGACGGGCGGCTTCACGCACGCGTGGGCCTACCTTGCCGCCGTGGTCGTCGTGCTGTTGCCGCTGATGCTGCGCTTCGATCCGCGCCGCTACGCCGTGGTGACCGCCGGCCTGTTCGATTCGCCGCGCGCCGTGCCCTCAACCGCCGTGCCTTCCGTTCTAGACAACGCAAGAAAGGTTTGACCTCATGTCCACATACAAGCAGGAATTCATGCAGCGCGCGCTCGCGCTGTCCGCCCAGGCGCTGCGGGTGCCCGGCACCGAGCCCTTCGGCGCTGTCGTCGTCAAGGACGGCGTGATCGTCGGCGAAGGCTTCAACCATTCGGTGGCCCACCACGACCCGACCTCGCACGGCGAGGTCGAGGCCATTCGCGATGCCTGCCGCAAGCTGGGCACCGTCAATCTGTCGGGCTGCGAGCTCTACACGTCGTGCGAGCCCTGCGCCATGTGCGCGGCGGCCATGCACATCGCGGGCATCGCCAGGCTGTACTACGCGGCGTCGCTCGCGCAGTCGGGTGAAGCGTTCAAGGGCGTGACCGTGGCGGCGCGGCACCCCATCGACGTGGAGGCGCTGCGCATCGAGGCGGGCGCGCCGTTCGGGCAACGCAGCCTGCCCGCCGAGCAGAAGCTGGCCGGCGATGCCGTGCAGATTCTTTCGGACTGGGCCGCGACGCGCCGCGCTGCTTGATGAAATGAAGCGACTGGCGGCTGTTCAGCCGCCGCGCCCGCTTGTTCGCTGTCGGCGCCGGCACCCACGCTTTCTGCGGTCGCGGCTGACACGGGCATGACGCAAGCGGTGCAACCATCGGGGTCAACTTTTCAATACTTGGAGGAACACCCGATGAACAAGACCCTGATCGCACTCGCCACTTCGCTCACGCTGCTCGCAGCCGGCACTGGCACCGCCTACGCCCAGCTGGGCAAGGCCGCATCCGATGCGACCGATGCCGCGCAGCACAAGATCGACGAGAAGCAGGCCGACAGCAAGGCCAAGAAGAGCGGCCCGGTCGGCAAGGCGGTCAACAACGTCAAGTCGGGTTATCACAAGAACCGCGCGAAGAGCTCGGCGCAGAAGGCCAAGCAGGCATTGAAGGATGCGGGCTGAAACTGGCTTAGCGATCGAAAGCGAGCTGGCTGATCTGCGGCTCGCTGAGCCTGTAGCCGAGGCGCTCGACAACTCTCTTCGCACCAAGGCCTTCGTAGAAGGCGATGCCCCTGTCGTTCGATGCCTTCACGGGCCAGTCGATGCGGTGGCAACCGTGCTCGAGGGAATACCGTGCCACCCACGCCATGAGCGCCTTGCCGGCGCCATGGCTCCTGGCAGCCGAGCGCACATAGAGCTCCTTCAACTGGCAATGCCTGCGCGTGTCGGGCGCGAAATCGACCAGCGAATAGACCAGCGAGATGGCGGCCAGCCCGACCACCGCGCCGTCGTCGCCCGAAGCCACGACCAGCCGTTGCGACGACTCAGGCGCCAGGAGATTCAGGCGCAGGTGTTCGCGCACCGCATCGCGCGAGGCGACCGCGCCTTCGTTGTAGAACGCGTGCAGTTCGCACAGCAGTTCGGTCAGCGATTCGTGCTGTGTTTCATCGACCAGTTGAACGCGCAGCGTCATCAGAAAAACTCCCGCAAGACCGGGTTGGCTTGGTACAGCGGCGCTACCAGCTTCGCGTTTTCATCGATGACCGCCATGTCGTGCGCATGATGAAGCTTGTCGTGAACCTTGATGTGGGGAGGCAGCGTCCACGTCTTTCCCGCGAGCGTCTGCAACGTGGACGCCAGTGCCGCGGAGATCAACACCGTCAGCCCGTCGTAGCTCTCACCCTCCGCGATCTGTGAATGCAGATGCGGAAACTCCGGGCTCACCAACGAAAAGCCGCACCCGAATTTCGGCACGAGAAAGTGCTCCGTCAGAAGGTCCGGCTCGGCGTAGTGCGACCAAAGGCTTTTCGGCAGCACCACATAGAGCGTGTTCGACCAGTACGGCTCGAACTGCACCGTCGACAAATGCTCGACATAGAAACGCTTGCCTTGCAGATACACCCCTTTGAACGCCGCGTTCTGCGGCTGGGTGAACACTTTGCCGGTGCCGTAGCCGCGCCATGTTTCTTCGACAACATCGAGAAAGGCGTTGTTGAAGTAGACCGGGAACATGACGTGATCGAGTTGCAGCTGCATCGGCTTCGCCCTTGTTGATTGATCTGCGGGTTCGCGCTACCGCCGCACATTCACCACCGTGGCCTGCATCAACGCGACCACCTTGTAGTCCTCACCGCCTGCCAAGGAAAACGCCCGCACTTCCCCCGTGCACACCGCAAGCAGCTTGCCCGCGCTCTGCACCCGCCCGATGGCCAGAAAGCGTTCGCCGATGGCCGGCCGCACGAAGTTGATCTTGAATTCCGCCGTGACCACTTCGAAATCCGCCGGCGCTTTCGTCAGCGCCGCATAGCCGCATGCACTGTCGACCACGCTGGTGATCGCGCCTGCGTGCACGTACCCGAGCTGTTGCGACAGCGCTGTCGAAAACGGCAGCTCGATATGAACCTCGCCATCTGCCACCAGCGCGATCGTTGCGCCCAGGGTTTTCATCAGGCCCTGCGCATCGAAGCTGTTTGCGATGCGCGTGTGGGTGTCGTTCGTCGTCGGCGTTGGCATAAGAAGGATTGGCTGGCTCGTTGAGGCTCGGGATAATCAGGTTTCTACCACCCCGGGGACCCCATGAAAGCCTTCGCGCCGACCACCGCAGCCTTGCTCCTGGCCGCCTCGGCGCTGGTGATGCCGCTGGCGCATGGGCAGTCCACGCAGAAGCCCGCCTACGACGGCCCGCTGTTCGACACGCACCTGCACTACAACCAGGAAGCGTGGGACGGCAACACCGGGCCGTACCCGCCGGCCGAAGCGCTCGCGCGCATGCAGCGCAATGGCGTCAAGGCGATCGTTGCCAATTCACGGCCCAACGCGGGCACGCAGACGCTGGCCGCGTCACGCGAGACCCGCGCGGCGGGCGTGACGGTGGTGCCCTTCGTGCGCCTGTACCGCAACCGCGACGACTACAGCAACTGGTTCCGCGACGAGACCATCCACGACATGGTGCTGGCCGAACTGGCGCGCGGCACGCCGAGCGGGCCGTACCGCGGGCTGGGGGAATTTCACCTGTACGACAGCGCCAATGCCAACGGACCGGTGGCGAAGAAACTGATTGCGCTGGCCGAGCGGCAGAAGCTCGCGGTGCTGGCGCACGTCGACGACGTGGCCATCGACCTGCTGATGGCCAACGCGCCATCGAAGGGCCAAAGCCTGCGCCTCATCTGGGCCCACACCGGCATCGGCGGCGCGCCCATCGGGCGGGTGCAGGCGCTGCTGGAGCGCTACCCGCTGCTGATGGGCGAACTCTCTTACCGGCCGGGGCTGACCTGCGACGGCGGCTCGCTGTGCCCCGAGTGGCGCGCGCTCATCCTCAAGTACCCGGAGCGCTTCATGGTCGGCTCCGACACCTGGGTCAACCAGCGCTGGAGCGCCTACGACGACATCATGCGCGGCTACCGCACGTGGCTCGGCGACCTGCCGTCCGACGTGGCGCAGCGCATTGCCTGGGGCAATGCCGCTGCGCTGTTCGGCATGCGCTGAACGGGGGCTACCGGTCTGCGTCGTTCCGCCTCGCGCTTTCCCGTGCGCGGACCACGGTGGTCGTCTCGCCGGCAAAGCCCCAGTTGTCGGTGTCGATCTCGTCGATCACCACGTGCGTGAGCTCCGGCTTCTTGCCGAGCACGCGCTGCAGCGTGTCGGTGATCTCCGCGATGACGGTGGCTTTCTGCTCGCGCGTGACGCCGTCGCGGGTGATGCGAACGTTGACGTAAGGCATGGTGTTCTCCTTGCGCCTGGGGTTCAGAAGTTGCCGGCCGCCGCGGCGCCGTCGACCGCCAGCACCGCGCCGCTGGTGAAGCCCGCGTTCACCAGGTAGAGCACCGCATCGGCGATTTCATCGACCGTGCCCAGGCGGCCGGTGGGCTGCAACGTCTTCAGGAACGCATGCGATTCGGCAGGGTGCATCGGGCTGTCGATGATGCCGGGCGCCACCGCGTTCACGCGCACGCCGTGCGGCGCCAGTTCGAGCGCCAGCGCGCGCGTGGCCGCGTTGAGTCCGCCCTTGAGCAGCACCGCCATGAAGGCCGGCACATTGCTGCGCGGCTGCAGCGCGATCGACGCCGTGATGTTCACGATGGCGCCCGAGCCGCGCGCCACCATCTGACGCGCCGCTGCCTGCGACGCGAAGATGGTGCCCTTCACGTTGATCGCAATCTGCTCTTCGATTTCTTCGGGCGTGAACGCCACGAAGGGCTTGGGCAGGAACACGCCCGCGTTGTTGACCAGCGCATCGACGGCGCCGAAGCGCGCCACCGCATGGTCGACCAGCGCCTGCGCGGTGCGCGGGTCGGCAATGTCGCCGGCCACGCCGCTGAAGCGGTCGCCGGCGCCGAGCTGGCGCGCGGCGTCGAGCAGCCGCGCGTCGTTGCGCGCGTTGCCGACCACGTTCCAGCCTTCGGCCAGCAGGCGGCGCGCAATGGCAAAGCCGATGCCGCTGCTGGCGCCGGTCACGATGGCGGTCTTGCCGCCGATGGGTTTCTGCACAGTCATGGTCCATTTCCTTCCGGTTCATCGGGCCGCAACATGCGGCGCCGTCGTGGAAGGAAGTTTGGATTCGACCGGCCGAAGAGTGAATAGCCGCGATACGGCGAACACTCTTCCTCAGTTCGAGCGAATCAGCTTCTCTTGGGCTTGGGCGTTGCCTTGGATGCCGGCTTGCTCCGGGATGTGCACACCTCGCACCACTGCGCGAAACCCGCGCGCAACTTCGGCAGCGCAAAGTCGACGAAGGCCCGCACCTTCGGCACCGACAGCCGCCCATGCGGCACCACCAGGTGCACCGGCAGCGGCGCGATCTCGTCATCGGGCAGGATGATGCGCAGCCGCCCATCGGCCACCTCGTCCGCCACGTGGTACGAGAACGAACGCAGCACGCCGCGCCCTTCGACCGCCGACGCCACCGCCGCGCGCAGGCTGTTGACGATGAAGCGCGGCGCGAACTGCACCGTGCGCGGCATCGCCGAGCCCGAAGAACCCGCAGCAGCGCCGCTCTGTTGCGGAAAGCTCCACGAGTCGATGCCGAAATGCGTCATGGCCACCACCTGGTGCTCTGCAATGTCCGACGGCTGCGTGATGCGCGGGTGCCGCGCCAGGTAGCGCGGCGACGCCGTGGTCACGCGGCGCACCTCGCCCACGGGCAGCGCCACCAGCGTCGAGTCGGGCAGGTGGGCAATGCGCAACGCCACGTCGATGCCTTCGTCGATCAGGTTGGCCGGCCGGTCGAGCAGGTGCAGGCGCACCGACACCGTCGGGTGCGCGTTCATGAACTCGTCGAGGATCGGCCTCAGCAGGCTCTCGCCGACCGCGACCGCCGCCGTGACCGTCAGGCGGCCGCGCGGTGCCGAGCGTTCGCCCGCGGCCGCCATGTCGGCTTCTTCAAGGTCGGTGAGGATGCGACGGCACGCGACCGCATAGCGCTCGCCCGCCTCGCTCAGCCGTATGGAGCGCGTCGTGCGGTGCAGTAGCTCGGTGCCCACGTGCGTTTCGAGGAACGCGATGGCGCGGCTTACCGCGGCGGGCGACTTGCCCAGTTTGCGGCCCGCCCCGGCCAGGCT
Organism: Variovorax sp. KBW07; assembly: GCF_003852515.1. Taxonomy (GTDB): domain Bacteria; phylum Pseudomonadota; class Gammaproteobacteria; order Burkholderiales; family Burkholderiaceae_C; genus Variovorax. The sequence continues at coordinate 25,119 of NZ_QAJK01000050.1, read as the reverse complement.
GCCTTCGGCCAGCGCCGCGACAAAGACCTTCATGGCGTCGATGCGGTCCACGATTCTTCCTTGTTCCGAAATACTGAATGCCCAAGCATAGGGATTCACTCGCAACGCGGCAATCCATAGCATCGGATCATCGATTCGCCGGAGACCCCCGATGTCCGCCGCCCCACGCATCGCCGCCGCCAGGGTGGCTGCCCCCGCGCCACCGTGGCGCGCGATTCTTGCGGGCTTCTGCGCCACGCTCGTCGGGCTCGGCCTGGCCCGCTTCGCCTACACGCCGCTGCTGCCGGCCATCATCGATGCGCACTGGTTCAGCGCCTCCGCCGCGACTTACCTCGGCGCGGCCAATCTCGTGGGCTACCTGATCGGCGCCTTGATCGGCGGGCCCATGTCGGCGCGCTGGCCGGGCCGCGCGGTGCTTCGCGCCATGATGCTGGCCACGGCCGTTTCGCTGCTCGCCTGCGCGTGGCCCATCGACTTTGCGTGGTTCTTCGGCTGGCGCATCGTCTCCGGCATTTCCGGCGGCGCGCTGATGGTGCTGGCCGCCCCTGCCGTGCTGGCGCACGTGCCGCCCCAGCAGCGCGGGCTTGCGAGCGGAATGATCTTCGCGGGCATCGGCCTCGGCATTGCGGCATCGGGCACGCTGGTGCCGCTGCTGCTGCGCCAGGGGTTGGCGGCCACGTGGATCGGGCTGGCCGCGCTCGCGTTGCTGCTCACCGTCGTGGCGTGGCACAACTGGCCCGCCTCGGCACCGGCCCAGCCTGCCAGCCAAGCGCACACCGCCGCAGCGCGCCCGCCCGTCGCCAGGGGCGCTTTGCGTGCGCTGACCCTCTCGTATGCGCTGAACGCGGTGTGCCTTGTGCCGCACATGATCTTTCTCGTCGACTTCGTGGCGCGCGGGCTCGGGCAGGGCCTTGCGGTCGGTGCGCAGTACTGGGTGGTGTTCGGCCTGGGCGCCATCGTCGGCCCCGTGCTCAGCGGCTACCTGGCCGACCGCGTCGGCTTCGGTGCCGCGCTGCGCATTGCCTTCGCCGTGCAGGCGGTGGCGCTGGCTTTGCCTGCTGTCGGCCTCATCGGGCATGGCGGGCTCATCGTTTCAAGCGCGGTGGTCGGCGCCTTCACGCCGGGCATCGTGCCGCTGGTGCTGGGCCGCGTGCAGGAGCTGCTGGCGCACCACCCGTCGATGCAGAAGGCCGCCTGGAGCCACGCGACCACCGGCTTCGCCGTGTTGCAGGCCAGTGCGGCCTACGGCATGTCGTGGCTGCTCGGGCATTCGGGTGGTAACTATGCGTTGCTCTTCGCACTGGGCGGTGGCGCCATCGTGTTGGCACTGCTTACAGACCTTGTTGCGAGCAGGCTGCATCGCACACAGTGAGCCGGTGTGTCGCACTTACACTGCGGCCATGAAAAGCACAGGGGAAGTCCAACGCAGCCTGCAGCCCGTGGTGGAGCTCCGGGCAGACGGCGCATCTTTTGCCTACTCCGTGCGCGCACCCCGCTCCAAGGGCGTGATACCGCCCAGCTCCTACCAGGACCGCGGCTTTGCCACGCTTCCTGATTGCCTGCGCGATGTGGCGAAGGCGCTGGGTGGCGATTTCAAGCGCGTCTACGTGCGGCTCGACGGCTACTGCGTCGGCGAGCGCGACATCGCCGAGTTGCGCGAGGCACCCGAGGCCGTCGCGATCGCGTTGCAGTCGGCATGCGATGCGCAGGTTCCCGCGCTGCAACCTGCCGCGGTTGAAGCCGCCGCCGCCGCAGCAGCAGCCGTTGTTGTCGCCCCCGTCGAGGCGGAACGTCAGATTGCTGCCGGCTGAGCGCTGCCCGACGCAGCGCACACCCGCGGGCGCGGCCGGCTCATCGCGCCACCACCTCGCGCAGCGTGCCGGCCATGCGCACGAACTCGTGCCCGGCCGTCGTGTAGTACGAGCGCGAGTGGCCGCCTTCGAAGTCGTCGACGTGCACCACCGTGCCCTTGTCGGCCTCTTGCCATGAGAGCGCATACAGCCCAGTGCCCAGCGCCTCCGCCTCGTAGTGCACCTCGGCCGTCGCGCCCTTGAAGGGGCCGGCCGTGACTTCGTAGCGCATCGTCTTGCCGTCGGCCGCGTAGATGTTCAGCGCGGTCATCGTCTCGCCATAGCGCACTTCGAAAGTGCGGCCGGCGAACGGCGGCAGTGGCTTGTTGTTGTCGTCGTCGTCATCGTTCATGGCTTGGCCCTCGCGTCGATGGCTCGCTCAGTCCCAGGCCGGCGACAGGCCGGCCGGGTCGGTGAGCCGCTCGTCGCGGTCGAGCGCGGCCATCTGCGCCATTTCGGCATCGCTCAGCTTCAGCTGCTGCGCTTTCAGGTTGCCTTCGAGGTTCGCGCGCTTCGTCGACGACGGAATCACCGCGTAGCCCAGTTGCATCGCCCAGGCCAGCGTGACCTGCGCCGTCGTTGCGTTGTGCGCCTTGGCAATCGCCTCGATCACCGGGTCGGCGATCACCTTGCCGTAGGCCAGCGTCATGTACGAAGTGATGTGGATGCCCTGGCTCTTTGCGAACTCCGCCACCTTGCGGTTCTGCAGGTACGGGTGCAGCTCGATCTGGTTGGTGGCGATGTTTTCCGCGCCCACCGCCGCGATGGCTTCCTTCATCAGTGCGATGTTGAAGTTCGACACGCCGATGTGCTTGGTCAGCCCCAGCGTCTTGGCCTCGGCCAGCGCGCCCATGAACTCGGCCACAGGCACTGCGTTGCCCGGCGAGGGCCAGTGGATCAGCGTCAGGTCGACATGGTCTGTGCGCAGCTTGGCGAGGCTGTCTTTCAGGCTCGGCACCAGCTTGTCTTTCGCGTAGTTGTCGGTCCAGATCTTGGTCGTGATGAACAGGTCTTTGCGCGCCACGCCGCTTTCGGCAATGGCCTGGCCCACCTCGGCTTCATTGCCGTAGATCTGCGCCGTGTCGATCACGCGGTAGCCCACGTCGAGGCCGTTCTTTACCGAGTCGATCACCACCTGGCCCTTGAGGCGGAAGGTGCCGAGGCCGAAGGCGGGGATGGTCGTGTCGTTGATGTCGTTGATGTCGTTGTTCGTTGCCATGATGTTGTTTGTCCTTGTGCGTTGAAATTGAATGAATGAGGAAATGAAGAAGGCTTCGATCAGTGGCTGACCGGCATCGGACCCGAGGCCCGCGCCGGGATGCCGGCACGGCGGTCCAGCGTGCCGCTCCAGTGCGTCAGGCCCAGCGACACCAGCACCACCAGTGCGCCGATCCATGGCGTGTGCATCAGGCCCAGGTGCGTCACGATCAGGCCGCCGGCCCAGGCTGCCAGCGCAATGCCCAGGTTGAAGGCCGCGATGTTCAGGCCCGAGGCCACGTCCACCGCCTGCGGCGTGAAGCGTTCGGCCTGCTTCACCACATACACCTGCAGGCCCGGCACGTTGCCGAATGCGACCGCGCCCCACATCAGCACCGCCACCAGCGCCAGCCACTTGTGCGGTGCCGCGAAGTTGAACACCAGCAGCACGGCGGCCAGCAGCGCGAAGATGATCTTCAGCGCGGGAATCGGCCCCATGCGGTCGGCCAGCTTGCCGCCCCAGATGTTGCCCACCGCCACCGACACGCCATACACCAGCATCACCCAGCCCACCGAGCCGGCGCTGAAGCCCGACACGTCCGTCAGGATCGGCGCAAGGAACGTGAACGGAATGAACGAGCCGCCGTAGCCGATGGCAGTCTTGGCATACACCAGCAACAGGCGCGGCTCGGCCAGCACCTTGGCTTGCTGCGCGAGCGAGGCGGGCGGCGTGTGGCGGATGTTGTTGGGAATGAAGATCCAGCTGCCGATGAAGGCGATGACGCCCAGCGCGGACACAGCCAGGAAGGTTTCGCGCCAGCCGAAGTGCTGGCCGATGAACGTGCCCAGCGGCACACCCGTGACCAGCGCCACCGTGAGCCCGGTGAACATGATCGCGATGGCGCTCGCGGCCTTTTCCTTCGGCACCAGGCCCGTGGCGATGGTCGAGCCGATAGAGAAGAACACGCCGTGCGCCAGGCCCGTGAGGATGCGGGCGGCCACCAGCGATTCATAGCTCGGTGCCTTCCACGCCAGCAGGTTGCCGAGCGTGAAGAGCGCCATCAGCCCGAGCAGCAGCGCCTTGCGCGGCAGCTTGCCCGTGAGGGCCGTGAGCACCGGCGCGCCGATGGCGACGCCCAGTGCGTAGAGGCTGACGAGAAGGCCGGCCGAGGGAAGGCCGATGCCCAGGTCAGCAGCGACCGTGGGGATGAGGCCAACGATGACGAATTCGGTCGTCCCGATGGCGAAGGCGCTGAGGGTCAGCGCGAGTAAGGCGATTGGCATGAAGCACTCCTGAGGGGATGGGAGGAGTGTCTTGCGGATACCTTTGCGGATAAATGGGGTTTTAGGAACAATATATTTGTCTGACAGTCAATAATTTGTGCGAGCCTATTCGGTGGGAAATCACAGGGAGTCTCCCGTTGTCCGGCTTGGAGTGCCTGGGAAAATAGACCGGCGGAGTGGTACCTCGTTTTCTCAACTGTCCCCTTTGTCCACAAGGAAAAACCGCTCTCTTTAGGCGCGATAATCCTGTATAAACTTGCACTGAAACCACTAAAGAAGTCGTCGTTTTCAAGTGAAAATGGATTGAGACGATTTGTGCAATCGGTTGTCGGTTTTTGCTGTCTGGAAATTGGAGGTTCTAGCTGTGCATAAAAATCCAGGGCTGCTCCCATGATTGACGTTTCCAATAGCGCACTTCTTAGCGTTGATGTGCTGATTGATGCCAACAGGGTTTTCTCTTCGCCGAAGATAATTACGCCGGGGGAGCTGCATGCCATCAATTCCTTGATCGAAGCAGCTGCGTTTCATGAGCGAATCTATATCTACGAGCTGCCAACCGGAGAGCAGATTGGGTTTGGGGATCTTTTCAATTGGGGGTTGATTCATCCGACGGGAGTGGCTCGCGAGTGCGAAGAGCTGCTGACGAGGATTGGGCTAGAGGACCTGTCTGTTGAAATTCTGATAGATAGAACCTGGCTCAACACGCATGTGAGCTACAACATTGATCGGTTGGCTGATGAACTTCAGACATTGATCGAATATGAGAAAACCTTCGGTTTTGCTCGCATGTCGCGCATCATGGATTCGAACAATTTGGATACGGCGTACTTGCTTGGCCGAAGTGCAGATTTTTCACGCTCCGATATGGATACCTTGGATGCCTCCTATCGTCGAATGCGCGCAATGGGTAATGTGGCAACGGAATTGGGGCTGCACTTGTACACCGGGCTGCTGAGCCGGCCATTTACCTTGGAATACATCGGCGAAAAACGCAAGGCCGCATTGAAGTTGTTCGAAAGCTTGTCGACTGAATTCGATGATTGGGATGACAGTGACATTCCTGAGTGGCGTCGTATAAAAATGCCGGCTTTGACTCAAACAGTTCTTAAGAACTGCAAGGACAGTCCGGGCGCGTTTTGCAATGAGCTCATGCGAATAAGAAAAGATCTAACTGGATTTCGTCAAACAATCACCGATCAAGCAATAGAGTTGCGTAACGCGAAAACCCGTGGCGCAAAAAGGAAAATCAGAATGGAGACCGATAAAGCGCTATCGGCGGCGATGGAAAAGATGGAGAGCACAGATCGTCTTTCGCACACGCTCTGGGATACCTTGAAAAATCCTGTAGCGGCTCACATCAAGGTCGGAGATCGGCTTGTCCAGAAGGACAAGTTGAATCAGGCGGTGGGAAAAGCTCATGGGCTTACGGACTTGTATGCAATGTTTCGAGACGCTCCAACGGTCGAACAGAATGCAATGCTCATAAAAAAGGTCTTCAATATCGAGTGTGACTATCAGCAATGGAACAGCGTGCATAAATTAGCCAGTGATCTCGAAACACTCATGCGACGAGATGTGGAGCCCGATCTCCCAACCCTGTCGCAACGATCTTCTTGATGATCGTCGGCGCAGGGAACTGGACCTTGCTCGCGTTTGAACGCCCCGCTCACAATGCGCTCGTTTTCTTCGCCTGCGGGCCTTGGCCAGGCTCGGTTGAGTCAGTACCAATGCCCTTGGGGATGTTTTTCCTTAAAAAATCCCTTGCGGGCACGGCGCGGCAGTGCTCGCGAACGAACTGCCGTGGCGTAGCTGCGCCGTGCGGGTATTTGGGCTACTGGTCAAATACCTCCGAGGGCGGCTTGGAGGCGCCCATGGCTCGACCACTCGCACTTTTGTCATTCACCGACACCAGAATCGAACTCCCAACCAGGAGGAGTTCCCCACATGAGTTACGACTTGATGGTGTTTGCAGTGGAGGCTGCGCCCAAGGACCGGGCCGCCTTTCTCGAATGGTTTGAAGGCCACACCGAGTGGGAAGAAGACCATTCCTACGACGACCCGGATGTGAGCGCGCCTGCATTGAAGGCGTGGTTCCTGGAAATGATCCAGTCATGGCCTGCCATGAACGGCCCGTTGTCGTCCGAGGATTTTCCGGAGGACGACTCGACGGTGACCGACTACAGCGTCGGGCGGGAAGTCATCTATGCGGCGTTCGCCTGGTCGAAGGCCGAGCCTGCGTATGACGCCGTTGTCGCGCTTGCCGCGAAGCACGGTGTCGGATTCTTCAATGCCAGTTCGGATGGGGCGGAGGTCTGGCAGCCCGATGGCAAAGGGGGCTTGCAGCTCGCGCACTCGGGGTGAGTGAGGGCTGCTGTTGATTGGGGCGGTTGCCATGTGCCGGTCGGTCGGCACATGGCATGCCCTGTTGCGCCACTGGCTCAGTACTTGAAGCCCGGAATCGGGACCGGGTTGCAGTCCGGCAGCTTCAGCCTTGCGGCATCGGGGTAGAGCTGGAGCGAAGCGAAGTCGTTGTTCTCTCCCAGGTCGCTCGTTGAAAAGCGGTATGCCCGAGAGAATTTCTCCACCGGAAGGTCAACGCGCAACAGCATGCGTAGCGCTTTCACCGTGTTGGTTGCACGCAGTGCGGCCAACGCTTTTGCATCCGCGTCAACGGGACCGGAAGCACCGGCCTCCACCGCTGCGCCCGTGTACATGGAGAAGTCCGTGTACGAGCGGTCCAGCCACTCGGCAAGCTTGATGACTTGCGACCGGTCCAGTTCCGCCGAGCCGCTTTCGAAGTGCACTTGGGTTTGCACGATGTAGCTGCACGCGGCCACTGGCCCTGCGGTCAGGGCGAGCGACAGCAGGGCAATGATTTGACCCTTCACCGCCGTTGATCCAGCGGGTTGTAGAGAGGGTCTCCCATTTGGCATGGGCACTCGTGCGGGCACGCCGGCAAGAAGTCGATATCAACGCGTTTCACCAAGTTGCTTCCCTCCGGCGCCGGCTTGGTGGCGACATAACCGATCGAGGGGAGGTGGATCCGCTGCACATCGAACTGCAAGTTCCCCGTGAGAACCTCTGCAACACTCCTCATGCGCCTCAGTCCGAGGTTGTTTGCATCGTCCTCGCCGAACGCTGCCTGCGTGGTCATGAAGATGGCTTCTCGATTGGGATATCTCGCGCGGAGTAGGGCGGTCCAGCTGGCAATCTTGAGAACCTGTTCAGCCGGAACCTTGGCGGAGTTCCGATCGAACACAACGCCGGTGCTCTTGATCGGGCTACACGCCGATGCGGCTGGTGTTAGCAGCACGGCAAGAGATGCCAATAGGTATCTCAGAACAGTTTGCCGGTGCTTGTTGACCTTGCCTCCGACCACCAGAATTCTTCGCATCATCTTGGAACCTCCCAGTTGTGTCTGGGAGTTGTAGGAGGATGCGGCCGATGACACTGTGGCCCAGTGTCAACCGCTTCGAAATTTGTCACGCTGTCCGGCGGTTTCAGCTTTCCGGTGGCCCGCTCGCCCGACCCAGCCAATCGCAAAAGAATATTTCGCCCCCGGTGCATCCAAACGCGCACCTGCCGTGTAGACCCTTCAGCAGCGAGGAGCTGCTGTCCTTCTACAACCCAGGAGCAATTCCATGCACACCTCCCGTTCTTCTTCTTCTTCTTCTTCTTCTTCTTCCACGTCCCGTTCGCTCGCCGTCCTCGGCGCCGTCTCCGCCGCTGCCGCCGTGCTCACCGCCTGCGGATCGATGTCGATGGCCCCCGCCTTCAACCAGTCGAGCCTGCCGCCGACCATCCAGGTGCCGGCCGGCAACAAGGTGGCGATGGAAACGGTGGGCGTGGGCGACATCACTTACGAATGCCGCGACAAGGCCAACGCCCCGGGCCAGACGGAGTGGGTGTTCGTCGGCCCCGACGCCAAGCTGAACGACCGCAGCGGCAAGCAGGTGGGCAAGTACTACGGCCCGCCGGCCACGTGGGAATCGAACGACGGCTCGAAGCTCACGGCAACGCAACTGGCGGTTGCGCCTTCGGGCCCGACCAGCCTGCCGTTCCAGCTGGTGAAGGCCAACCCGGCGACGGGCTCGGGCGCGATGACGGGCGTGACCTACATCCAGCGCGTGGCGCTGCAAGGCGGCGTGGCGCCGGCGGCCTCGCCGTGCACGCCGGCGACCAAGGGCCAGAAGCAGGTGGTGAAGTACCAGGCCGACTACATTTTCTGGAAGGCTTCCTGATCCGGGGGTGAATGCGCGGCGGGTGCGCCGGTGCCACTACCATCGCACCCGTGCACAACCCGCCGCCCGCATCCACCGCCGCTGCCGCCACCCCCTTCGACTACGACGCCGCCCTCATGGCTTGCGCCCGCGGCGACCGTACGGCGTTGCAGCAGCTCTACCAGCGTGAAAGCCGGTACCTGATGGGGGTGGCGCTGCGCATCGTGCGCCAGCGCCAGCAGGCCGAAGACGTGCTGCACGATGCCTTCCTGAGCATCTGGCAGCGCGCGGCGAGCTTCAACCCGGCGCTGGGCGAAGGCCGGGGCTGGGTGTACAGCGTGGTGCGCAATGCGGCGCTGAACATGGTGCGCAGCGGCGCGCGCCAAGTGAGCATGGACGAAGACGCCGTCGAAGCGGCCGACGACCAGGCCTCGCTGGCGGCGTACGCGGCCACGGGCGACCCGTTCGAATTGCGCGCCGACCTGGGCCGGCTGCACGGCTGCCTCGAGGGGCTGGAACCGGCGCGGCGCGATTGCATCCTCTATGCGTACGTCGAAGGCTGCTCGCATGGCGAAATCGCCGAGCGGCTGAAGACGCCGCTGGGCACGGTGAAGGCCTGGATCCAGCGCGGCATGCGCGCGCTGCGGGAGTGCATGGCATGAGCACCGCCGAACCAACAAATAACGAAGACATCAACGACAACATCGACGCACTGGCGGGCGAGTACGTGCTGGGCACGCTGTCGGCCGGCGCGCGTGCGGCGGTCGAAGCGCGCATGCCGAATGAAGCGGCGCTGCGCGAAGCGGTGCGGGGCTGGGAAGCGCGGCTGCTGCCGCTGACCTCGCTGGCACCGCCGGTCGAACCGTCCGTGGGGCTGTGGTCGCGTATCGAGCGCAGCGTCGATGGCCTGGGCCGCTTGAACAAGCCGGCTGCTGCTGCTGCGAAGGCATCGCCCGCGAGTGCCTCAGGCCTTTCGAACTGGTGGAACAACCTGAAGCTCTGGCGCGGCCTGACCGCGGGCGGATTCGCGACGGCGGCGCTGCTGCTGGCGGTGGTGGTCACACGCGACGCCACGCCGCCGGCCACGCAGTACGTGGTGGTGCTGGTGGCACCGCAAGACAAGGCGCCGGGCTGGGTGATCCAGACCAACTCGGCGCGCCAGCTGAACCTGGTGCCACTGGGCACGATGGTGGTGCCGCCGCAGAAGTCGCTGCAGTTCTGGACCAAGGCCGACCAGTGGCGCGGGCCGGTGTCGCTGGGGCTGGTGAAGCAGGGGCAGACGCTGCGCATTCCCATCGACAAGCTGCCGCCACTGGAGCCCAACCAGTTGTTCGAACTGACGCTGGAGCCCGAGAACGGCTCGCCGATCGACCGGCCGACGGGGCCGATTCAATACATCGGCCGCGCGGTCAAGGTGATGTAGCAGCGCCCCGCCGGTGGGCCAGGGCGGCAGCGATGCCGATGGCGCCCATGAGCAGGCACAGCGCCAGAATGACCATGCGGGTCTGGGCCGCGCTTGCGAATGCGCCGACCAGCAGGCCGGCCACGGGCTGGCTCAGGTTGTTCAGCAGCACGATCACGCCGGTGGTCTTGCCATAGTCCTTCGCCGGAATGATGCGTTGCCGGTGAATGCGGATGTAGATGCTGAACATCTTGTCGAACCCGATCACCAGCAGAAAGCCGAGCGCATAGCCCCAGTGGCTGGTGCTCACGGCGGTGAGCAGCCCGCCCACAAAGATCAGCGTGTACGCGGCCACGCCCATGCGCTTGAGCGGGAACGATCCGCGAATGATGCCCAGCAAGATGACGATGGTGGCCACGGCCCCGAGCGTCTGCAGCCACGCGTAATACGTGGCCGAGCGCTGGTGCAGCCCGGTGACCATGGCGGCGGACGAGGCCAGCGTGGTGCCGAGCATGAGGTTCACGCCGGCGGTCAGCACGGTCAGGCGAAGCAGCCCGGGCAGGCGCAGCACGTGGCCGAGCGCGGTTTTGACGGGCTGCAGAAAGTGGCCGGGCTCGCCCTGCGGTTCGTGCAGTTGCACGGGGTTGCCGCGCCGCCAGTAGGCGGTGGCCACGTCGGCCAGCAGGAACAGCGCTGCGGCGGCGCCCACCGCCGCCTGCCACGGCCACACGGCGAAGAGCGCCGCCGCCAGCAGCGGGCCGAGCACCATGCCGGTCTGGTCGGCGGTCTGCGCATAGGCCAGCACCTTGTCGAAGCCGTGGCCGGCGGCTATCTGCGGCAGCATCACTTCGCGGGCCATCATTCCCTGTGTGGTGAGCACGCCGCACACGGCCGACAAACCCACCAGCCAGCCGATGCCGCCCAGCGCCTCGTTGCCCAGCACGCCGAGCACGCAGACCATCGCGCGAAAAATCTGGCTGCCGCGCAGCAGCTTCAGCGGCGAGACGCGGTCGCACAGCGCGCCGCACACGGGAAACGACAGAAAGCGCGGAAAGGTCTCGGCCGCGAAGGCGTAGCCCGACCAGGCCACGTCTTGCGTCACCTGGAACACCACCAGCGGCACCAGGAACAGCAGGATCTGGTCGGCCAACTTGGAGAGGAACAGCGAGAAAAGAAAGGCCGGAAACTTCATGGCGCCCGCAGCTCCCGCGCGACAGACCCCGAGGGGAGAAGGGGGAGCGGCGCGGCGGCGTGAGGCATGTGCTGAAGATAATCGAAACATGATCGCGATCGACTGCTACTACAGCCTCTCTTCCCCCTGGGCCTACCTGGGCGGCCCGCAACTGCAAGACATCGTGCGCCGCCACCACGTGCGGCTCACGCTCAAGCCGTATGACTTCCAGGCGGTGGTGCCGCAGACCGGCGGCATTCCGCTGAAGACGCGTCCCGAGCCGCGCCGCACGTACCACGCGCTGGAGCTGGCGCGCTGGAGCGACTACCTCGGCATGCCGATGAACCTGGAGCCCGCGCACTACCCGAAGGGCGCGCCGAGCGATGCGAACTGGAACAAGTACCCGGGCTGGATGGTGATTGCCGCGCAGCTGAAGGGGCTCGACGCACAGCCGCTGTCGCATGCGCTGCTGCGCGCGCTGTGGGCCGAAGAGCGCGACACGTCGCAGGCGTCGGTACGCATCGCGGTGGCCGACGAAAACGGCTACGACGGCGCCTCGCTGCAGGCACTGGAGCAGTCGGCCGAAACGCTGGCGGTGTACCGCGCCAACAGCGCGGAAGCGGTGGAGGCGGGCGTGTTCGGCGCGCCGACTTTCATACTCAATGGCGAGCGCTTCTGGGGGCAGGACCGGTTGGCGTTTCTGGACCGGGCGCTGGACAAGCTGCGCGCGGCGGGCTGAACGGCGATCAGCCGATCAAGGGCCATGCGTGGCGAGGCATTCCCGGGCGGCTTCGCGAACCCTGTCGTCGGCATCGTGCAAGGCCGCTCGCTGCATCACCGCTTGCCAGGGCAGGGCTTCGCGCTTCCAGGCCAAAAGGCCGCGAGCGGCCTGCCATCGCACGTTGGCGTCTTCGTCATGGGCAAGGCGATCGGCCAGCGCCGGCAAGAGGCGTTCGCCGGCTGCCGCGCCCAGTCCCCTGTCGTCGGCCACGCTGGCCGCATGCCGGCGCACGAAGGCATGCGGTGACACCATGCCGCGCAGCGCTTCGTCGACTTCACCGGGCCGCAAGGTGCAATAGCTGGTGCCAGGCTTGAGTTTTTCGAGCACGACTTCGACGGTGGCGGTGGAGCCGGACAGCAGCGTTTCCAAGGGCCGGTAGTCGAGCGTCACGGGCGTCGGATCGCGAAAGGCGGAGTAGGGCGCGCAAAGACCGCGAACGGCGACGGCGGCGCGTTCCGGCTGGTCGCGCCACGCGGCGAGTTGCTCGAAGAGCCAGTCGCTGTTGCCCAGGTACGCCAGCGTTGCGGCGCACCAGGCGTGCGTGGACCTGTCGGCGGGGGCGAGTAGTTTCTTGCGCAGTGCGGCCAGCACGTCGGGCGTTGCGAGGCCAATGTGCCCAAGCATCCTGGCGGCCTCCAGGCTGAATTTGCCGCGTGGGCGGGCGAGCAGGTCGAGCAGCGCGGGCACGGCGGGCGCGCCGATGTCGACCAGCCATTTCTCCGCATCCGAGGCATCGATCGGTCGTCCATCGAAGCGGCCAAGGCGCCCGACCAGCCAGCTCACGCGCTCTTCGACGGGCATGGCCGCGACGCGCAGGCGCTCGTGCTCGCTCTCTGTTTCCTTGGGAAAGAGCTTTCGGAAAGCGGCGTCGCCGATGCTGCGGCGTGCCAGGTCGAGGCCGTTCTCGTCGTCATGCAGAAAGACGACGAAATCGGGCGCAAGCTGCGGCGCATTGCCCAGCGCCGCGCGGATCTTTTGCGCCGCGGACACGAGCATGTCGATGCATTCGCGCTCGGCCAGCAGCCAGGCTTCGCGGGTGTGGTTGCGGGTGGTCTCGCACGCGGCGTCGGCTGCCGCATTCTGGGCCGGGCTGGCGAACTGGATTTCGTCCCAGCGCCAGTCGGGCGGGTTCCACTCGGCCGTCCAGAAATCGCCTGAGGGCTCGCTTTCGCGGGCGCTCACGCTGTTGGCGGAAAGTGCGGGCAGGTAGATCGGGCCGTCGAGCTCGCGGTACATGCCCTGGAAGGCCACGGCGTAGAACTGCTCGCCGGGGTTGTCGGCCAGCAGTTGGTGTAGCGCGCGCAGGGCGTCTTCGACGATCAGCGGCTCCAGCGCTTTCCATTGGCTCATGCGCGCATTTCTCCTTGGGGATTTGGAATCGTAAGGGCGCGGTGGTGACTCAGAACGAGCGCGGCAGCAGCGCCGGCACCAGCGTGCGGTTCATGCGCTCGCGCCACCAGCGCAGCGCCTGCCCTTGCGCGCCGGTCTTCCATGCGAGCCAGAACGCTTCGGGTGCGCGCGGTTCTTCGGTCGGCAGCTCGACCAGCGTGCCGCGTTTCAGCTCGTTCGCGATGCACGCGCGCGGCAGGAATCCGTGGCCCAGCCCGGCCACCTGGCAGGCGACCTTGGCGGCCATCGAGGGCACGGTGATGCGCGGCTGCCCGGCGAGCAGGCCGACGGTGCGGTCCGACAGCGTGCGGGCCGAGTCGCCCACCACGATGGCGTTGCAGTCGAGCAGGTCGCCGCGCTGCAGCGGCCGGCCCAGCCGCGTGAGCGGGTGCGTGGGCGCAACGCAAAACGCGAATTCGAGGCTGCCCACGGTCGCGGCCTGGTAGCCCCCGCCGGCCGGGCCTTCGCCCGCGGCGATGACGATGTCGGCGCGCCCCTCGCGCAGCGCCTCCCAGCTGCCGGTGAGTGCCTCGCAGCCCACGCGCAGCCGCGTGCCGCAGCGCAGGTCTTCGAACGCGCGGATGTCGTCGATGAGCGCCTCGGTGGGAATGAGCGAGTCGTGCACCAGCCGCAACTCTGATTCGTAGCCGGTGGCAATCTGGCGCATGCGCGATTCGAGGTCGTTCGCGGCGCTCAGCAGCCAGCGGCCCTCCTTGAGCATTTCTTCGCCGACGGCGGTGAGCGTGACGCGCGGCCCGTTGCGCTCGAACAGCAGCATGCCGAGTTGCTCTTCGAGCTTGCCGACGGCATAGGAGATGGTCGAGGGCACCTTGTTCAGGCGCGTGGCGGCGGCGGCGAAGGAGCCGTGGCGCGCAATGGCGTCGACGACCTCGATGGCTTCCAGGCTGAGTTTGAGCACGCGACGGTTCTCCGTGAATGAAAAAGGAATGATCGAAAACTTCGATGATTGACGGTGAAAAGTTTCGTCGATGACAGGTGTTGGGGATCGGATGATTCAGCCCATGCCAAGGAGATTTCCTCCAAAAGCAATTGTGAATCCAATCGAACATCCATTCAACCGAAGGAGCCTTCCATGTCCATCAAAGCAACCCCCACCGCTGGCGCCAAGCTGCTCACCCCCACCGACCACACGCTGGTCATGATCGACTTCCAGTCGCAGATGGCCTTTGCCACGCACTCGATCGACGCGGTGAACCTGCGCAACAACGCCGCGCTGGTGGCGCAGGCGGCGGCCGGCTTCAAGGTGCCGACCATCCTGACGACGGTGGCTGAAAAGAGTTTTTCGGGCCCGATGTTCAGCGAGATCACCGAGGCCTTCGCGGGCCAGAAGATGCTCGACCGCACCTCGATGAACACCTGGGAAGACGCCGCCGTGATCGAGCGCGTGAACCAGATCGGCAAGCCGCGCATCGTGCTGGCGGGCCTGTGGACCAGCGTGTGCATCGTGGGCCCGGCGCTGTCGGCGCTGGACCAGGGCTTCGAGGTGTACGTGATTGCCGATGCCTGCGGCGACGTGTCCGCCGAGGCGCACAACCGCGCGATGGACCGCATGGTGCAGGCCGGCGCACGGCCGATGACCTCGCTGCAATACCTGCTGGAGCTGCAGCGCGACTGGGCCCGCGGCGACACCTACGAGCTGACCACGGGCATCGCGAAGAAGGTCGGCGGCGCCTACGGCCTGGGCGTGACGTACGCCAAGACCATGTTCGGCGCGCACGAAGGCTGATCGCTCTTCAGAAAAAGAAAGAGGCGCCGGCCATGAAGACCTATGTCGTTTCCCTCGCACTCGGCCTTCTGGTCGGCGTGATCTACGCGCTTTTCCAGGTGCGCTCGCCGGCGCCGCCGGTGATCGCCCTGGTGGGGCTGCTCGGCATCCTGCTCGGCGAGCAGATCCCGCCGCTGGTGAAGAGCTTCATCGGGCCGCAGGCCACGGCCACCTCGTCCACCTCGTGGCTTCACCACCAGGTCAAGCCGCACGTGTTCGGCGAGCTGCCGAAGTGCCTGCCGGCCGAGGCCGTCGCCGATGCCAACCCCTCCTCGAAAGAATCCCGCCATGGCTGAGACCGCCACCCCCGACCTGATCCTGCGCAACGGCCGCTTCACCACGCTGGACCGTTCCAACCCCACGGCCGATGCCGTCGCCATCAAGGACGGGCGCTTCACCCGCGTGGGCCGCGCCGAAGACGTGCTGCCGCTGGCCGGCCCCGCCACCCGCGTGATCGACCTGCAAGGCAAGCGCGTGCTGCCAGGCCTGATCGACAACCACCTGCACATCATTCGCGGCGGGCTCAACTACAACATGGAGCTGCGCTGGGACGGCGTGCGCAGCCTGGCCGACGCCATGGCCATGCTGCGGCGCCAGGTGGCCATCACGCCCGCACCGCAGTGGGTGCGCGTGGTGGGCGGCTTCACCGAGCACCAGTTCACCGAGAAGCGCCTGCCGACCATTGCCGAGCTGAATGCGGTGGCGCCCGACACGCCCGTCTTCATCCTGCACCTGTACGACCGCGCGCTGCTCAACGGTGCCGCATTGCGCGCCGTGGGCTACACCAAGGACACGCCCGCACCGCCCGGCGGCGAGATCGTGCGCGACAGCGCCGGCAACCCGACCGGCCTGCTGCTGGCCAAGCCCAACGCGGCCATCCTCTACGCCACGCTGGCCAAGGGCCCGAAGCTGCCGTTCGACTACCAGCTCAATTCCACGCGCCACTTCATGCGCGAGCTCAACCGCCTGGGCGTGACCGGCGCCATCGACGCGGGCGGCGGCAACCAGAACTACCCCGACGACTACGAAGTGATCCGCAAGCTGCACGACGACGGGCAGCTCACCATCCGCCTGGCCTACAACCTGTTCACGCAGAAGCCCAAGGCCGAGAAAGAAGACTTTTTGAACTGGACGGCCAGCTCGACCTATAAGCAGGGCGACGACTACTTCCGCCACAACGGCGCGGGCGAGATGCTGGTGTTCTCGGCGGCCGATTTCGAAGACTTCCGCCAGCCGCGCCCCGACCTGGCGCCCGAGATGGAAGGCGAGCTCGAAGGCGTGGTGCGCATCCTGGCGCAGAACCGCTGGCCGTGGCGCATGCACGCGACCTACGACGAAACCATCAGCCGTTCGCTCGACGTGTTCGAGCGGGTCAACAAAGACACGCCGCTCGCGGGCCTGAACTGGTTCTTCGACCATGCCGAGACCATTTCCGAAAAGTCGATGGACCGCATCGCCGCGCTGGGCGGCGGCGTGGCGGTGCAACACCGCATGGCCTACCAGGGCGAGTATTTCGTGGAGCGCTACGGCCCCGGCGCGGCCGAGGCCACGCCACCGGTCAAGCGCATGCTCGAGAAAGGCCTGAAGGTGTCGGCCGGCACCGATGCGACGCGCGTGGCCTCGTACAACCCGTGGGTGTCGCTGTCGTGGCTGGTCACGGGCAAGACGGTGGGCGGCATGCAGCTGTACCCGCAACGCAACTGCCTGGACCGCGAAGGCGCGCTGCGCATGTGGACCGAGAACGTCACCTGGTTCTCGAACGAAGAGGGCAAGAAGGGTCGCATCCAGGCCGGGCAACTGGCCGACCTGGTGGTGCCCGACCGCGACTTCTTCGCATGCGCCGAATCGGAAATTGCCGACACCACGGCGCTGCTCACCATGGTGGGCGGCAAGGTGGTCTACGGTGCCGGCCCGTTCGCCGCGCACGACGAAGGCACGCTGCCGCCGGCCATGCCCGACTGGTCGCCCGCGCGCACCTTCGGCGGCTATGCGGGCTGGGCCGATACGGCCGGCCCCGCTGAAGGTGCGCCGATGCAGAAGGTGCTGCGCAACGCGGCCATGTCCTGCGCCTGCGCCAACGACTGCAACGTGCACGGCCACAGCCACGCGACGGCCTGGAGCAGCAAGCTGCCCATTGCCGACCTGAAGAGCTTCTGGGGCGCGCTGGGTTGCGCCTGCTGGGCGGTGTGATGGCCAATACCAACACGATGCGCTGGACCATTTCACCCGCCGTGCGCTGGGTCGCCTTGCTGCTGCTGTGCGCGGCCTACCTGCAGGGCGGGCTGAACAAGGCGATGGATTTCAACGCGGCCATTGCCGAAATGAACCACTTCGGCCTGTCGCCCGCGGGGCCGCTGGCCGTGGCGGTGATCGTGCTGGAGCTGGGCGCGGCGGCGTTGATCCTCACCGGTTTTTATCGCTGGCTCGGCGCGCTGGCGCTGGCGGGCTTCACGCTCATGGCGACCTTCGTGGCGCTGCGTTTCTGGGAGATTCCGGTGGGGCAAGAGCGCTTCATGGCGGCAAACTCCTTCTTCGAACACCTGGGCCTGGTCGGCGGCTTCCTGCTCGTTGCCTGGCTCGACCTGAAAGAGCGTGCCCATGTCTGAATCCCCAAACAAAGCCGCCGGCGCCTTCGCGCCGCTGCGCCAGCCGGTCTTCGCGGTGCTGTGGGCCGCCACGGTGCTCGGCAACATCGGCAGCTTCATGCGCGACGTGGCCAGCTCGTGGCTGGTGACCGACCTGTCGGCCAGCCCGACGGCGGTGGCGCTGATCCAGACGGCGGCCACGCTGCCGATCTTCCTGCTGGCCATTCCGGCGGGGGTGCTGTCGGACATCCTCGACCGGCGGCGCTTTCTGATCTTCGTGCAGGTGTTGCTGGCGGGCGTGAGCGGCACGCTGCTGGTGCTGTCGCACACGGGCGCGCTGACGGTCGAGTACCTGGTCGCGCTGACATTCGTGGGTGGCATCGGCGCGGCGCTGATGGGGCCGACCTGGCAGTCGATCGTGCCGGAGCTGGTGCCGCGCAGCGACCTGAAGAGCGCGGTGGCGCTGAACTCGCTGGGCATCAACATCGCGCGCTCCATCGGGCCGGCGGCGGGCGGGCTGATTCTTGCCAGCTTCGGTGCGGCGGCCACCTACGGGCTCGACGTGCTGAGCTACGTGTTCGTGATCGCGGCGCTGCTGTGGTGGAAGCGGCCGGCGGCGGTGGACAGCGGGCTTTCGGAAAACTTTCTCGGCGCCTTCCGCGCCGGCATCCGCTACACGCGGGCCAGCAAGGAGCTGCACGTGGTGCTGCTGCGCGCGGCGGTGTTCTTTTTGTTCGCGAGTTCGGTGTGGGCGCTGCTGCCGCTGGTGGCGCGCCAGATGCTGGGCGGCAGCGCGGGCTTCTACGGCATCCTGCTCGGCGCGGTGGGCGCGGGCGCCATCGGCGGCGCGCTGGTGATGCCGCGGCTGCGCGCCCGGCTCGACGCCGACGGCATGCTGCTGCTGGCCTCGCTGCTGACGGCCGCGGTGATGGGCGGGCTGGTGTTCGCGCCGCCGCAGTGGCTCGCGGTGCTGATGCTGCTGGTATTGGGCCTGGGCTGGATCATCGCGCTCACCACGCTCAATGGGGTGGCGCAATCGATCTTGCCGAACTGGGTGCGCGGGCGCGGGCTGGCCGTGTACCTCACGGTGTTCAACGGCGCGATGGCCGCGGGCAGCCTGGGCTGGGGCCTGGTCGCGCAGCAGGTCGGCGTGCCGGCCACGCTGGTGGCGGGCGCGGTGGGGCTGGTGGTGATGGGGCTGGTTTTTCATCGCGTGCGCCTGCCCGCCGGCGAGGCCGACCTGCAGGCCTCGAACCACTGGCCCGAGCCGCTGCTGGCCGAGCCCGTGGCGCACGACCGCGGGCCCGTGATGGTCCAGGTCGAGTACCGCATCCGCAAGGAAGACCGGCCGGCCTTCCTGGAGGCGATGAAGCGCCTGTCGCTGGAGCGCCGCCGCGACGGCGCCTACGCCTGGGGCGTGCACGAGCACACGGCCGATGCCGAACGCGTGATGGAGTGGTTCCTCGTCGAGTCGTGGGCCGAGCACCTGCGCCAGCACCACCGCGTGTCGCACGCCGACGCCGACCTGCAGGCCGAGGCGCTGCGCTTTCACATCGGGCCGGACAAGCCGCAGGTGCATCACTTCCTGGCGCTGTAGCGGGCCGGGCTGTCCCCCCGGTCGTCAGGGGCGGCGCCGGTGGCGATAATCCCCCGATGCGAATCCGCTTTACCAAGATGCAGGGGGCCGGCAACGACTTCGTCGTGCTGGACGAAACACGCGGCACGCTCGGCCTCAGCGCCGCGCAGTACCGCTTTCTGGCCGACCGCCATTTCGGCGTCGGCGCCGACCAGATCCTTACCGTGCGGCCTCCCCCGAAGGACGCGGCGGAAGGCATCGATTTTCAATACGTGATCCACAACGCCGACGGCGGCGAAGTGGAGCAGTGCGGCAACGGCGCGCGCTGCTTCATGCGCTTCGTGAGCGAACACAAGCTGACCGAGAAGACCGAAGTGCGCGTGCAGACGCTGGCCGGCGTCATCGCGCCGCGCATGGGCGCCGACGGCCGCGTGACTGTCGACATGGGCGCGCCGGTGTTCGAGGCCGCGCGCGTGCCTTTCGACACCGCCGGGCTCGACCCGCAGCCCGATGGCTCGTGGGAAAAGTGGCACCTTGCCTTGGGCACGCGTGCGGGCAGCGCTATCGTTTCGGTAGCGGTGCTGTCGATGGGCAACCCGCACGCGGTGCAGGTGGTCGACAACGTCGATACGGCGCCGGTGGCCGAGCAGGGCCCGCAGATCGAGCACCACCCGCGCTTTCCGCAACGCGTGAACGCGGGTTTCATGCAGGTGGTCGACCGAACGAACGTCAGGCTGCGGGTGTTCGAGCGCGGCGCCGGCGAAACACTGGCCTGCGGCACGGGCGCCTGCGCGGCGGTGGTGGCGGGCATCCGGCTCGGGCTGCTGGAGCGCCGGGTCGACGTGCAGACGCACGGCGGCGTTCTGACCATCGAGTGGCAGGGCGAGGGCCAGCCGGTGCTGATGACCGGGCCGGCCACCACGGTCTTTGAAGGCGATATCGAGGTGCCGGAGCTGCCATGACTTCTTTCACGACGAACAACAACGACGCCAACAACGCCATGAACCCGATCACCGAAGACGACATCGCCAACTACCTGGCGAACACGCCCGACTTCTTCGAGCGCCATGCCCAGTTGCTGGCGCAGGTGCAACTGACCAGCCCGCACGGCAACCGCGCAGTGAGCCTGCAGGAGCGGCAGGCCGAGATGCTGCGCGAAAAAATCAAGGCGCTGGAGCACCGCCTGATGGACATGGTGCGCCACGGCACCGAAAACGTGGTCATTGCCGACCGCCTGCAACGCTGGACCAAAGGCCTGCTAACCACGCGCGATCCGCGCAGCCTGCCGTACCGCATTGCCGTCGACCTGCAGTCGCTGTTCCTGGTGCCGCAGACGGCCATCAAGGTGTGGGACTGCGGCAGCGAATACCTGAACGAGGCCTATGCCCAGTGGGTGAGCGACGACGTGAAGGCGCTGGCCACTTCGCTCACGTCTCCGTACTGCGGGCTCAACTCGGGCTTCGAGGCGGCCAACTGGCTGCCCGAGCCGACCGCCGCCATGTCGATCGCGCTGATTCCGCTGCGCCCCGACGCCGAGTCGCCGGCCTTCGGCCTGCTGGTGCTGGCGTCGCCCGACGCACAGCGCTTCAATGCCGAGATGGGCACCGACTTTCTCGAGCGCATCGCCGAGCTGGCTTCGGGCGGACTTTCGCGGCTGCGTCCTTGAGCCGCCCGCGCTCGCCGCGCCGCCCCTGGTTTCGCCGCCCCTGGCAGGTCGTGCTGTTCGGCGGCCTGCTGGCCGGGGCGTTGGCCTATGTGGCCATTGCCGCCATGGTCTGGCGGCACGCCGAGCAGGTGCTCGACAACCCGCCGCAGCGCCCGGCCGATGCGGCGCTCATCCTGGGCAACCGCGCGTACCTCGACGGCAAGCCGAACCCCTGCCTGACCGGGCGTGTCGACACCGGCATTGCACTGGCGCGGGCCGGGCTGGTCAGGCAGCTCGTGTACTCGGGCGGCGTCGATACCGAAGACGGCCGCATCGAGGCCGAGGTGATGCAGCAGCACGCCAATGCCATGGGCTACACCGGGCCGGCGCTGCTGGAGCCCGTGTCGTCGTCCACGCGGCTGAACCTGGCGCTGTCGACACCGCTTCTGCAGGCCGCCGGCGTGCGCAGCGTGGTCGTGGTGTCGGAGCCGTACCACCTGTGGCGCATCGAGCGGCTGGTGCGCAAGAGCGGTTTCGACAAGACCTTCGACGTGCAGTACGCCGCCGCGCCCACTTCGTGCTGGCGCACCTGGGGCATGTTGTTCAAGGGCGCATTGCGCGAGCCGGCAGCCATCGTGAACAATGCCGGCCATGGCTATCTCTTCTGAGCCTGCCGCGCCGGCTTCATCGGGCTGGATCGAAAAGTACCTCGAGCATGTGCGCGTCGAGCGCCGTCTCGCGGCGCGCACGGTCGAGCTGTATGCCTTCCACCTGCAGTCGCTCGCCGCGCATGCGGCCGACGCCAACCTGCCGCTCGACCGCGTGCAGACCGCCCACATCCGCCGCTGGACGGCGCAACTGCACAGCGCCGGCCGCGAGCCGCGCGGCATTGCGCTGGTGCTGTCGTGCTGGCGCAGCTTTTACCGCTGGCTCGGCAACGAAGGGCTGATCGGCTTCAACCCCGTGCAGGACGTGCATGCGCCCAAGGCCGGCCGGCCGCTGCCGAAAGCGCTGGGCGTGGACGATGCGGTGCGACTGGCCGAGCTGTACGACCCCGAAGCCGACCCCTGGACCGAAGCGCGCGACAGCGCCATCGTCGAAGTGCTCTATGGCTGCGGCCTGCGCGTGAGCGAGCTCACCGGCCTCGATGCGCAGGCAAGCAACACCGCGCGCGGCTGGGTCGACCTGGACGCGCTCGAAGCCAACGTGCTGGGCAAGGGCAGCAAGCGCCGCATCGTGCCGATGGGCGGCAAGGCGGCCGAGGCGGTGCGCGACTGGCTCGCGGTGCGCGGCGATTGCGCCGGCCTGGCGACCGCCCGGCTGCACGACGCCAACGCGGCAGCCGCGCTTTTCATCAGTGCCAAGGGCCTGCGCATGTCGTCGCAGGCGGTGTGGAAACTGCTGCGCGAGCGCAGCCTCAAGGCCGGGCTGGTGGCGCCGGTGCATCCGCACATGCTGCGCCATTCGTTCGCGAGCCACGTGCTGCAGTCGAGCAGCGACCTGCGCGCGGTGCAGGAACTGCTGGGCCACGCCAACATAGCGACCACGCAGGTCTACACGCGGCTGGATTTCCAGCACCTGGCCAAGGCCTACGACGCGGCGCATCCGCGCGCCAAGGCCAAGCCCGAAAACAACAACAAGTAAGAACACGCAGGAAAACATGAAAACCCTTCGACTCAAACCGGGCAAAGAACGCTCGATGCAGCGCCGCCATCCCTGGGTTTTCGAATCCGCCATCGCACGCGGCGGCGCCGATTCGGGCGAGACGGTGCGCGTGGAATCCCACGACGGCGCCTTCCTGGCATGGGCCGCCTTCAGCCCGATTTCCAAGATCCGCGCGCGGGCCTGGAGCTTTGTGGAAACGCAGCGCATCGACGCGGCGTTTTTCGAGGCGGTGTGCGCCCGTGCCGTTGCGGCGCGCGGCCTGTTCGACCTGCAGAGCGATGGCGTGCGGCTGGTGCACGGCGAGGCCGACGGCCTGCCGGGGCTGATCGTCGACCGCTACGGCGACACGCTGGTGGCGCAGTTCTTGTCGGCCGGTGTCGAGCGCTGGAAAGACGTGCTGGCCGATGCGCTGCTCAAGGCCACGGGCCTGACGAAGCTGTATGAGCGCTCCGACGCCAGCGGCCGCGAGCGCGAAGG
Organism: Variovorax sp. KBW07; assembly: GCF_003852515.1. Classification (GTDB taxonomy): domain Bacteria; phylum Pseudomonadota; class Gammaproteobacteria; order Burkholderiales; family Burkholderiaceae_C; genus Variovorax. Next base: position 2,091 of record NZ_QAJK01000050.1, on the reverse strand, counting down.
CCTGAAGCCCGTCACGGGCTGGCTGCGCGGCGAAGGCCCCTCCGACATCACGATCCGCGAGCACGACTGGAAGCTGTCGCTCGACATCGCGACCGGCCACAAGACCGGCTTCTACCTGGACCAGCGCGACAGCCGCCAGCGCTTTGCCGAGTTGGCGAAGCACCGGCGCTTCCGTCGCGTGCTCAATTGCTTTTGCTACACCGGCGGCTTCACGGTGGCGGCGCTGGCGGGCCTGAAGGCCGCGGGCGCGCTCGAAGGCTCGGAAATGGTGTCGGTCGATTCGTCGCTGCCGGCACTCGACCGCGCACGCGCGCACCTGGCGCTGAACGGCTTCGGCGGCGAGGGTTCGGGCGTGAAGACGGAGTTTCTGGACGCCAACGTCAACACGGTGCTGCGCGAGTTCATCGACCAGGGCCGCACCTTCGACGCCATCGTGCTCGATCCGCCGAAGTTCGCGCCCACCGTGGCGCATGCCGAGCGTGCAGCGCGGGCCTACAAGGACATCAACCGGCTGGCGCTCAAGATCCTGGAGCCGGGCGGCGTGCTGCTGACGTTTTCGTGTTCGGGCGGCATCAGCGCCGATCTGTTCCACAAGATCGTGGCATCGGCCGGGCTGGACGCGAACGTCGACGGCTACATTGCCGAGCGCCTGGGCGCCGCGCCCGACCACCCGATGACCATCGAATTTCCCGAAGGGGAGTACCTGAAGGGGCTGGTGGTGGTCAGGAAGCCCGCATGAACCGGGCTCTTGACGCGGCTTGACCCCTTCGCCAACGCAACTGAGTGGCATTGGCTAAACTGCCGCCCAGTCCCCGTTTTTCTCCCCCAGTCCCCGTTTTTTCCGTTTTCCGCTTCCGGAGCACCTCTTCATGGCCCTCATTCCCGCGACCATCCTCACCGGCTTTCTCGGCTCGGGCAAAACCACCTTGCTCAAGCGCATCCTGACCGAGGCCCATGGCCAGAAGATCGCGGTCATCGAGAACGAGTTCGGTGAAGAGAACATCGACAGCGACATCCTGGTGACCGAGTCGAAAGAGCAGATCGTGCAGATGAGCAACGGCTGCGTCTGCTGCACCATCCGCGAAGACCTGCGCGAAGCGCTGCAATTGCTGGCTGCCAAGAAGCGCCAGGGCCTGCTGGACTTCGACCGCGTGGTGATCGAGACCACCGGCCTGGCCGACCCCGGCCCGGTGGCACAGACTTTCTTCATGGACGACGAGATTGCCGAGAGCTACCTGCTCGACTCGATCCTGACGCTGGTCGATGCCAAGCACGCGCCGCAGCAGCTGAACGACCGCCAGGAAGCGCGCCGCCAGGTGGGCTTTGCCGACCAGATCTTCATCAGCAAGAGCGAGCTGGTGTCGGCCGAGGAAACCGAGGCGCTGATCCACCGCCTGAAGCACATGAACCCGCGCGCGCCGCAGCAGAAGGCGCACTTTGGCGATGTGCCGCTGAAGGACATCTTCGACCTGCGCGGTTTCAACCTGAACGCCAAGCTCGACATCGACCCCGACTTCCTGAAGGAAGAAGAGGCGCACGACCACCACGACCATGACCACGCGCATGGCGAGCATTGCGACCACCCTTCGCACAAGCACGAGGGGCACGGCCACCATCACCACCATGACGACGATGTGAAGAGCTTCGTCTACAAGGCGGACCGCGCGTTCGACCCAGCCAAGCTGGAAGATTTCCTGGGCGCGATCGTCAACATCTACGGCCCGCGCATGCTGCGCTACAAGGGCGTGCTGAACATGAAGGGCACGGAGCGCAAGGTGATCTTCCAGGGCGTGCACCAGCTGATGGGCAGCGACCTGGGCCCGGAGTGGGGCAAGGACGAAGTGCGCCAGAGCCGCATGGTGTTCATCGGCATCGAGCTGCCGCGCGAGATTCTGGAGCAGGGGCTGGAGCAGTGCCTGGTGTGACGCCGGACTGCTGAGCGCATCAAAAAAGGCGCTGCTCCCGAAAGGGTGCAGCGCCTTTTTGCTTCTTTGTTGTTGCCGTTGTTGTTCGGGGCGCGTGCACAGGACACCGGGTACTCCCCTCCGCGAATGTCCCCCGCTTCGCTCCTCCTTTATTTCGCTGCGGGGA
>NZ_QAJK01000005.1 GCF_003852515.1 Variovorax sp. KBW07 | reverse complement strand
CACACCGTCGGCGTGGGCGTCGCCCCGAAGGCAACTGAACAACAGCGCCCCAGACAGCCCCAGGAAAGACTCAGGAGCTCAAGCGCTTCAGCAGCCCAGCCGTAGAGGCGTCAAGCCCCATGATGTCGCCCGAAGCAAGACGCGGCTCGATGTCTTTCGCCAGTACCTTGCCCAGCTCCACTCCCCACTGGTCGAAGCTGTTGATGCCCCACAACGCACCGCTGGTGAACACGCGGTGCTCGTACAGCGCCAGGAACGCACCGAGTGCCTCCGGCGTCAGCTTCTCGAACACGAAGAACGTGCTCGGCCGGTTGCCCGGAAAGTTCTTGTGGCCGCCCTCGTCGAGCTTGCCCACCATCAACGCCTGCGCCTGCGCCAGCGCATTCGCCAACAACTTCGGGTGGTGGCCCTCCAGGTCGTGCGCCGCATCGCGCACCGCCAGGAATTCGAGCGGGATCACGTCCGTGCCCTGGTGCAGCATCTGGAAATACGCGTGCTGGCCGTTGGTGCCCGGCTCGCCCCACAGCACCGGCGACGTGCCGAAAGCAACCGGCTTTCCGCTCGCATCGACCTGCTTGCCGTTGCTTTCCATCTCCAGCTGCTGCAGGTACGCCGGCAGGCGCTTCAACGCGCTGTGGTACGGCGCGATGCCGCGGCTGGTGAACTTGTGGAAGTTGCGATACCAGACGTCCAGCAGGCCCAGCCGCACCGGCAGGTTCTTCTCGAGCGGCGCCGTGCGGAAGTGCTCGTCCATGGCATGCGCACCCGCCAGCAGGCGGCGAAAACCCTCGGGGCCGATGGCCAGCGCAATCGGCAGGCCGATGGCCGACCACAGCGAATAGCGGCCGCCCACCCAGTCCCAGAAACCGAAGGTGGTTTCGATGCCGAACTTGTTCGCCGCTGCCACGTTGGTGGTCAGCGCCGCGAAGTGGCCCGCAATGTCGGTGCCGCCCGATTGCTCGTACCAACGCTTGGCCGAGAGCGCGTTGGTCATCGTCTCGGTGGTGGTGAAGGTCTTCGAGGCGATCAGGAACAGCGTGTGCTCCGGTGCCAGGCCCTTCAACACGCCGGCCAGCTCGTGACCATCGACGTTCGAGACGAAATGAAAGCGCTTGCCCGGCGCCGCGAACTCGGCCAGCGCCAGCACCGCCATCTGCGGGCCGAGGTCGGAGCCGCCGATGCCGATGTTGACCACGTCGGTGATGGTGTGGTCGCCGCGCACCTTCTCGGCATAGGCCAGCATGGCGTCGAGCGTGGCGTGCACTTCGCGCAGCTCGTTGGCAGTCTTCGGGCCGGTCGGCGCATCGGCCGGCGCGCGCAGCAGCGTGTGCAGCACGGCGCGGTCTTCGGTGTTGTTGATGTGCTCGCCCGCGAACATCGCGTCGCGGTGCGCTTCGAGGCCGCACTCGCGGGCCAGCGCCAGCAACAGTTCTTCGGTGCGCTTGTCGACCAGGTTCTTCGACAGGTCGGCAAACACGTGCGGCGCTTCCTGGCTGAAGCGTTCGTAGCGGCCGGCGTCGTCGACGAAGGCATGGCGCACGTCGAACTGGCGCCCCGCGATATCGAAATAAGACTGCAGTTGCGCCCAGGCCGGCGCACGGTCGCAGCGAAGGGTCATGGCCATGTTTACTTGCCGCTTTCCTGCATGAGCTTTTCGAGCTTCACGGCGTCGGCCGCGAAGGCGCGGATGCCCTCTGCGAGCTTCTCGGTGGCCATGGCGTCTTCATTGAGCGCGAAGCGGAAGCCGGCTTCGTCGTAGCTCACCTTCTTGGCGTCACCCTTGGCCGCAGCCTTGGCGTCGAGCGCATGCTCGAGCGGCTCGTTGCTCGCGGCCAGTTCGGCCAGCAGCTCGGGGCTGATGGTCAGCAGGTCGCAACCGGCCAGCGCCTTGATCTGCCCCACGTTGCGGAAGCTCGCGCCCATGACCTCGGTCTTGATGCCGTGCTGCTTGTAGTAGTTGAAGATCTCGCGCACCGACTTCACGCCGGGGTCGTTGGCACCGGCGCTGGCGGCTTCGTCCCACTTGGCGCCGGCCGATTTCTTGTACCAGTCGTAGATGCGGCCCACGAAAGGCGAGATGAGCTGCACGCCCGCCGCCCCGCAAGCCACGGCCTGCGCGAACGAGAACAGCAGCGTGAGGTTGGTGCGAATGCCCTTCTGCTCCAGCGCGCGGGCGGCCTCGATGCCCTCCCACGTGGAAGCCACCTTGATGAGCAGGCGCTTCTCGGTGTCGATGCCTTCGGCCTTGTAGAGCGCCACGATGCGCTCGCCGCGGGCCACGGTGGCGGCAGTGTCGAAAGACAGGCGGGCGTCGACTTCGGTCGACACGCGGCCCGGAATGATCTGCAGGATCTCGGTGCCGAAATTCACCAGCAGGCGGTCGATGACCTCGTCGAGCGGCTTGCCGGCGTGCTTCTTCACGGTTTCGTCGAGCAGCGGCCGGTATTCGGGCTTCTGCACGGCCTTGAGGATCAGCGACGGATTGGTCGTCGCGTCCTGCGGCTTGGAAACGCTGAGCTGCTTGAAGTCGCCGGTATCGGCAACCACGGTGGTCCACTGGCGGAGGGCATCGAGTTGGTTCATGAAATCATTATCCTGTGCGGGTTGTGACAAGTCCTGCACGCAGTTGCGCGTCAGCCGATGTTTTCATGCGCACCGTAGCACGGGTTTTCACGCGCTTGCATCAGCCTGTTGCCCGTGGGGTTGTCCGTCCGGCCGCCCTGCCCTACATGGGCTGTGGTCCGTGGCTGACGGGGATCCTCCGTTGCGCGGCACTACTCTGGGCTCTACGCCAGATGCCAATTGTTCGACCCCAGAGGAGTGCCCCCATGTCCCTTCGCCAACGCCCCGCAGCGCCTGTTGCTTCTGCCGCCGCCGTCAGGCCCTTCGACGACCGCCGCACCAGTGCCGCCATCGGTGCCATGGCCACCGCCTTCGTCGTGGGCGGCGTGGCGACCTGGCTCGCGCTGGGCGCCGCACGCACCGCCCGCGCCCAGGTGGCCGGCCCTGCCGATGGCGCGCCGCTGATGCGTGCGCCGCTGCAGGTGGTGGCGCCGGTCGACCTGCAGCGCTACGCCGGCATGTGGCATGAGCAGGCCCGCCTGCCGAACCGCTTCCAGAAGCAGTGCGCCGGCCCGGTGACCGCCGAGTACACGCCGCAGCCCGATGGCACCGTGCAGGTGCTCAACCGCTGCGTGCGGGCCGACGGCAATTTCGACGAGGCCATCGGCACCGCGCGCGTGGTGCCCGTGGCGGGCCAACCCGGCGCAGGCCGCCTCGCGGTGCGCTTTGCGCCCTCGTGGCTCAGCTGGCTGCCGATGGTCTGGGGCGACTACTGGATCCTGAAGCTCGACCGCGAATACCAGGTGTCGCTGGTCGGCACACCCGACCGCCAGTACCTGTGGGTGCTGTCGCGCGCCCCGCGCCTGGACGACGCGGTGCTGCAGGCCGAACTGGACTACGCCCGCAGCCTGGGGTTCGACACCGACAAGGTGGTGCTGACCGGCAGGTAGCGCGCCAGCTGCGATGGCAGCGTGGCCGGCGCGGTGCAGTGGATGGCCTGCCAGCCGAAGGCGCGCGCCGCCTCGACGTTGGCGGCCGAATCGTCGATGAACACGGTTTGTGCCGCGTCGAGCGCGTAGCGCATCGCCAGCACCTCGTAGATTTCACGATCCGGTTTGAGGAATTTCACGTCGCCCGAGAACACGCCGCCGTCGAAGCGCCGCATGAAGGCATGCCGGTGCTCGATGGCTCGGGCATAGGGTGCCGGCATGTTCGACAGGTAGTACAGCCGCAGCGGTTGCCCGGCTTCGCGGTGGGCCATCAGCTCTTCGAGCATGCCCACGGTGACGTCGATCGGCGCCAGCCGCTCGCCCAGCGAGTCGAGCATGGCGTGCAGCGGCTCGGCCGGCAGCGACAGCCGGGCCGACATGCGCGCGATGGCGTCGTCGAGCGTGCGGGTGCCGCAATCGAAACTGGTCCAGTCGTCGTGATGGAAAAGTGCCCGTCCCAGGGCCGCGGCGGCAGCCTCAGTGGGTGCGTGCGGGGCGAGATGGGCCTGTACCAGCCGTGTGGGCTCCCATGCGAACAGCACGGCGCCAAGATCGAAAACCACGTTCATGGCGCCATTGTTTCATGGCCCGGGCACCACGCTCACGCCATGGGCTCCGAGCGACAGCGTGGCCTGCGCGCCCGCGGCCAGCGGCTGCGACAGGTCGGTCGATACCACGAAGACCGGCCCCAGCGTGGTGTCGAAGCCATATTCGTAGAAACTGCCGAGGTAGGCGGCCTTGCGCAAGGTGGCCGGCAAGCCGCCACCGGCGCCGCTCACGCCACTCAAGCCGCTCGCACCGATCCGCCAGGCCTCGGGCCGCACCGCGACCTTCACCGTGCCGGGCGCGACCGCGTAGCGCGGCTGCAGGCGCAGCGGGCCCAAAGCCACGCTGCCGTCCGCTTCTGCCACGGCCGGGAACACCATGGCCTCGCCCATGAAACCGGCGACGAATTCGCTCTCGGGCCGGCCATACAGCTGCTCGGGCGTGCCGCGCTGGGCGATCACGCCGTGGTCCATCACGATGATCTGGTCGCTCACGGCCAATGCCTCGCTCTGGTCGTGCGTGACGTAGGCCACGGTGAGCTTCAGCCGCTGCTGCAGCGCGCGGATTTCTTCCCGCATCTCGCGCCGCAGGCGGGCGTCGAGGTTGGACAGCGGCTCGTCGAACAGCAGCACCGCGGGCTCGAGCACCAGCGCGCGCGCCAGTGCCACGCGCTGCTGCTGGCCGCCCGAGAGCTCGCTGGGCAGCCGCTCGTCGAAGCCGACAAGGCCCACGCCGCGCAGCGCCTCGCGCGCCCGGTCGGTGGCTTCGTTCTTCTTCACGCCGCTCATGCGCAGGCCATAGCCCACGTTCTCGATCACGTTCATGTGCGGGAACAGCGCGTAGCTCTGGAACATCATGCTGACGTTGCGCTCGGCCGGGCCCAGCGTGGTGACGTCGCGCCCGCCCATGAAGATCGAGCCCGATGTGGGCGATTCGAGCCCCGCGATCATGCGCAGCGTGGTCGTCTTGCCGCAGCCCGAGGGGCCGAGGATGGTGGTGAGCGTGCCCACCGGCACCTCGAAGCTGATGCCCTTGACGGCCATCGGCGCACTGGCGTCGGTGCCGTAGCGCTTGGTGACGTTGCGAAATTCGATGCCGTTCATTAAGTAGTCTCCGTGCTCCGCACTTCGATATTCGCCTTGGGAGCGGCCCTGCGGCTCATGCCGAGAGGCTTTCCATTTTGTGATGCCCTTGGTGCTTGGGCGCGGCCCCGCGCCGCCCCAGCTTGCGCTCCCCGACCACGAACTGCACCAGCGCAATGGCCAGTGACATCAGGATCATGAGCACCGTGCAGTAGGCCAGCGCGATGCCGTAGTCGCCATTGCCGACGCGGCCGATGATGTAGGTGGTCGCCAGCTCGTTCTCCGCCGTGACCAGGAAGATCACCGCGCTCACCGTCGTCATGGCGCGCACGAAGCTGTAGACCAGCGCGGCCACCAGCGCAGGCTTGAGCAGCGGCAGCACCACCTTGAAGAGCGTCTGCGAGGTCGATGCGCGCAGCATCAGCGAGGCTTCGTCAAGCGAGCGGTCGAGCTGCTTGAAGGCCGCCGTGCCGGCCCGCACGCCCACCGGCAGGTTGCGGAACATGAAGCACAGCACGATGATCAGCCCGGTCCCCGTGAGCTCCAACGGCGGCACGTTGAAGGCCAGGATGTAGCTCACGCCCAGCACCGTGCCCGGAATGGCAAAGGCCAGCAGCGCGCCGAATTCGAAGGCGCCCTGCCCCTTGAACTCGTTGCGCGCCAGCAGCCACGCGATCAGCAGGCCCAGCGCCGCGGTGATCGGCGCAGAGATGCCCGCGAGCTTGAGCGTGGTGATGAGCGAGTTCCATGCGGTGCCGGCCCACACCAGCCCGAACTGCCCCCACTCGAGTGCGAAGGCGCTCTTGAAGTGGTTCAGCGTGAAGGTGTAGTCGCGGCCCCAGGTCTGCACGAAGCCGCCCGCGAAGGCAAACAGGTAGACGACCACGGTGAACGCGATCCACGGCAGCGCAATGCAGTAGATGGTGCGGCGCACGCCGTCGGGCAGCGCCATGGCAATACCCGCGTCGCCCTTGCCGCTGACGGTGGTGTAGTTCTGTTTGCCCAGCAGGCCGCGCTGCAGCGCGAACACGCCGAGCGCGAACATCGTAAGCACCCAGGCCAGCGACGCCGCGCGGCCCTGGTCGTACTGCGCGCCGACGATGGCAAAGAAGATGTCGGTCGACAGCACCGAGAACTGGCCGCCCACCACCACCGGGTTGCCGAAGTCGGCAATGCTTTCGATGAAGCCCACCAGGAAGGCGTTGGCCAGGCCGGGCTTCAACAGCGGCAGCGTGATGGTGAAGAAGGTGCGGCGCCGGTCGGCACGCAGCATCTGCGCAGCTTCTTCGAGGCTGGGCGCGATGCCCTGCACCACGCCGCGCATGATCATGAAGGCGATGGGCGTGAAGGCGAACAGCTGTGCCACCAGCACGCCCGGCATGCCATAGAACCAGCGCGTGGGCTCGATGCCGAACACGTTTTCCAGCACCTGGTTGACGATGCCGGCGCGGCCGAACAGCAGGATCAGGCCCAGGCCGACCACGAAGGGCGGCGTGATGATCGGCAACAGCGCCAGCACGCGCAGCACGCCCTGCCCACGCTTGCTGCCGCGCTCGGCCATCAGCGCCATCAGGGTGCCCAGGAAGGTGGTGCCCGCCGCCGTCAGCAGCGCCAGCACCAGCGTGTTCCAGGCCACGCCGCAGCGCACGCCGCCCGACAGGCAGCCCACGCCCCAGATGCGCTCGGTGAACACGCGCGCAATGAAGGCGCTGATCGACCACTGCCCGTCTTCGTTGAAGAAGGCGCCCGACAGCGCCTTGCTCACCGGATAGGCGATGAACAGCGCCATCAGCACGCCGCAGCCGATGACCGCGGCAGCAACGAACAGGTCGCCCTTGAACAGGCCGAGCCGCGCAATGCCGAAGGCGGCCAGCAGCACCAGCGCGGTGAGCGCCACGAAGCCGCCCGCGCCGATGCCGAACTGGTTGATGGCGAGTTCGCCGAACTGCGCGTTGAGCGCCGCGAAGCTCCAGCCCCGCGCGCCGATGGCGAAGCCCGCGACCGACAGGCCGATGGCACCGATGGCACCGCCCGCCAGCAGCCAGCGCCCTTGCGCCCGGCCCGCCGGCAGCCACGCGCCCACGGCGCACATCGACAGGCCCGCGAGCCCGATGAAGAGCCAGCCGCGCCCCTGCGTCGCGGCCTGCATCAGGCCATTGGCGCCCTCGGCGCTGCCGAAGACCTGCGGAACGGCCTCGTACCAGGTGGCGTCCTGAATGGCGTACCAGGGCAGCAGCAGATAGCCCGCAAAGCCCAGCGCGACCCAGGCCCAGATCCAGCGCTGCGAGCGCCGGGCAGCGGCCACTGAAGCCGGATTGACCGGCCCGGTGCCGGCAGCAACGGTGACCACTGGCTCAGCGCGGCAACGAGTTGACGTCTTTTTCCCAGCGCGCGATCAGGCGGCGGCGCTCGGCGCTGGCGCCGTATTTCGCGTAGTCGTAGTTGATGAACTTGATCTTCTTGAAGTCGGGAATGCGCGAGTCGAGCTTGGCGTTAACGTTGCTGGGCAGCTGGAACTGCTTGTTGGCGGCGCCCAGTTCCTGCGCGGCGGGCGTCAGCGCCCATTCGTAGAACTTCTTGGCGGCGTCGAGGTTGCGCGCGCCCTTGATGATGCTCATGGAGCCGATTTCGGCGCCGGTGCCGTCGCTCGGCGTGATGGTCTCGACCGGGAAGCCCTGCATCTTCTCGCCCGGGCCATCGTGCACGAAGCTGATGGAAATCGCGGTTTCGCCGCGCGCCACGGCCTTGATGGGGCCGGTGCCCGAGCGGGTGTACTGGCCAACGTTCCTATGCAGTGCCTTCAAATAGTCGAAGGCCTTGTCCTCGCCCATCATCTGCACCAGCGTGGCGATCATGGTGTAGGCCGTGCCGCTCGACGCGGGGTTGGCCACCTGGATGTCGCCCTTGTATTCGGGCTTGAGAAGGTCGCCCCAGGTCTTGGGCACGGGCAGCTTCTTCTTGGCCAGCAGCTCGGGGTTGTAGCCGAAGCCCAGCGGGCCCGAATAGATGCCGACCGTCTTGTAGCCCGACTGCTTGGCCTGCTGCTGGGCCCAGGGGTGCAGCTGCGTGAGCGTGGGCGACTTGTATTCGAGCGTCAGGCCCTGTTCGGCCGCCTGCAGGTGCGGGTCGCCGGTGCCGCCGAACCAGACGTCGGTCTTGGGGTTTTCTTTTTCGGCGATGAGCTGGGCCAGCGCCTCGCCCGAGCCCTTGAGCGCCATGTTGATGCGCACGCCGGTGGTGCGGGCATACACCGTCGAGATCACATTGCACCACTCGGCCTGTACCGAGCAGATCACGTTCACGGTCTGTGCCGACGCGGCGGCCGACAGGCCCAGCAGTGCGGCGGCGGTGAGAATTTTGTTCTTCATTGGGAATCCCTGCCTCAGCAATAAAAAAAAGGCCTTGCGGCCACAGGCGAGCGTAGCTTTAGTACAGATTCCGCGAATCGGTACAAGTACCATCGCGACTGGCACACTGCCTGCTCGGCACTCAGACAAAGGAAAGTTTTCTCATGAGCTTCGATCTCGTTCTGTTCGGCGGTACCGGCGATCTCGCGTGGCGCAAGCTCATGCCCGCGCTGTTCCAGGCATTCCGGCACGGCAGCCTGCCGCCGGACGGCCGCATCGTCGGCGTGGCCCGGGACGACCTGTCGGACGACCAGTACCGCGAGCTGATCCAGTCGCGCTTCAGCGCGGTCGAAGGGGCCAAGCGGCCCTCGCCGGAAGAGTTCAAGAAGTTCGCTTCCATGCTGCACTACCTGCGCATGGACCTGTCCAAGCCCGACGACTACGCCAGGCTGGCGGACCTGCTCAAGCAGCGCGACGCCAAGACCGTGGTGATGTACGTGGCCACGGCGCCGGCGCTGTTCACCCAGGTGGTCGAGCAGATTGCCGCCGCCGGCCTGAACGGGCCGAAGACGCGCATCGTGCTCGAAAAGCCGCTGGGCCACGACCTGGCGTCGAACCGCGCCATCAACGCCGCGGTGGGCAAGGTGCTCGAAGAAAAGCAGGTCTTTCGCATCGACCACTACCTGGGCAAGCCTTCGGTGCAGAACCTGTTCGCCATGCGCTTCGGCAATGCGCTGTTCGAGCCCATCTGGCGCCGCGAGCACATCGCCAACATCCAGATCACCATGGCCGAAGACCTGGGCGTCGAGAAGCGCGGCGCCTTCTACGACCAGACCGGCGCGTTGCGCGACATGGTGCAGAACCACGCGCTGCAGCTGCTGTGCGCCATCGGCATGGAGCCGCCGATCAACTCGCACGCCGATGCCATCCGCGACGAAAAGCTGAAGGTGTTGCGCGCGCTCAAGCCCTGGACGCCCGAGAGCCTGAGCCTGCATGCGGTGCGCGGCCAGTACACGGCCGGCACGGCCTATGGCGAGCGGGTGCAGGGCTACAAGGACGAGCCCGGCGTGAGCCCCGACAGCCGCACCGAGACCTTCGTGGCGCTGCGCACCGAAATCGCCAACTGGCGCTGGGCCGGCGTGCCCTTCTACATCCGCACCGGCAAGCGGCTGGCGTCGCGCGATGCGCGCATCGAGGTCAACTTCAGGCCGACGCCGCACGCGATCTACCGCGCGCCCGCCGGCAGCGTCAACAAGCTGGTGATCAACCTGCAGCCCAAGGACGGGCTGGAGCTGCACATGCTCGCGCAGGCGCAAGACAACCGCCAGCGCACCAACGGCAACCAGAGCGCCGCCGCGCAACTGGCGCCGGTGCAGCTCGACCTGGACTTCGACAAGCGCTTCGGCGCCGAACGCGTGGGCGCCTACGAACGCCTGCTGCTCGACGTGATCGACGGCCGGCTCAACCTGTTCGTGCGCAGCGACGAGCAGGAAGAAGCATGGCGCTGGGTCGAGCCGCTGATCGACAGCTGGGAATCCGACGGCGGCCCGCGCCCCTACGCGGCCGGCACCTGGGGGCCAAGCGCATCGAGCGCAATGATCGCGCGCGACGGTTTCTCGTGGGGCGAAGAGCAGTAGCAGCCGGCCAGCCGGTCAGCCGAACTGCAGGCAGCGCATGCTGAGCGTGCCCGACTGGAACCCCTCGTAGACCGTCTTCGCGCGCTCGCTGGCGCCTGCAGCGCCGAGGGCGTAGAGAAAAGGAAAGTAGTGGTCCGGCGTGGCGACGGCGGTTGACGCGCCTTCCAGCTTTTCATAGCCGACCAGGGCGCGGTCATCGCGGCCCGCCAGCGCGGACTTCACCGCGTCGTCGAAAGATTGCGCCCAGGGCCGGCTGGCCTTCGGACCGTCCGCGGTTCCGCGGTCGGTGGCCCGCAGGTTGTGCACCACGTTGCCGCTGCCCATCACGAGCACGCCCTGGTCACGCAGCGCCGCGAGGTCGCGGCCCACGGCGTAGTGAAAGGCGGCCGGCTTGTCGTAGTCGATGCTGAGCTGGAACACCGGAATATCGGCCTTCGGGTAGAGGTGCTTCAGCACCGACCACGTGCCGTGGTCCAGGCCCCATTGCTCGGTGGCGATGACGGGCGTTTGCTTCACCACGCCGATGGCCTCGCGTGCCAGCAGCGGATGGCCCGGTGCCGGGTACTCGACATCGAACAACGCCTGCGGAAAGCCGCCGAAATCGTGAATCGTCTTCGGCCGCTCCTGCACGGTGACGCCGGTGGCGCCGCGGCTGAGCCAGTGCGCGGACACACTGAGGATGGCCGACGGCCGGGGAAGCTCGCGCCCCCATGCGGACAGGCGGCGGGTGAATGCGTTGTCGGCAATCGCGTTCATGGGCGTGCCGTGGCCGATGAAGACGACGGGCATGCGCCGCGCCGGCGCACCCTGCGCCGCGTGCGAGAAAGAAGCCAGCGAGGCGAGCGCCGCGGTCGCGCCGAGCGCGGAACCCATGAGAAAGCCCCGGCGTCCGGGCTCCGGCATCGCGGGCCGGGTGCGGTTCAGAAGAGTCGTTGTCGTGATTGCCATGGCGCCATTCGGGAAAGCCGCGCTACTGTGCAGCGCCGCTCGCCAGGGCGCGGTGCGTTTACGCACACTTTCCGCGACTTGGCGGCCACCACGCGCACGCTCTGGCTAGATCCGGCCTTCCTCGGCCGCATGGCAAGCCACCTGCACGCCCTTGATGCTCAGCAGCTTCGGCCGTTCCGACGAACACCGCGCATTGGCGTGCGGGCAACGCGGATGAAAGGCACAGCCCGTCGGCGGATTCAGCGGATTGGGCACCTCGCCCTGCACCGGCGTGCGCTGGCGCCCCGTGTGCTTCATCTGCGGAATCGCGTCGAGCAGCATGCGGGTGTACGGATGCTGCGGCTCTGCGAAAAGCTTCTGCTTGTCGGCCACCTCGACCAGCCGGCCAAGGTACATCACGCCGACCTGGTCGGCCACATGGCGCACCACGGCCAGGTTGTGCGAGATGAAGAGATAGGTCAGGCCCTGCTCGCGCTGCAGGTCCTTCATGATGTTGAGCACCTGGGCCTGCACGCTCACGTCGAGCGCCGACGTAGGCTCGTCGCACACCAGGAACTCGGGCTGCGTGGCGAGTGCGCGCGCAATCGAAATGCGCTGGCGCTGGCCGCCCGAGAACTGGTGCGGGTATTTGCTCATGTCCAGCGGCGAGAGGCCGACCGACTTGAGCAACTCGCCCACGCGCTCGCGCAGCGCGGCCTTGTCGGTGAGGATGTCGTGCTCGCGCAGCGGCTCTCCGATGATGTCTTCGACGATCCAGCGCGGGTTCAGGCTCGCGTAGGGGTCTTGAAAGATCATCTGGATGCGGCGGCGCAGCTTGCGGCCCTCGGGCGTCTTGAACGCGGCGTGCGCGTCCTGCCCGTCGAACTGCAGCCCGCCGCGGGTCGGCGCATAGAGGCCGACCAGCAGGCGCGCCACGGTGCTCTTGCCGCAGCCAGATTCGCCCACCAGTGCCAGCGTCTTGCCGCGTTCGATGGAAAAACTCACGCCATCGACGGCATGCAGCAGCACGCGCGGCTTGCGCTCGAGCACACGGTTGAGCCAGGGCGGCGACACGTCGAAGGTGCGCGCGAGGTCGTGCGCCACCACGAGCGGCTCACCGGCGGTAGAAACGGTCGCGGCGGTGCTTGCCGTGTCCTTGCGGGGTTCGATCACGGCGCTCATCGGTTCACCTCGGCGAGCGGTTCGGCCGCTTCGGGCGTGGCGCGTTCGCCGGCCGCCAGGGCATCGTGGTGCTTCGCCGCAATCTCGGCCTGGCCGGCATGCGGGTCGGCCGCATCGTGCAGCCAGCAGGCGGCACGCGTGGCGCCGGCGTGCATCAGCTCGGGCCGGTCGGTCAGGCAGCGCGCAAAGGTGCGCGGGCAGCGCGGGTTGTAGGCGCAGCCGGTCGGAATGGCATTCAGGCGCGGCATGGCGCCGTCGATCTGGTTGAGCCGCTCGCGGTCGCTCGCCATGTCGGGAATCGATGCCATCAGGCCCGAGGTGTAAGGGTGCGAGGGTTGGTGGATCACCTCGTGCACCGGGCCGATCTCGGCGATGCGGCCGGCGTACATCACGGCCACGCGGTCGCACGTCTCGGCGATCACGCCCATGTCGTGCGTGATGAGCATGACGGCGGCGCCGCGGTCCTTGCAGATGCGCTTGAGCAACTGGATGATCTGCGCCTGGATTGACACGTCGAGGGCGGTGGTCGGCTCGTCCGCGACGATGAGCTTGGGCTCGGCCGCGAGCGCCAGCGCGATCACCACGCGCTGCCGCATGCCGCCCGAGAACTGGTGCGGGAAGTGGTCGATGCGCTGCTCGGCGGCGGGAATGCCGGTGTCTTGCAGCAGGCCGATGGCGCGCTTGCGCGCTTCCGATTCCGTCACGGGCAGGTGCGCGCGAATGGTCTCGACCAATTGACGGCCCACCGTGTAGAGCGGGTTCAGCGAAGTCAGCGGGTCCTGGAAAATCGCGCCGATCTTGCGGCCGCGAATGGGCCGCATGGCATCGAAGCCAAGGTTGTCGATGCGCTGGCCCTCGAGCAGGATCTGGCCGCCGGCCACGCGGCCCGGCGGTTCGAGCAGGCCGATGATGGCCGCGCCGGTCAGCGATTTGCCGGCGCCCGATTCGCCCACCACGCCGAGGATTTCCCCGGGCGCGATGTCGAATGAAATCTGGTCGATCGCGCGCAGCGTGCCGCGGCGATGGGGAAATTCGACGACGAGGTCTTTGACCTGGAGCAGCGTCATGGTGGCGTTCTCCTTTTGTCTTCAGCGCAGGCGCGGGTTGAGCGCGTCGCGCAGCCAGTCGCCAAGCAGGTTCACGCTGAGCGCGATCAGCACCAGCATCAGGCCCGGAAACACCGTGATCCACCATTCACCCGAGAACAGGTACTGGTTGCCGATGCTGATGAGCGTGCCCAGCGAAGGCGAGGTCGGCGGCACGCCGACACCCAGAAAAGACAGCGTGGCCTCGGTGATGATCGCGGTGGCGACCTGGATGGTGGCCAGCACCATCACCGGCCCCATCACGTTGGGCAGCACGTGGCGCAGCATGATGCGCAGCGGCGCGACGCCGGTGACGCGCGCGGCCTGCACGTATTCCTTGTTGCGCTCCACCAGCGTGGAGCCGCGCACCGTGCGGGCGTACTGCACCCAGCCGGTCAGCGAGATGGAAATGATCAGCACGCCGAACGCCAGCGACTCGTGCGCACCGGGGAAAAGCGCGCGGCCGACGCCGGCGATGAGCAGCGCCACGAGGATGGGCGGGAACGACAGCATGACGTCGCACACGCGCATCAAGAACGAATCGAGCCAGCCGCCGAGAAAGCCGGCCAGCAGGCCGAAGACGACGCCGACGACGACCGACAGCACCACCGACACCACGCCCACGATCAGCGAGATGCGCGCGCCGTAGATGACGGCCGAAAGAATGTCACGGCCCTGGTCATCGGTGCCGAGCAGGTATTTGGACGAGCCCTCGGCGCTCCATGCGGGCGGCAGGCGCGCGTCGCTCAGTTCCAGCGTGGCAAGGTCGAAGGGGTTGTGCGGCGACACCCATCCGGCAAACACCGAACAGAAGACGCACACCAGCGCAATGAGCGCCGCGGCCATCGCAACCGGCGAGGTGCGAAAGCTGTAGCCGACATCGCTGTCGAGCCAACGGGCAAATGTTTTTTTCATCGTGAGGCAAAAAGGAATGGGCCCGCAAGAAGCGGGCCCATGGTCGGGCCGCTCAAGCGGCGGCCCACGGTCGACTTACTTGATGCTCATCCACTTGAAGTACATGAAGTTGTCGGCCAGTTGCACCAGCTCGACCTTCTTGCTCACGCCCCAGGCCAGCGATTGCTGGTGCAGCGGCAGGTGACCCACGTCGTCCGCGTGCATCTTGAACGCTTCCTTGATCATCTCGTTGCGCTTGCCCTTGTCGGACTCTGACTGGATCTTCTTGGTCAGCTCGTCGAGCTTGGGGTTGCAGTAGGCGCCCAGGTTGAACTGGCCCGTGCCCTTGTCGTCGGGGCAGGAGGTGAGCGAGCTCAGCGCGTTGTGCGAGTCGTAGGTGGTCGGGGTCCAGCCCAGCATGTAGAAGCTGGTGTCGCGGCGCAGCACCTTCGGGAAGTAGGTGCCCTTGGTCTCTGCCACGAGGTTGATCTTGACGCCGATCTTCGCGAGGTTGGAGGCCACGCTCTGGCAGATCTGGCCGTCGTTGACGTAGCGGTCGTTCGGGCAGTTCATCGAGACCTCGAAGCCGTTCGGGTAGCCGGCTTCGGTCAGCAGCTTCTTGGCGGCTTCGACGTCGTAGGGCAGGCGCTTGTCCTGCTCGGCGGTCCAGCCGTTGATGCCGGGGCCGACCAGCAGCGCGGTGGGCTTGGAGGCGCCGCGCATCACGGTCTTCTGGATGCCGACGATGTCGATGGCCTGGTAGAAGGCCTGGCGAACGCGCTTGTCCTTGAACGGGTTCTTGCCCTTGATGTTCGAGTACTGCAGCTCATCGCGCTTCTGGTCCATGCCCAGGAAGATGGTGCGCATCTCGGGGCCGGTGATGACGCGCGCGTTGGGCGCGGCGTTGATGCGCGCGATGTCCTGCACGGGCACGGGCTCCATCACGTCGACTTCGCCGGAGACCAGCGCGGCCACGCGGGTGGCGGGGTTGGCGATGGGCGTGAAGATGATCTCTTGCGCGTTGCCGTCGATCTTGCCCCAGTAGGTGCCGTTGCGCGTGAACACGGTGCGCACGTTGGGCTGGCGTTCGCGCACGCGGAACGGGCCGGTGCCGTTGGCCTTGAAGGAGGCGGTGTTCTCGATGCCCTTGCGGCGGTCGACCGGCTTGGTGGCCTGGTTTTCCTCGCACCACTTCTTGCTCATCATCATGGTGAGCGAAATGACGTCGGGCAGGATGGGGAACGGGCCGTTGGTTTCGATCTCGACGGCCAGGTCGCCGACCTTGCGCACGGCCTTGATGTCGCTCAGCGTGGCGCGCATGTCGGAGCCGTCGCCTTGCGCACGCGCAAAGCTGAAGACCACGTCGTCGGCGCTGAACGGCGTGCCGTCGTGGAACACCACGCCCTTGCGCAGCTCGAAACGCCAGACGTTCGGCGAGGTCTGCTTCCAGCTGGTGGCGAGCAGCGGCGCAAGGCTCAGGTCCTTGTTGCGGCCCACGAGGGTTTCATAGACGTTGGCGGTCACGCTCAACTGCAGCGATTCGTTGAGTGAATGCGGGTCGAGCGACAGCGCGTCGCCCTGGTTCGCGATCCGGATGGTCTGCGCATTGGCGACCAGGCTGGCGGCGCTCAAGGCGCACAGGGCTGCGGCCGCGGCCACTTTCTTCTTGAAACTCATGGGAACACTCCTCGGGTTGGAATCAAACACATCACGACGCCGCGGTGGCGGCGGCTTTCCCTGGCTGCGCGCCGCGGGTAGCGGCAAGCGGCATGCCCTGCTCGACCAGGCCCGCGTGCAATGCGGCGCCGAGCGGCAGGATCTCGTCGTTGAAGTCGTAGCGGCTGTTGTGCAGGAAGGCGCCGCTGCGGGCGTCCTGGCCGATGCGCAAATAGGCGCCGGCCTTTTTCTGCAGCATGAAAGAGAAATCTTCGGCGCCCATGCTGGGCTCCATGCTTCGGTCGACGTTCTTGGCACCGACCAGCGACTCGGCCACGTCGGCCGCGAACATCGCCTCGGGGGCGGTGTTGATGGTGGCCGGGTAGATGCGCTCGTACTTGATGGTGGCGGTGGCACCGAAGCCGGTGGCCACGGCGGTGCACAGCTCGGTCAGGCGCTGCTCGACCTGGGCCTGCACGCGCGCGCTGAAGGTGCGCACGGTGCCGACCAGGGTGGCCTCTCCGGGCACCACGCTCATCGCGCCGAGGTCGCCAGCCTGCATGGCGCAGATGCTGATGACGGCCGCATCGATGGGGCGCACGTTGCGCGAAACGATGCTCTGCACCGCGGTGATGATGTGCGCCGCGACGATCACCGGGTCGACGGTGAGGTAGGCATGCGCGCCGTGGCCGCCCTTGCCCTTGATGTTGATGGTGATGCGGTCGGCCGCAGCCATCATTGCGCCGCGGTTGATGCCGACGGTGCCGGCCGGCATGGCGGGCCAGTTGTGCATCGCGTAGACCGAGTTAACCGGGAAGCGGTCGAACAGGCCGTCTTCGATCATCACGCGCGCGCCGGCAAAGCCTTCTTCGCCGGGCTGGAAGATCAACACGGCGGTACCGTCGAAGTCGCGGGTTTCGGCAAGGTAGCGCGCGGCGCCGACCAGCATCGCGGTGTGGCCGTCGTGGCCGCAACCGTGCATGAGGCCATCGTTGGCGGAACGCCAGCCGAAGTCGTTGTCTTCGCGCATGGGCAGCGCGTCCATGTCGGCGCGCAGGCCGATCATGCGGCCGCTGGCAACGGACTTGCCGCGGATGATGCCGACCACGCCGGTCTTGCCGATGCCTTCGTGGATCTCGTCGACGCCGCAGGCCCGGAGTGCCTCGCGCACGCGGCCCGAGGTATAGACCTCTTCGAAGCCGAGTTCGGGATGGGCGTGCAGGTCGCGGCGAAAGGCCGTGATCTCTGGGTAGAAGCTTGCGATGTGCGCGAATGCACGCCCGGAGGCTTGCAGGCGAGGCGCGGTGGTGGTTGCTGCTGCCGTCGCAGTCGTCATGTCAGTGCCCTCCTGCCTTGCCAACGCGCAGACGCGGATCGACCACGAAATACAGCAGGTCGACCACGAGGTTGATCACCACGAAGATCAATGCAATGAGGCACAGGTAGGCGGCCATCACCGGGATGTCGGCGAAGGTCACGGCCTGGATGAACAGCAGGCCCATGCCGGGCCACTGGAACACCGACTCGGTGATGATGGCGAAGGCGATCAGGCCGCCGAGCTGCAGGCCGGTGATGGTCATCACCGGCACCAGCGTGTTCTTGAGCGCGTGGCCGAAATGGATGGCGCGGTTCGAGAGGCCCCGAGCCCGCGCGAACTTGATGTAGTCGGTGCGCAGCACCTCGAGCATTTCGGCGCGCACCAACCGCATGATGAGCGTGAGCTGAAAGATTGCCAGCGTCACGGCCGGCAGCACGATGTGGTGCCAGCCGTCGGCCTTGAAGAGCCCGCTGCTCCACCAGCCGAACTGCACGGTCTCGCCGCGCCCGAAGCTCGGGAACCAGCCCAGCGTCACGGCAAAGACGAGGATCAGCAGGATGCCGATCAGGAAGGTGGGCAGCGACACGCCGAGCAGCGACACGGTCATGAACACCTGGCTCATGAAGGTGCCGCGGCGCAAGGCCGTGTACACGCCCATCGGAATGCCGACGAAGAGCGCCAGGGCCGCCGCCACGAGCGCGAGTTCGAGCGTGGCGGGGAAGCGTTCGCCGATCAGGCGCGACACCTTGGCGCCCTGGCGCAGGCTCAGGCCGAACTCGCCTTGGGCGGCGTTGACGAGGAAGTGCCAGAACTGCACGAAGAAGGGCTTGTCGAGCCCCAAGGCAGAGCGCATTTCGCGGATCTGGTCAGGCTTGGCGTCTTGCCCCAAAAGGAACACGACGGGGTCGCCAACATACTGGAACAAGAGGAAGGCAATGAACGCGACCGCGATCATCACGATCACGGCCTGGATCAGGCGGCGCAGTACAAATGCAGTCATTCAGCAAACAAAGTGATCGGGCATGCTAGCAGTGCAAGGTGCGTGCCCGCACGGTGGTTCCCCGGGGGTGGGGCGCATGTTTTTACGGGTTGCAGAACGAAAAAAAGCCACTCGACTTTCGTCGAGTGGCTTTTGAGCTTTTCGATTCGAAGCTGGCTTACGCCAGCGTCAAATTAGAAAGCGTGACGGATACCGAAGTCGTAGCCGGTCGAGGTCTTCGGGGTGAACGTGCCGTTCGAGATGAAGGCCGGGCCGCCCACGCTCAGACCAGCTTGGCCTTGCATGTTCTTGTTGCTGACGCGAGCAACAGTAGCGTACAGAGCCGTGCGCTTCGACAGGTTGTGCACGTAGCCGATGGCCAGCTTGTTAGCCTTCGGGTCCTTTTGCAGGTAGTTGAAAGGCAGGTTGTAGTCGTACTTGACAGCCGAGTACGAAGCACGGATCAGGCCTGCGCCAACCGGCACGGTCACGCCCAGCAGGTAGCCGGTCAGGTCCACGTCGTTGTTGGTAGCGAAGAACTGTTGGTTTTCGTAGTCCAGCTTGTTCTTGGCCTTCGACAGTTCGCCGAACAGCTTCACGGGACCGAAGTCATACGAAGCGCCCAGGTTGAACGTGTTCACCTTGTTGGTGATGCCAGCGTAGTAAGCGTCGCCAACGGTGCTGCTGCCATAGGAAGCTGCAACGTCCAGCGGGCCGTTGGCGTAGCCGAAGCGACCACCAACGTAACGGCCGGTGCGAGCGTTGTTCAGCACGGCAGGCGTAGCAACGCCAGGGCTGTACTTCGTCTTCTCGCTGAAGCCGTACATCAGTTGACCGTAGAAACCACCCAGGTTCGGCGGCAGGAAGTAGCCGATGGTGTTGCTGGCGCGAACGTAGTTGCTGCCACCGACGTCGGTGATTGCGGGAACGTTCACGAGCTTCGTCTTGGCTGCGCTGTAGCCAGCGAAAGCGTTGAAGCCCGAGTTGGCCGTCGAGATCAGGTTGGTGCCAACGCCGTTGGTGCCGAACGGATCGAACACGGTGTCGTTCCAGAAGGTCGGGGTGTAGTCACGGCCGAGGCGGACTTCACCGAAACCACCCGACAGGCTCACGGTCGAACGACGAGCGAACGTCGCAACACCTTCAGAACCGTCATCGTTCTTGATGGGAGCTTCGAGCCAGAAGCTCGCTGCCAGGCCACCGCCGAGGTCTTCCGTGCCACGGAAGCCCAGACGGCTGCCGTTGTAGCCCGAGGTGGTCAGCGCGCGTTGGCTGACCTTGGCGCTGCCGCGGTTGGTATACGCCGGGGTATTGAAGAGGTTGTTGGCCAGAACAGTGGCGCGGGGATCGCGCGAGCCGTTCGAATAGCTGCTGAACGCAGCATCGACCACACCAAACAGGGTGACGGACGACTGAGCCGAGGCAACACCGGCGACAGCCAGGGCAGCCAGAGCAACTAGAGATTTTTTCATTGCAAGTTTCTCCAAGGTTAAACATAGGGCTCCGGTGCGAAGGGCTCACCGTGACTGGCACTTTTGTGCTCCCACCGGACCCCGGGCCAACCTCCTTTTGGGAAGTTGATGCTATTGCACCAGAGCCGCTGCGGCAGGGCAAAGCAATTCGCCCGAAATCTCGGATGGCCGGCGCGTTTCGTTGCAGTCCTGCAACAAAGGACTTAGCCCAGCCAACATGCCACCATATGAAATCAAACCGCTCCGTCGTGTCGCCTTCGCCATGTGCGTTCAAATAGCCCCATGACGACCTTGCTCGACCCCGTCCTGACCGCGGCAGATGCGGCATTGCGCACCCTTTTTGCCCGGCCCCATGCAACCCGGGCCACACCCGCCCCCTCACAGGCGCCCGGAGAAATGAGCGAGAGCGAACGCCGAGAGGCAGGCGCCCTGATGCGGGTGAATCACGTGGGTGAAGTCTGCGCCCAGGCGCTGTATACGGCCCAGGCCGCCGTTGCGCGGGATCCGGCCTTGCGCGCCCAGCTCCTGGAGGCGTCGCATGAAGAAACCGATCATCTGGCCTGGACACGCCAGCGCCTCGACGAACTCGGCGCACGGCCTTCGCTCCTGAATCCGCTCTGGTACGCGGGGGCTTTCGGCCTGGGCCTTGTCGCGGGGCGCCTTGGAGACCCGCTGAGCCTGGGGTTCGTCGCGGAAACCGAGCGCCAGGTCGAGGCTCACCTCGACAGCCATCTGGATCGCCTGCCGCCCGCCGACAGCGCCTCCCGGGCCGTGGTCGAGCAGATGAAGCTCGACGAGGGACGCCACGCTACACAGGCCGTCGACGCAGGTGCGGCGGAGCTTCCGGCACCGGTCAAGGGGCTGATGCGCGCAGCCTCCCGCGTGATGACCACGCTGGCGCACCGCATCTAGGGGCCATGCCCGGCAGCCCGGGCAGCAGCAGCCTTCAGGTTTCGATCAGGTCGAAACTGGTGGTGATCTCGGCGGTTTTCGCCAGCATGATGCTGGCCGAGCAATAGGTTTCGTGGCTCAGTGCAATCGCACGCTCCACGGCCGAGGCCGGAATTCCCTTGCCCGCCACGGTGAAGTGCATGTGGATCTTCGTGAAAACCTTCGGGTCTTTTTCCGCCCGCTCGCTGGTCAGCTTGACGCTGCAGCGTTCGACATGGTGGCGCCCGCGCTTCAGGATGAGCACGACGTCATAGGCCGTGCATCCTCCGGTGCCCGCAAGCACCGTTTCCATGGGCCGCGCCGCGAGGTTCTGCCCGCCGTTCTCAGGCTTCGCGGCATCGGGCGCGCCATCCATCATCAGGACGTGGCCGCTGCCCGTTTCGGCGACGAAGCCCATGGCCGATCGGGTGCCTGCGTCACCGGTCCAACTTACTGTGCATTCCATGATTTTTCGGGGTTCCAGTCGGGGATGTAGGGGATGTCGGGCAAAAATGCACGTCAACACCCATTTATGTGTGGGAAAAGCATCACTCGCTTGTTGCATCGCAACAAACAGTCGATATACTTTATTTCATTGCGCAAACGTATGCGCACCCAGTTGTCTCCTCCACCCTTCCAATTGGTGGATTTAGCCCCGAGTTGCAAAGCTCGGGGCTTTTTTCTTTCCGGCGAGGCCCGCAAAAGGCCGTCCAGGGCCATCGCGCCCACTCTAGCGCGCCGGCTGAAAGGGCAACTGCTCTGGCTGCCCTGGCTGTCGCCGGTGTTGCCTCGGCTCAGTCGTCCGTCACCCTGTTTGGTGTGGTCGATGCTGCGTTCAGCAGCTATTCGAACGGCTCGCGCGATCCCCGCGCCACTGTTCTGGCCAACAACCTCTTCAATACCCCGGCGTATACCAACCGCGGCAGCGCCAAGGTCAGCCAACGCGCGCTGACCACCTCGGGCTACAACGGCAGCCGTCTGGGCTTCCGTGGCACGGAAGACCTCGGCGGTGGCCTGGCAGCGAGCTTCTGGCTCGAAGCCCCGATCAGCAACGATGACGGCGCCACCGGCGTTGCGTCCTTCAAGCGCCGCTCGACCGTCAGCCTGTCGGGTGGCTTCGGCGAACTCCGCCTCGGCCGTGACTACACCCCGACCTTCTGGAACGACACCGTGTTCGATCCGTTCGGCACCAACGGCGTTGGCGGCAACCTGATCAACACCGCCAACGGCTTCAACGCCAAGACTTTTGGCGCCAAGGACACGGGCGGCTTCGGTGGCAACACGAACTACGACCGCGCAAGCAATTCTGTCGGCTACTTCCTGCCGCCGAACCTGGGTGGCTTCTACGGCCAACTGATGTACGCGTTCAGCGAGAAGACCAAGTACAGCTCTGGCACCAACACCCCGCTGGATGCGGTCAACGCGAACCAGGCACGCACCGGCCGTTATGTCGGTGGCCGTTTTGGCTACGCCAACGGCGGGCTCGACATTGCAACGTCCTACGGCAGCAGCACCGTCGGTGACGCGTTCTACGCGGGCACGACCGAAAAGGTCAACACGTTCAACCTCGGCGCTTCGTACGACTTCGGTCCCGTCAAGCTCTTCGGTGAACTGTCGCGCGCCAAGGACAAGATCAACTACGAAGTCTCGCCAATTCCGGCTGGCCGTCCTGACGTCAATCTCAACGGCTACCTGCTCGGCCTGACCGTGCCAGTCGGCGCAGGCCTGATCCGCGCTTCGTATTCGTCCGTCAAGTACGACTACAACAAGCTGCCGTCGCCGACCACGTACCTGGAACGCGATCCGAAGGCCAACAAGCTGGCACTCGGCTACGTCCACAACCTGTCGAAGCGCACGGCCCTGTACGCATCCGTCGCTCGCGTCAGCAACAAGAACGGTGCCGCTCTGACCGTCGGCGGTCCTGCCTTCTACAACCTGAGCACCGCAGGCAACGTCTTCGTTCCGAAGACCTCGACCGGCTACGACTTCGGCATCCGCCACGCGTTCTGACCCAAGTCTGATTCTCATGCTGGCTCTCGCCAGTTCGAATCGGCAAAGCATCAAGCCGCCCAGCTCGCGCTGGGTGGCTTTTTGTCCTTCCTCCTCAGCTCACCCGGCCACGCCTGCTTTGCAGCAGCCCCACATTCATTTCTCCGCTCAGCACCGATGCGTAGAAACGCTCGACCATGTTGACGCTCGTGCGTGCATTGCGCGCCAAGGTCAGCATGTCGATCCCCTGCCCATACAAGAGCCGCAACGTGATTGCGGTATGGCGCAGGCAATACAGCGTCCTCGATTGACCCAGCGGCCCCTTCTCGAGCCCCGTCTTTTCGAGCACCCAGTGAAAGAAGAAGTTGAGAACCGCCAGCGCGTGCTCGCGGTTCTTCAGGTGCGGCATGAAGATGTAGTCTTCCGCCCCGCCAAAGCCATGCTCGCGGCGATAGGCCGCCAGGCATTCATAGACCCGCACGGCCGGACGCAAGCTCACGATGGGCTGGCTGTGCCGCTTCGTCTCGGGCAGGTTCATCCGCAGGTAGACATGCTTGCCGCGCACGACCTCGATGTGCTTGTGCTTCATGAGCTTGATGTCACTCGGACGAACGAAGGTGTTCACCATCCAGCGGATCAACCAGGGCAACTCGTCGGGCATCACGAGCAGCTCGCGCGCAATCCAGAAGCGCTCGCCGGCCGACAGCCGGTCGAGCACCGGATGCGAATGTCCGCGCAAGCCGCGCGCCGCGGAAATCAACGCCCTGTACTCCGCCACGCTGAAGCTGCCGCGCGGTTGGCTGCGCACCTTGATCTTCGGAAACGCCGGTGCGTCACGCAGCACGCCGATGTGCACGCCGTGCATCACGACCTTGCGCAACAGCACCAGGTACTGGGCAATCGTCGTGCTGGTGAAACCCTGCGCGCCCAGGTGATCGATCAGGCGTTGCGCATCGGCCGTTGCGAACGCCTGCGCAGGCAAATCGCCCAGCAGCGGAACGATGTTCGCGCGCAGGCGGTTGCCCATCACCTGCCATGTGGGCCGTCCAATTTCATTTCGCTGAACGCGTGCGGCCTCCGCCTTCATCAGCCCTTTGGAAAGGTCACTGACAGAAACGGATAACAAATTTTGCTCAATTGTTATTGAATTGGCGGGCGCATGAATCGCGGAATAGCTACGTGTTAAAAAACCGGAATCATTCGCTGCCGGGGCTTTGGGAAAGAGAGTTATGACATTTGTGTCCATGTCTTCTCTCGTAAGCAATCCCGATGCCTCTTATCATCAACAGTTAGCAAATGAAAACTCCCGTGAAAAAAATCGAGCGCGATGCGCCTGTTCATTCGGCGCTTACGCCCGCCGACTATCTCAGAAAAATTCTCAACGCCCGTGTCTACGACGTTGCTGTCGAGTCCGCGCTTGAAAAAGCGCGCGCGCTCAGCGAGCGGCTCGGCAACACCGTTCTGCTCAAGCGCGAAGACCAGCAACCGGTGTTCAGCTTCAAGCTGCGAGGTGCCTATAACAAGATGGCGCACCTGAGCGCCGAGCAATTGGCAAGAGGCGTGATTTGCGCTTCAGCCGGCAACCACGCGCAAGGTGTTGCGTTGGGTGCGCGCAAGCTCGGCACGCGCGCCGTGATCGTCATGCCGGTGACCACGCCTCAATTGAAGATCGATGCGGTGCGCGGCTTCGGCGGCGAAATTGTTTTGCATGGCGACAGCTATTCGGATGCGTATTTGCACGCACTCGAATTGCAGGCGCAACAAGACCTGACATTCGTCCACCCCTTCGACGATCCCGATGTGATTGCCGGCCAAGGCACCATCGCGATGGAAATCCTGCGGCAGCACCAGGGCCCGCTCGATGCCGTGTTCGTAGCCATCGGTGGCGGCGGCCTCATCTCCGGCGTGGCCAACTACATCAAGGCCGTGCGCCCCGAGATCAAGGTGATCGGCGTCCAGATGAACGACTCCGACGCGATGATGCAATCGGTCGCGGCGCACCAGCGTGTGAGCCTCGCCGACGTGGGCCTGTTCTCCGACGGCACCGCCGTCAAGCTCGTTGGCGAAGAAACCTTCCGCATCGCCAGCGACCTGGTCGACGACTACATCGCCGTCGACACCGACGCCGTGTGCGCCGCCATCAAGGACGTCTTCGTCGACACGCGCAGCATCGTCGAGCCGGCAGGCGCGCTGGCGGTGGCCGCGATCAAGGAATACGTCGCGCTGCACGGCCGCCACGGCGAAACCTACGCGGCCATTCTGTGCGGCGCCAACATGAACTTCGACCGGCTGCGTTTCGTGGCCGAGCGCGCCGAAGTCGGCGAAGAACGCGAGGCGCTTT
Source organism: Variovorax sp. KBW07 (assembly GCF_003852515.1). Lineage (GTDB taxonomy): Bacteria > Pseudomonadota > Gammaproteobacteria > Burkholderiales > Burkholderiaceae_C > Variovorax. The sequence goes on along the minus strand of NZ_QAJK01000005.1, from coordinate 30,526 downwards.
TCGCCGTCACGATCCCCGAAGAGCGCGGCAGCTTCCGCCGCTTCTGCGAGCTGGTCAGCGAGATGCCCGCGAGCGCCGCAGGACCTGCCGGCGGCGGTGCGCCGCGCAACGTGACCGAGTTCAACTACCGCATCAGCGATGCCGCCAAGGCCCACGTGTTCGTCGGCCTCACCACCTCGGCCCGCGGCGAGTCGGCCACCATTGCGCAGACTTTCATCGCGCACGGTTTCGACGCGCTCGACCTTACGCACGACGAACTCGCCAAGGAACATCTGCGCCACCTGGTGGGCGGACGCACGGGCCTCGCGCACGACGAACGCCTGCTGCGCTTCGTGTTCCCCGAACGCCCCGGCGCGCTGCTCAAGTTCTTGAGCCTGATGCGCCCCAACTGGAACATCAGCCTGTTCCACTACCGCAACCAGGGTGCCGACTACGGCCGCATCCTGGTCGGGCTGCAGGTGCCGGCCGGCGAAGCCGCCGCCTTCGATGCCTTCCTAGAAACGCTGGGCTATCCCTACGTCGAAGAAACAGCCAACCCGGCCTACCGGCTGTTCCTTCAGGCCTGAAAGAAAGACGAACAGAAAGAAAAAGAAAAGCCGGCACAAAGGCCGGCTTCTTCATTTTTATTTGTCCGTTCGCTCGCGCGACCTCGACCCCACTGTCCAGCCTATTGCGCCGCCCCTTGGGGTTGCGGCGTCGCGGCGGGCTGCATCGCGGCCGCGCCCATCTGTGAAGGCGCCACCACGGCTGGCATGGTCGACGGCAACAACCCGGCCGGCGCTGGCAGCGGCGCGGGCGCGGCCATCTGTGGTGGTGGCACGCTGCTGCTCACATTGATCGGCGCACGCACCGGCAGTTGCAGCGTGAACGCCGCCGGTCCATCGAGCTGGGCACCAAGCGTTGCCGCCCGCACACCCACCGACTGCAGCACGTAGCCCTCGCCGACCTTCGAGCCGACGCGGAACGGCCGCGGCGGCTTGCCGTCGATCGAGATCAATGCGGCGCCCTGCTTCGAAGGGTCCGCCACCACACCGGACAGCGCAAAGCGGCTCGCCGCCTCGGGGGCCACAGGCGCCGTGCTGGATGCGGGAAGCACACCAAGCAGCCGCGCGACCGCATCGGAATCAGCAGGCATCGAAGCGCGTGGCATCGTCGCGGCCGCCGCCACGGCATCGGCCGGCGAGGCCAGCCGCAGCCCCCAAGAACACCGCGGCGCCAGCGGCCAACGCCCAAAGGCCGGTCGTTGCAAGTGGGGCATGCCATCGGGCAGCGGAGTAAGGACTTGTCATGGCCGCGGATTATCATGCAGCGCGCTTACCGAACCATGTCCCACAACCTATGACCAAATTCTTTCGTGCCGCCTCCCGAACCGCTCAACGCGGCTTCACGCTGATCGAACTGATGGTGGTGCTGGTCATCATCGGCGTGCTGGCGGCACTGATCGTGCCGAACGTGATCGAGCGCGCCGACGATGCCCGCGTGACCGCCGCCCGCACTGACATCAACAACCTGATGCAGGCGCTCAAGCTCTACCGGCTGGACAACCAGCGCTACCCGACCGCCGAACAGGGCCTGCAGGCGCTGCTGACGCGCCCGACCACCGGCCCGGCCGCACCCAACTGGAAGCCCTACGTCGAGAAGCTGCCCAACGACCCCTGGGGCCATCCGTACCAGTACATGAATCCGGGCATCAAGGGCGAAATCGACGTGCTCTCGTTCGGCGCCGATGGCCAGAACGGCGGCGAGGGCAAGAATGCCGACATCGGCAGCTGGCAGTAGCAGCACAGGCGCCTCGCGCCATACAAAGCGGCAACAGCAGCAACCAACCCGCGCTGCCCGCGGCTTCACATTGCTGGAGCTGATCGTCGTGATCGCGATCATCGCGATCGCCACCGCCGGCGTCAGCTTCGCAATGCGCGACACCAACGCCGCCAAACTTGATCGCGAGGCCGACCGGCTCGCGGCCCTGCTCGAATCGGCGCGCGCGCAGTCGCGGGCCAGCGGCGTTGCGGTGCGCTGGCGTCCGGTCGAAGGCAGTTTCGTGTTCGACGGCTTGCCGGCCAACGCGCTGCCCGGTGGCTGGGTCGCCGAAGGCATCACGGCCCAGGCCTCGCTCGCCAACGGCGTGCAGGTTCCCGCGCTGCAGCTCGGTCCCGACCCGATCATTGCGGCGCAACAGGTCACGCTGTATTCGGCCGGCCCGCCCGCGCGTTCGCTGCGCATCGCCACTGACGGCCTGCGCCCTTTCAGCGTCTCGACGGTGCCATGAGAATGCGGCGCGCATCTGCATCGGTCTCCGGCGGCTTCACGCTGATCGAGGTGCTCGTCGCCCTCGGCATCGTCGCGCTGGCGCTCGCCGCCGGTGCGCAGGCCACGATGTCGCTCACGCGCAATGCGCAACGCCAGTCCGACATGGTGCTGGCCGACCTGTGCGCCGAGAACGAACTGGCCAAGGCCCGCCTGTCGCGGCAGATGCCGGCCGTGGGCGACTCGGGCTCGATCTGCGTGCAGGCCGGCGCGTCGTTCAACGTGACAACCTCGACCGTGTCCACGCTCAACCCCAATTTCCGCCGCATCGACGTGCAGGTGCGCGACGAAGGCAACGCGCCCATCCTGCGCATCTCGACCGTGGTGGGGCGCTTCTGATGGCGCCACGCAACCACCGCCCGGCAACCCGGGGCTTCACGCTGATCGAACTGCTGGTTGCCATCTCCGTGATGGCGCTGCTCTCGCTCGTGAGCTGGCGCGGGCTCGACAGCATGTCGCGCGCCACCACGCAGAACCAGCAGCGCGCCGACGCCATCCTGACGCTGCAGGCCACGCTCGCTCAGTGGGGCGCCGACCTCGACGCCACCACCGCGCTGGCGCAGACCCGCCCGATCGACTGGGACGGCCGCGTGCTGCGCCTCACGCGCCGCAACAGCGACGCGACCGCGCCTTCGGTGCTGGTGGTGGCATGGACGCTGCGCGGCGGCCCCGACGGTGTGCGCTGGCGGCGCTGGCAGTCGCCGCCCTTCACCACGCGCGGCGAGTGGCAGCAGGCCTGGAACCTTGCCGCCAGCTGGGCACAGGACGGCGGCGCGCAACCGGGCGGCTACGGCGACGTGGCCCTGCTGCCCGCCACCAGCTGGCAGCTCTACTACTTCCGCGAGAACAGCTGGGTGCCCGCCGGCCAGTTGCCCAACGCCGTGCCGCCGCCGACCAATCCGCCCACGCCGGGCAACCCGGCCAATGCCACGGGCCCGCTCGTCAACATGCCCGACGGGGTGCGCCTGGTGCTGAGCCTGCCGCCCGGCGAAGGGCTGTCGGGCGAACTCACCCGCGACTGGGTCAAGCCGACCATCGGGGCGCCGAAATCATCATGACGACGACGCCTCTACGCGCTTGCACGCGCACCGACAGGCTGCTGTCGCGCACACGCCGACAGGCCGGCGCCGCGCTGCTCGCCGCCATGCTGACCGTGATGCTGGTGGCCACCTTCTCCGCCGCCGCGCTGTGGCAGCAGTGGCGTGCGGCGGAAGTCGAAGGCGCCGAACGTGCGCGCGTGCAGGCCGCCTGGGTGTTGATCGGCGCGCTCGACTGGTCGCGCCTGATCCTCGGCGAAGACGGCCGCGCCGGCGGTCCCGACCACCTCGGCGAACCCTGGGCCGTGCCGCTCGAGGAAGCGCGCCTCACCAGTTTCCTGGCCGCCGACAAGAACGTGTCGAGCGACAGCCTCGAAGGGCTGCCCGATGCCTTCCTGTCGGGCCGCATCGTCGATGCGCAGTCCAAGCTCAACGTGCTGTCGCTGGTCGATGGCGGCAAGCCGGTGCCGGCCAGCGTCGCCACCTTCACCCGATTGTTCGGCCTGCTCGGCCTGCCGGTGGCGGAACTCAACCAGATGACCTCGGGCCTCGTGCGCGCCCTGTCCAACGGCACCGCGGCCGACGGCAGCGCCGAGGCCGACGCCGGCACAGCGTCGCTCATGCCGCAAGAGGTCTCGCAACTGGTGTGGCTCGGGCTCTCGCCCTCCACCGCCGCAGCCCTCGAACCCTACGTGACCATCCTGCCGGTGCGCACCACGCTCAACGTCAACACCGCCAGCGCCGAGGCCCTCAGCGCCAGCATGGAGTCGCTCAGCATCGCCAACGCGCGCCAGTTGGTGGACCGGCGCACACGCGCGTTCTTCAAGGACATCGCCGCCGCCAATGCCGCGCTGCCCAGCGGCGGCACGCCTTTCAACGCGACGCAGCACGGCGTGGGCACGCAGTTCTTCGAGGTGTACGGCAAGCTGCGCCTGGACCGCACCTGGGTCGAAGAGCACTCGCTGCTCCAGCGCAACGGGATCACCGTGACGACCGTCTGGCGCACGCGCGGCGCGGGTGCCAGCAACACTCCGGTCAAACCCTGATTACGAATGTCATTTTTTATGAACAAAAAGCCGTCTAACGGCCGTCACACCTGCGCGCTACGCTATCGAAATTAGAGCGCCTGCCTGTAAGACACGCACCTACAATCCACCGGCTTTTCCAACATCGACATGACTCCCCTGCTGCTCATTGCCCCCCTCCCTCCGGCCGACGCCGCGGGTGAGTACGACTGGGCCCAGGCAGGCGACGACGGCATTGCGTTGCGCAACCAAGGCCGCGCGCTGCTGGCGCTCCTGCCCTCGAGCACCGAAGTCACGCTCGGCATTCCTTCGGCGGCGCTGTCGTGGCACCGCGTCACGCTGCCCAAGGGCAGCATGGGCAGCGCCTCCAGGCTGCGCGCCGTGCTCGACGGCCTGCTCGAAGAACACCTGCTCGACGAGCCCGAGGCCCTGCACTTCGCGCTCGAGCCCGACGCCAAGGCCGGCGGCCCGGTGTGGGTCGCGGCCTGCAACCGCATCTGGCTGCGCAGCATCGTGCAGGGGCTCGAAGCGGCCGGGCGGCGCGTGGTTCGCATCGTTCCCGAATTCGCGCCGCAGCCGGCCGATGGCCCGCCGCTGCTGCAGATCACCGGCGAGCCCGAGTCACCGCAGCTCACGGTCTGCGATGCCGATGGTGTCGTCTCGCTGCCGCTGGCCGGCGCCGGCCTGGCACTGTCGGGCGGCCTGCCGCTCGACACCGCCGTCATCACCACCGAGCCCGCCGTGGCCGAAGCCGCCGAGCACCTGCTGGAGCGCCGCGTGCCCATCGTGCAGACGCCGCAGCGCTGGCTGCAGGCCGCGCGCACGCCCTGGGAGCTGGCGCAGTTCGACCTCGCCGTCACCGGCCGCGCGCGCGCCGGCAAGAAATTCGCATCGGTGTTCCAGACCCTGCGCTACGCCCCCGAGTGGCGCGCGGCGCGCTGGGGCGCCGTCGTGCTGCTGCTCACGCAACTGATCGGCCTCAACGCCTGGGCCTGGAAAGAACGCAACGCGCTCGAAGCCAAGCGCAAGGCCGCCGATGCCGTCCTGACCCTGACCTTCCCCTCGGTGAAGATCGTGGTCGACGCCCCGCTGCAGATGCAGCGCGAAGTCGCGGCGCTGCAGCAGGCCGTGGGCGACGTGGCCGGCAGCGACTTCGAACCCATGGTCGGTGCACTCGCCACCAACCTCCCGCCCGGCAAGGTGCCGACCGCCGTCGACTACAGCGCCGGCCAGTTGCGCCTGCGCGGCCTCGGGCTGCAACCGTCCGAGGTGTCCCAGCTCACCGGCGCGATGGCGCCGCGCGGCTACAACGTGCGCACCGAAGGCGATCTGCTGCTGGTACAGGCCGAGGCCACCCGATGAATTTCAGCGAACAGCTCAAGGCCCGCTGGGCCACCCTCGAAGCGCGCGAGCGCCGCCTGGTCGCCGCCGCGATCGCGCTGGTGGCACTGGCCCTGCTCTGGTGGATTGCGCTCGCGCCCGCCTTGCGCACGCTGGCCGCGGCCCCGGCCGAACACGCCAGGCTCGATGGCCAACTGCAGCAGATGGCGACCCTGCAGAACCGCGCCAAGGCACTGCAGTCGCAGCCCCGGCTGAACCGCGACGACGCCATGCGCGCACTCGAAGCCTCGGTGCGCGACGGCCTCGGCACCAGCAACGCCCAGCTCATGAACGCCGGCGGCGACAGCGCCACCGTCACGCTGCGCGCAGCGCCCGCGAACGCCGTCGCCCAGTGGCTGGCACAGGCACGCGGCAACGCCCATGCCGTGCCGCGCGAAGCCCACCTGACCCGCGCACCCGCCGCACCGCCGGCAGCGGGCGGCAGTGGCAACAGCAAGGACGCATCGTCGCAAGCCCCGCAGGTCCGCTGGGAAGGCACGCTCGTCATGGCGCTGCCCGCGGCGCGATGAGCCACGGCCACCTGTCATGGTGACGCGCCCTTCGCTCCCCGAACCCAAGCCGCGCCGCGGCTGGCGTTGGGCCCTGCTCGGCATCCTTGTCGGCGTGCTGCTGGCGGTGGCGCTGTTCGCGCCGGCGCGCTGGCTCTCGGCCGCGCTGTCGAACTGGAGCCAGGGCCGGCTGGTGCTGGCCAACCCGCGCGGCACCGTCTGGAACGGCACGGCCGCCGTCGTGTTCGCCAGCGGCGTCGGCGGCTCCGAAGCCGCGTCGCTGCCCGGCCTGCTGCACTGGCGCATGCGGCCGAGCTGGGGCGGCATGTCCGCCAGCCTCGACCTGCCCTGCTGCGCGGCCACCCCGCTCCAGCTCAAGGCCAGCCTGCGCGCCGGCGGCATGCAGCTCGAATGGCAGGACGCGCGCTCGCGCTGGCCCGCCACCATGCTCACCGGCCTGGGTGCGCCCTGGAACACGCTCAAGCTCGAAGGCGCGCTCGATCTCTCCACCAAGGCCTTCGCCATGCAGTGGGACGGCCCCGCGCTGCGCATCGCCGGGCAGGCCACGCTCGACGCCACCGATGTTTCCTCCAGCCTGTCGACCCTGCGTCCGATGGGCAGCTACCGGCTCACGCTCGAAGGCGGCAACCGCCCCACGCTGCTGCTCAGCACGCGCGAAGGCAGCCTCGAACTGAACGGCAGCGGCAGCTGGAACGGCACCGCTTTTCGCTTCAACGGCGAAGCCAGTGCCGCACCCGGCCGCGAAGACGCACTTTCCAATTTGTTGAACATCATCGGACGGCGCAACAACGCGCGTTCGATCATCACCCTGGGTTGACCCGATCATGATGAAGCCACTGTTTTCGACCGGCACCGTCGCACTCGCCGTGCGCGTGCTGATCGCGGCCACGTTCCTGCAAGCGGCGCCCGCCGTGTTCGCGCAGGGCGACGCACCGCGGCGCGGCGAGCCGATCACCCTCAACTTCGCCAACGCCGACATCGAGGCCGTGGCCCGCACCATGGCGGTGGTCACCGGGCGCGACGTGGTGGTCGATCCGCGCGTCAAGGGCACCATGAACCTGGTGACCGACCGCGCCATCGCACCGGCCGCCGCGTTCAACCAGTTCGCCTCGGCGCTGCGGCTGCAGGGCTTCGCGGTGGTCGAAGCCGACGGCCTCTACAAGGTGGTGCCCGAAGCCGATGCCAAGCTGCAGAGCAGCACCGTCAACACCTCCATCGGTGCCACCTCGTCCAGCGGCAGCAACCAGATCGTCACGCAGATCTTCCGGCTCAACTACGAGTCGCCCAACAGCCTGCTGCCGGTGCTGCGCCCGCTCATTCCGCCGAACAACACCATCAACGTGAACCCGGGCAACAACTCGCTCGTGATCACCGACTACGCCGACAACATGCGCCGGCTGGCCCGCATCATCGCGTCGCTCGACGTGCCCAATGCGTCCGACATCGAGGTCATCCAGCTCAAGCACTCGATTGCCACCGACCTGCTGCCGCTGGTGCAGCGGCTGGTCGACGGCAGCGGCTCGGGCGCGCCGGGTGCCGCCGCTGCGCCGGGCGCCGCCGATGCATCGTTCCGCACCACGCTGCTGGCCGATCCGCGCAGCAACGCGCTCATCCTGCGGGCAGCCAATCCGGCGCGCGTGCAGCTCGTGCGCACGCTGGTCGAGAAGCTCGACCGCGCGCCCAACGAGAGCAGCAACGGCGCGGCCGGCAACATCTACGTGGTCTACCTGAAGAACGCCGATGCGGTGCGGCTGGCCGCCACGCTGCGCGCCGCCATGGCCGCCAACCAGCAGTCGGGCGCGCAAGGCGCCGCGGGCGGTGGCGGCGGCAGCCCGGTGCCGCAGCAAGGCAGCGCGCCGCAAGCCATGCAGACCAGCAACATGAGCGGCGGAAGCGGCGGCTCGGCCGCGGCCAATGCGCCGCTCAACAACGCCAACCAGCCCTCGACCGGTGGCCAGATTCAGGCCGACCCATCGACCAACTCGCTGATCATCACCGCGCCCGAGCCGCAGTACCGCCAGATGCGCGCCGTGATCGACCGGCTCGACGGCCGCCGCGCGCAGGTCATGATCGAAGCGCTGATCGTCGAGGTCAATGCCTCCAAGGCCGCGAGCTTCGGCGTGCAGTGGCAAAGCGCGCTAGGCAACAACGCACTCATCGGCACCAACTCGTCGCTGAACGGCAACAACATCCTGGCCCTGACCCAGGCGCTCGCGACCAAGAACCCGGCCGGCATCAAGCTGAACCCGGGCCTGAACCTCGGCATTGCCGGCAAGATCGGCGGCCAGTACATCCTGGGCGCCATCGCCAACTTCTTCAGCAACGACAGCGACGCCAACGTGCTGTCCACGCCCAACCTGCTCACGCTGGACAACGAAGAAGCCAAGATCGTCATCGGCCAGAACGTGCCCTTCCCCACGGGCTCGTACGCCAGCACCTCGGGCTCGGTGGGCGTCAACCCCTTCACCACCGTCGAGCGCAAGGACGTGGGCCTCACGCTGCGCGTGCGTCCGCAGATCAACGAGAACGGCACCGTGAAGATGGTGATCTTCCAGGAGATCTCGAACGTCGCCGCGGGCACCACCACCGACCCGAACGGCCCGACCACCAACAAGCGCTCGCTCGAATCGAGCGTGCTGGTCGAAGACGGCGGCCTCGTCATGCTCGGCGGCCTGCTGTCGGACACCTACGGCACCAGCATCGACAAGGTGCCGCTGGCCGGCGACATCCCGGTGGTCGGCAACCTGTTCAAGAGCGAGAACCGCAAGCGCGAGAAGAACAACCTCATGATGTTCCTGCGCCCCGTCGTCATGCGCGACGCCATCGCCACCGAATCCTTCGCCTACGACCGCTACGACGAAATCCGCGGCATGCAGCAGCGCAACCAGCCGAACGCCGACAACATCATGCTGCGCAGCGTGGACTCCGCGCCCGTGTTGCCCGAGGCACCGCTCCCGCGCAAGGGCCCCGCGGACTTCGGCAGCCTGCGCATGGAAGGCACCCAGCTCATTCCGCCGGCCCAGGCCGCCGCCGACAACCGCCGGCTGGCACCCAGCCCGCTGCGCGGCGCGCTGCCGCCCACGGCCGACCCGGTGAGCTCGCGCGAACTGCCCTGATCGTTCTATCCTTTCGTTCAACGCCTTTCCTTTCTCCACGCACACGCCCCGCTGACCCTGCCCATGCGCTATCCCCTGCCCTATGCGTTCGCACGCAGCCAGCAATTGCTGCTCGAGGAGGCCGACGACGGCCGCTACACGCTGTGGATGTCGACCCACCCCGCCCGCAGCGCGGTCGGCGAGGTGTCGCGCAAGTACGGCGTGCAGGCCTTCGAGGTGCTGGCCGACGGGCCCCTGGCGCAGCGCATCAGCGCGGCCTATGCGCAAGGCGAATCGAGCGCCGCCGCGGTGGTGAGCGAAGTGCAGAACGACGCCGACCTCTCTCGCATGATGCAGGAGCTGCCTGCGGTCGAAGACCTGCTGGCCAGCGCGGGCGACGCGCCCATCATCCGCATGCTGAACGCGCTGCTCACGCAGGCCGCGCGCGACGGTGCCAGCGACATCCACATCGAGCCCTACGAGCGCACGTCGTCCGTGCGCTTTCGCATCGACGGCACGCTGCGCGAAGTGGTGCAGCCCAACCGCGCGCTGCATGCCGCGCTGATCTCGCGGCTGAAGATCATGGCCGACCTGGACATCTCCGAAAAGCGGCTGCCGCAAGACGGGCGCATCAGCCTGCGCATCGGCACGCGCGCGGTCGACGTGCGCGTTTCCACGCTGCCCAGCGCGCATGGCGAACGCGCCGTGCTGCGCCTGCTGGACAAGAGCGAATCGAAGCTCACGCTCGAATCGGTCGGCATGCAGGGCGACACGCTGCAGCGCTTCGAAAAGCTCATCACGCAGCCGCACGGCATCATCCTCGTGACCGGGCCCACGGGCTCGGGCAAGACCACCACGCTGTATGCCGCGCTGGCCCGGCTCGACGCGAGCCGCAGCAACATCATGACGGTGGAAGACCCCATCGAATACGAGCTGCCGGGCGTGGGCCAGACGCAGATCAATTCAAAGATCGAGCTCACCTTCGCCAAGGCCCTGCGCGCCATCCTGCGGCAAGACCCCGACGTGATCATGATCGGCGAAATCCGTGACTTCGAAACCGCGCAGATCGCCATCCAGGCCTCGCTCACCGGCCACCTCGTGCTGGCCACGCTGCACACCAACGACTCCGTCAGCGCCGTCACCCGCCTGACCGACATGGGCGTCGAGCCCTTCCTGCTCAGCTCTTCGCTGCTGGGCGTGCTCGCACAGCGGCTCGTGCGCAAGGTCTGCACGGCCTGCGCCGGCGCCGGCTGCGACGTCTGCGGCCAGACCGGCTACCAGGGCCGCACCGGCATCTTCGAACTGCTGGTGGCCGACGAGACCGTGCAGGGCCTCATTCACAGCAAGGCCGCCGAAAGCGAACTGCTGCAAGCCGGCGCGCGCGGCGGCCTGCGCCTGATGCGCGAAGACGGCGAACGGCTGGTGCAGGCCGGCATCACCTCGCGCGCGGAACTGCTGCGCGTCACGCGCGACTAGCGACCAGCGCCCGCCCCCGCCATGCCCGCCTATTCCTTCGAAGCCCTCGATGCCAGCGGCCAGTCGCGCGAAGGCGTGCTCGAGGCCGACACCGCGCGCAGCGCCCGCACCCTGCTGCGCGCGCAGGCGCTGATTCCGCTGTCGGTCACGCCAGTCGGCAGCGACCACATCAACGGCACCGGCCAGCGCAGCGGCCTTTCCCGCTGGCTCGGCGGCGGCAAGCGCGTCTTCAACTCCACCGGCCTTGCCGTGTGGACACGCCAGCTCGCAGGCCTCGTGTCTTCGGGCCTGCCGCTGGAACGCGCGCTCACGGCACTCACGGACGAAGCCGAGTCGGAACCGCAACGCAACCTCGTCGCCTCGCTGCGCGCCGAAGTCAATGCGGGCTCGCCTTTCGCGCGCGCGCTGTCGGCGCACTCGCGAGAGTTCTCGCCCATCTACACCGCAGTGATCGGTGCCGGCGAACAGAGCGGCAACCTCGGGCTGGTGCTCGACCGCCTGGCCGACGACCTCGAAGAACGCCAGGCACTGCAACAGAAGCTGATCGGCGCCGCGCTGTACCCGGCCATCGTCACGCTGGTGGCCATCGTCATCGTGATCTTCCTCGTGAGCTACGTGGTGCCGCAGGTGGCGCAGGTGTTCGCGGGCACCAAGCGCTCGCTGCCCTTCCTGACCACCGTGATGCTGTCGCTGAGCGCGGGGGTGCGCAACTACGGCTGGTGGATGCTGTGCGGCGTGGTGCTCGCGGCCATCGGCGTGCGCCTGGCGCTGGCGCAGGAAGCCTTCCGCCTGAAGTTCGATGCCGCCTGGCTCAAGCTGCCGCTGGTCGGCAAGCTCGCGCGCGGCTACAACGCGGCGCGCTTTGCCAGCACGCTCGCCATGCTGGCCACGGCCGGCGTGCCGATCCTGCGTGCGCTGCAGGCCGCTTCCGAAACGCTGGGCAACCGCGCAATGCGCGCCGATGCGCTCGACGCGCTGGTGCTGGTGCGCGAAGGCGCGCCGCTGGCCTCGGCGCTGGCGCAGAAAAAACGCTTTCCGGGCCTGGTCTCGATGTTCGCTCGGCTGGGCGAGCAGACCGGCACGCTGCCGCTGATGCTGCAGCGCGCGGCCAACCAGCTCGGCGCCGAAGTGCAGCGCCGCGCGATGCACCTGGCTACCATTCTCGAACCGCTGTTGATCGTCGCCATGGGCGGCGTGGTGATGCTCATTGTCCTGGCCGTGATGCTGCCCATCATCCAGCTCAACCAATTCGTCAAGTGACAACGGCCACCCCGCAGGACGCAGCATGCCGGTAACGCTCGAAGACAAACTCGTGGTCGCGATCTCCTCGCGCGCGCTGTTCAACCTCGAAGAAGAAAACAAGATCTTCGAGGCCGGCGACAACGAGGGCTACATGAAGCTGCAGCTCGATCGCATCGACGAGCCGGCCGCGCCCGGCATTGCCTCCTCGCTCATTCGCAAGCTGCTGCGCTTCAACGAAGACGGCGTGCAGCGCGTCGAAGTCGTCATCCTCTCGCGCAACGACCCGGTCTCGGGCATGCGCATCTTCAAGTCGAGCGCCGCAGCCGACATCAAGCTGCAGCGCGGCGTGTTCACCCAGGGCCGCCCGCCCTTCGGCTACCTGCGGCCGCTGCGCGCGCACCTGTTCCTGTCGGTCAATGCGCAAGACGTGCGCGAGGCGCTCGCCGCGGGCTTTCCGGCCGCGCGCGTGCTGGTCGAGTCGGTCAAGGCCAGCGACGCCTGGCCGAACGAAGTGCGCATTGCCTTCGACGGCGATGCGGTGCTGTTCTCCGACGAGGCCGAGCGCGTGTTCCAGGCCGAAGGGCTCGACGCCTTCCAGGCGCACGAGCTCAGCAAGGCCGACCTGCCGCTGCCCGAAGGCCCGTTCAAGCCGCTGCTGATGGCCCTGCACCGCCTGCAGATGGCGGGCAATGCGCAGATGCGCATTCGCACCGCGCTGGTCACGGCACGCAGCGCGCCCGCGCACGAACGCGCAATTCGCACGCTCATGAAGTGGAACATCCGCGTCGACGAGGCCATGTTCCTCGGCGGCCTGCCCAAGGGCGAATTCCTGCGCGAATTCGAGCCCGACTTCTTCTTCGACGACCAGACCGGCCATGTCGATGCGGCGTCGCTGCACGTGCCGGCCGGGCACGTGTCGAGCGGCATCAGCAACGAAGGCTGACACCCCTCGAGGCGGCCGCCCATGCACGCCAAGGTCATCCGGTATTTCGTCGAGGTGGTTCGCGCGGGCTCGATCCGCAAGGCGGCCGAGCAACTGCACGTGGTGCCCACCGCGGTCAACCGGCAGATCCTCAACCTCGAGGAAGAACTGGGCGCGCCGCTCTTCGAGCGCATCCACAACACGCTCAAGCTCACGCCCGTGGGCGAGATCGTGCTGGCGCACGCGCGCGGCACGCTGCGCGAGTTCGATCTCGTGCGCCAGCGCATCGAGGCCATGCGCGGGCTGCGGCAGGGCGAGGTCACGCTGGCCACCACCGCCGGCCTGGCCGATGCCTTCCTGCCGGCCGTGGTGCAGCGTTTTCGCGAAGCGCACCCCGGCATCCAGCTCAAGCTGCTGGGCCTGCCCATCGCGGCGGTGCTGCGCAGCGTGAGCGAAGGCGATGCCGACCTGGCGCTGGCCTACGACGTGCCCGGCACCGCGGGTTTTCGCACCCTCTTCACCAGCGAGTGGCCCATCGGCGCGGTGGTGCCGGCGGGCCATCCGCTCACGGCGCACGCGACCACGGTGCTCGCTGAATGCGTGGGCTATCCGCTGATCCTGCCCGCGCCATCGCTGTCGATCCGGCCCATTCTCGATGCCGCCTTCGGGCGCTCCGCCATCAACGTGTCGCCGGTGATCGAAACCACCTCCACCGCGCTCATGCGCCGGCTGGTGCGCCAGGGCGGCGGCATCACGCTGCTCAACCGCCTCGACGTCGACGAGGAACGGCAAGACGGCTCGCTGGTCTTCATTCCGCTGCGCGACGCCACGCTGCGCGCCCAGACGCTCACGCTCGAAACGCGGGCCGCGCAGGCGCCGAGCCCCGCGGCCGAGCTGTTCGCGAACCACGTCGTCACCTGCCTCGACGAACTGCTGGCAACGTGATTCCGCCGCCAGGCACCGTCCACTTTTTGTGCACAGGGCGCGTCATTTATTGACTTTGCGCGCATGCAGGACCCGCTCCTAGACTCCCGTCGCTCCGATTCATCGGACGGAAAAAGAAAGGTCCACATGCTTTCGAACGATAAAACGATCCCCGCAGGAGACGGCGAAGGGGTCGACCAGAAACTTCCCCTTGGCCGCTGCGGCGCGCTGAGCCTGCAACACGTGCTCGTGATGTACGCGGGCACCGTGGCGGTGCCGCTCATCGTGGGCGGCGCGCTCGGCCTCTCGAAGGCCGACATCGCCTTTCTCATCAATGCCGACCTGTTTGCCGCGGGCATTGCCACGCTGGTGCAGGCCATCGGCTTCTGGCGCTTCGGCATCCGCATGCCGGTGATGATGGGCGTGACCTTCGCGGCCGTCGGCCCGATGATCGCCATCGGCATCGACCCCTCGCTCGGCCTGCCGGCCATCTACGGCGCCACCATCGTGGCGGGCGTGTTCGGCATCGTGGTCGCGCCGCTCATGGGCCGCGTGCTCGGCGTGTTTCCGCCACTGGTCACGGGCACCGTCATCACGCTGATCGGCGTGTCGCTCATGGGCGTGGCCATCAACTGGGCCGCGGGCGGCCAGCCCACGGCCACCCGCATGATCGACGGCGTGGCGCATGCCGTGGCCAACCCGGCCTACGGCGAGCCCGTGAACCTGGCCATTGCCGCGGCCGTGCTGGCGGTGATCATCGCGATCACGCGCTTCGGCAAAGGCCTGGTCGCCAACATCGCCGTGCTGCTGGGCATCGTCTTCGGCGTCGGCGTTTCGCTGGCGCTCGGGCGCATGCATTTCGACGGCCTGGAAGAAGCCGGCTGGATGGCCGTGACCACGCCCTTTCACTTCGGCCTGCCGCGCTTCGAGTTCACGGCCATTGCCTCGATGTGCATCGTGATGCTCATCACGCTGGTCGAGTCCACCGGCATGTTCCTCGCGCTGGGAGAGATCACCGGCCGCAAGGTGACCACCGATGCACTCACGCGCGGCCTGCGCGCCGACGGGCTGGGCACGGTGATCGGCGGCGTGTTCAACACCTTTCCGTACACCTCGTTCTCGCAGAACGTGGGCCTTGTCACGGTGACGGGCGTGCGCTCGCGCTATGTGGCGGCGGGCGGTGGCCTTCTGCTGATTGCACTCGCGCTGTTTCCGAAGATCGCGCACATCGTGGCCTCGGTGCCGCAGTTCGTGCTTGGCGGCGCCGGCATCGTGATGTTCGGCATGGTCGCGGCCACCGGCGTGCGCATTCTGGGCGCCATCGACTATGCGCAGAACCGGCACGCGCTGTACGTGATTGCCATCTCCATCGGGCTTGGGCTGATTCCCACGCTGTCGCCCAACTTCTTCCAGCACTTTCCCGCGTGGACCCATCCGCTGACGCACAGCGGCATCGTGCTCGGCACGCTCGCCGCGGTGCTGCTCAATCTTTTCTACAACGGCGTGCTGTCGAAGGAGCGTTCCTTCACACTGGCGGCACGCACTTCGCACGGCGCCGAATGACACCATGAAACCTGCTTCCCCCTCGCAACAACCCCAAGAACAGCCGCTGCTGATCGTCCGGCACGCCGACGTGCTGGTCACCATGGACGCCGCGCGGCGCGAGATTCCCGATGGCGCGGTGGTGATGAACGGGCCCGCCATCGCCTGGGTCGGAGCCACCGCCGAGCTGCCGGCCACCTACCTCGACGCGCTGCGCAACGGCCGCGCCGAAGCCATCGACATGCACGGCCACGTGGTGATGCCGGGGCTGGTCAACACGCACCACCACATGTACCAGAGCCTCACGCGCGCCGTGCCCGAGGCGCAAGACGCCGAGCTGTTCGGCTGGCTCACCAACCTGTACCTGCTGTGGGCCCGGCTCACGCCCGAGATGATCCGCGTGTCCACGCAGACCGCCATGGCCGAGCTGATGTTGTCGGGCTGCACCACCACCAGCGACCATCTCTACCTGTTCCCGAACGGCTCGAAGCTCGACGATTCCATCGAGGCGGCCGACACCATGGGCATGCGCTTCCACGCCGCGCGCGGCAGCATGAGCGTGGGCCGCAGCGCGGGCGGCCTGCCGCCCGACGAAGTGGTCGAGACCGAAGAAGCCATCCTGCGCGACAGCGAACGGCTCATCGACCGCTGGCACGACGCGTCGCGCCACTCGATGCGCCGCATCGTGCTGGCGCCCTGCTCGCCGTTCTCGGTGTCGCGCGACCTGATGCGCCTGTCGGCCGAACTGGCGCGCGTGCGTGGCGTGTCGCTGCACACCCACCTGGCCGAGAACGACAACGATGTCGCCTACTCGCGCGAGAAATTCGGCATGACGCCCGCCGAATACGCCGAAGACCTGGGCTGGGTCGGCCGCGACGTGTGGCACGCCCACTGCGTGAAGCTCGACGAAGCCGGCATCGCGCTGTTCGGCCGCACCGGCACCGGCGTGGCGCACTGCCCCTGCTCCAACATGCGGCTCGCCTCGGGCATCGCACCCATCGGCGCCATGCGGCGCGCGGGCGTGCCCGTGGGCCTGGGCGTGGATGGCAGTGCATCGAACGACGGTGCCCACATGCTCGGCGAAGCACGCCAGGCCATGCTGCTCCAGCGCGTGGGCTACGGCCCGGCCGCTATGACGGCGCGCGAGGCGCTGGAAATTGCAACCATCGGCGGCGCCCGGGTGCTGGGGCGCGACGACATCGGGGCGCTGGCGCCGGGCATGTCGGCCGACCTCGTGGCCTTCGACATGCGCGGCGTGGCGCATGCGGGCGCGTGGCACGACCCGGTGGCGGCGCTGGTGTTCTGCACGCCGGGGGCCGCTTCGCTGAGCGTGATCAACGGGCGCGTGAAGATTCGCGATGGGCGCTTCACGGGGCTGGAGCTGACGCCGCTGCTGGCGAGGCACCGGGATCTGGCGCGCACGCTGTACGAGACGGCGCGGCATCCGCATCTGGCGGGGCGATAAGGGCGGCGGGCACGAGCGCCACCGCAACTTCCTTCAGCGCCGCATCGTGTCCAACTGCGTCACCGGCGCGCCGTCGTTGCCCCACGACCCACGGATGTAGGTCAGCACGGCTGCCACATCGTCGGCATCGAGCGTCTGCCCGAACGGCGGCATGCCGTAGGGCCGCGGATTGCCTGCCGTCGATGGCAGGAAGCCGCCATGCGCGATCACCTGGATCAGGTTGGTGGGCCGCGCCATGTTCACCGCGCGGTTGCCCGCGAGCGGCGGATAGGCGCCGCTCGCGCCCTGGCCCTGGTCGCCGTGGCAGTAGGCGCAGCGCTGGTCGTAGATCTTCGCGCCGCGCACCATGGTGCTGGCATCCCGGCGGATGGGTGCGCCGGCGCGCGTGGGTGCTTCGGCCTTCGTCAGGTCGGGCACATCGGGCAGGTCTTTCAGGTAGCTCGCCATGGCCGCCAGGTCCGAGTCGCTCAGGTACTGCGTGCTGCGGAACACCACGTCGGCCATCGGCCCCATGACGGACGCGCGGGGCGCCACGCCGTTCTTCAGCAGCGACACCACGTCGGCCACCGGCCAGTCGGCCAGGCCCGCTTCGTGCGGATCGGTGAGCGATGGCGCGTACCAGTTCTCGACGGCGATCAGCCCGCCCGAAAGGCCGAGCCTGGTTTCCGTGGCACCCAGCGAATTGCGGCTGCCATGGCAGGCGATGCAATGCCCGAGCCCGTCGACCAGGTAGGCACCGCGGTTCCACTCGGCGGGCTTGCCCGCGTTGGCGACGAAGGGCTCGGGCTTGAACGAAAGCGCGCGCCACACGGCCAGCGCGGCCTGCGTGTCGTACGGAAAGCGCAGCCGGTGCGCCAGGTTGGGCGCCGGCGCGGGCGGCACGCTGCGCAGGTAGGCGTAGATGGCGTCCGAGTCTTCGCGCGTCACCTTGGTGAAGTTGGGGTACGGGAAGGCCGGGTACAGCAGCCGCCCGTCCTTGCTGCGGCCGTTGTGCATGGCGCGCCAGAAATGCGCGCTGCTCCAGCCGCCGATGCCGGCCTTGGCATCGGGCGTGAGGTTGCTCGAGTAGATGGTGCCGAACGGCGTTTCGAGCGGCAGGCCGCCCGCATACGGCTCACCGCCGCGCGTGGTGTGGCAGCCGGCGCAGTTGCCGGCGAGCGCGAGGTAGCGGCCGCGCTCGACCAGTTGCGGCGTGGCATTGAAGCTTTCGGCCTGCGTGGGCAGCGGGTCTTCGCCGCGCAGGTTCATGGCCAGGATGACGCCGGCGGCAATGGCCCCCAACACGACGAGGGTCAGCAGCGTCCAGCCGATGTGTCGCAATTTCATGGGCGCTTCTTTTTGTTCTTCATCACTTCGGCATGCCGCCGCAGCGCACGGGCAACGGCGCCGGCAGCGAAGCTACCGGCCGGGTGTCGGCCGGCATCGGCTGCACGGCCAGCCAGCCGGCGACCGCGTTGATGTCGGCGGTGGTCATGCGACGGCCGATGTCGGCCATGCAGTCGGGCGCCAGCGCATGGCGCTCGTTGGTGAGCCAGGCACCGAGCTGCGAAGACACGTACAGCCGCGGCAACCCCAGCAGGCCCGGAATGGCCGGCTGCACGCCCGTGAGCGCCGCGCCGTGGCATTGCACGCAGGCCGGCACGCCGCGCGCCGCATCGCCTTCGAGCACCAGCTTGCGGCCACGCTGCAACTGCTCGGGCGTCGCATCGCTGAGGGCGGAAATGGGCGGGTACGGCAGCTGCAGGCCGGCGAAGTACTCGGCCATCTCGCGCAGGTAGGCGTCCGAGAGGTGCTGCACCATGTAGGTCATGTCGCTGTTGAAGCGCCGACCGTCGCGAAAACTCACGAGCTGGTTGAACAGGTAGCCGGCCGGCTTGCCCGCCAGGCGCGGAAAGTAGCCGGCGTTGGTGGTGGCGCCCTCGCGGCCGTGACAGGCAATGCAGGCGGCCACGCGCTGTTCGATGGTGTCGGGCACGGTGGCGGGGGGCACGGTGGCGGCGGGCGTTGCCGCATTCGCCAGGCTCGCCACGCTGATCAGGCCGGACACCAGCACGCACAGCAGCGCGGTCGCGGCCACCCGGAGGCGGTGCCTCATGTGCCGGCTGCGAAGTGCGCCAGGCCCAGCAGGCCCGCGATCAACAGCAGCACCATGACGAGCGCGACACCGATCAGCGGCAGGATGCCGACCTGCGCGGTGCGCTTGTCGGCGTCGGCGCGGCGGCCGCCCAGCCCGATGAAACTCCAGAGAACGGCGCGCACCGCGCGCAAGAGATTGGACATGGGGTGGAGTGTCGCCCAGGCGAGCCAGAAAAAACAGATGCAGATCCGCCTCGATTCACCGGAGCAGATAAAGTCGCTGCGAATGAAAACGACCGCGCGATGAAGCGTTACGAAGCCCTGGCCGCGGACATCGAGGCCTCGATCCGCAACGGCACCCTGAAGACCGGCGACCGCCTGCCCTCGGTGCGCCACACCGGCCAGAGCCGGGGCGTGAGTGCGTCCACTGTGTTCCAGGCGTACTACCTGCTGGAGGCCCGCGGACTGGTGCGCGCACGCGACCGCTCGGGCTACTACGTGGCCGGCGGCGGCCTGCGCGACGCGCCACCCGAATCGACCCTGACCTCGCGCCCCGCCGACGGCCCGATGTCGCTCGACGTGAGCGACCAGGTGTTCGACATCCTCGAGGCCAGCATGTCGCGCAAGGTCGTGCCCTTCGGCTCGGCTTTTCCGAGCCCGCTGCTGTTTCCGCTGGCGCGGCTCGGGCAGTTCATGGCCGCCAGTGCCAAGTCGCTCGACCCGTGGAGCACGGTGGACGACCTCACGCCCGGCAGCGCGGCGCTTCGGCGCCAGATCGCGCTGCGCTACCTGGCCGACGGCATGCCGGTGCCAGCCGATGAAATCGTCATCACCAACGGCGCGCTGGAGGCGCTGAACCTGTGCCTGTCGGCCGTCACGCGGCCGGGCGACGCGGTGATCGTCGAATCACCCACCTTCTATGCCGCGCTGCAGGCGCTGGAACGCATGGGCCTGCAGGCCATCGAGGTGCCGACGCATCCGGGCGAAGGCATCGACCTGGCCGCGCTGGAGCTGGCCATCGCGGCCCACAAGCCGCGCGCCTGCTGGCTCATGACCACCTTCCAGAATCCGCTGGGCAGCCTGATGCCCGACGCGAAGAAAAAAGCGCTGGTCGAACTGCTGGCGCGCCACGAACTGCCGCTGATCGAGGACGACGTGTACGCCGAGCTCTACTTCGGCGACCGCCGGCCGCCTCCGGCCAAGGCCTTCGACACGCAGGGGCTGGTGCTGCATTGCGCTTCGTTCTCGAAGTGCCTGGCGCCGGGCTACCGCATCGGCTGGACATCGGCCGGCCGCTTCGCGCGCAAGGTGGCGCGCCAGAAGCTCACCACCACGTTGAGCACCTCGGCACCGGCGCAACTGGCGCTCGCGGCCTACCTGGAAAAAGGCGGGCTCGACAAACACCTGCGCAAGCTGCGCCAGACCCTGGCGATGCAGCAGGCCACTTTCGCGCAGGCGGTGGGGCATTACTTTCCAGCGGGCACGCGCGCCACACGGCCGCTGGGCGGCTACTTCCTGTGGGTCGAGCTGCCGGCGCACGTGAACGCGCTCGACATCCACCGCAAGGCGCTGGAACTCGGCATCAGCGTGGCGCCGGGCCCCATCTTCTCGGCCACGCGCGCCTTCAGCAACTGCCTGCGGCTGAACTACGGCCATGCGTGGGACACGCAGAGCGAGCAGGCGATGCAGACGCTGGGCCGGCTGGTGGCCGAAGCCGCCTGAATCGGCACGAAGTACTGCGAAGTACGGAGAAGTACCCGGCCCCGTCAGGCCACGGCGAGCGTGCGAACGCGCCGCAACCGGAACAGCAAGAAGGCCGCGATGCTCACGTTCACAAGGTTCCAGCCGATGCCGTTCAAGAAGGCCGCGTGGTAGCTGCCGGTCAGGTCGAACACCTTGCCCGACATCCAGCCGCCCAGCGCCATGCCGAACAGCGAGAACATCAGCACCGTGCCCACGCGCGCGCCCGCTTCGGCCGGCGGGAAATGCTCGCGCACGATGATCGCGTAAGAAGGCACGAGGCCGCCCTGGAACAGCCCGAACAGCGCCGAGATCACATACAGCGGCACCAGCCCGTCGAAAGGCAAAAACAACAACAGCGCCACGCACTGCAGCACGCCGCCCAGCATCAGCGTGCGCAGCCCGCCGATGCGGTCGCAGATCGCGCCCGACACCAGCCGGCTCACGATGCCGAAGCCCAGCATCAGCGACAGCATCATCGCGCCCTGCGCCGGCCCATAGCCCAGGTCGCCGCAGTACGCCACGATGTGCACCTGTGGCATCGCCATGGCCACGCAGCAGGCCACGCCCGCCACGCACAGCAGGCCCTGCGCCGTGCCCATGCTCAGGCCGAAGGGCCGCGTCAGGTCGCGAGGCAGTGCGGTGCTCGATGCGTTGGCCTTGGGCTTCACCTCGGCCAGCGCCGGTGGCCGCGCGCGGAAGCACAGCGCCAGCAGCGCCATCGTGATGCTGCAGAAAATGCCCATGCCGATGTAGGTCTGGCGCCAGCCCACGGTTTCGACGAAGTGCTGCGCAATCGGGGGCCACACCGCGCCCGCCAGGTAGTTGCCGCTCGCGCACACCGCCACCGCGATGCCGCGCCGCTTGACGAACCACAGCGAGGTGTCGGCCACCAGCGGCGCAAAGGCCGCCGAGCTGCCGAGCAGGCCGACCAGCAATGCCTGCGCGATGGTGAACGACACGATGCCGCCCGACATGCCCGTGGCGATGTACCCCGCCGCCAGGAACACCGAGCCGAACAGCAGCGGCCACATCACGCCGACACGGTCGGCCAGCTTGCCCATCAGCACGCCGCCGAAACCGAAGCCCAGCATCAGCAGGGTGTAAGGCAGCGAGGCATCGGCGCGCGCAATGCCGAACTCGGCCTGCACGGCCGGCAGCATCACCGACACCACATACATGCCGCTGCTGCCGACCGTCATGATCAGCAGCGTGAGGGCCAGGCGCACCATCGCGTAGCGCGAATCCGCCTGATGGGCGGTTGTCTCGTGTGTCGTCACTGTTTTTCTCCCCGCCGGGAATGGCCGGCGCATGTCGTGTGGCATTCTCGCGGAAGACCGCCGCCGGCCTGCTGCCGGCCTTCTTTCCAGCACGCCACATCACCGAAGCAGGACTTCCATGACCCTCCAGCGCACCGGCCATCGCTACCGCGACGTCGAGACGGGCAAGACCCTCGACGTCTGGTTCCCCACGCACGCCACCTTCAACCACCGGCGCTGCCTTGCCGAGAAGGTCGGACTGATCGCGGGCGACACGGTCGAAGTGCGCATCGAATCGCTCGATGCGCCGCCGCTGTCGACCGAAGATGCCTACCTGCGCCTACACCTTCTGTCCGAACTGGCGGTGCGGCCGAACGAGATCAACCTCGAAGGCCTGTTCGGCCTGCTGCAGAATGTGGCATGGACTTCGGCAGGCCCGGTGCTGCCATCGAAGGTCGATGAACTGCGGCACCTGGTTGCGCCGGAATACCACCACCTCACGGTGCCGTCGATCGACAAGTTCCCGCGCATGAGCGACTACGTCGTGCCGACCGGCGTGCGCATTGCCGACGCCGACCGCGTGCGGCTGGGTGCGCATCTCTCGCCGGGCACCACCGTCATGCACGAGGGCTTCGTGAACTTCAATGCGGGCACGCTGGGCGAGTCGATGGTCGAGGGGCGCATCACGCCGGGCGTGACCGTCGGCAAGAACTCGGACATCGGCGCGGGCGCGTCCATCATGGGCACGCTCTCCGGCGGCGGCAAGACGAAGAACGCCATCGGCGAGCGCAGCCTGCTGGGCGCCAACGCGGGCATCGGCATTTCGCTGGGCGACGAATGCATCGTCGAGGCGGGCCTGTACGTGACCGCGGGCACCAAGGTCAAGCTGCCGGATGGCAGCGTGGTGGCTGCCCGGACGCTGTCGGGCAAGTCAGGGCTCCTGTATCGAAGGAACAGCCAGAGCGGGGCTGTCGAAGTGCTCGAAACCAATGCGAAGCGCTGGGGCGGATTGAACACGACGCTGCACAGCAACGACTGATGCGTGCGAGCGAACGGAACGCATGAACGTCGTCTACAGAAAAGCCATCCCCGAAGACACGCCCGCATGCCTCGACCTGAGAGGCAAGACCCGGGAGAACGCCTTCTCGGTCGAAGAACTGAAAGCCATCGGCATCACGCTGGAGAGCTGGCAGTCCGCCATCGCCGACGAATCCCTGCCCGGCTACGTGGGTCTGGTCGATGGCGAGTTGGCCGGCTATTGCTTCGGTGATCGCGAGACCGGCGAGATCGCTGTGCTTGCACTGCTGCCGGCCTGCGAAGGCAAAGGCATCGGCAAGGCGCTTCTGAGCCTGATGGTTGAAGAATTCAAGGCGCTGGGTTTCAAGCGACTTTTTCTCGGCTGCTCGTCCGATCCGAAGGTCCGGTCGCATGGGTTCTACAGGCGGCTGGGCTGGAAGCCCACGGGCGAGATCGATGCGGCGGGCGACGAGGTGCTGGAGTACCGGCCTTCCCAGGAACGCACAGTGGACAGCTTCATCCCGCCTGCGCCAGGCGGGCCGCTCCAATCCGAATTCGAAGCGCTCGTTCACGATGTCCGCGCCACGCTCGTGTCCGAAGTGGGGCCGCTGCTGGACGGCATCTACCTGTATGGCAGCGTCGCGAGGGGAACCGCCGAAGCAGGTTCTTCGGATCTCGACCTGACTCTCGTGTTTCGCGATCCGCTGACTGCGCAGGACAGCGCGACAGTGGAAGCCGTGCGCAAGGCGCTGGAGGCGCGGCACAGCGAAGTCGTGAAGATCGATTTCGACATCGGCAGCCTCGCCGAGGCACTCGCGCCCAAGAACCTGTACAGCTGGGGATACTGGCTC
This sequence comes from Variovorax sp. KBW07, assembly GCF_003852515.1. Classification (GTDB taxonomy): domain Bacteria; phylum Pseudomonadota; class Gammaproteobacteria; order Burkholderiales; family Burkholderiaceae_C; genus Variovorax. The sequence goes on along the minus strand of NZ_QAJK01000005.1, from coordinate 6,638 downwards.
AAGCACCACTGCCGCTGCATATGGGGCAACGACCTGGCGCCGCACTTCGAGCGATTCAAGCCCTCGCGCGACATCGCCCTTGCAGTCAATGGCGACTTCGGGGTGGTACTGCGGAGCTACGCGGAGCGCATCGATCAGGCGAACGATTCCATCGAATTGCAGCGCTTGCAGAAAGAAGCCTCCCGCAAACTGATACGCGCAACGAACATTCTTCGCGCGGACGAGGACAGCACATGGCCCCAGACCCTGGAAGACCATGCCTGGCAGCTCCTGCAGCGCCACCCGTCGGTAAAGCCGCAGATCGACTTCTTCCTGTCTCACGCCCGAAGCCCCACCGCTTCGGGCGAAGCATTCGGCCATCGCCTGCGGGCCTTCGTGGACTGGATGGAAAAGGAGAACGCCACCCGATGAAGCGCCTGCATGTTTTCGCAAGCCTGTTATGGCTCGGCACGGCCCTCTCTTCGGCCCACGCAGCGCCATCGAGTTACCAAGAGCTGCACAGCAACCCCGAGCGCGCACTGCCGATGCAGCCTGCCTGGCAATTGCAGCCGGTGGACGCCGCAGCGCCGCCGTGGGAAGACATCTTCGTTTTCACCCTCGGCATCGCTCCCGAGCTGATGGCGCGGTCGCGCTGGCTGAGCCTGAATCCCGGCCAGCACGGCGAACGCGCACCCGCGCTGTTCGACACCCTCGACGGGCGCGCGCTTTTCCTTTCTCCTGTTGCCCGCAGCTTCTGCGACGGCCGCTGGCGGGCCGTGTGGCTGGAAAGGATCGGCATCAACACCGCGCTTCAGCCCATGCACAAGGTGTGGCTGGTGGAACGAAAGCCCGAAGGCGGGCAGCGCACCACCGTGGCCTACGGGCGCGTCGATGCGCAAGGCCGGTGGGCCGTGCCGCCCGTGAGCTGCGATGGCAAGGACACCACGTCCATCGACTCGCCCACGGCCCTCTCCTACCTGATGCCCGGTGACTCCGCGCATGCCGAGTCCGACCTGCGGGTGGACACGGTGGCCGGACAACCCGGCTTGCGCGATGCGCGGGGACAGTGGCGCACGCCGCCGCCGCAACGCGACGTCGCGACCGCGCAATGGATGCGCGACAGGCAAGAGCCGATTCCACCCGGCTCCACTGCCACGGGCCTTGTCGATGCACGGGGCCGCACGGTGATCCCGTTCATCTTCAGCGCGCTGCCCGACGCGACAGCCCAGCGGCGCATCCGCCTGTGCACCGCCGCCGGACAGGACCGCCAGCCCGATGCCGGCACGCCGCGCATGTGTCGCTGGCAACGGCTGCGCGGCAGCAGTACCGATGCCGCACTGCAACCGGTCAAAGACCCCGACACCGGCCGATGGGGCTATCAGGATGCGCAGGGCCAATGGGTGATCGCGCCGCAGTTCCAGGCCGCGCGCCCATTCCGTCACGGCTATGCCGTGGTCACCGGCACGTTCCCGCAGGACTGGCGGCCACCGGGGTGGCAAGACGACCGGCCGATCATCCGGAAACTCCAGCGCGTAGGCCGGCACTGGGTGGCCGAAGCCATGGTGCGCAACGCCTCCACCGGCGGGCAGTGGGCGCTGCGCCACGGCCTGCTGAACGACGCGGGGCAGTGGCTTGCTCCCGTGCCGGAACCCACGCTGCACGTCACCGTGCTGGTTCCGCCCGGAGGCCGCAGCAGCCACTACGCCGGCATGCTGGCCAGTCACCTGCCCAACCTGCTGGGGCGCGGCGTGCAGGTCGATCACGTGCTGAAGGCCACCGAGGCCGACTACCGCCGGCTGATGATGGAAGGCGGCAACGCGAAGGTCTTGCTCGCTGCAATGCGATTGCCGCGCGGCGGCATCGAAGGCGTGCACCAAGGTCCGCCGATCGATGCGCTGATGCAGTCCCTTCGTCCCGTCACGCTGCTGGCCTCGCAGCCGCTGGTGCTGGCCATCGACAGCACCAAGGCCGACACGCTGGGCATCCACGGCATCGACGACCTGCTCGCCTACGCGCGGGCCCACCCCGGCAGCCTGCGCATCGGCACGGGCGAAGACGGCTGGACAGGGCACCTGGCCTTCGGTCAGTTCCGCGCACTGAGCGGCGCCGACGTGCAGCGCGTGGTCTTCAAGGGCATGTATCCCGATTCGGACGTCATCACCAAGGAGCATGCGGTGGACCTGTTGTTCGCGCCGGTGAACGGCGTCGCGGTCGCGGTGCGGCGCGGCCAGTTGCGTGTGCTGGGCACCACCGCCGAGGCGGCACGTCCGCAAAGCTTCGAGGGCACGCCGTGGCCGACGCTGGCCTCCAGTGCGCCCTTGGCCGGCTTCACGGCGTATGACCGCTTCAGCCTCTGGGCGCCGGCGAATTCGGAGGCCGCGGCCAATCGCCTGTTGCAGGAAGCCGTGGAGCAGGTGCTTGCAACGCCCGAGGTGCTGAAGCAGCTGCAAGACCTTCAGGTGGTCGGTGGAGGCGGCTCGCCGGAGAGCTTGCTGGCGCTGGAAGACGAAGAGCGCGAACGCTGGGCACGCGCACTCTCGGCACCGTCGTCGCCGCCGGCGCGTTGAGTGGCCTGCCTGCCGGTCAGCACACCGGCAGCGTGGACACCACGACGCTCACCGAAGCCTTCGGCACCGGTCCCCCGGGCTTGGGCTTGTCGTCGCAGGCCGCCGTCAGCAGGCCGAGACAGAACAGAAGAACAAAGGCTGTGCTTCGCATTCGACGGATGCTATGCCCGCGAAGCCGCGCGTCAAGTCGGACGCCGCGCCGTGCCGCGCGGCGCCGCCCGCTGTTTCCTCAAGCCGCGTCGGCAGGGGTCGGGCGCTCGCCACGCTGCAGGCGACGCTCGATGTCTTCCAGCACCTGCGGCAGGTCGGCCACGCTGTCGATCACGTAGTGCGCACCGGCGGCCTCGAGTTGCGCGGTCGCGGCCTCGCGGTGCGATTGCTGCTGCGCCTCGTCGAGCGCCGTCCATTCGGCCAGCGTGAGCCCCACCGAGTTGCCGCTGATCGCCAGGCCCACGGCCCAGGTGCCCGCGTTCAGGCCTTCCTGCAGTCCCACGCCGGTGTCGTCGACCTTCACCACGGTGTGCGGCGGCCACACGCCCAGGTCGGCGAAGCAGCGGTACATCATGAGCGGCGACGGGCGGCCTTCGGCCAGGTCGCCACCGCACACGAGGTTGTCGGGTGCATAGCCACCGGCCGCGGCGATGGGTGCGACCACTTCCATGATCGGGCGGTTGTAGCCGGTGGTAGAGCCGATCTTCAGGCCGCGCTGGCGTGCGGCGTTCACCGCTTCGACCGCGCCCGGGATGAAGTCGGCATGGTCGCGCGCACTCGCGGCGTTCATCGGCGTGAACACTTCGTAGAGGCGGTCGACATCGGCGTCATTGAAGGCGTGGCCATGCCTGGCCTCCCATTGCGACGCGATGCGCGGCAGCGAGCCGAGCGCCTTGATGTGGTCCCACTTGGCCACGCCCATCGGGCCGCGCGCTTCGGCAATGGTGATGTCCACGCCGAACTGTTCGAACAGCTTCACGAAGGCGCCCATGGGTGCGCAGGAGCCGAAGTCGAGAATGGTGCCGGCCCAGTCGAAGACGACGGCCTGGAGCTGGGAGTGGTTGTGTGCGTTCATGGCTGCAAGGATCAAAAAGAGGGGGGGGTGAAGGCAGGCGCGGTGCGCCTCACCAGGCGTCGAAAACGTCGTGCGCAATGCCGAAGCCGGTGCTGGCCCCGCTGCCGCTGGTAACCAGCACCACGCGCGTGGCATCGTCGGGCGCGTCGATCACGCAGGGCGTGGTTTTCGACGAGGGGTAGACGCCGGTCCAGCGCTCGGTCACTTGCGCGGTCTCGATGTTGAGCGTGCCGCGCAGGTGCCGCAGGATGAGCTGGTCGACCTCTTCCATCGCGAAGGGCTCGGGCGCGTCGCCGTAGTGGTGCGAATCGCCGACCACCAGCGAGCCATCGGCGCTCTGCACCACGATCAGGTGGATGCCATGCGCCAGCGATTCGGCCTCTTCCTCTTGCAGCCGGGCACGCAGCGCGGCGGCTTCGGGTAGCGTGCTGTAGCCCTCGTAGCGCACCAGGCTCAGGTCGGTCATCACCGAGCCCGGCAAACGGAATCCGGCCTCGGGCTTCACGCGCAGCATCTGCAGGCGGCACAGGGTGAGGCCGTGTGCAGCAATGCGGTCGGCGAACAGGCCGTGCAGTTCGGTGTTGGTGCAGACCACCACGCGCTCGCCGCGCAGCGTGCCGCGCGAGGTGCGCACGCGGGGTGTTTCCACCTCGTGCACGGTCTCGCCGAAACGGAACACCACGCCATGCACTTCGGCCAGCCACTTCGCGAGCAGGCCGATGGCGGTGCGCGATTCGACGCGCAGCTCGTGTGGGCTGAACAGCACCGAGCGCACATCGGCCAGGCTCAGCGCCGGGGCCTTGGCCTGCGCGTCGGTGGCATCGAGCAGTTCGCAGGCCTCGCCCATCGGCGTGCGCATGAAGGCCTCGAGCACCGCATGCGCCTCGGGGCGAGAAGCCGCGAGCCAGAGGTTGCGGTGCACGATGTCGATGCCCGCCTGCGGGGCGATCTCGTTCCACACCTGGCGCGCATGCATCGCGCGGCGCCATGCATCGCCCGGCGCCTGGCCGGTGATGGTGATGAAGCCGAAGTTGCGGATCGACGCGCCAAGGCAGGCCGCATCGCGCTCGACCACGCACACCTTCAGGCCGCGCAGCGCGGCGGCGTAGGCATGGGCCAGGCCGACGATGCCGGCACCGACGACGATCAGGTCGAAACTGTCTTTGCTGGCCGAGAGTGAGGGTGAAAGCGGGGGTGAGGTTCCGGGCACTAACGGTTTCTCCACATCTGGGTGCGCTTGAGCGCCCAGTGCCCGGCCAGCGCGAACACGCCGCGGCCGACGGCGGCCGTGAGCATGATCAGCGAGGCCATGGCGGCGGCGGGCGCCACGTCGCCGGCGTCGTCCATGTTGAGCACGGCGATGGCCGCCAGCGAGGTCTGCGGCGAATAAAGGAACACGACGGCCGACACGGTCGTCATCGCGTTGACGAAAAAGTAGCCGCCCACGTTGAGCACAGTCGGCAGCGCCACCGGCAGGTGAACGCGCCACAGCGTGTGCCAGAACGGCACGCCCATCGACTCCGACACCAGTTCGTACTCGCGATCGAGCTGGCGCAGCGCGGTGAGCGACGTGAGGTGCGCCACCGAGAAGAAGTGCGCCACCGTGCACACCACGAGGATGGTCATGCTGCCGTAGATGGCGCGCAGCGGGTTCGACGGCGAGATGAAGAAGAAGATGTAGCCCACGCCCAGCACCAGCCCCGGCACCGCGAGCGGCAGGTTGGCCAGCAGGTTGAGCAGCTCGCGCAGCAGGCCGAAGTGGCGTGGTTTTTCGACCAGGTAGGCCGAGACGAAAGTGACCAGCGCCCCCGCCACCGCCGCGCACACGGCCAGCCGCAGCGAGTTGAAGTAACTGCCCCAGCCCCCGCCGTCCATGTTGCTGAAGTCGTAGTTCTTGAACGACGGCACCAGGTTGTAGGGCCAGTAGGTGGCAAGCGATGCAAACACGGCCATGCCGATCATCACGAGGATGGCGCAGGCCGTGAGCCCGCAGAACACCAGCAGCGCGCGGTCGCGCACCTTGACCGGTTCGGGCTGGTACGGCGTGGCGCGCGCGGACAGCGCGGCGGCCTGCCTGCTGCGCACGCGGCGCTCGATGAGGAACGACAGCACCGCCGGAATCAGCAGCACCAGGCCGACGACCGCGCCCATCTGGAAGTTCTGCTGCCCCACCACCTGCTTGTAGATGTCGGTCGCGAGCACGCCGGTCTGCCCGCCGACGACCTTCGGCACGCCGAAGTCGGTGATGACGAGCACGAACACCACCATCGCGGCAACGATGAGTCCGTAGCGCGAGGACGGCAGCGTGACGGTGCGGAAGATGCGCCAGCGCGAGGCACCGAGCGTTTGCGCGGCCTCGTAGAGGCGACCGTCGGAGGTGGCCATGGCGGTGGTCAGGATGAGCAGCGCATGCGGCAGCGTCCAGAACACCGAGCCGAGCACGATGCCCAGCGGCCCATAGATGGAAAGATCGCCCAGCAGGCCCTTGAACAGCCCCTGGTTGCCGAACAGATAGACGAGGCTGATGGCCGGCAGCAACGAAGGCGCCAACAGTGGAACGAGTGCCACGGCGCGCAGCAGGCCCTTGGCGGGCATGCACGAGAGGGTGAGTCCGTAGGCATACACGTAGGCGATGGCGGTACAGATGACGGCACTGATGGCCGCGAGGCCGAGGCTGTTGAAAGCGGACTGCACCAACGCGGGACTGTCGAGGTAGCGCGCAAAGTTGGCGAGGCCGACGAAGGCGCCGGCGCGGTCGAAGAAGCTCTGGCCGACGAGGGCGCTAACGGGCAGCGCGACGATCACTGTCAGCAGCAATACGACCAGCAAGACGGCGGCGCCAGTGAGCCAGCGCTCGCGGTCGAACGCGCTGCTGCGCGCCATCGTCACGGGCACTATGGCGATGGCATCGGGGGAACTGCTCATATCTGCTTTTCTAACGCGCTGTCGCGTGGCTTGGACTTGCGATGCTGTGACGCGGGAGCGGGGGCGGGGTCATTCGGGGTGCGTGCGAATGACACCGGGTA
>NZ_QAJK01000049.1 GCF_003852515.1 Variovorax sp. KBW07 | reverse complement strand
AGGGCATCGGGTGCTTCCCGCAGCGAAATAAAGGAGGAGCGAAGCGGGGGACATTCGCGGAGGGAAGTACCCGGTGTCAGTCGCACGCGCCCCGAATGAACCCGCACCCGCTCCCAAAACAGCAGTCGCCAAGAGCAGCACCCCCACAAGGCCGTGTGAAATAAAAGGGTAGACATCGTTCCTGCAAAATGGAGCGATGCCCCACAGTGTTTCCCTCATCAACACGATCGCCGCCGGCCTGGGCCTCGCGCTCGTGTTCGGTTTTCTTGCAGCCAAGCTCAGGCTGCCGGCACTCGTGGGGTACCTGTTGGCCGGCGTCATCATCGGCCCCTTCACGCCCGGCTTTGTCGCCGATGCCGAAATTGCCGCGCAGCTCGCCGAGATTGGCGTCATGCTCCTCATGTTCGGCGTCGGCCTCCATTTTTCCCTCGACGACCTCCTGGCAGTCCGCAAGATCGCGCTCCCCGGTGCACTCGCCCAGATCGCCGTCGCCACGCTCCTCGGCGGCGGCCTTGCCCTCTGGTGGGGCTGGAGCCTCGGGGCGGCGCTCGTGTTCGGGCTCGCCCTCTCGGTCGCCAGCACGGTCGTGCTGCTGAGGGCGCTCGAAAGCCTGGGCATTCTCGATTCCTTCACCGGGCGCATCGCCATTGGCTGGCTCGTGGTCGAAGACCTGGCCATGGTGCTCGTGCTCGTGCTGATGCCGCCGCTGGCCGGCACGCTCGGTGGGCAGAGCGCGCAAGGCGCGGCGGGCGGCCCGGCCGATCCGCTCTGGCAGACCCTGGGCCTGACCCTGCTGCAGGTCGGCGGGTTTGTCGCGCTCATGCTGGTGGTCGGGCGGCGCGTGTTTCCCTGGATCCTCTGGCAGGTCACGCGCACCGGCTCGCGCGAGCTGTTCACGCTGTGCGTGGTGGCCGCGGCCGTGAGCATCGCCTTTGCATCGGCGGCGCTGTTCGGCGTGTCGTTCGCGCTGGGCGCCTTCTTTGCCGGCATGGTCATGCGCGAGTCGCAGTTCAGCCACCGCGCGGCACAGGAATCGCTGCCGCTGCGCGATGCCTTCGCCGTGCTGTTCTTCGTCTCGGTCGGCATGCTGTTCGACCCCTCGGTGCTGATCGAGCGGCCGCTGCAGGTGCTGGCGGTGGTGCTGGTCATCGTGCTGGGCAAGTCGCTGGCGGCCTGCGCGCTGGTGCTGGTGTTCCGCTACCCGCTGGCCACGGCGCTCACGGTCAGCGCCAGCCTGGCGCAGATCGGCGAGTTTTCTTTCATCCTGGCGGGGCTGGGCGTGTCGCTCGGCCTGCTGCCGGTCGAGGGGCAAAGCCTGGTGCTGGCGGGTGCGCTCATTTCCATTGCCACCAACCCGCTGTGGTTCAGCCTGATCGCGCCGCTGCAAAAATGGCTGCACGCCCATTCGTCGTTCGCGCGGGGGCTCGAATCGCGCGACGACCCGCTGGCCGAGCTGCCCATGAGCACCGAGGCCAAATACCTCTCGCGCCAGGTGGTGCTGGTCGGCTACGGCCGCGTCGGGCGCCGCATCGCGGCCGAGCTCGAGGCGCACGACATTCCCTACGTGGTGGCCGAGCAGAACCGCGAACTGGTCGAGAAGCTGCGCGAAGCCGGCATTCCGGCGGTGTGGGGCGACGCGGCCGATCCGGCGGTGCTCATTCAGGCCCACGTGGCACGGGCGCGCGTGCTGGTGGTGGCCACGCCCGACACCATGAACGTGCGCCAGATGATCGAAACCGCGCGCACGCTCAACCCGATGATCCAGACCGTGATCCGCAGCCACAACGAGCAGGAAGCGCAGTTGCTGACGCAGGAAAACTCGGTCACCGTGTTCCTCGGCGAGCACGAGCTGGCGCAGGCCATGGCCCGCGACGTGGTGCAGCGCGCGGTGTCGATGGCCATGCCGGCGCACTCGGCGCCAGCCCCGATCGCTTGAGCGCCCCGCGCCCGGCTTCAGAGGTCTTCAATGACCAGCAGGCGGTAGCGCTGCGCGATGGAGTAGGGCACGGTACGCACCAGTTCCATCAGCTGCTCGGCCTGGGCGCCGTCCTTGGTGCGAACCAGCAGGCCCGTGTGGCCGTCGCGCGCCAGTTGGGTGAAGGCGCGCACGGTGGCCGCGTCGGTTCCGGCGGAGGGCAGGGGGTCTTCGGACATCTTCACGGTCGGCGTGATCTCGGCCAGCACCGTGTCCGCGGGCAGCAGGTAGACCTCGTCGCCGCTCATGCCTTTTTCGATCAGGCGGTGGCCGATGCGGTCCGCGTCTTCCGCGCTGGGGAACATCACCATCGAGTAGCCGGTCGGATAGAAAGCGCCGCCGACGCTCGATCGCATCCGGGGTTCAAGAACGAAGTGCTTCATGCTGCCTCCTGTTTTTCATGAGGTCCCTGAAACAACATTAGGCGCTGCGGCACGCAAGCGCTGTAGGAGAAGCCCGGAAGCTGTCAACCGCGCGCGTCCCTCGCCCATTCAACGGTAACCACACCTCCACCGCCAATGCCCACCGCAAGAAACATCGCACTCACCGTCCACGAACTGGAGGCCGGCGAGTTCTACTGGGTGCTGATGGAGGCGGTGGAAGACACGCCCGGCGAAACCTCCCACGTCTACATGCCGCTCGAAGCCGCGCACGAGCCCTATGCCACCTACTCGAACGCGCTGGTGGCGGGCGTGGCCGTGATGCGGCGGCTGTTCGGGGCCGACGGCAAGGGCGGCTGACCCCGCTAGCAAGGCCGCGGCCGCTCGCGGCCCAGGGGGCGATCCCTATAATCCGGCTGGTCCGGTGTATCGGTTTTTCTTACCGATGCTGCCGGCCACCACGGTTCGAAGGTGCCCCGCATGCCATCCATTGGCCTCGGGGTTAAACGGGAAGCAGGTGCGCCGTGTCATTGTCGACACGGTCATTCCTGCGCTGCCCCCGCAACGGTCGGCGGATCTGGAAACCCTCAGGCACATGCCCTTTTTCGGCATGTGCAGCCACTGCGCTTCGGCGTGGGAAGGCGAGGGTTTCGGCTCCGGTGCGCATTTTTCTTGCGCACCGAAGCACTCCGCAAGCCCGGATACCGGCCTTCGCCACCGCCTTCGGACGCTGCGGGAGTGCGTGTCCGGGCCTGCCGCTTCGCCACCTCCGCGTGGACCGGCACCGCCCGTTCCATGCCTCCCCGCGTCCTGTATCGGTCAGGAGCCTGCGGGGACGCAGGTCGGAGGAGAAATCAAATGGGTCAAGCATCGCCAGCGCGCGATCGCACGGGTGCGCCACTGCAATGGGCACGCCTTTCGGGTCTTTCTTTGGGGTTGGGGCTGGAGCTGGTTTTTGGGCACACCACGGCTTTTGCCCAGTCGGCTGAAACCGCCGGCAACCGCAGCCTGGCACCGGTCCAGGTCGAGGCCGCGCGGCACACGCCGCTGGCCATCGACGAGCCCACGCAGACCGGCAGCCGGCTCGGCCTCACGCCACTGGAAACACCGGCCAGCATCGAGGTGCTGAGCGGCGACACCATCCGCGCGCGCGGCGACGTCTCGGTGATCGAGGCCGCCACCCGCGCCACCGGCATCACCGGCTCGCCCGCGCCCGGCAACGGCGGCACGTCGATGGCGGCGCGCGGCTTCTCGGGCCACGGCTCGGTGATGCAGCTGTACGACGGCACCCGCCTGTATGCCGGCGCCGGCACCGTCACCTTTCCGTTCGACACCTGGTCGATCGACCGCATCGAGGTGTTGCGCGGCGCGGCCTCGGTGATGTACGGCGAAGGCGCCATCGGCGGTGCCATCAACGTGGTGCCCAAGAAGCCCTCGCGCGGGCCGATCGCGAACGAGGCGCTGGTAACCATCGGCTCCGACGCCACGCGGCAGGTGGCCTTTGGCAGCGGCGGGGCGATCAACGACATGCTCTCGTACCGCTTCGACATCAGCCACCGCAAGACCGACGGCTTCATGCTGCGCGGCGAGGCCGAGAGCCTGGCCGTGGGCGCCGCGGTGCGGCTCGACGTGTCGCCGCAGTTGCAGTTCACGCTGTCGCACGACGAAGGCCGGCAGTCGCCGCAGCGCTACCAGGGCGTGCCGCTGATCGACGGCCGCCTGACCAGCCAGACCCTGCGCCAGAACTACAACGTCGACGACGCCGAGCTCAAGTACAACGACAAGTGGACCCGCCTGGACGCCCAGTGGACGCCCAACAGCGCCATCACCGTGCGCAACCAGCTCTACCGGCTGGAGAGCAAGCGCCACTGGCGCAACAGCGAGACCTACACCTTCAACGCCACCACCCGCCGCGTCACCCGTGGCGACTACCTTGAAATCGGCCACGACCAGGAGCAGATCGGCAACCGCACCGACGCCACCTTCCGGCACTCGATGTTCGGCATGGCCAACCAGGTGCTGGTGGGCTTCGACGTCAACCGCATCGATTTCCTGGGCCTGAGCGATTCGCCCTACGGCGGCCGCTCGGTGATCGACCCCTTCGTGTTCCAGCCCGGCTACTACGCCTCGCCCGTGGCCTACCTGCCGCGCTACAAGACGAAGACCAGCACCTACGCCTTCTTCGCCGAAGACAAGCTGGCCTTCAACGAGCAGTGGTCGGTGGTCGGCAGCCTGCGCTGGGATCACGCCAAGGTGGCGCGCGTCGACCAGCAGAACTTTGCCAACCGGCTCGACAAGACCTTCGAATACGCCACCGGCCGCCTGGGCGTGGTGTACGCGCCCGATGCCTCGCAATCGTTCTACGCACAGGTGGCGCGCGCGGCCGATCCGCTGACCTCGCTGATCAGCACCTCGGCCACGCAGGCGCCGTTCGAGCTGAGCACCGGCAAGCAGGTCGAAGTGGGCTACAAGCGCCAGCTGCCCGAGGGCCGCGGTGCCTGGACGGTGGCCGCCTACCGCATCGAGAAGAGCAAGCTGCTCTCGCGCGACGCGAAAGACCCGACCGTCACGCAGCAGATCGGCAAGCAGTCGTCCGAAGGCATCGAGGCCACGCTCGACCTGGCGCTGAGCTCCACGCTGCGCCTAGAGGCCAACGTCGCCAAGCTGCGCGCACGCTATGACGACTTCAACGAAGTGGTCGGTAAGTCGGTGGTTTCGCGCGCGGGCAACACGCCGTCCGGCGTGCCGGAAGAAGCCGCCAACCTGTGGCTGCACTGGCGCTTCCTGCCGCAGTGGGAGGCCGAGTTCGGTGTGCGCTACGTCGGTTCGCGCCAGGTCGACACGGCCAACACGCGGAAGATCGGCTCCTACACCGTGGCCGACGCCGGCGTGAGCTGGCAGGTGAACCCGTCGCTCAAGCTGGCGCTGCGTGGCTACAACCTGGCCGACCGCAAGTACCCGGTGTCGTTCTCGAACGGCGGCAACCAGTGGATCCTGGGCCGTCCGCGCTCGTTCGAGCTGTCGGCGCTGGTCAACTTCTGATGGCGGCATGCCCATGACCTCAGCATGGCGCCGCGCCTGGCCCCGGCTTCGCCACTGGCTCTACTGGACGCACCGGTGGCTGGGCATCGGCGGCTGCCTGCTGTTCGTCATGTGGTTCGTCTCGGGCGTGGTGATGATGTATGTGGGCTACCCCACGCTCACCGACGCGGAGCGGCTGGCCGGGCTGGGGCCGCTGCGCTTCGAACAGGCCACGGTGTCGCCCGCCGCCGCGCTGGAGACACTGCCGCCGGCCGCGCGCGCCCAGCCGCCCCGGCGCATGGTGCTCGAAGTGCAGGGCGGGGCCGCGCCCGAACCGGTGTGGCGCATCGTCGATGCACGCGGCGGCCGGCACACGGTTTCGGCGCGCGACGGCCAGGCGCGCGGCCCGGTCGATGCGGCGCAGGCCGAGGCCATTGCGCGTGGCTTCTCGGGCCAGCCCGGTGCGCGATGGGCCGAGACGCTGGAGCGCGACCAGTGGACCGTGCCGCAGGGCCTGAACCCGCTGCGCCCGCTGCACCGCATCGAGGTCGGCGACGCGGCCGGCACCGAGCTGTACGTGTCCTCGCGCAACGGCGAGGTGGTGCGCGACACCACGCGCGCCGAGCGCTTCTGGAACTGGCTGGGCTCGGTGCCGCACTGGATCTACTTCACGCCGCTGCGCGCGGACCCGCCGCTGTGGCACGACGTGGTGGTGTGGCTGTCGGCCGCCTGCATCGTCTCGGCCGTGACCGGCATCGTCATCGGCATCTTGCGGATTCGCCTGCGCCGGCGGTTCCGCAACGGCGCGGTCACGCCCTACACGGGCTGGATGGCCTGGCACCACATCGCCGGGCTGATCGGCGGCTTCTTCGTGCTGACCTGGATCGTCAGCGGCTGGCTCTCGATGAACCCCAACATGTGGTTCGAGCGCAACCGCGGCGACGCGGCTGCTGCCGCGATCACGAGCTACACCGGCGCCGATGCATCGCCGTTCCCGTGGCCACCGGCCCAGCTGCCGGCGGGCGAGGGCGCCGCCGCACCGCGTGAGGCGTTGCTGATGTGGTTCGACGGCAAGCCGCTGCTGCAATTGCGCGACGCGCAGGCCCGCGTGCGCGTGGTCGATGCCGCCACGGGCGCGCCGGCCGTCATAGGCCGCGACGACATCGTGCGCGCCGCCGCCCGCCTGCGCCCCGGCGCCGTCGTGACGCAGGCCACGCTGCAGACGCGCGAAGATTTCCACTGGTACGGCCACCACCGCGAGCGCGTGCTGCCCGTGTGGCGCCTCGAATTCGACGACGCCGCGCACAGCTGGATCTACATCGACCCGGCCAGCGGGCAGGTGGCCGGCAGCAACGACAGCAATTCGCGGCTGCGCCGCTGGCTCTTCAACGCGGCGCACAGCCTCGACTTTCCCTGGCTGATCCAGTACCGGCCGGCCTGGGACGTCGTCGTGTGGCTGCTGTCGATCATCGGCACCGTGGCTTCGGCCAGCGGCGTGGTGATCGGCTGGCGGCGGCTGCGGCGCAAATCGCGGGCGCCGGCCGGGCCGGGCGCGCAGCGCGCGCTCCAGCGTTCATGACAGGGGCTTGCGCGAGCCGGCCCATCCACCAACAATCAACTTTCGCACTTCGGTGCATTTCAGGAGGTGCCAGATGCACATCGAACCAGGTCTCGTCGACGGATCCAAGATTTTCCTCAGCTATGCCACGGCAGCCGCCGCGCTCGCCTACACGGGCAAGGTTGCCTTCGACACCTTGATGAAGGACGGCCCCGTCGCCCTGGCGCTGCGCTCGGCCATTGCCGTGGCGCTGGTGTTCTGCTTCTTCGAAGTGCTGCCGCACCACCCCGTGGGCGTGTCCGAGGTGCACCTGATCCTGGGCACGACGCTGCTGCTGGTGTTCGGGCTCGCGCCCGCTGCCATCGGCCTGGCGGGCGGGTTGCTCATCCAGAGCCTGTTCTTCGAGCCGCAAGACCTGCCGCAGTACGGCATGAACGTCACCACCCTGCTGGTGCCCCTGTTCGCGACCGCCGCGCTGGCCCGCCGCATCATTCCCCAGAACGTCGCCTATGTGGACCTGAGCTACCAACAGGCTTTCAAGCTGTCGGTGGCCTACCAGGGCGGCATCGTGGTCTGGGTCGGTTTCTGGGCGCTCTACGGACGCGGCACCGGCCTGGAGAACGTGAGCCAGATCGCCAGCTTCGGCGCTGCCTACATGACCATCGTGCTCGTCGAGCCGCTGGTCGACCTGGGCGTGCTGGCCGCCGCCAAGGGCTGGCGCCGCCTGCAGGGCACGGCCTTCGTCGAGCGCCGCCTGTACAGCAGCGTCGCCTGATTCGGGCCCGATTCGAGCCTGGTTCTCCCGGAGGCGCCCCGGCCCACCTTGCCGGCCTTGCGCCCCTTTGCGTTCGTGCCGGCCGCCGGCGCGCCCTTCGGCGCCCGGTGCTCGCTTACCCATCTTCACGCCATCGGCGCCTGAAACAACACTTCCATGACACAAGCAAGCAACGCCAAGATTCCCGTCACCATCGTCACGGGCTTCCTCGGCAGCGGCAAGACCACGCTGCTGCGCCACATCCTCGGCAATGCCGAAGGCCGCCGCATCGCGGTGATCGTCAACGAGTTCGGCGAGCTCGGCATCGACGGTGAAATTCTCCGTGGCTGCGGCATCGGCTGCGACGATGAAGGCAACGAGCGCGAAGGCGCGCTGTACGAACTGGCCAACGGCTGCGTCTGCTGCACCGTGCAGGAAGAGTTTTTGCCCGTGATGCTGCAGCTGGCCGAGCGCCGCGGCGACATCGACGCGGTGATCATCGAAACCTCGGGCCTGGCATTGCCCAAGCCGCTGGTGCAGGCCTTCCAGTGGCCGGACATCGCCAACATCTTCACCGTCGATTCCGTGGTCACCGTGGTCGATGGCCCCGCCGCCGATGCGGGCCAGTTCGCCGCGAACCCCCAGGCCGTCGACGAAGCCCGCCGCGCCGACCCCAACCTCGACCACGAGTCGCCGCTGCACGAGTTGTTCGAAGACCAGCTCTCGGCCGCCGACCTCGTGGTGCTCAACAAGACCGACCTGATGGACGCCGACGCGCGTGCCCGCGTCGAAGCGCTGGTGCGCGAAGAGCTGCCGCCCGAAGTGAAGATCGTCGCCGCCACCGAAGGCAGGCTGCCGCTCGCGCTGCTGCTGGGCCAGGGCCGCGCGGCCGAGGCCACCATCCACCTGCGCGAAAGCCACCACGACCACGAGGAAGACCACGACCACGACGAGTTCGATTCGCTCGTGATCGAGCTGCCGCCGGTAGACCGCGACAACCTTCTCGCCGTGCTGGGCCAACTGGTCGAGCAGCACACCATCTACCGCGTGAAGGGCTTCGTCGCCATTCCGGGCAAGCCGATGCGCCTCTTGGTGCAAGGCGTGGGCCGCCGCTTCGACCACCACTTCGACCGCCGCTGGCGCGACGGCGAAGCGCAGCGCACGCGCCTCGTCTTCATCGGTGAAGACCTCGACGAAGCCGCGCTGCGCAAGGCGCTGGACGGCCTTGCCGCCGTGCCGGCCTGAAGGCCCTGAACGCCTGACCGCATGCACCTGCTGAGCACCCAGCCCGGACGTTTCGTCGAAGACGACAGCGTCGTTACCCGGCTCGACCAGTCACCGGGCGACATCGTGGTGCTCAGTTCGGCCGACACCACGCTCGCGCTGCTGGCCGCGGCGCGCACCGCGCTGGCGTCCACCGACCCCGGCTATCCGACGCTGCGGCTGGTCAACCTCATGTACCTGCGCCAGCCGGCCTCGCTCGACCTGTACATCGACGAGGTGCTGCAATATGCGCGTGTGGTGGTGGTCGACCACCTGGGTGCTGAATCGGCATGGGCCTATGGTCTGCAGCAGCTCGAGAAGCTCGCCAGGCGCAAGGGCCTGCAGCTCGCCATGTTCTCCGGCGACCTGCAGGAAGACGAAGACCTGCTCGCACGCGGCACCGCGCCGCGCGAAGTGAGCCGCCAGCTCTGGCAGTACATGCGCAGCGGCGGGGCGGGCAACGCGATGCAGTTCCTGCGCGCGGTGGCTTTCCACGGCCTCGGCCATGGCGAGGCACCGTTGCCGCCACGCAGCCTGCCGCAAGTGGCGCTGCACGTGCCGCGCGGCATGGACGCGGCCCACTCGGTCGTCGGCATCGACGACCTGCGCGCCGGCTGGACCGCGGGCGCGCCGGTGGTGGCGCTGGTGTTCTACCGCTCGCACCTGCTGTCGGGCAACACCGTGGCCTTCGATGCGCTTGCCGCCGCATTGGCCGCCGAAGGGCTGAACCCGCTGCCCGTGGCGCTCGATTCGCTGAAAGACCCGCTGTGCATGTCCGCGTTGCGCACGCTGTGCGGCGAACACGACGTGCAACTGGTGCTCAACACCACCGCTTTTGCCGCTCTGGGGCAGGGCGCGCAGAACGAAGAAGGCGAGGCGCTCGCATTGGCCGGCGACGCGCCGGTGCTGCAGGTGATCGTGAGCGGCGGCAACCGCGAAGACTGGCTGGCCGACAGCCAGGGCCTGCGCCCGCGCGACATCGCCATGCAGATCGCGCTGCCCGAGATGGACGGCCGCATCATCACGCGGGCCGTGAGCTTCAAGGGCCTGTCGCACCGCTGCGAACTCACGCAGACCGAGGTGGTGAACTACCAGCCTGAGCCCGACCGCATCGCGTTCGTGGCCGAGCTGGCGCGGCGCTGGTGTCGCCTGCGCAGCCTGCCGGCGGCCGACAAGCGCATCGCGCTGATCCTGGCCAACTACCCCGGCAGCGAAGGGCGCATCGGCAGTGGCGTGGGGCTCGACACCCCGGCTTCGGTGATCGCGATATTGCGGGCCATGCAGGCCGAAGGCTATGCACTGGGCGAGCCCGCTGCGCTGCCGGCCGATGGCGATGCGCTGATGCGCACGCTGCAAGAGGGCATTGCCAACGACCCGGCGCAATGGGCCGCGCGGCCGGCCTGGCAAAGCTACGCAATGGGCGACTACCGTGCCCGTCTCGCGGCCTTGCCCGAAGGCATGGCCGCCGCCATCGACGCGCGCTGGGGCACGCCCGAGCAAGACCCGATGGTGCGGCAGGGCCGCTTCATGATCGCCGGGCTGCGGCTGGGCCGCGTGTTCGTCGGCATCCAGCCGGCGCGTGCGCTGGGCACGCTCGGCGCGGCCGACTACGCGAGCTACCACGACGCAGAGCTGGTGCCGCCGCACAGCTACCTCGCGTTCTATTTCTGGCTGCGCGATGCCTTCGCCATCGACGCGGTGGTGCACGTGGGCAAGCACGGCAACCTCGAATGGCTGCCGGGCAAGAGCATCGCGCTTTCGCAAACCTGCTGGCCCGATGCCATCCTCGGGCCGCTGCCCAACGTGTACCCGTTCATCGTCAACGACCCGGGCGAAGGCGCGCAGGCCAAGCGGCGCACGCAGGCGGTGATCGTCGACCACCTGATGCCGCCGCTCACGCGCGCCGAGAACCACGGCCCGATGCAGGACCTGGAACGCCAGGTCGACGAGTACTACGACGCGCTGCTGGTCGACGCACGCCGCGCCAAGGTGCTGCGCGCGCAGATTCTTGCGGCCGTGCGGGCGCAGCATCTGGTCGAGGAACTGGACATGCCCGGCGCGGAAGACGACGCGGTGCTGGCGCGCGTCGATGCCTACCTGTGCGAGCTGAAGGAAACGCAGATACGCGACGGGCTGCATGTATTCGGCGCCTCGCCGCAAGAGCGGCTGCGGCGCGACACGCTGCTGGCACTCGCGCGCTATCCGGCTGCCGATGGCGCGGGCGCGAATGCCGGGTTGCTGGGCGCATTGGCGCGTGACCTGCTGCCGGGTGACAGCTTCGACCCGCTCGACATCGACGCCGCCAGGCCATGGCAGGGCGCACGCCCCGCGCTGCTGCAATCGGTCAGCGCCGATCCGTGGCGGCACCAGGGCGACACGCGCGAACGGCTGGAGCTGCTCGCGCAGCGCCTTCTCGAAGAGGGCTGCCCCGCGGAACTGCCGCACACCACTGCCGTGATGCGGCGCATCGAACAGACCCTCGCACCCGCGCTCGATGCCTGCGGCACGCAGGAGTTGCTGCAACTTTGCCGCGCGCTGCAAGGCCGCTTCGTGCCGCCCGGCCCGAGCGGCTCGCCTTCGCGCGGCCGGCCCGACGTGCTGCCGACCGGCCGCAATTTCTACGCGGTCGACACGCGCGCCATTCCCACGCCCACCGCCTGGATGCTCGGCCTCAAGTCGGCCGCGCAACTGGTCGAGCGCCACATGCAGGAGCATGGCGACTACCCCGTGGCGATGGGCCTGTCGGTCTGGGGCACGGCCACCATGCGCACCGGCGGCGACGACCTGGCGCAGGCCTTCGCGCTGATCGGCGTGCGGCCCAAGTGGGCGCCCGGCAGCCAGCGCGTGGTCGATTTCGAGGTGCTGCCCACCGTGGGGCTCGGGCGTCCGCGCATCGACGTCACGCTGCGCATCTCGGGCTTCTTTCGCGATGCCTTTCCCAACGCCGTGCAGATGTTCGATGCCGCCGTGCAGGCCGTCGCGTCGCAGGAAGACGAAGACGCCGAGCGCAACCCGATCCGCGCGCGCATCCTGCGCGAGAGCGCCGCGCTCGAAGCCCAGGGGCAGTCGCCCGAAGCCGCGCGGCTGCAGGCGGGCTGGCGCGTGTTCGGCTCGGCGCCGGGCAGCTACGGTTCGGGCCTGCAGCCGCTGTTCGACCATGGCGACTGGCAGACCGACGACGATCTGTCGAAGGCCTACGTCGGCGGCAGCGCCCACGCCTACGGGCAGGGCAGCGACGGCGTGCCCGCGGCCGAGGCGCTGGTGCGCCGCCTGCGCGCCATGAACGTCGTCATGCAGAACCAGGACAGCCGCGAGCACGACCTGCTCGACTCCAACGACTACTACCAGTTCCAGGGCGGCATGGCCGCCGCCGTGCGCCACCTGAGCGGGCAACAGCCCGCGATGTACCACGGCGACCACGGCAACCCGCAGGCGCCGCGCGTGCGCACGCTGAAGGAAGAAATCAGCCGCGTGATCCGCTCGCGCGTGGTCAACCCGAAGTGGATCGACGGCGTGAAGCGCCACGGCTACAAGGGCGCCTTCGAGATGGCCGCCACCGTCGACTACCTGTTCGGCTTCGACGCCACCGCCCGCGTGGTCGGCGACCACCAGTACGCCATGGTGGCCGACGCCTACGTGCTGGATGCCGGCACGCGCGACTTCGTGAACGCGCACAATCCGCGCGCGCTGCAGGACATGCTGAACCGCCTGCTCGAAGCCATGCAGCGCGGCCTGTGGCAGTCGCCCGGCGACTACAGGAACCAACTCGAGAATCTGTTGCTCGACCACGAGCAGCAGATGGAAGGAACTACCCGATGACCACTGCCGCGCCCATGCCGGTGCCTTTCCCTTTCGCCGCGATCGCGGGCCAGCCCCAGCTGCGCCAGGCGCTGCTGCTGGCCGCGGTCGATCCGGGCCTGGGCGGCGTGCTGATCGAAGGCCCGCGCGGCACGGCCAAGACCACGGCGGCACGCGCACTGGCCGAGCTGTTGCCCGGCGCACCCTTCGTCACGCTGCCGCTGGGCGCCAGCCTCGAAAGCCTGGTGGGCACGCTCGACCTGGGCCACGCGCTGGCCGGCCATGAACTGAAATTCGCACCCGGCCTGCTGGCGCGCGCGCATGGCGGCGTGCTGTATGTCGACGAAATCAACCTGCTGCCCGATGCGCTGATCGACTCGCTGCTCGATGCAGCGGCCAGCGGCGTGAACGTGGTCGAGCGCGACGGCATTTCGCACCGCCATGCCGCGCGCTTCGTGCTGGTGGGCACCATGAACCCGGAAGAGGGCACCTTGCGCCCGCAACTGCTCGACCGTTTCGGCCTGTGCGTGCAGCTGCAGAACATCGGCAACGCGGCCGAGCGGCAGGCCATCGTGCGTGCGCGGCTGGCATTCGATGCCGACCCGCAAGGTTTTCGCGCGATGCATGCGCAGGTCGAAGCCGAACTGGCGGCTGCGCTGGTGCGTGCGCGCGCCATCGTGGCCGATGCATCGGCCTTGCCTTATCGCGATGCGGTGCACGAAGCCGTCAGCGCGCTGTGCATCGCGTCGGATGTCGATGGCCTGCGCGCCGACCTCGTGATGCTGCGTTCGGCGCGCGCGCTTGCCGCATGGGACGGCGCGGCGGCCATCAGCACCGACCACGTGCAGCGCGTGGCCGAGGCGGTGCTGCTGCACCGGCGCAAGCCCGAGGCGGCCGGTGCGCCGCCGGCCGCCGCGCCAGCGCCAGCGCCTTCTTCGCAAGCCGCCGGCAACGGAGCGAACAATCAATCGGCGGGCAGCAACAGCGCAGGCGACCAAGACTGGGGCGCCATGCCGCCCGAGCCCGTCGGCATCGAACGCGTGAAGCCGCTGCGCCCGCTGATCCCTTCATCGACACCTTCCTCGCAAGCCGCCCCAAAAAAAGCCTGAGCCTCCGGGACGCCGCACCCGCTGGCGCGCGCCAGGGTGACCGGAGGCAGGGCACGCAACGGGACGCATGGCACGGCGCCGCGGCTAGGGGCACGGCCTTCGACTGGCCGCGCACGCTGGTCGCGCGCGGTGCGGGTGCCTTGCGCGCGGAGCATCTCCGGCATCGGCCACAGCAGGCGCGCAGCGGTGCGCTGCATTGCTTTTTGCTCGACTGCTCGGCCTCGATGCGCAACGAAGGCAACCTTGCGCGGGCCAAGGGCCTGCTGCTCGCGCTGATGCAGGAGGCCTACCAGCGCCGCGACCACGTGGCGCTGCTGTGCTTTGCCGGCAACGTGGTCGAGCTGCGCCTGCCACCGCGCCGCGCCAGCGCCTGGAACGACGGCTGGGTGGCGCCCATCGGCGCCGGTGGCGGCACGCCGCTGGCGCTGGGCGTGGAGCGGGCCGAACAGTTGCTGGTGCGCAGCGAAGCCCGGCAGCGCTGGCTGTGGCTGCTGACCGATGGCCGCAGCAGCGAGAACCCCGCGCGGCCCGAAGCCGCCGATGTCGCCTGCGTGGTCGACTTCGAGGCGGCGCGCATTCCGCTGCACCGCGCACGGCAGCTGGCCGAACGCTGGCAGGCGCGCTACGTGGTGGCCGAACGGGCTGGCTGACTCACAGGATCGGCTCGCGCGTCTTTGCGCGCGCCAATCGGCCTTGGCGCCAAAAGCTCATCTGGCGTAGGGGAAAGCGCGGCGAAGCTTCCCTTCGATACTGCCGCCGAACCAACCCAAGGAAACGACATGGCAGCAGCAGCAACAAGGCGCGTGGTGCGCGAAGGCGCGTTCAAGAAGATCATTGCCGACGGCGTGCAGGTGGGCGACACCATCTACCTGTCGGGCCAGGTGAGCGTGGACGGCGAGGGCCGGACCATCGGCGCCGGCGATGCCGCGGCGCAACTTCGGCAGGCCTACGGCAACGTGCGCGCAGTGCTCGAATCTTTCGACGCGACCATGGCCGACATCGTGGACGAAACGATCTTCGTGACCGGCATCGACGGCTTTCTTGCCGATGCCGACAAGCTGTTCGCCCTGCGCGCAGAAATGTTCGGCGGCGAGCCGCAGATTTCGCAGACGCTGGTCGAGGTGTCGCGGCTGGGCAGCGCCGACTGGCTGCTCGAAATCAAGTGCATCGCCAGGACCACGGAAGCCGCCGCAGCCTGAAGCCCTGAAGGGCTGAAGGACTTTTCGGCCGGGAAGTTCGGGTACCTTACGGCATGCGTCTGAAACCCTGCTTCCTGGCCTTTGCCCTGCTCCTGGGCATGCCCGCCTTCGCTCAAAACCCGTCAACGCCGCCGCCGGACGCGGGAGATTGCAAGGCGCAGGAAGCGGCGCTGGAGCGCGACATGGAGCTTGCCCGTTCCCGCGGCCAGATGCTGCGCCGGCGGGAGCTGGCCGACACCTTGAGCGCGCTGCAGCAGCGCTGCAAGACGCCGGTGCCGGTCGTGAGCCGCGAGGCACGAATCGAAAGGCTGGAAAACGAGGTGCGCACGTTGCGCGCGGAACTCGAACGCGCCGAGGAACAGTTGCGCAGCGCGAAGAGCGAGCCGCACTGACTCCCGACGGCCGCCGCCGCTACCTCACCAGGGAAGTTCGCTGAGCGGCCTGTTCGGGTCGGAAGCGGCGGGCACCGAGCCGTTGGCTGCCGTCGCGCCGTCTTTCTCCGCCACCGCCTCCACGGGCGCCAGCATCGTCCCGCGGCAGTTCGGCGAGCCGCAATGGCAGGGGTACTTCGATGGCGGCGAGCCGTCGTCCGCCGTCAGCGAATAGTCGATGAACAGCTCGTCGCCCGCATCCACCGCCACCAGCGTCTGGAACTTCAGCACCAGCTCGCCCGCTTCGTCGTATTCCTCGACCGCCTCGCAGTTCGGCTCGCAGGCGTGGTTCAGGTGGCGCGTGGCGTTGCCGCCCTTGGCACCGTCGATGGTTTCCTGGTTGGTCAGCGTGAACAGGTAGGTGAGCTGGTCGTCCCAGGCCTTCGTTGCGATTTCCTGCTTCGAGTAGCGGCGGCCCTCGTACAGGCCGAGAAAGGCTTCGGCCGGCAGGTCGCGCGTGGCGAAGGCGCCCAGGCCGTGGACGCCACTGGGGCCCACGCGAATGAACGGCGTGGACGAGGTTTGCTTGCGATGCTTCATGAGGGGGAGGGGACGGGGGCGTTGTTCTTGTCGGGTTCGAGCTTCAACGCCATCTCGACCTGGCGAATGACAGTCGAAGTACCGCGTGCAGTCGCTGCGTTGGAAAGAGGGCTGTGCGCGGGCTCGTCGACCAGCCGCCAGCGGGTGCCGGGGCGCGCGGTGGCCAGTGCGTCGAGCAGGTCGTGGGCAGCGGGCTCGTCGATGGCCCCGGCGTCGAACAGCGTGCTTTGCGGCGTTGCGCCGGCTGGCGCCATGACGGCATAGCCGACCACGGCCGCGCCGCGTCGCACGCCGAGCGCAATGGCGCCTTCGTTGGCGATGGCGTCGCGCACGGTCGGCAGTTCGCGGCGCCATGTGGGGCGCGACAGGGCGCTGCAGGCGTCGTGAATGGCCGTGAGTTCCGCGGCGTCGAGCATGCCGCCGGCATTGGCTTGCCGCGCCTCGAAGGCCCATTCGAAGACGTCGAGCATGCGGACCTCCTCGAAGCCCGCTTGCCGATACAGCGCACGCGCCGTGTTCTGTTCGATGACTTCAAGAAAAGCCTGGTCGATTCGCGCCGCCGGGAAGGCCCCGGCTTGCGCTTCGATGAGTTGCCTGGCCAGCCCTTGCCGCCGGCGCGCACTCGCAATGCCGAAGCCCGCGAGATAGGCCCGGCCTTGCCTGCGGCCAGCCAGCGAAATGCCGCAGGGCTCGCCATCGACCACCATCACGCGGGACAGCGCCAGGTCGACTTCGCCGCGCCGCAGGTGCCGCGCGAATTGCTGCTCGTCGAAGGCAATGGGAACGAAGTAGCCCTCGTAGGCCTGGTTCCAGAGCGCGGTGAGTTCACTGCGTGTGAAGTCCGCGGCGGGGACGACCGCCATGCCGATGCTGTTCATTGACTGTGTGTCTGCCTGACTGTCTGTCTGTCAGTGGGTTGCGCGTGGAGGGAAATCAGGCGACCGGCAGGGTCGCCACGAAACGGGTGCCTTCGGCCTCTGACGACGTGACTTCCAGCGTGCCGCTGTGGGCAGCGACGATTTCCGAGCAGATGTACAGGCCCAGCCCCAGCCCGCCGCCTGGCTTGCTGTGCTCGGGCCGCCAGTAGGGCTGGAAGATCTTCGGAAGGTCGTCCGGCGGAATCGGCGTGCCGCCGTTGGTGACCGAAAGCACCAACTGGTCGTCTTCGATGCGGGCCTGCACGACGATGGGGGCGTCCGGCGCGCCGTGCGCCACGGCGTTGCCGAGCAGGTTGGACAGCACCTGCTGGATGCGGCCGGGGTCGCAGCGCACCACGCCGTTCACCGCAAGGTTGTCGCGGATGTCCAGTGCCGGATTGGCGGCCCGGACTTCGTCGATCACGTCCTTGAGCCCGGACGACAGAAAGTCGGCCTCGCGCATCGTCAGGTCCATGCCCGAGCCCAGCCGCACGCGCGCGAAGTCGAGCACGTCGTCGATCAGCGCGGACATGCGGCGCGTGCTCGACTTGAGCCGCGCGCCCAGCCTCACGAGGTCGGGCTCGGCCTGGCGGCGAATCAGCAGTTCGGCCGCCGCGCCCACCGAAGACAGCGGGTTGCGCAGGTCGTGCCCCAGCACCGCGATGAACTGCTCGCGCAGCTCGGCCGTGGCGCGCTCGGACTGCAGGGCGGTTTCGGTGCGCTCCTGCCGGTCTTCGTTTTCGAGCTGGCGCGCGATCAGGTCGGCAAAGGCGGTGAACATGGCCACCACGCGCGGGTCGGACACCGTGGCGGGGCGCGGGTCGATGGCGCACAGGTTGCCGAAGTAGTCGCCATTGGTGTGGATGATGGGCACCGAGATGTAGCTCTCGATGTTGTACAGGCGCGGCGTGTGGTGGTTGAAGTACACCGGGTCGGTGCTGGCCCGGTCGATCACCACGGGCAGGCGGGCCGCCCGCGACTCCATGCACAGCGTGGTGTTCAGCTGCAGCTGGCCGCCGGGCTTCAGGCCGAACTGGATGGTGTCTTCCACCGCGCAGGCGGTCCAGGTGCCGTCGGTCACGCGGGCCACGGCGGCAAAGCCCATGCCGGTGTTCTGGCAGATGATCTTCAGCAGCGTGGGCACGGCGCTGATGCGGGTGACGGCGGCAACGTCCCGCGCAATGGCTTCGTCGCTGTCGACGACGGAAGGAATCGGGGAAAAAGGCTGGGGCGCGGTCACGATCCTCCAATGGTACGTGAGAGATTGCCCCGTTGTGGGGCTGTGGCGGCCCATGCCCCCGCCGGGTGGCGGCTCAGCGCGGCGCGTCGTTCAGCGACGCGAGGCAGTTGACGATGGCGTCGGCCGCCTCGTCCAGCCGCGGGCCGGGCCGCATCATCAGGTCGAAGCGCGCCGAGGCAAAGCTGCAGACGCGGCCGCGCTTGATGGCCGACATGGCCGACCAGCCGGGCCGCGCGGCCATGGCCGAGATTTCGCCGAGCGCCGACAGCATCAGCACGTCGGGGTCGGCGCGCACCACGTATTCGGGGCTCATTTTCGGAAAGGGGCCGAGCGTGCCGGGCACCGCGTTGGCAAGGCCCAGGCGGGCCAGGGTTTCGCCGATGAACGAGCTTTCGCTGGCCGCCGCCACGCCGCCGTGCACCTCGAAGTACACGCGCCGCCCCTGCCAGGCCAGCGGCACGCGGGCGCGGGCCGCATTGAGCCGGGCGTCGAGCCGCTGCCAGAAGGCCTCGCCGGCGCCGGGGCGGCCGGTGGCGCGGGCCACGGTTTCCATCACGCGGCGCATGTCGGCATGGGTTTTGGCGTCGAGGGCCAGCACCTTGATGCCCAGCCGTTCCAGCGGCTCGGCGGCGCGGCTGCGCGGACGCAGCAGCACCAGGTCGGGCCTGAGCGCGACGATGCGCTCGATGTTCGCGTCGTCGATGCCGCCCACCTGCGGCAGGCCCTTTACCGATGCCGGCCAGTTGGCATGGCGGTCGATGCCCACCAGCCGGTCGCAGGCATCGAGCGCGCAGACCGTCTCGGTGAGCGAGGGCATCAGCGAGACGATCCGTTTTGCGGGCGCCTGCAGTTCGAGCGTGGTGCCGCGGTCGTCCTCCAGGCGGATGGCCGCGGCGTGGGCCGCCGAGCCGAAGCCCAGCGCCACGAAGGCCGCCGCCTTGGCGATCCGGCGAACGGTGGTGGAAACCGGCTGGCGCGGCTGCAGTGGGGCGGGGTTCGAGAGAGCGTTGGAAGTCATCGGGCGGGCGTTGGAAGCCCGCCTATTGTCGCGGCGTCTGCATGCGAACCAGCCGCGCTGCTTCTTCCATGCGCGCGTCGTCCACCTCGCGCAGCACGTTGCTCAGGTCGACCGGGCCGGTCTCGCGCACGAAGGTGCCCGTCAGCTCCGTTTCGGGCCGCAGCAGGCCGCGCTCGTACAGCTGCCAGATCTCGTCGCCGTAGTGCGTCTTCAGCAGCGCGGGTTCGAACTGGCCGAAGAAGTTGCGCAGGTTTTCCACGTCGCGCAGCAGCATGCGCCTGGCGTGGTTGTTGCCCGCGGCATCGACCGCCTGCGGCAGGTCGATGATGACCGGGCCGTCTTCGGCCAGCAGCACGTTGAACTCCGACAGGTCGCCGTGCACGACGCCGGCGCACAGCATGCGCATTACCTCCTTCAGCAGGCTGGCGTGGTGGCGGTGCGCGTCTTCGGGCGTGAAGACCACGTCGTTCAGGCGCGGCGCGGCGTCGCCGTTGGCGTCGGTCACCAGGTCCATCAGCAGCACGCCTTCGAGGAAGTTGTGCGGCGTCGGCACGCGCACGCCGGCGGCAGCAAGGCGGTAGAGCGCATCGACCTCGGCGCTTTGCCAGATGGCCTCGGTCACCTTGCGGCCGAAGCGCGTGCCCTTGGCCATGGCGCGCGCCTCGCGGGTGTTCTTGACGCGGCGGTTCTCGGTGTAGTCGACGGCCTGCCGGAAGCTGCGCTTGTCGGCTTCCTTGTAGACCTTGGCGCAGCGCGTTTCGTCGCCGCAGCGCACCACGTACACCATGGCTTCCTTGCCGCTCATCAGCTGGCGCACCACGCTGTCGATCAGGCCTTCGTCGATCAGTGCCTGGAGTCTCTGGGGTGCTTTCATGGACGTGCCTCCTGTGGAGCCAGGGGGCGGGTCGAGAGGAAGGCCCTCAGGCTTTCCGTGCCGATCTGGTAGACCCCATCATGCCTGTACGGCACGAAGCCCAGCCGGCGGTTGATGGCGAGCATGGGCGCGTTGACCTCGGCGTTGCTGGTCACCGCCGCCGTCAAGGCCGGATGGCGCTCGTGCACGAGCCGCAACATGGCCGCCTTCACACCCTTGGCCAGCCCCTTGCCACGCCACCGGCGCGACACGGCCGTGAGCCGCTGGAACATGCGGTCGGGGTAGAGCTGGTTGAAGCTGGCGTCGCACATCGCGGCAATGTCGCCATCGCCGTCGAGCAGCAACACCAGGAAGTGCTCGCCGCCACGGCGATCGATCTCGGCGTACCAGGCCAGGTAGTCGTCGAGTTCGTAGCGCAAGGGCCCGCGTTCGAGCCCGCTGGTGGGCGCATCCTCCAGCAGAACCGACATGGGTTCGATCAGCGTCGCCAGCCGGTCGCGGGGCACGCGGCCGACGTGGACCTCGGCACGCAGGCCATGCGCGGGCCCGAAAGCCTCGACCTGCCAGCGCGCGAGCTCGGCCCAGTCGAGGCCGGCGAACTCCATGCGGTTCTCGACGCTGCGGTGCTTTTCGGTTGCGCCGATGGCGCGAAGAAAAGCGTGCCCTTCGGGCAGGTGGGCCCTGAGCGTGGCAACGCTCTGGCCTTGCGTTTCCATCGTGGCCAGCAGGCCGTGCAGCAGCCGGCTGGCCACGCCTTGCCGGCGGTGCGCGCGCAGCACGCCGCCCCAGGCATCGACGAAGGGCGCGAAGGTCGCGTGGTCGGGCGTGCCTTCGCGGCGGTAGCTCATGTTCAGGCTCCCGAGGAGCCGGCCTTGGGCGTCGTGCGCCAGCAGGCGCCGCACGTCGTACAGGGGCCGGTTTGGCTCCTGCTGCACGTTGCGCCGGGTATCGGCGTCGCTCGGCTGGGGCTCGTCGGGAATGTCTTCCTCGTTGCGCAGGCGCCAATAGGCGAGCACATCGTTCCATTGCGCTTCGGACGCGCGCGCGGGATCGAAAACGGTGACGGTGGTTGCGGTATGCCGCGAATGCGCGGCACGTGGTTCAAGCATGGTGAGTCAGCCTTGATTCGAAAATGAACGGATCGCAGCCGGCACGTGGTTATCGACGTGCGTGCAGGCGGCAACGTTTGAATCGGTGGCGGTTTGTCTCGGCGGCAAAGTGGCCGCGAGGCACGGACCGGGCGCGCCCGTGAGGGACGCGCGCTACGCACAGAAGAAAGTGCGTCAGCAGTCAGTGAGTCTGTGGGTCAGTGCCGAGGATGCACGACAAACCGTACGGGAGTGGGGGCATGAATTGCAGTGTTTTCCATCGCGCACCTCCGGTCTGGGTTGTTTGTCGAGGCGTCGACTGTAGCGGGGAAGCTGCGTGCTGTGAAGCTCGGTGTGGCGTTTTTGTGCACGCGCTTGGGGCTGCTGTTTGGGTTCGTTCAGGGCGCCGTTCAGGGCGCCGCCCACGCCGACGGTGTGCTCTGCTCCGCGAATGTCCCCCGCTTCGCTCCTCCTTTATTTCGCTGCGCGGAGCACCCGATGCCAGTCGCACGAGGGCGCTGCTCTCGCATTGGCCGATCAACGACCGCTCTGAAGGCGCTCGCGCCGATGGTGTGCTCTGCGC
>NZ_QAJK01000048.1 GCF_003852515.1 Variovorax sp. KBW07 | reverse complement strand
TGCAGCGATATCAGCCGAGCCCACGAGTATATGCCAATTTCGGGACCTGGCAAGACATCTCCTACAAGAATCTTCCACACAGTCTCTCTACATATATAGAGCGCACGCCTCCCCCTCTCCCCGCTCTGTCTTGCGGCCCCTCCGATAATCCGTGCCACATGGCACTCATCACACTCCTCGACGCCCAACTCGCGTTCGGTCACGTCCCGCTGCTCGATCACGCGGACTTCTCTCTTCTTGAATCCGAGCGCATTGGCCTGATCGGCCGCAATGGCGCGGGCAAGTCTTCCATGCTCAAGATACTGGGCGGCCTGGAAAAAGCTGACGACGGCACCCTCCAGCTGCAGCAGAACCTCCGTGTGGCCTACGTGGCCCAGGAGCCTTTGCTCGATATGGATGCGGATGTCTTCACCGCAGCCAGCCAGGGCCTGGGCCCGGTCATTGCCATCCGTGACCTGTATCTGTCGGGCGCGGACGGCCTGGACCTGGACGCCCTCCAGTCGCAAATCGAAGCTTTCGACGCCTGGAACTGGGAGCAGCGCGTAGAAGAAACGCTGCATCGCCTTCACCTGGACCGCAACGCCCGTGTCGGCTCTCTCTCTGGCGGCACCCGCAAGCGGGTCGCCCTGGCCCAGGCGCTGGTGGCCGCGCCGGACGTGCTTTTATTAGACGAGCCCACCAACCACCTGGACCTGGACTCCATCGAGTGGCTCGAACAGCTGCTGATCGACTTCAAGGGCAGCGTCGTCACCATCACCCACGACCGCAGCTTCCTGAACCGCGTCGCCACCCGCATCGTGGAACTGGACCGGGGCAAGCTGAGCTCCTACCCCGGCAATTTCGAGCAGTACCTTGTACAGAAGGAAGAGCAGCTCGCCCAGGAGGCCGTGATCAGCGCCAAGGCCGACAAGCTGCTGGCCCAGGAAGAAATCTGGATCCGCAAGGGCGTCGAGGCCCGCCGCACCCGAAGCCAGAGCCGCATCACGCGCCTGCAGGAGCTGCGCGCCAGCCGCGTCGCCCGCCGCGAGGTGCAAGGCAGCGTCAACATGGACGTCGCTTCCGGCCAATCGAGCGGCAAGATCGTTGCCGAGCTCACCGAAGCCACCAAGTCCTTCGGCGAGAAGACCGTCATCCGCAACTTCAGCGGCACCATCCTGCGCGGCGACAAGGTCGGCCTGCTCGGCCCCAACGGCGCGGGCAAGACCACCCTGCTGAAACTGATCCTGGGCGAGCTCGAACCCGACAGCGGCAAAATCCGCCGCGGCACCAACCTGCAGGTGGCGTATTTCGACCAGATGCGCGACAAGCTCGACCTCGACGCCACGCTGGAAGACTTCATCAGCCCCGGCAGCGAGTGGATCGAAATCGGCAGCCAGCGCAAGCACGTCAAGAGCTACCTGTCCGACTTCCTGTTCTCCCCCGCGCGCGCCAACTCTCCCGTACGCTCGCTCAGCGGCGGCGAACGCAACCGGCTCCTGCTGGCCCGCCTGTTCGCCCGCCCCGCCAACGTGCTGGTGCTGGACGAACCCACCAACGACCTCGACATCGACACGCTCGAACTGCTCGAAAGCCTGCTGCAGGACTACGAAGGCACCGTGTTCCTGGTCAGCCATGACCGCACCTTCCTCGACAACGTGGTCACCAGCACCATCGCCTTCGAGGGCGACGGCCGCTGGCGCGAGTACGAAGGCAGCGTGCAGGACTGGCTGATCCAGTCGAAGCGCGCCCGCGAGATCGCCGAGCAGCGCCTTGCAGCGGCCCCGCCCCCGGCCGCCGCACCAGCACCCGCGCCCGCAGCAACGGCAGCAGCAGCGCCGGCCACCGCCACCGCAGGCACGCCCCGCAAGAAGCTCTCCTACAAGGAGCAGCGCGAGCTGGAATCCCTCCCTGCCCAGATCGAGGCCCTCGAGACCGAGCAGAAGCGCATCACCGAAATGCTCGAGCTCGATGGCGGCGCCATCTACGCCACCGATGCCTCGCGGGCCGTCGAGCTCAGCGAGCGCCACGCCACCATCGACGAAGAACTGCTCGCCGCCCTGGAACGCCAGGAAGCGCTGGGCGCCGCGCGCTGACAACAGCCCGCCCTGGTCGTCCGCCCGTCCGACGCGCGGCGGGCGCCGACTAGGCTATACATGCGGCTGTCCCTCCAAAGCCTCGGGAAAGCCGCATGCCTTCTTCCTTCCAAGCGTTCTTCCGCCGATCCGCCGCGATCCTTGCGATCGCGGTGCTGGGCGCCTGCGCGCAATTGCCGCAGAACGTCGACCGCCCCGTGTCGACCGCGCTCGCTTCGCCGAACGACACCGCCCTGGCCGCCCTGGTGCAGCAGCGCCGGCAGGCTGAAAAGGCCCGCTACGAATCCGGCTTCCTGCTCCTGGGCGGCCCGCAAGCCGCCTACGGCAGCCGGCTCGCGCTGATCGAAGGCGCCCAGAAAACGCTGGACCTGCAGTACTACGCCATCCACGCCGACGCCAGCACGGGCCGCCTGGTGCGCGGGCTGCGCGCGGCCGCCGAGCGCGGCGTGCGGGTGCGCGTGCTGCTCGACGACTTTCACAGCACCGGCCGCGACGCGCTGGTGCTGGGCCTGGCCTTCATCCCGAACATCGAGATGCGGCTGTTCAACCCGCTCGCGGGCTCCCGCGACTCCACCTTCAGCCGGCTCTTCAACTCGATAGGCGACGCCTCGCGCATTCAGCAGCGCATGCACAACAAGCTGTTCCTGGCTGACAACGTGCTCGGTGTCGCCGGGGGCCGCAACCTGGGCGATGCCTACTTCGGCAATGCCGCCACCGGCAACTTCATCGATGTCGATGTGCTCGCGGCCGGGCCCATCGTGCAAGACCTCTCGCGCAGCTTCGACAGCTACTGGAACAACGAGCGCGCCTACCCGGTGCAGTCGCTGGTCACGCGCGACGAACTGAAGGAAATCCGCGAGCGCGCACAGCGGGCCGACAAGGAACTGGCCGCCGAGATCGCCGAAGCCGAGCGGCAGCAAGCCCCGCCGCCGACACCCTCGCCCGACGCCCCGCCGACCGCCGAGCAGCGCGCCCGCGCCTGGGACGAAAAGCCGCTCGACCTGCGCACAGCCACCTTCGTCTGGGCGCCGGCCGTGATGCTGGCCGACCAGCCCGGCAAGATTCCCGCCGACACCGGCCCCGGGAGTTCGCGCGAGCCGGGCCTGGTGGTGAGCCAGCCCGGCGACCCGGCCCGCACCTCGCGCGGCGCGGCCACGCTGGAAGCGGCGTCCGACCTGGCGGCCAATGGCGACACCGTGGTCGAGGGCCTGCTGCAACTGATCGGGCAGGCGCGCTCCGACCTGCTCATCATCTCGCCCTACTTCGTGCCCGGCCGCGACATGCAGCAGGCCTTTGCGGCGGCCCGCGCCCGTGGCGTGCACATCCGGGTACTGACCAACTCGCTGGCCTCCAACGACGCGCCGGTAGCGCACGTGGGCTACGCACGCCATCGCAAGGAACTGCTGAAGATGGGCGTCGAGCTCTATGAGTTGCGCAGCGAGCAGGCCAGCTTCGGCAACGTCTTCGGCTCCTCCGGCGGCAGCAGCGCCACCGGCGAATCACGCGCCATGCTGCACTCGAAGGTGCTGGTGATGGACGGCCGCCTGCTGGTGGTCGGCTCGATGAATCTCGACCTGCGCTCGCAACTGCAGAACACCGAGATCGCACTCATGATCCGCAGCGACGAACTCTCTCGCGCGGCATCGGCCCAGATCGAGCGCGGCATGCGCGAGCGCTCCTGGCACGTCGAGCTGGTCGATGGCGCGCTGGTGTGGCGCGCCCCCGAAGGCAGCGGGCTGCAAGACGCCACCTCGGAGCCCGACACCGGTGCCGGCCTGCGGCTGATGCTCAGGCTCTTCGGCCCGCTCGCGCCCGACCAGTTGCTCTAGCCGAAACGGCGGCGCCGCTCAGTGCTTGTGCTGATGCGCCGCCCCGGCTGCATCGGCGCCTTCGGGCGCGCCCACCGGCAGCGTCACGTCGAGCGCGGTCTTCACGCCCTTGGCGTCTTCGAACTTAAGCGTCATGGGCACGCTCGCGCCCTTCGCCAGCGGGCCCTTCAGGTCCATCATCATCACGTGGAAGCCGCCGGGCTTCAGCTCGACGGTCTGGCCCGCGGGCAGGTCCAGGCCGCTGGCCAGCTCGCGCATCTTCATGGTGTCGCCTTCCATCTTCATCTCGTGCACCTCGGCCACGCCGGCCGCCGGGGTGGCGATGCTCACCAGCTTCGTGCCCGTGGGCGCGGTCAGCTTCATGAAGGCGCCGGTGCCGCTCTGGCCCGGCACCGACTGGCGCACCCAGCCGTCGCGCACGTCGACCGTGGCCACGCCCTGCGCCACCACGTCGAGCTTCGCGGCCGGGCTCTTGAGCCCCGCCGTCGAATTGCCCGATGCCGGCACCTCGGCCCAGTCGACGCTGCCCACGTCGCAGGTCTGCAGCACCTTGAACCACAGCGGCCCCGGCGTGCCCGGCACCTTGCCGCGCAGCACGAACTCGGCGCGCTCCTTGCCCGGCAGCGCGTCCTGCGGGGTTTCCGCGACCCAGCGCACCTCGCCGTCGCCCTTGCCCTTTTGCACATCGAGCTTCCAGCCCTTGCGCGCCTGCGCGTCGCTCAGCACGAAGCCCTTGGGCAGGCGAACGGCCAGGCCGGTGGTCGCCTTGGCGCCTTCGCAGGCATGGCCGACGCGGAAGGCGGCGTTGTAGTCGCTGCCGACCGTGGCACCGCCCGGCGGCAGCGTGACGTGAGCGAACGCTGTGGCAGCGCCCGTCGACACCAGGCAGGCCGCGATGGTCTTGAGAGTGAAGCGCGAAGAGGTCATGGGGTACTCCTGGAAGGATCGAATGAACAGATGGATGGATGAAATGACGGGAAGGCTCAGAGATCGAACTTGAGTTCGGCCACGTAGGTGCGTTGCGGGTACGGGTGGAAGGCCCAGTACCTGTTGTTGTTCAGGTTGTCGATGCCCACGGACGCGCTCCACTGCCGGTCGATCCGGTAGCGTATGCGCGCATCGACCACGAAGAACTTCGAGAAGCCCATGTACGCGAAGCCATTGGGGTCGCTGTTGTCGAGCGTGCCGTACTGCTTGCCGCTGTAGCGGGCGCCGACGGTGAAGCTCCAGTTCGCATCGGGCCGGTAGGTAGCCAGCAGCGCGGCGCGCACCTTGGGCACGCGCGGCTGCTCGCGGCCGACGCTGGCCGCAAAGCCGCTGTTGGCGGTGATCTTCGAATTCGCCAGCGTCAGGCTGCCGCTCAGGTCGAAACCCCGGATGCCGACATCGACCGCGTTCAGCGCCACTTCGAGTCCGCGCGTGCGGATCGCGTCGACGTTCTGCACCGTGCTCACGAGGTTGGTCAGCGCCTGGGTGTAGAGCGCGTCCTTCGTGTTCTCGAAGAACAGCGTGGTGCGCAGCGTGCCGTCGAGCCCCCAGCCCTTCAGGTCGCGCTCGGCCGTGAGCTCGGTGGTCCACGAGCGCTCGGGGCGCAGGTTCGGGTTGGTGTTGACGATGCGGTTGCCGTCGATCGAGCCCTGGTAGAGCTCGCTCACCGTCGGCATGCGCACCGCGCGGCCAGTCGAGGCCTTGAAGAGCCAGGCCGGCGTGGCCTGCCAGGCGATGGCTGCCTTGGGCGAGTCGTAGCTGTTCTTGCGCGGCGCGAAGTCGAGCAGCCGGGTCGCGTTGCCGAGCTGTCCGCCGTAGGCTTCCCAGCGCTCATGGCGCAGGCCCAGCGTGGTCTTCCAGTCCTTGGCGAAGCGCCAGGTGTCCTGCACATAGAGCGACTGCAGCCGCGTGTTGCCGTTGAACGCCGAGAACGGCGACACCGCCGGCCCGTTGATCCAGTCGAGCGTGTTGCCGACGCTCGTGCGCAGCCGGGCCGTGTCCTGCTGGAAGCCGAAATCGACCACGTGCGCGCCCACGCCTTCGGCCGAGCCGGTGGGCCGCCAGGTGCCGGCTGCCTTGAACGTATTCCAGCCCGAGCCGCGCATGTCGGTGGTGCGCCCGGGGCCTCCGTAGAAGGCGCCGGGGAGCGGCGTGGTCGGCGTGCGCGAGGTGTCGCTCGAATAGTCGAACAGGCTCGCCGCCACCTCCCAGTCGAACACGCCGCCAGTGTGGCTCTTCACCGAAAGGCCGTGCATGTAGTGCGTGAGCGCGGTCTCGGTCGGTGCCAGCGCGGCGCTCGGTGAATCCAGGTTGTAGCTGCGCC
Source organism: Variovorax sp. KBW07 (assembly GCF_003852515.1). Lineage (GTDB taxonomy): Bacteria > Pseudomonadota > Gammaproteobacteria > Burkholderiales > Burkholderiaceae_C > Variovorax. The sequence goes on along the minus strand of NZ_QAJK01000048.1, from coordinate 34,026 downwards.
CGCCGATGTTCACGCGCCCGCCGTACACCGGCCGGCCGAGGGCATCGCGCAGGTACGTGTCGACGCCGCCGTGCGTGGTGTTGTTCCAGGCGCCCAGCGTGTAGGTGGCGCGAATGGTGGGCGAGAAGTCGTACGCCACCTTGAGCTTGGCCTGCTCCTGCGTGGTGTCGTAAATGGTGGCGCCGCCCACCAGCCACCACGGCTGGTTCGACGGGTTCAGCCCCAGCACCGCGCCCGTCACCGGCGTACCCGCGTTGCCCACGGTTCCGCTGCTCAGGAGCCGGTTACCGAACACCAGTGCCTGCCCCTTGCTGTGGGTGCGCGAGGCGCTCAGCCACCACGACCAGTCGCCGCTTCGGCTGCCCAGCGAAAGGTCGAGTTGCTGGCCGGCCGGCGACGAATGGCTGTTGTACAGGTCGAAGTTCGAAGCAAAGCCGCTGAGCTTGACGTGCGCCTCCAGCTGCGTGGGCATGCGCGTCACGTAGTCGACCACCGCGCCCACCGAGTTGCCCGGGTACGCCGCCGAAAACGGCCCGTACAGCACGTCGACCCGCTCTATTTCTTCCGGCGACACCATGCCCCAGCGCGGCGCATAGGTGGCGCCGTTGCCCAGCGGGTTCGACAGCATGATGCCGTCGGCATAGACCATCGAGCGCGCGCTGTTGCCCGTGCCCGAAGCGCGCGTGGCAAGCACCGCGTGGTTGAAGTCGCCGATGTAGCGCTTGCGCACGACCAGGCTGGGCAGGTACTTGAGCGCGTCTTCGCTGTCGGTGGCGTTGACCGTTTCCACGATCTGCTCGTGCGTCACGCCTTCGATGGTGGTCGGGATCTGCGCCGGCAACGAGGTCGGCCGGCCGCCGCTGATGGTGACGGTGCTCAGCGAGCGGCTGTTGCCGCTGTTGGCACTGCCGGTGCTGTTGCCGTCAGGCGCGTCGACGGCCTGCTGTTGCTGCGCCAACGCGGGCACGGCCAGGGGAAATGCCAAGGCGATCGCCAGGGCGCGGGACTGTTTTTTCACGGGGGACCTGCTCCACGAACTTCTCAAGCCAAGAGGGCCGCATGCGCGCATCGGTCGTGCGCATGCAGCTATGGTTTTGATAGCTTCAGGAGACGGTCGGGGGTCCGCGTGCCGGCAGCGGCGCGGCAGTGGCCGCGGCAAGGCGCGCGGCGGGAATCGGCTGAACCACGCGGCTCAGCGGCAAGGGAAAATCGAAAGTGGCTGCGGCCGCCGTCGGCGGCGGGGCGCCCGTCAGCACGCACAGCGGGCAGTCCATGTGCGAGGCGCTGCCCATGTCCTGTGCGCCATCTTCGGTGTGCACCACCACCTTGATGGTGCCCGCGCCGGCGCACACCAGCTCCATGGCCTGCGGGTTCACCAGCGGCGACGCCACCGCCGCGCCCAGCGACAGCACGAACCACAACAGCACCCAACGGCCGATCTGGCCGAGGAAGCGGGTGGTGGGGTGCAGCGCGTGCATGGCGGTCGCGATTATCTGCGCACTTTGCCCTTGGCGGCAGGGGCCGCGCCGCGCGGCGCGGCCTTGGCTGGCGCCTTCGCCGGGGCCTTGGCGGCGCCCGCGCCCGCACCCTTCTGGGCCTTCTGCGCCGGAGCGGCCTTCGCCGATTTGGCGCCGCCCCTGGTTGCCTTGGCAGCCGGCGCGCCCTTCTGCCCGCGCTGGCCCTTCACGGCCTTGCCGCCGCGCACGGCCCGTGGCCCCGGCGAAGGCGCGGAAAGCGCCGGCATCGGCTGCGCGGTCTGCGCCTGCGCGTCGGTCAGCACCGGCGTCACGGTGAAGCCGCGCGCCGCCATCAGCGTGGGCAGGCCCTGCGGGCCGATCATGTGCAGCGCACCGACCGCCGCGAACACGCCCTTGCCGCCGGCATGCAGCCGCTCGATGCCGTCGGCCAGGCCGGGGTTGCGGTCGTCCAGCAGGCGCTTCATCAGGCGTTGCTCGGCCGGCGTGTTCAGGCAGCCGCACCACTCGGCATAGCGGGCGAGCTTGCCCGCGTCGCTGCGTGCCCAGACATCGGCCAGCTCCTTCATCTGCCCGCGCAGCTTGCCCGATTCAAGTTCGTCGAGCGCCGCATCGATCTGCTCGGCCTCTTCGGCTTCGGACTCGCCGGTCAGCACCTTCAGTTGCTCGGCCGCGCTTTCGAGCGCGACGATCGGCTTGTTGCTGTTGCGGGCGGACACGGCCAGTGTTTCGTCGACGCCGAACTCGGGGTACAGCCCGTCGGCACGCGCCACCAGCCCGGCCAGCGCCGTCACCTGCAGGATCGGCTGCAGCCTGGACAGCGTGCCCGGCTGCACGCAGGCCTCGCTGTTCTGGCGCTCCAGCCGCCGCGCGCGCTCGCCGCTGAGCACGCGCGCCAGCAGCGCCGGATCGGCCGGCTGCGCCATGGTCCGGGCCGTGGCTTCGTCGCGCGAATCGAGCTCCAGCGCCAGCGTGTCGCTCTGCGCCAGCGCCTTCTGGATGGTCGGGCCGGGACGCACCCAGTCGCCACGCCCGATATGGATGGTTCCGTACAGCCAGGAGGTACGGCCGTCTCTCTCGATGCGCCACAGCACGCCGCGATCAACGCCGTTGCGCAGGGCCACGCCCGGCTTCTCGAGGCTGGCGATGGCCGATGGGGGGCAAGCGGCATGCGCCGCGAAAGAGAACACACAGCAGGCGCCGGCCAGCACCTGGCGCGCAGGCGCCGTGAAATCGATGTCGCGCAGCAGCGCCTGAATGTCGATGCCGCGCATCCGCGCGGCGAGGCTCCGGAGTATCCGCAAGGCTTGCTCCACGATGAAAGAAAGTCCGGCATTCTCACAGCACCGCTGCCCATAATCCGAAACCATGCAGAGCATCTTTCATCTTGCCTTCCACGTTCGCGACCTCGACGGCGCCCGCCGTTTCTATGGCGACGTGCTGGGCTGCGCCGAAGGCCGCAGCACCGACACCTGGGTCGACTTCGACTTTTTCGGCCACCAGATTTCCCTTCACCTCGGCGAACCCTTCGCCACCGCGCGCACCGGCCGCGTCGGCGACGTGATGGTGCCGATGCCCCACTTCGGCCTCGCGCTGGCCCTGCCCGACTGGCAGGCGCTGGCCCAACGCCTTGAAGCTGCCGGCACCGACTTCGTGCTGAAACCGCAGGTGCGCTTCGAGGGCCAGCCGGGCGAGCAGTGGACGATGTTCTTCTGCGACCCCTTCGGCAACCCGATCGAGGTCAAGGGCTTCCGTTCACTCGACACGATCTACGACAAGTGAGCCAGCGCCGGGCCGCCCCAAGCAGGCTCGCGGCCCCCTCGGGGGGCAGCGAGGACACGAAGTGCCGAGCGTGGGGGCCCGCATGAGCTACACCTTCGCATCGGCCACGGTGTTGTTGCTGCTGATCACCGATCCGCTGGGCAACATCCCGATCTTTGCCAATGCGCTGAAGGGCGTGGCGCCCGAGCGCCGCACCCGCGTCATCGTGCGCGAAGTGCTCATCGCCTTCGTCCTGCTGCTGGGCTTCATGTTCGTGGGCGACGGCTTCCTGCGGGTGATGGGGCTCTCGGGCCTGTCGCTGCAGATCGCCGGCGGCGTCGTCATGTTTTTGATCGCGCTGCGCATGATCTTCCCGCCCGAGCCCAGCGCCGCGCCCGCCGCCGCGCCGGCACAGGAGCCGCTGATCGTGCCGCTGGCCGTGCCCGCGCTGGCCGGCCCCTCGGCGCTGGCCACGGTCATGCTGCTGGTGTCGCAGGCGCCCGAGCGGCGCCTCGAATGGGTGGCCGCGCTCAGCGTCACCATGGCGGTGTGCGCCGTGGTGCTGGTGCTGGCCGAGCGCATCCAGCGGCTGGTGGGCGAACGGCTGGTGCAGGCCTTCGAGCGCCTCATGGGCCTGATCCTGGTGGCCGTGTCGGTCGAAATGATGATCCGCGGCGTCAAGCTGCTGGCCGCCGAAATGGGAAGGTAGTCCACGCCATGCCTGTCCGCGCCGCTCTTTCGCGCCTGCTCCGAACCGGCCTTGCCGCGCTGCTGCCCCTGCTCGGCGCCACGGCCGCCCATGCGCAGCTGGACTGCGAGTTCAACGGCCGCGGCGTCAACATCGCCAATGGCGCCAGCCTTGCGGGCAAGACCGGCCTGCTGCGCTGCAAGGACCGCGAAAGCGGTGAGCTGCAACGCGAAGAGCAGGTGCAGAACGGCGTCTCGATGGGGCTGGTGCGCATCTACGAGAAGGGCAAGCTCGCCAAGGAGCACACGCTCAACGCCAAGGGCAACATGCAGGGCCGGGCGCGCGAGTTCTCGCCCACCGGCCGCGTGCTGCGCGACGCCACCTACGACGACGGCCAGGAACGTGGGCTGGTGCGCAGCTACTACCCCGGTGGCCAGTTGCGGCGCGCCATGTTCTACCCCGAAGGCCGCGGCGACCGCGCATCGGTCGAGTTCACCGAGCGCGGCCAGATGTCGGCCCTGCGCTGCACCGACACGCCGGTGCTGGCGCCCGTGGTCGACGACGCCAAGCTCTGCGGCTTCACGGGCGGGCCCTCGCAGGTCGAGCTGTTCGACACGCGCGGCACGCTGCGCTCGCGGCTGTCTTACCTGGCCGGCAAGCGGGTGCGCACGCAGAACTTCTACGACAACGGAAAAACCGCGCTGCTCGACGAAATCAGCGGCACCCAGCGCACCGAGCAGAGCTATTCGTCGGAAGGCATCAAGCGCCGCGAGATCGTCTACCTGCTGGTCGAGCGCACCTCGATCCGCCAGCGCGAACAGGCCTTCTCGGAAAAGGGCACGCTGGTGCGCGACCAGCGCTGGAACAGCGCGGGCGAGCCGGTGGTCGACGACAGCTACTACCTCAACGGCCAGCCGAGCAGCAAGGCCGTCTACAGCGGCAGCGGCGACGCGCGCACCGTCGAGGTCACCGAGTTCCACGACAACGGCCAGCGCGCCGCGCAGGGCCGCTACCAGATCGTGGGCCGGGGCCGGCAGGTGCCCATCGGCACGCACCAACGCTTCAGCGAAAAGGGCACGCCGGTGGCCGAGTCGAGCTTCGACGCCAAGGGCCGCGTGACACGCGAGCGCACCTGGGACGAAAACGGCGAACTGCAGCGCGACGACGAGGTCTTCGAAGACGGCTCAAGGAAGGCGTTCACCCGGTAAAGCGAACGCCCGCCGAGGGCCGCGTCAGTCCAGCTTGATACCGGCCTGCTTGATGATCGGGCCCCAGCGCTTCGATTCGGCACGCGACAGCGCCGCGAACTGCGCCGGCGTGCCGGGCATGGCTTCCATGCCGAAGTCGTCGAAGCGCTTTTGCACCGCCGGCGTGCTGAAGGCCTTGTTCAGGTCGCCATTGAGCTTGTTCACCACCGCGGGCGGCAAGCCGGCCGGGCCGAGGATGCCCTGGAACGCGAACACCTCGGTGTTGGGCACGCCCACTTCGGCCAGCGTCGGCACGTTGGGCAGCAGCTTGCTGCGCGCGCCGGTGCCGATGGCCAGCACGCGCACCTTGTTGCTCTGCATGATCCCCAGGCCCGAGGCCAGGTCGAGGAACATGCACGGCACCTGCCCGCCCATCACGTCGGCCATGGCCGGCGCGGCGCCGCGGTACGGAATGTGGGTAATGAAGGTGCCGGTGCGCACCTTGAACATTTCCATTGCCAGGTGGTGCGGCGAGCCATTGCCCGGCGACGCGTAGTTGACCTTGCCCGGGTTGGCCTTCACGTAGGCCAGGAACTCCTTGAAGGTCTTGGCCGGAAAGTCCGGGTGCACCACCAGCGCCAGCGGGAACTTGCCGATGGCGCCGATGTACGTGAAGTCCTTTTCGGGGCTGAACGGCAGCTTGCTGAACAGGTGCTCGTTGAAGGCCAGCACGGCGTTGTCGGCCGAGAGAATCGTGTAGCCGTCGGGCTTGCTCTTGGCGACCAGGTCGGCGCCGATGTTGGTCGATGCGCCGGGGCGGTTGTCGACCACGATCTGCTGGCCCAGCGTCTGGCGCATGGCTTCGGCCAGCACGCGCGCGATCACGTCGGTGCCGCCGCCCGCGGGGTACGGCACGACCCACTTGACGAGCTGCGTGGGGTAGTCCTGGGCGCGGGCGAAGGGGCTGGCGGCCACGGCGGCGCCGGAGGCGAGCGTGGCGAGAAGGGTGCGGCGGTCCATGAGTTCAATCTCCTTTTTCTGGTTCGGATGCGGACAGCGATGGTACGGGCAGCGCGCGCAACGCGTCGGCCAGCGCATCGCGGCAGCGGGCCTCGTCGCCGACCTGCTCGAACAGCAGCAGCGCGAGCCGCGCGAGGAACAGCGACTCGCGCTCGGCACCGGCCTCGCTGATGGCACGCGCGCACTCGGCATACAGGCGGTCGCGGGCGTCGGGGTGGAGCGATGTGGCGTTGGTCATGCGGACAATTCCTGTGAAGAGACGACGGCAGCAGCGGCGCGCGCCAGTGCCCGTGGCAAGGCGCCGGCCGGCAGGCGGTGCCAGCGCGCGGCCACGTGGCCATCGGGGCGCAGCAGGTAGACCGCGCCAGCGCTTGCGCCAAGCGCGGCAAAGACGGCGGGAGAAGCCTGTGCATCCGCGCCTTCCGCGCCAAGGCTTGCGATGCTGCGAACCGCAAACGGCAACGCGCCCTGCTTCGCCCGCTCGATGTCGGCGGCGGGCGGCAGCGCCACATCCGGCCGCAGCACCAGCAGCGTGAACACCGGCGCGATCCAGTCCGTGAGATGGCCCTGCGCGAGCGCCTGCTCAGGCATCACCTCGCCCGGCAACGGCCCGGCCGGCAGCGCATCGCCTTCGCTCGACAGCGCCGATTCGGCGTAGCGCACCGCCTGCGTCTGGCGCGGGTTGATCAGCTGCGCGATGCCACGGTGCGCTTCGGACAACGAGAGCGCCGCCTCGCGCAGCAGGTCGAACCCACGCGACGGCGGCGACATGAACTCGGTGCTGCGCATCGCGTTCTCCGCGTTCACGTGGAAGGCCGCGATGCGCTCCTGCGAGTACGAATCGAGCAGCGCCGCATCCGACACGCCACGCGCCACCAGCGCCAGCTTCCACGCGAGGTTGTCCGCATCGTCGAAGCCCGAGTTGAGCCCGCGCACGCCGAAGATCGGCATGGCATGCGCCGCGTTGCCGGCGAACACCACGTGTCCGTGGCGGTAGCTGTCCAGCGTCATCGCGCCGGCGCGGTACACCGAGGTCCACACCGTCTTCCAGGGCAGGTGGCCTTCGCCGATGGCGTCCAGGTGGCGCTGCACGAACTCGGCCACCGCCGGCGGCTGCAGCGCTTCTTCGGTGCCCTGGCCGGGGCGCAGCTGGTAGTCGATGCGCCAGATGTCGTCGGGCTGGCGGTGCATCAGCACGGTCGAGCCCGGGTTCCACGGCGGGTCGAACCACGCGCGGCGCTCCGTCGGATGGCCGCTGTGCAGCTCGATGTCGATGATCACGTAGCGGCCTTCGTAGCCCGTGCCTTCGAGCGCGAGCCCCATCGCCTTGCGCACGAAGCTCTGGCCGCCGTCGCAGGCCGCGAGCCACTGGCCGTGCAGGCGGTAGGCGCCCTCGGCATTGCGCACGTCGAGCGTCACGCCGCCATCGTCCTGCGCCAGCCCCGTGAGCTCGGTGCCCCAGCGGATGTCGATGAGCCCCGGCGTCGCCTCGTTGCGGCGGAAGATTTCTTCGAGCAGGTAGTGCTCGGCGTAGTACTGCTCCAGGTTGATCATCGGCGGTAGCTTCTGCTGCGCGTCGTGCGGCATCTCGAAGCGGAACACCTCGGCCGTCTTGTAGAAGCTGCGCCCGCCGGTCCACGGCAGGCCCTTGGCCATGAAGGCCGGCAGCACGCCGAGCCGCGCCATGATCTCCAGGCTGCGGCGCGAGATGCAGGCCGCGCGGCTGCCCACGCACACCGTGTCGTCGGCTTCGAGGATCACGCTGCGCACGCCGTGGTTGGCGAGCCCCAGCGCGAGCGCCATGCCGACCGGCCCTCCGCCGGCGATCACGACCGGATGGCGGCCGGGCTCCATGCCGCCTTCTTCGAGCGGCGGCGTCCAGGGCTTGTAGCGCGTGTAGTGGAAAGCGCCGACCGACGGCGGCAATTCGGTCGTGCTCATCGGCGGCGGCACGGGGCCGCTCGCGGCATCGGCGGCAACAGCGGCAACAGCAACAACGGTGGGGTTCGTCATGGAACGGGATTGTCCCGATGCGTCAGGGCAGCCAATGTCATAACTTCGTACGAGGTATTTACCCTTGAACGATTCCCTTCGCACTCGATGAGACGCTGGCGCCTTCACCCAACGGCCGACGCCGCGCTGTCCAACGCGGTCGTCGGCGACGTGCTGGCCGGCATCGGCACGCCGCACCTGGCCACCAGTTGCCTTGCGGCCATGCACCGCGTGATGCCCGTGACCTTCTGCACCGTGTTCGCGGTCGATGCCACGGGCCGCATCGAGGCGGTGTCGGCCGCCAGCAGCTACGGCAGCACGGCCGAGCGCACCGCCGAGCGCTACGTGGCACAGCGCTTCGACCTGCTCGACCCCAACATGACATGGCTCGCGGCGCGCAAGCTGCCGCGGCGCGCGCAACTGTGGCTGGGCCACCAGCGCGCCGACGAAGTGGCCGACCCGGCCTACCGCGCCGCCTGCTATGGCGACGTCGGCATCCGCGAGCGCGCCTCGGTGCTGCTGCTCACGCCCACCGGCCAGCGCGTGGCGGTGAGCTTCTACCGCAGCCTGGCGCAGCCTGAATTCGGCGACAGCGATTTCGCGGTGATCGCAACGCACGCCACGCTGCTGGCCGACGCCACGATGGCGCACGGCCGCAGCGCCGTGGTCGCGCGGGAAGCGGTGGCGCCGGCCTTCGCCTCGCGCCTCTTGACCTTGAGCCTGCGCGAACGCGAGGTCATCGGCCACCTGATGGCGGGCAAGACCGCGAAAGAAGCGGCGCGCGAGCTCGGCGTCGAGCTGACCACCCTGCGCACGCACCAGTACCGGGCCTTCCGCCGGCTCGGCGTCCGTTCGCAGAAAGAACTGCTGCTGCGCGCGCCGGCGGAGAGCGCTTAGCGCTGGCTTACTTGGCGGCGTCCAGCCGCTTCTGCATGCGCGCCGAGCGATCGGCCGATGGCGGATGCGAACTCATGATCGAGCTGCCGGTGGCGCCGCCGCTGAGCTTCGCCAGCTTGTCGAAGGCGCTGACCAGTCCCTTGCGCTCCAGCTTGCGCTCGGTGAGCAGGTCGAAGGAATAGTCGTCGGCCGCGCTTTCGTTCGCTTGCGAGAACTGCGCCTTGACGAACTTCTCGCCCAGGTCGCCGGCTTGCGACTGCGACAGCTGCGCCGCGACGCCACCGGCGGCGCTGGCCAGTCCGCGCACGGCCGAGGCGGCGTAGGCGGTCTGCATGCGCGACTTCGAGTGGCCCAGCGCCACGTGGCCGATCTCGTGGCCGATCACGCCGCGCAGTTCGTCGTCGTTCATCAGGTCCATCAGGCCGCTGTAGACGCGGATGCAGCCGTTGGCCATGGCCCAGGCGTTCACGTCCTTGGTCATGTAGACCTTGTAGTTGGCCGTCTTGCCGTTGACGCTGTTGGGCATCTGCTTGACGACCTGGGCCAGGCGCGTGGCGTAGCGGCTGCCCGCGGGCGCGATCTGGTTCTTCTGGTCCATGGCGGCGCACGACTGGTCGGACATGGTGCTGACTTCGGCGTCGCTCAGCGACATGGCCTTGAAGGCCGAACCACCCGCCTGGGTGAGCGCGCCGGTGTCGGCGCCCTTCATGGTTTCGCAGCCCGCAAGGGCGAGCGCCGCGACGACGGCCGCGGCAATAGGCAAATAGCGCATGGAAAACTCCCGATTTTTTCTTGGTATGAATGGCGGCCGCGGAGCGCAGCCGCCGGACGCGCTGTCCGGCGCAATGAAGACGCATCGGAACAGCCGCTTGATCATAGCCATGACAAAACGGGCGGCCCGTCACCGGCGCGCACTTGGCACGCGATGGCACGCGATGGCAGGCGCGGCGTGCGACGTATTACCGCCGCGCCCTCAGTCTTCGGCCACGTCCTCGGCCTGCGACTTCACCAGCGACACCGGCGCTTCCTTCGGCCGGCCGTTCGTCGAGACGATTTCCTGGTCGATCGCGCCGAACAGCGAGCGGCCGTCCAGGCCCTTCATCTCGATGCGGATGGTGTCGCCGAACTTCATGAAGTCGGTCACGGGCGCGCCGGTCTGGAGGGTCTCGATGCAGCGCTTCTCGGCAATGCACGAGTAGCCCTTGGGCCAGTCCATCTGGCCGTCTTTCTTCTCGACGCCCTTGTTGCTCACGGTGCCACTGCCGACGATGCTGCCGGCGCGCACGTTGCGCGTCTTGGCGATGTGGGCAATGAGCTGGCCGAAGTGAAAAGTCATCTCCGGGCCGGCGTCGCACATGCCGACCTTGCGGCCGTTCCAGCTGCTTTGCAGCGCCAGGTGCACGCGGCCGTCCTGCCAGGCTTCGCCGATCTCGTCGAGCGTCACGGCCACCGGGCTGAAGGCGGTGGCGGGCTTGCTCTGGAAGAAGCCGAAGCCCTTGGCCAGCTCGGCCGGAATGAGGTTGCGCAGGCTCACGTCGTTGGCCAGCATCACGAGGCGGATGCCGTCCAGCGCCTGGTCGGGCGTGGCGCCCATCTTCACGTCGCCGGTAATGACGGCAATCTCGGCCTCGAAGTCGATGCCCATGGCTTCGCTGGGCACGATCACGTCGTCGACCGGGCCGAGAAAGTCGTCGCTGCCGCCCTGGTACATCAGCGGGTCGGTGTAGAAGCTCTCGGGCACTTCGGCGTTGCGCGCCTTGCGCACCAGCTCGACGTGGTTCAGGTAGGCCGAGCCGTCGGCCCACTGGTAGGCGCGCGGCAGCGGGGCCATGCACATCGAGGGATCGAAGGGAAAGGTGTGGCGCGCGCGGCCGGTGTTCACCGCGTCGTACAGGTCCTGCAGCTGCGGGCTCATGAAGCCCCAGTCGTCCAGCACCTGCTGCAGGCGGCTCGCGATGCCGGTGGCGTAGTGGGCGAGCGTGAGGTCGCGCGAGACAACGACGAGCTGGCCGTCGCGCGAGCCGTCCTTCAGGGTGGCGAGTTTCATGATGCGGTGCGGTGCGTGGTGCGGGAGGCGGCGCGCCGGCAGGCAGGCCGCGGTGCCGCTCCCACTTAAACTGGTTGAACGGGCGGCAGTGTACCGAGATGGTCTTGGTGAACCTCGGCACCCGGCCCGCACTCCACACACCGATGTCGACGCTCGACGCCCCCTCCGCCCCGTCTCCTGGCCTGCCCGGTCGTCCGTCCTGGCGGGTGCTGGCCGGGCTGACGCTGGTGGTGGCGCTGGCGCACATGCTGGTGCTCGGGCTGGCGCCGACGGCCATCGGGCCGGAGCCCTCGCCGCTGGCGAACAAGTTCATCACGCGGACCATCGTGATCGCGCCGCCCGCGTCGGACAAGCCCGCTGCACCGGCCGCCACATCGGCGCCGCCCGAGGCCCGGCCGCCGGCCGCCGTGAAGCCCAGGCGGCCGCGCGCGCCGTCGGTGCCCCGGCCGAAGCCGGCGCCCGAGCCGGTGGCCTCCGCGCCCGCGCCGGACACACCGGACACGCCGGTGGAAACGCCCGACCCGACGGCGCAGGCCGCGCCCGATGCAGGCGCCAAGCCCCCCGAATCCCCCGCCAGCGCCCCGCCCGGCGGCACCGGCGAAGGCGCCCCCGGCGCTACCGCCGGCGCGTCCAACCCGACCTCCGGCAACATCGTCGGCACCCAGGCGCTGCGGATTCCCGGCTCGGTCACGCTCGACTTCGAGGCCACCGGCCAGGTCGGCGCCTCGCCGCAGCGCGGCGTGTTCGGCGAACTGGTCTGGCTGCAGGACGGCAGCCGCTACGACGGGCGGCTGACGCTCAAGGCGGTGTTCTTCACGCTGCTGAACTGGCACAGCACCGGCCGCATAGGCCCCTCGGGGCTGGAGCCCGAGCGCTATTCCGAAAGCCGCAAGGCCGAGGTGGCCTCGCATTTCGTGCGCGACCAGGGGCAGATCATCTTCAGCAACAACGCGCCGCCGGTGCCCCTGCTGGCCAACGCGCAAGACCGCATGAGCGTGATGATGCAGCTCGGCGGCCTGCTGGCGGCCACGCCGGGCAACTACCCGGCGGGCACCCGGATCTCGATCCAGACCGTGGGCGTGCGCGAGGCCGAGGTCTGGGTCTTCGTGGTCGGCGACGAAGAAAAGATCAGCCTCCCGGCCGGCGAATTCACCGCGCGCAAGCTCACCCGCACCCCGCGCCGGGATTTCGATAGAAAACTGGAGCTCTGGCTTGCGCCGGCGTACGGTTATCTGCCCGTGCGCATCAAGCAGACCGAAGCCAACGGGGACTTCGCCGACGCCCAATTGCGCAAACCCCTACCCGAAGCGCCCGCGAATTGAGGCAAAAAGATCACAACTCGACGCGCCGGCCGACAACTGTTCTTGAAACTGGCGCGTTGATTGCTATCTAACCTCCATGAACGCCATCGACATCCTCACAGGGCCCGCCATGAACATGCTTTACGACTCGGAGTCCTTCGTCGTCGTGCACGTGCAGCCAAATGAAGGCGACGAGCCCGCGAAGCCGAATATGCCGGTTTTGGAGCGTCACGGCTTCGAGATCGTGGACAAGCGCTCGGGCAAGGAGGTGTACCTCGACGGTTCCTGGGCCGAACTGTTCCAGCAGCAGATCGCCGCCTGGCAGCTCAACACCCCCACGCAGGAAGAAGTCGAGGACACCCTCGAGGGCTACGCCGAGCTGGCCCACACGCCGGTGCTGGTGCACTGAGCGCCGGCCCATCGCCGAAAGAACGAAGCGCCCCGCGGGGCGCTTTTTCGTTGGGGATCGATCTTTCTCGTACAGGATCGCGCAGGAGCCCGCAAGCCCCGGGCGCCCTCACCGGCGGTAGATCCACCGGAACATCGGCCCCACCAGCAGCAGCACCGCCACCAGCCGGCACACCTGGAACGCCGTCACCACCGGCACCCCGAGCTGCAACACCTTGGCCGTGATCGACATCTCGGCAATGCCGCCCGGCGAGGTGCTCAGGATCATCGTGGCCGGATGCAGCCCGGTCGCCCAGGCCAGCCCCCACGCCACCGCGGCGCACAGCAGCAGCATGCCGAAAGTGCCCAGCGCGACCGAGCCCAGCCAGCGCGGCGCCGTGTGCAAAAACTCCCGGCTGAAGCGCACGCCCAGGCTCACCGCGATCACCAGTTGCGCCGCATTCGACATCCAGGCCGGCACCGCCGACAGCGACTGGCCCGCGATGGTGAAGCCCATCGCCACCAGCAGCGGCCCGATGAACCATGGGTTGGTGCGCTTCAGCGCGCGCATCGCCAGCCCGCCGATGCCCGTGGCCAGCGCCAGCAGCAACAGCCCGCCCATGTTCACTTCGCGCGCGCCGGGCGGATTGATTTCCAGCCCGTGCAGCCCGCTCCACTGCATGGCGAACGGAATCGTCACCGTCACCACCACCAGCCGCAGGCTGTGCGCCGCGGCCACGAGGTCGGTGCGCGCGCCGGCCGATTCGGCCAGCAGCGTCATCTCCGACGCACCACCGATGGCACCCGCGAAGTAAGTCGTGGCTCTCATGGATTTCGCCGGCACATGCGGCATGCGCGCCGCGTGCAACCCGTGCAACCAGCGCCCGAAGCCCCAGCCCAGCAGCAGCGCCCAGGCAATGGCCAGCGCAATCGCCCACCACACGCTGGCCACCAGCGAGACCACGTGCGGCGTGAAATACAGGCCCAGCGCGGTGCCGATGGTCCACTGCCCGGCGTTGCGCAGCGGCGTGGAACTGGCCGTGGGCGCCCCAGCGATAGAGGCCAGCGACACCGCGAGCAGCGGGCCGATCATCCAGGGCAACGGCGTGTGCAGCGCCAGGCAGGCGGCCGCGGCGGCGAGCGCCAGCAACAACGTGGCCAGCACGCGAAGGTAGAAACGGAAAGGCACGGACAGGGAAAAGCGGAAATGGACGGCAAGGCGCGCGGGCGCCGAGGGCATAGTATGGCGCGATGCCTCTTCAACACTGGCCCGTGCGGGCCGCCCGCCTCCTGTTTCCCATGCTCGCCGCCACCGCCTTCGCGGGCTGCGCGGCGCTTTCTTCCGGCTCGACGGCCGCCCCCGGTGCCGACGTGCCCGTCGCACGCCGCATCGCCGCGCTGCTGCCGGCCGATGCCCTCTTGCTGGGCGAGCAGCACGACGCCCCCGAACACCACGCGATGGAACGCGAAGCCGTGCAGGCACTGGCCGAGCGCGGCCAGCTCGCCGCGTTGGCGCTCGAGATGGCCGAGGAAGGCCGCAGCACCGCCCACGTGGCCCCCGGCGCGAGCGAGGCCCAGGTGCAGGCCGCGCTCGACTGGAACGACAAGGCCTGGCCCTGGAGCAGCTACGGCCCTGCCGTGATGGCCGCCGTGCGCGCCGGTGTTCCGGTCATCGGCGCCAACCTGCCGCGTGCGCGCATGAAGAACGCCATGGCCGATGTCTCGCTCGACGCGCAGCTCAACGGCGAGGCCTACGCCGCGCAGCAGGACGCTGTGCGCGAAGGCCACTGCAAGCTGCTCCCCGAATCGCAGATCGTGCCCATGACGCGCATCCAGGTGGGCCGCGACCGGGCCATGGCGCAGGCCGTGGCCAAGGCCCGGCAACCGGGCAAGACCGTGCTGCTGATCGCCGGTGCCGGCCACGTGGTGCGCACGCTGGGTGTGCCGCAACACCTGCCGGACGACGTCAAGGCCGTCTCGGTGCGCATGCTGGCGGCACCGTCGCTGGCCAACGTGGTGCCGGGCGAATTCGACAGCATCTGGCTGACGCCGCCACTGCCCGAGAAAGACTACTGCGCCGAACTCAGGCAACCGGCCAAGCGGCCCTGAGCCGCCGGCCAGCCGCCCGGTTCGCCCTCTTCACTTCGACAGGATCGACGAGACCGCCGAGTTGCCGGTGGCCGACGCCGTGATCTGGTTGCCCGTGGTGCGCAGCGAGCTGCCGCCCACGGTGCCCAGTGCGTTGATGCCGAAGCTCGCGGTGGTCACCGTGGCCGTCACGGCACCGGTATTGACCTGGTAGTTGCCCACCGCCGCGCTCGGCGCACCGGTGTTCAGCGCCACCTGGGTCAGGCGGTTGGTCGCGCTGTTGCCGTAGGCCTGCGCAGCCACCGTGTTGCCCGTCACACCCACCGTGCCGTTCGAGGTGCCCGCGCCGCCCGGCGTGCCGTTGAGCGCCACCTGATAGCTCACGCCCGTGCTCGACGCCACGACGGGGCCCGCGTTGTTCTGGCTGTTCAGGATGGCTGCGCTGGCCCCGACGTTGAGCGCGAGCGGCGTTCCCACCAATGCGGCCGAGCCGTTCGCCGTGGCCGGGCCGTAGTTGCTGCCGGCGCCCGAATCCAGCACGTTGGTGGCCGCATTGCCGCGTGCCAGCGCGGCAGTGGTATTGCCGTCCAGCGAAACGCTGCCGCTGTTGAGCGGCACCGCGCCGCCGAGCGTCACGCGCGCCGTGGTCACGGCCGTGGCGTTCACCGCGGCCGTGCTGCCCTGCACGTTGACGATGCCGGCACTGGCGCCCTGCGCCGCGTCGCCCATCACCGAGGCCGTGTTGGTTGCGCGGTTGGCCGACGCCTCGGCCAGCGTGTTGTTGCCCGAGATGGTGAACGAGCCGCTGACCAGCCCCGCCGTGTTGGGCACCAGGCGGTCTTCGTTGTACAGCGAGGTGGTGGCCGTGCTGCTGACCGTCGCGCCGGCGGTCTGGCGGTTCGACAGCACGTGGTCGCCAGTGGCCGTCACGTTGTCGGCGCTGCCGGTTTCGATCAGCGACACGGCGCCGGTCGAGCCCGCGGGCTGCACGTTGCCTCCGGCCACGGTCAGCGTGTTGGTCACGTCGTTGATCACGCCGAGCGCGCTGTTGGTGTTGCCCGAAAGGCGAACCGTCGAGCCCGAAGACGCCGCCGGTGCGAATACCTCCAGCGTCGACGATGCCGTCACCGGCGCCACCCCCGATTGCGTCGACTGCAGCGCCGAGCGCGCCGCCACGTTCGAACCCGCGATGCTCACGCTGTTGAGCGCCGTGTTGGCCACGGCCTTCGCGCTCTGGCGGTTGTCGGTCACGGAGAGCGTCGAGCCCGTCACGGACGACAGCGGTGCCGAGTCGACGCCGATGCTGCCCACCGCAGTGGCCGTCACGGGTCCCGTGCCCAGCTGCACGTTGCCGAGCGCATGGTCCGCGCTCAGCAGCGGCAGGGTCGAGGCCGGGCCGGTCTGGGCCACGGCGGGCAGCGCGCCGCCCGCGATGGTGTTGCCCTTGACCTCCAGGCTGTTGGTCGCCGCGCTGCCCGTGGCCGAAGCGCCCGTGCTGTTCTTGCTCAGCGTGGCGGTGCTGCCGTTCAGCGCGCTGGCGCCCGTCACGGTCAGCTTGGCGCTGGTGTTCGCTTCGGACGTCACGGCCGCGCCGCTGTTCTGCACGTTCAGCACCGCGGTCCTGGCGGCCTGCGTGGTGCTGCCGGTGGTCGACGCGGCATTGCTCGCGCGGTTGGCCGTGGCTTCCGACACGTTGCCGTTGCCCGACACCGTGAAGGTGCTGTTGAGCAGGCCCGAGTTCGGCACCACGGTGGCGTCTTCGTTGTAGAGCGTGCTGTCGGCGCGGCTGGCGACCGAGGTCGCGGCCGCCTGCACGTTCACGATCACATGGTCGCCCGTGGCCGCCGTGCCCAGGCCCGTGCCCTGCGTCACCACGGCGGGAATGCCGGAGCTGCCGGTGCTGCCCGCGGCCACCGTCACCTTGTTGGCAACGTCGTTGATCACCGCGAGCGCGCTGTTCTTGTTGTCCGAGAGGCTCACCGAAGAACCGCCGACGGCACCCGGCGCGAAGGCCTGGGTGATCGAGCGTGCCTCGACCGCGGCGCCGCTCGCCTGCGTCGACTGCACCGCCGACCGCGCGGAAACCGCTGTACCGGCCAGCGCGATGCTGTTGCTGCCCGTGTTGGCAACGGCCTCGGCGCTCTGCGTGTTGCCCGACACGCTCAGCTTGGAGCCGGTAATCACCGCCGCGGGCGCGGTGTCGATGCCGTAGGCCGTGGCCACCTTCGAAGACACGGGCGCCGTGCCATTCACCAGCTGGATGTTCGAGATGGCCTGGTCCGCGTTGGCGCTCACCGTCGCGCCGAGGTTCGTGGCAATGGCCGGCAGCAGGCTGCCCGTGGCGACGGTGTTGCCCTTCACGTCGATGCTGTTGGTGGCGGCGTTGCCGGTGGACGAGCCGCTGGCCACATTCTTGTCGACCGAGATCTGCGTGCCCGTGATGCTGGCACCGCCAACGCCGACCTGCACGCCGCCCTTGTCGGTGAGGAACGCGCTCTCCTGGCCGATCGTCGACGTGACGGCCGCCGACGTCACCTGCGCGTTCTGCACAGCGCTCGACGTCGTGATGCCGTTCGCGTCGATGCCCACGCCGTTCACCGCGCTGTTGCTCGTGGCCGTGGCCGCGACCGTGTTGCGGCTGGCGTCCACGCCGGTGTTGGCCAGGTTGCCGCCGATCTGCGTCAGCACCTCCGCGCCGCCGCTGCGGGTGGCCGATACCGAGCCCTGCCCGGCCTGTGCGTTCTGCACGCTGAAGGCGGCGTTCACACCCAGCACGCCCGCGGCGCTGAAGGTGGCGCCGGTCTGGCCCAGCAGGCCGGCGGTGTTGATGTTGTTGCCCTTCACGGCCACCGTGTTGCCGGTCGCGCGGCTGCCGACGGCCACGGCTTCGGTCAGGTTGCCCGAGCTCGATACCGACGAGCCCGCGCCCGAGACCGAGCCGTTGATCAGCGTCCGCTCCACGTTGCCGCCACCGACGAGCGCGGAGATGGGCGTGTTCACGCCGGCCACCGTCTGCACGTTGGTCACGTTGGCCACCGACGCACCCGCCAGCGGCAGGGTGTTGGTCACGTTGTTCAGGTCCAGCGAAATGCCGTTGGCGGCGTCATTGGCGTAGGCCGCCGAGACGACCGCATTGCCATCGTTCGCGACGCGTGCGCTGGTGACGTTGCCGCCCACGGTCACCACCATCGTGTTGGCGCCGGTGGTGGCTGCATTCACGGTCGACTGCACCGACTGGTCGTTCAGCACGCCGTAGGCCGCCTTCACGGTGGGCAGGGCCGCCGCGTTGTTGTCGAACGGCAGGCCGCTCAGGATGTTGGTGGTAACCGACGAAGCCGGCGTGCCGCTGGGGCCCACGCCGACGTTGCCCGCCTTCACGGCCAGCGTGTTCGCCACCGCATTGCCGTAGGCGATGGAGCGCTGCAGGTTGTTGCTCAACGTCAGCGAGCCGCCCGACACATTGCCATTCGCGGCCAGCCAGGCTTGCGGGTTGGAAACCCCCGCGCCCACCGGCGAGCTGCCGTCGTTCATCTGCACGCTGGCGATGCCGGCGCCGGTGCCCACCGCATTGCCCGACAGCGACAGCGAGTTGGTCGCGCCGCTGCCGATGCCCACCGCTTCCTGCCGGTTGCCGGTGACCGACAGAGTGTTGTTCGCAATGTCCACCCCACCGCTGTTGGCCTGCAGCACGATGGCCGAGCCGGTGTTGGTGGCGCCCGACGGGCTGCCGTAGTTGCCCTGCAGGTTGGTGACCGTGGCCGCGCCGCCGGCCGACACGCGGCCATCCGAGGCCGTGCCGCCCGTCAGCGTGACGTTGCCGGTGCCCAGCCCCACGCTGCCTCCACCGAGCGTCAGGCTCTGGGTGATCTGGTTGCCCTGGCCGGTGGCCGACGAGCGGTTGTTGGCCACCGAGACCGTGCTGCCCACGGTGCGGCCCGTGGCGTCGCCCGTCAGGGCCTGGATGGTGGAAGAAAGGATCACGCCATCCACCGGCGTGCCCGAATTGGACTGCTGGTTCGACAGCGCGGCCGTGCCCGAGAACGAGCCCCCGTTCGCGCCGGTCGCGATGGCGCTGGAGGCGGTGTTGCCGACCGCATCCGCCGTGATGTTGTTGCGCGCCACCGCGAGGGTGCCACCGTTGATCGACTGCGCGACCCCCAGGACTTGCGCGCCCGTCGTTGCCGCGACGATGCCGCTGCCGGGGAAGCCGACGCCCAGGTTGCCCTGGCTGTTGACGATGGCCAGGTCGCTGCTCACGTTGGTGGCCACGCCCACGCCGACGTGCGTGCTGTTGTTCGCTGCTGTGCCCGGTGTGCCGGTGCCCGCCACCGACACGCCATCGACCAGCAGCCGGTTGCCCGCCGCGCCCGCGGTGGTGCCGAGCGCCTCATTGCCCGTCGCCGCGCTGGAGATGGTGTTGTCCTGCACCATCAGCTTGCCCTGCTGCTGGTTGGTGCCGCCCAGCGCCGCGCGGCTCACGCCGCCCACCACCACGGTGTTGGTGTTGTTCGCGCTCTGCGTGGCCGCGACGGCACCGTTGCCGTTCACCTGCAGGTTCGACACCAGCGCCGAGCCCGCGAAGGTGGGTGCGCCGCCGCCCACGACCGACGCCGAGTTCGACGCCGTGTTGCCCTTGAACACGGCCGCGACCGAATTGCGCTCGAGTGCCCCGTCGAGCGTGATCGCGCCGCCGGTGGTCACCACCAGGTCGAGCGTGCTGCCCGTCACGTTCGCGCTGGAGCTCGGCCCGGTGGCCGACTGCACGTTGGTCACCACGACATTGCCCTTGGCATCGAACAGCTGCACGCCCGCGGGGTAGGTCAGCACGGCCGAGCCGGCCTGCGGCGCGGCGGGCGATGCGGCCGTGCCCGACACCGTGGAGGTGCCGCTGTTGATGGTGGTCGTCGCCGAGATCGTGTTGTCGGTGTTGACCAGGCTGCCGCTCTGCAGGATGTTCGACTCGACCAGCATCTTGCTGTTGAGCACGCTGCTGATGATCGCGCCGGTGTTGACGCCGATGCCCAGCGAAGCGTCGCCACCGAAGTGGTTCGCGATGGTGTTCGTGTAGGTGTTGCCCGTGGCGCTGGCGCCGATCAGGTTGCCGTTGGTGGCCTGCACCGGCGCGTTGGGCGAGCTGGGCGTTCCGTTGGCGACCGTGCCCACCGTCGCATTCAGGATCGTCGCGGTGATGGGCGCGGCATTGTTGCCGTAGCTGGGCAGCGCCGATGCACCGGAGGCGGTGCCGTTGTACGCGGGGCCGGCACCGACCAGCGTCTGGGCGGCCTGTGCGCTGCCGGATGCAATCAGGGCCATCGCCACGGCCGCGCCGATGCTGCTGAGGCTGAACATGGGCGCGCTGGCGGCCCGGCGTTGGATCTTGCGTGCGGTCATGGTGTGATTCCTCGAATGGATGTTGGAAGCGGTTTTGAATGAAACGGGGAAGTCGGGGCAACGGCCCCGGCAGGGACTCGGCTTGCTGGAAACGCGGCGGCTCAGTCCCCCTTGCCGGCGCTGTCGGAAGCGGAAGCGGAAGAAGAAGCAGGCGTGGCCGCGCCGCTGACCACCGGGCTGCCGACGCGCAGCTTGGCGATCTCCTGCAGGCCGGGGCCGTCGCGGTGGATCGAGGTATCGGCCGCATCGGGCCGCCACGTCACGCTGATGGCCGCCGGTGCCACGCCGCGATTGGCCAGCGCCGAAGTCACGGCCGCAATGCGCTGGTCGGTCAGCGCGTCGCGCTTGCGGGCGTCCCAGTTCTCGGTGTCGCGCGCCACCAGCACGATGTCGGTGGCGCCCTTCTTCGCGGCGACCGCGATCTGGTCGAGCTGCGCGAGCGAGCCGCCGCCGAGCGTGGTCGCACCGAACTCGAAGGACACCTGCGCCGCCGTGCCGGTAAGGCGCTCGCCGCCCTGGCCCGTGGCATTGACGGCCACGCCGCGCTGCACCACGGGCGAGGTCACCGCGCCGCCCACCGTGGCGTCGCCGGCGCTGCCGGGGTTGTCGACCTTGCGCAACTGGTCGGCGGGCACCGTCGGGATCTGCTCG
The DNA here is from genome assembly GCF_003852515.1 of Variovorax sp. KBW07. Lineage (GTDB taxonomy): Bacteria > Pseudomonadota > Gammaproteobacteria > Burkholderiales > Burkholderiaceae_C > Variovorax. The sequence goes on along the minus strand of NZ_QAJK01000048.1, from coordinate 13,141 downwards.
CCGCCGCCCGGACGCATCGTCATGCAGGGCCGGTGGTCGACCTGCGTGACGGCCGCCATGAGCCGAACCACGCCTTCCTCGAGCGCGGCGCGCACGCCCATCTGCACCGGCTCCTGGCCCTTGGCGCCGATGTCCACGTCGTACAGCTTGCTGCCGAAGAAGCGGAACACGTTCAGCCCGACCTCGTAGCCATTGAACTGCTTGGTCAGGCTCACCGTGCGCACCACCATCAGCGACTTGGTGTCGACGATGCGCAGGTCCACGCCCACCGACTGGCTGAAGGTGCGCGCCTTCACGCCCACCTGGTTCACCGCGAACTCGGCGCCACCGGAGTTGATGTTGTAGTTCAGCTCGGTGATGCCGCCCACGATGAAGTAGTCGGACTTGTTGATCGAGCCGCCGAAGTACGGCAGCCACGGCACCTGCTGGCCGCCGTTGGGGCCGCCCAGCTGGTGCGTCTTGCCGTCGCCCAGCTGGCGGCGGTCGGCGTAGGCCAGTTCGCGCTCGGCGATCACCGGGTCGAAGCGCTCCGCGATGCTCACCGCGCCGCCCAGCTTGCCGAGCGCCGAATAGACCATCAGCGCGCCGCCCTGAGTGATGGCGTTGCCTTCGTTGATGCTGTACTTGCCGGTGTAGTCCTTCACGTCGCCGACGCCGATGACCACCGGCGCGCGCCGCGTGGCCGCGATGTGGTCGGCGAAGCAGGCCAGCACCGGCTCCATCGGCGTCACGTTGTCGCGCACCGCCGGGCCGAGCACCACCGGTGCCTCGTTGGGCGCAAAGCGCTGCTGCGGCGCCGAGGTGCAGCCGGCCAGCGCGAGGGCCGCGGTGGCAACCAGCGAAAGGGTTTGTGTGATGTGCATGTCGCGTGCCCCGTTCAATTGAGCACGCCGAATGCGCACGCCGAGCTGCCGCCCACACTGGCGGTCTGCGCGCCAGTGTTGCCCTGGTTGGAGTTCAGCGCCTGGTTGGCCGCGCCCTGCACCTGCGTGCTGGTGCCGCCGACGATGGCCGAGCCGACCGCGCCGGCATTGGCCTGCGAGGTGCCGACCGTCGCGCCGCCCGGCGTGCCCACCGATGTGCGGCTGTCGTTGCCCGAGGCGTCCGAACGCGCCCCCGAGTTCGACGGCGAATTGGCGACCGTGCTGTTGTTGCCGTCATTGCCGGTCGAGTTGGCAGAGACGTTGCAGTTGTACTGGCGGCCGATGTTCGTGTTGTAGACCGGCGCCGCGTAGTAGCCGCTCTTCTGCTTGCGGATCATGTCCTGGATCGCGGCCTGGTTGACCTTGTCGGTGCTCGACTGGAACTGCCACGCGGCGTTCTCGCCGACGTTGTTGGCCAGCGCCGGCGATGCGGCGCACACGGCAACCAGCACGAGGGTCGCCGACCACGCGCCGCGGCGTCGAAGGCGGCCGGACACGTCGGTGCCGGCGGAAAAAAATACGCGTTGCATGACTGCTCCTCTCGGGAAATGCACTCGATGAATTCATGAGTGCTGCGTTTCGCGAGGCGATGCTAGGGATCGCAAGCAGTGACCGGTATCCCGGGAACCGGTAGAAATGACGGGGGCCAACCATGGGGCGCGGGGCGCCGCGCACGGACCGTTGCCGCGCGCACCGCACAACGGAAATCGGTAGGTGGCGATGCCCCTCAGCGTGGCTGCGGGCATGCAGGTCGTGCGCGACCTTGCAGAAATGGCGGGCAGCGAACTTGCCAACGACGAGGCATGCGAGGCATGCGCGGCATGCCTGTCACCGGTTCGCTTCGGCCTTCGCTCAGGCGTTCTTCCTGATCGAATCCGCCAGCGTGTTCACCAGCGTGTCGATGTGCGACTTCTCCACGATGTACGGCGGCGCGATCACCAGCACGTCGCCGGCGGCACGCACCAGCGCGCCCTTGTGGAAGCAGTCCAGGAAGATGTCGTAGGCGCGCTTGCCCGGCAGGCCGGCGATGGGCGCGAGCTCCACCGCCGCGGCCAGGCCAAGGCTGCGGATGCTGATCACGTTGGGCAGGCCCTTGAAGGCGCTGTGGAAGGCATCGCCCAGCACCTTGCCCATCTCGCCGGCGCGCGCGAACAGGTTCTCTTGCTTGAACAGGTCGAGCGTGGCAATGGCCGCGGCGCAGGCCACCGGGTGGCCCGAGTAGGTGTAGCCGTGGAAGAACTCGACCACGTGCTCGGGCGCGTCGGTCTTCATCATCGCGTCGTAGAGCTTGTCGCGGCAGATCACGCCGCCGAGCGGGATCACGCCGTTGGTCACGCACTTGGCGAAGTTCAGCATGTCGGGCACCACGCCGAAATAGTCCGACGCGAAGTTGGTGCCCATGCGGCCGAAGCCGGTAATGACCTCGTCGAAGATCAGCAGGATGCCGTGCTTGTCGCAAATCTCGCGCAGGCGCTTCAGGTAGCCCTTGGGCGGCAGGTACCAGCCGGCCGAACCGGCCACCGGCTCCACGATGATGGCCGCGATGTTGCTCGGATCGTGCAGCGGCAGGATGCGCGTTTCAAGCTCGACCAGCGGGTCTTCGGCCCACACCGGCTCTTCGTTGTGGATGTACGCATGGTTCACCGGGTCATGAATGAAGCGCATGTGGTCCACGCGCGGCAGGAACGCCGAGCCGAACACCTTGCGGTTGCCCGGAATGCCGCCCACCGACATGCCGCCGAAGCCCACGCCGTGGTAGCCCTTCTCGCGGCCGATGAACACGTTGCGGTGGCCTTCGCCGCGCGCCCGGTGGTAGGCCAGCGCCACCTTCATCGAGGTGTCGGCGGCTTCGCTGCCCGAGTTGCAGAACAGCACCCGGTTCAGGTCGCCCGGGGCCAGCGCGGCAATCATCTCGGCCGCCTTGAAGGCCTTGTCGTTGCTGACCTGGAAGGCGGTGGCGTAGTCGAGCGTGTCGAGCTGCTTCTTGATCGCCTCGTTGATGGGCTTGCGGTTGTGCCCCGCGCCCACGCACCACAGCGACGAGATGCCGTCGATCACCTTCTTGCCGTCGTGGGTGGTGAACTCCATGCCGTCAGCCGCCACGAAAACCCGCGGGTCCTTGCGGAAATGGCGGTTGGGGGTGAAGGGCAACCACTGGTTGTCCATGTTGAATTCCTGGAAGGCCATGTCTGTCTCCTGCGGTGGTCTGCGGAAATGGGTCGGGGGAAAATCGCGATTCTGGCACCCCTGCGACAATCACGCCCCTGATGACGACCCAAACGCCCCTCCTGGCCACTGCGCCCGCCTACATCCTGAACCTCTCGTGCCCCGACCGTACGGGCATCGTGCACGCCGTGTCGGGCTTCCTGCTCGAGCGCGGCGCCAACATCGAAGAGGCCGCCCAGTACAACGACCACGGCACCGGCCTGTTCTTCATGCGCGTGCGCTTTGCCTGCGGCGACCACAGCGAAGCCGTGCTGCGCGAGGAACTGAAGACTTTTGCCACCGGTTTCGGCATGACGCTGCAGCTGCACGCCGCCGCCGAGCCGATGAAGACCGTGATCCTGGTGAGCAAGGAAGGCCATTGCCTGAATGACCTGCTGTTCCGCTGGAAGAGCGGCCTGCTGTCGATCGACGTGCGCGCCATCATCTCGAACCACCGCGAGTTCTACCAGCTGGCCGCCAGCTACAACGTGCCGTTCCACCACATCCCGGTGACGGCCGCGACCAAGGCGCAGGCCGAAGCCAAGCAGCTGGAAATCATCGAGGCCGAAGGCGCCGAGCTGGTGGTGCTGGCGCGCTACATGCAAATCTTGAGCAACGACCTGTGCCGCAACCTGGCCGGCCGCGCCATCAACATCCACCACTCGTTCCTGCCCAGCTTCAAGGGCGCCAAGCCCTACTACCAGGCACATGACCGCGGCGTGAAGCTGATCGGCGCCACCGCCCACTACGTGACGGCCGACCTCGACGAAGGCCCGATCATCGAGCAGGACGTGGCCCGCGCCGACCACACCGATACCGTCGAAGACCTCACGGCCCGCGGCCGCGACACCGAGAGCCAGGTGCTGGCCCGCGCGGTGAAGTGGCACAGCGAGCACCGCGTGCTGCTGAACGGCCACCGCACCGTCGTCTTCCGCTAGGCCGTTCTCCGCCAAGCCCGGTCAGTTCCGGTTCGGATTGTCCGGACGGCGGTCGTAGCGGTTGGGCACGCCGTCGCCATCGCGGTCCCAGCGGCCGCGGTTGTATTCCCAGCGCCCATCGCGCTCGCGCCACTCCGGCGGACGGTAGGCATAGCCCGGACGGGCACGCACCCACCCGCCGCCAATCCACACATGGCGCCCGCCGCGCCACTCGTAGTGGCCCGGCGCCCACACATAGCCGCGTCGCGGCGGCGGCACGCGTTCATAGCGCGGCGGAGGCGGCTGCACCTGGATGGTGACCGCCGGCTGCGCCTGCGCGGCCACGGGAATCGTCAGTGCACCCACCGACAGCAGCGACGCGGTGCCGATCGAAAGAGCCAGTGCGAGTTTTTTCATGAAGAACCCCTCATGTGTTGTTGGAGGAGCCTTCATGCTGCCCAAGCCATGTGAAGCGGCTGTAAGCGCTGCGCGAAATCTTGTGTAGACCTGTGTCGTGCTTCAACCGGGGCGCACGCGCCGCGTTTTTTGCATTCACCGCGCTTGCGGCTTTGGCGAGTGCTTACTCCCAGAATCTCTGCAGGTCGACCGCAGCCGCCATCGCGGCCAGCCCCGCCCTGTTGGGATGCAGGTGGTCGCCGCCGTCGTACTTCGGGTTCAGTGCCTGCGGGTCCGCCGGGTCGCGCAGGGCGGCATCGAAATCGATCACGCCATCGACGTCCATGCGCCCGCGAATCCATCGGTTGACCTCGCCGCGCAGGGCCTCGCCGTCCTTGTTCGAGTAGACGCTGTTCTTGAACGGCGGCACGGTGCCGAGCAGCACCTTCACGCCCTTGGCGCGGGCTTGCGCAATCAGTTGCGACAGGCCAGTGGTGATGCGATGGGTGGTCGGCATTTCGCCCGGCAGGATGACGAAGCCCGGCGTGTCCACGAAGGCCTTGCGGCCGATGTCGTTGGTGCCGAGCAGCACGATCACGTGCGTCACGCCGCTCTGCCCCAGCGCATCGCGTGCAAAGCGCGTCAGCCCGCTGGGCCCGGTGCCGTCGTGCAGCAGCCGGTTGCCGCCAATGCCCGAATTGAGCACCGACACCGCCTTGGGTGCGCGCGGGCTGTCGCGCAGCCGCGTGGCCAGCATCTCGGGGTAGGCGCCCACGCCCGCTTCCCCACTGCCCGCGGTGATCGAGTCGCCGAACGCGACCACCGTCAGCGCGGGCTCGCGGCTCCACACGTCCACGCCGGTCACGATGTGGTTGAGGGCCAATGGAGTCGCGCCTTCCAGCCTGGGCGCCGATACACCGTTGCCCGCGGCCACCCAGCTCGTCTTCGGCTCCTGCAGGCTGACGGTGGCGAAGGGCGTGAGCTGGTCGAGGAAAGTGCTCACCACCACGTCCTGCCCCGCCTCGACCTTCAGGTCGATGCCGTCGCTCCAGGCCTCGGCACCCGGCTCTACGGTGAGCTCGCCGCGTCCGCCGAAGCGCAACTCGCGCAGCGAGGCCGGCGACACCACGCCCGCGCCGGTGCCCAGCGCCACGCTGGCTGCCGCGACGTGCAGCGGCGTCTTGCCGAACAGGTTGGAAAAGCGCACGCGGATTCGCTCGCCATCGAGCGTGGGCCGCACCAGCTGGCGCAGCGTCTGTCCGCGAAAGACATGCGTGCTGGCTGGGCCTATGGTGGGTGCGAAGTTGGGGTTGAGCGCGATCTCCCTGAAATCCATGGGCGCCACCGCCCAGCTGCCGACCCAGTAGGCCTGTGGGGCCTGGGCCTGATCGGCCTGCTGCGTCTGGACAGGCTGGCGCGGCTTGCTGCCTGCGGCCGGTTGCGCCTGCGCACCGCCCGCAACGAGCATCGCCATGCAGAACCCGAACACCCAGCGCGCCGCGATCACTCCGCGAACGCGGGCCGGCAGCCAACGTAAAAACAGTTCCATGCGCGCAAAGCGGTCCAGTGTACGGAGCCGCCTTGCCCCCGCGCGTTGCGAGGTCTAGCGCCTGGTTACCAAGTGTCCACGTAGGGCGAAACAGCCTGGGTGGTCGCCCGCGTGGCGGAGTCCAGCCCGCGCACCAGCCAGGCACGCGTCTCGGCCGGGTCGATCACCGCATCGATCTCCAGCGTCTGCGCCATGTGGATGGCTTCACCGTTGGTGTACTGCTGCGCCACCAGTTTCTTGAACAGCGCGTCGCGCTCCACGCCTTCGGGCACGGCCGCCAGCTCCTTGCGAAAGCCCAGCCGCACCGCGCCTTCGAGGCCCATCGCGCCGAACTCGCCGGTGGGCCAGGCCACGGTGAACACCGGTGCGTCGAAGCCGCCGGCCGTCATGGCCTGCGCGCCCAGGCCGTAGCCCTTGCGCAGCACCACGGCAAAGAACGGCACGCGCAGGTGCGACGCCACCATGAACATGCGGCACACATGGCGCACCTGCGCCTGCGCCTCGATCTCGGGGCCGACCATGAAGCCGGGCGTGTCGCACAGCGACACCAGCGGCAGTCCGTGCGCGTTGCACAGCTGCATGAAGCGCGCGGACTTGTCGGCCGCCTCCACGTCGATGGCGCCGCCCAGGTGGTGCGGGTTGTTGGCCATCAGGCCGACCGGCCTGCCCTCGATGCGCGCCAGCGCCGTGACGATGCCGGCACCGAAGCCCGCACGCAGTTCGAGCAGCGAGCCGGTGTCGGCCACGCCGCGCATTGCCGCGCGCACGTCGTACACGCGCAGCCGGTTCTCGGGCACCACGTGGCGCAGCGTGCGCGGATCGGCGCATTGCCAGTCCTTCGTCGCGCCCTGGAAGTACGAGAGGTACTGCTTCGCGGCGGCCACGGCGGCGGCTTCGTCTTCCACCAGGATGTCGATCACGCCGTTGCGCGACTGCACGCTGCTCGGCCCGATCTGCTCGGGCGCGAAGGTGCCGAGCCCGCCGCCTTCGATCATGGCGGGGCCGCTCATGCCGATGTTGCTGCCCCTGGTCGCGATGATCACGTCGGCGCAGCCCAGCAGCGCCGCATTGCCCGCGAAGCAGCGGCCATGCACGATGCCGACCACCGGCACCTTGCCCGACAGCGCCGCGAACTGGCTGAAGGTGTGGTTGTTCAGGCCGGCGACGATCGGCATGTCGGTGTCGCCCGGCCGGCCGCCGCCGCCTTCGGCGAACAGCACCACCGGCAGCTTCAGCTGGTGCGCCACCGCCAGCAGGCGGTCGGTCTTGTGGTGGTTGCGCATGCCCTGCGTGCCGGCCAGCACCGTGTAGTCGTAGGCCAGCACGGCGCAGCGCGACAGCTCGGGGCCGAACTGCTTCGCGTTGACGCTGCCCAGGCCTGTGACCATGCCGTCGGCCGGCGTGTTGGCGATCAGGTCTTCGAGCGTGCGGCGGCGCGTTTGCGCGGCAATGGCCAGCGCGCCGTATTCGATGAAGTTGCCGGGGTCGGCGGCCGTGTCGCACAGGTCGGCGATGTTCTCGCGCGCGGTGCGGCCGCCCTGCGCGTGGCGCTTGTCGACGGCGGCCTTGCGGTTGGCATCGAGCGTGGGCGCGTGGCGGTCGATGACTTTCTGCAGATCGGGGCGGACCGTGCCGAGGTCGTGCTCGGCGCGCGCCTCGGCTTCGACGGCCTGCGCATCGACGGCTTCGAGCCGCACCAGCGACTGGCCTTCGACGAGGTAGTCGCCCGGTGCCGCCAGCAGCGCGACCACGCGGCCGGCCACGGGCGCGTGCAGCAGGTGTTCCATCTTCATGGCTTCGAGCACGCCGAGTTGCGCGCCGGCGGGCAGCACGTCGCCCACCTCGACTTCGAACTGCACGAGCTTCGCGGGCATGGGGGCCTTGACAGTCAGGTCGTCCGCATCGTCGTCTGCGACTGCGGAAGCGCTGTCCGCGACGACCGCGACTGCTGCGGGCATGCTCTTCTTCGCATGCTTTTCAAGCGACGCCGCAGCCGCCAGCAGGTCGCCCAGGTGCGCCTCCACGAAGCGCGTGTGCACCGCCTGCGTCGCAAACTCCGGCCGCGCCGCGATGGCGCGCAACAGCGACAGGTTGGTGGCGATGCCGTCGATGTGGCATTCGTCCAGCGCGCGCAGCGAGCGCCGCAGCGCGTCCGCGAAACGCGGCGAAGGCGACTGCACGATCAGCTTGGCCAGCAGCGTGTCGTAGTGCGGCGAAGGCGCCAGCCCCGCATAGCCATGGGTATCGACGCGCACGCCCGGCCCGGCCGGCAGGTCGAAGCGCGCGAGCGTGCCGCCCGAAGGCCGCGCATTGCCCTGCGCATCGAGCGTCTCGGCGTTGATGCGCCATTGAATGGCGAAGCCGCGCTGCGGCGCCGTGCGATCGGCCTCCACGCCCAGCGCGCTCAATGGCTCGCCCGCAGCCACCGCAATCTGCAGCTGCACCAGGTCGAGCCCGGTGACGGCTTCGGTCACCGTGTGCTCCACCTGCAGGCGCGGGTTGGCCTCGATGAAGACGAAAGGCAGGGTCGACGATTCCGCATCGACAAGAAACTCGAAGGTGCCGAGGCCGCGATAGCCGACCGTCTTCGCCATGCGCAGCGCGGCCTGCGTCACCTGCGCGCGCAGGGCTTCGGGCAGCGACGGGCTCGGCGCAATTTCCACCAGCTTCTGGAAGCGGCGCTGCAGCGTGCACTCGCGCTCGCCGAGGCTGGCAACGGAGGTGCCGTCGCCCAGCACCTGCACCTCGATGTGCCGCGCATTGCGCATCAGGCGCTCGACGTACACGCCCTCGATGCCGAAGGCGGCCTTGGCTTCAGACATGCAGCGTGCATGCGCCTCGGGCAGCTCTTCGGCGTTCAGCACCGCGCGCATGCCGCGCCCGCCGCCGCCGCCGATGGCCTTCACCATCACGCCCGCGCCCTGCGCATGCTGCTCGGCGAAGAAGGCCTGCGCCTGCGCAAGCGTGACCGCGCCCGCGCTGCCGGGCATCACCGGCACGTCGCATTGCGTGGCCAGTGCGCGTGCGCGTGCCTTGTCTCCGAACAGGCCGAGCTGCTCTGGCGTGGGGCCGATGAAGACCAGGCCCGCGTCGGCGCAGGCCTGAGCGAAGTCGGCGCGCTCGCTCAGGAAGCCGTAGCCGGGATGCACCGCATCGCAGCCCTGCGCGCGCGCCACGGCGATCAGCGCGGCAATGTCAAGGTAGGCGGAAGGCCCGGTCGCATCGAGCGCCACGGCCACGTCGGCCAGCTGCGCATGCAGCGCCGCCGCGTCGTCGCGCGCATGCACCGCCACGCTGGCGATGCCCAGGTCGCGCAGGGCGCGCACCAGCCGCACGGCAATTTCGCCGCGGTTGGCAATCAGAACTTTGGAAAACGACAAGCTGAACCTCTCAGGTTGGGTCTTTCAGCAGGCGCCGCAGCACCTTGCCGGCGCCGGTGGTCGGCAATGCATCGATGAAGCTCACGGCGCGCGGCGCCTTGTAGCTGGCCATGTTGTCGCGCGCCCACGCAACGAGCGTATCGGCATCGAGCGCGGCACCGGGCTTGCGCACGATGAAGGCCTTCACGACCTCGCCCTTGTCGGCATCGGGCTGCGCGATGACGGCCGCCTGCGCCACCGCCGGATGCTTGATGAGAATGGTCTCGACCTCTTCGGGAAACACGCTGTAGCCCGAGACCTTGATCATTTCCTTGAAGCGGCCGATGAAGGTGAGGTAGCCGTCGGCGTCTATCTTGCCCATGTCGCCGGTGTGCACCCAGCCGTTGCGCAAGGTGGCAGCGGTGGCCTCTGGCTTGTTCCAGTAGCCCTTGAAGGTGCCGGGGCTGGTGAGCACGATCTCGCCGATTTCACCGGTGGGCATTTCGGCCTGCGTGTCCGCGTCGAGGATGCGGATGGTCACGCCCGGCGCGGGAATGCCCTGCGTGCCCCAGCGCGGCGCGTGGTGCGGCGTATAGGTGTCGCAGGTGTGGGTTTCGCTCAGGCCGTAGGCGGCCTCGAAGGACGTGCAGTTGCGCGCATGCGAACGCCATTGCGCGGCCAGCGGCTCGGTGAAGGTGATGCCGAAGCTGGTCACCGGGTTCCTCTTCAGGCTGGACAGATCGAAGCTCGCGATGTCGGGTACCTGCATGCACGCCACGTTCATCGGCGCGATGCTGTACCACCAGCTCACCTTGAAGCCCTCGATGGCCTGCAGCACGGCGCGCGGATCGAAACGGTGCAGCAGCACCGAAGCGGCGCCGGTGAGCACCGGCACGTTGACGCCCATCAGCATGCCGGCGATGTGATACAGCGGCGCGATGGACAGCAGCACGTCATCGGGGCCGACACCGTTGCAGTCGGCCGCGGCGCGCGTCTTGAAGAGCGCATTGCCATAGCTGAGCATCGCGCCCTTGGGCAGGCCGGTGGTGCCCGAGGTGTAGGTCATGAGCGCCACGTCGTCGAGGTCGATGGCCACGGGTTGCGGCTTGGCATCGCGCTGCGACATCACGGCCAGGAAGTCTTCGCAGCCGTCGGGAACGCTGCGCCCGGCTTTCTTCTCGGCGGCCAGTTCGGCCGGCAGGTCGAGCGCGGCCGGCGCGGGCAGCAGGTCGGCGTAGTGCACCACGAACACATGGGCCAGCGCGCTGCCGGCCTGCACCTTGCGCACCACCGGCAGCAGCGGCGAGGCCGCGACGATCACGCGGGCCTTCAGGTCGTTGACCTGGTAGGCCAGCTCGTGCTCCTTGTTGAGCGGCCCGCTCGGGCAGACGATGGCGCCGATCTTCTGGATGCCGAAATGCGCAACCAGGTACTGCGGGCAGTTGTTCAGGAACAGCACCACCGGCTCGCCCTTCTTCACGCCGATGGCCTGCAGGCGCGCCGCGAAGGCGTCGCTGGCGCGGTCGAGCTCGGCCCAGCTCATGGCGTGGCCGTACCAGATGCAGGCGGGGCTGTCGCCGCGCTCGCGTGCGTGGGTGCGCAGGTACTCGTGCAGAGGCTGCTGGGGGCGGTCGGGCAATGTCTCCATGGCGTCACTTTCTCAGGGTTATCGATAGCCGCCTGCACCGGGCAAGCGCTTGCCAATGCGGCATGGTGCACGAACAATCCTACCCATGGGTATAACTTCCGCGACACGGCACAAACCCTCTGGGGACGACGAGGCCACGGCACAGCCGCAATCGCAGCACCTGCCGCAGGGCACGGGGCGCCAGCGCGCGGCCACGCAGGGCACCGACCTGCAGCGCGAGCGCATCCTGCAGGCGGCGGCGCAGCTCTTCGCGGCCCAGGGCTATGCCAACACCACCATGGCGCAGATCGTGCGCGCGCTGGGCGTGACCAAGCCCTTCGTGTACTACTACTTCCGCGACAAGCAGGAGATATTCGAGACGCTCTCCTGGCGCCCCGCGGTCGATTGCTTCACCGCGCTCGACTTCGCGGCCGGCGACCCGCGCCGCGCCAGCGAGAAGGTGGTCGAAGGCATCGAGCGGCTGATCCGCGCGACCATCTCGCACCATCCGGCCGCCTTCTTCGCGTACCGCGAGCCGCAGGTGTACCGGCCCGAATACCTTGCGGCGCAAAAGAAGCTCGCGCACCACTTCTACGACCTGCTGTGCCCGCTGCTCGAAGAAGCCCGGCGCGACGGCGACCTCGACTTTGCCGAGACCAAGATCACCGCGCTCGCGGCCTGCAGCCTGCCCGGCTTCCTGTACAGCTGGTATCGCCCGGGCGGGCGCCTCTCGCCCGACGAGGTGGTGGCCGAGCTCACGAAGCTGGCCAGCCGCGTGATCGGCCTGCAAGTGAAGAAAAACTGACACCCATCCCCGGAGACAAATCACCATGAAGTTCAACCGTGCGCCCTTGGCGCGGATCGCCCTTGCCTCCCTGCTTTGCATCGCGGGCTCCGCGCATGCCCAGGGCCAGGCGCAGCCCCAGACCTACAAGATCGCCTACATCGATCCGCTCTCGGGCCCCTTCGCCAATGTCGGCGAGCTGATGCTGATGCACACGCAGTACGCCATCGAGGACATCAACGCCAAGGGTGGCGTGCTGGGCGGCAGCACGAAGCTGCAGCTGCTGCAGTTCGACAGCAAGCTCTCGGCGCAGGAAAGCCAGAGCGCGCTGCAGGCGGCCATCGACCAGGGCGCGAAGGCCATCGTGACCGGTGGCTCGGGCTCGTCGGTGGTCACGGCGCTGGTGCAGTCGGTGGCGCGCTGGAACCAGCGCAACCCGGGCAAGGAACTGATCGTGCTGAACCATTCGTCGATCGACCCCGAGATGACGGGCAAGACCTGCAGCTTCTGGCATTTCCAGACCGAGGCCAACACGGCGATGAAGATGAAGGCGCTGGCCAACTACATCAAGAAGACGCCGGACGTGAAGAAGGTCTACCTGCTGAACCAGGACTACGCGCACGGCAAGCAATGGGCCAGCTACGGCCGCCAGCTGGTAGGCCTGGCACGGCCCGACATCCAGTTCGTCGGCGAGGCGCTGCACCCGATCGGCCGCGTGAAAGATTTCGCGCCGTACGTGGCGAACATCCGCCAGAGCGGCGCCGATTCGGTGATCACCGGCAACTGGGGGCAGGACATGACGCTGCTGCTGAAGGCAGCGGGCGACGCGGGCTACAACCTGCGCTACTTCAACCACAGCGCGGGCTCGGTGCCGGGCACGGTGACGGCGGTGTCGCAGGCAAAGACGGGCCAGCTGACGTGGGTGGCCGAGTGGCACCCTGGGCAGGCCGACTCGCCGAAGGTGGACGCGCTGGCCAAGGCCTACAAGGCCAAGACGGGCAAGGACTTTCTGGCGCCGCGCATCGACCTGACGCCGCGCATGCTGGCGGCGGCGATCAACAAGGCGGGGAGTGCGGACACGATCAAGGTGGCGCGCGCGCTGGAAGACCTGAGTTTCGATTCGGTGGTCGGGCCGGTGCGGATGCGCGCGGAAGATCACCAGTTGTTGTTGCCGCAGGTGGTGAACACGATTGCGCCGGTGGATGGCAAAGTGGTGAAACTGGGCTGGGAAGGCACGAACTACGGTTTCCGTACGGATGCGGTCTACACGGGGAACGAACTGGCACAAGGCACGGACTGCAAGATGGTCCGGCCTTGACTGTCTCCTGAGTACGACTGAAGTCTTCGTTCGGGTTCGGGTTCGGGTTCGGGAGCGGGGTCA
>NZ_QAJK01000047.1 GCF_003852515.1 Variovorax sp. KBW07 | reverse complement strand
GCGTCGCCCCGAATGAACGAAACGACAACCCCTAAGACATCGCAAGCGACCGAATACCAAGCAACGACTGAAACCCGGTCCACCCCCAGTAAACACGGTGGTGCGCAATGAGCCCATCGGCAACGTCCATCACCTCGACCAGATCGATCTGGTTGCCCTGCGGCGTATCCCGCGGGTACTCCCAGGTCAGTTGCCGTCCGTTCGAAAAGAACGTGCCCGTGCGATACCAGCGCCCCAGCTCACCCGGCAACTTGCGCAGGCCCGCTGCGAAGAACGCGTGGATCGCTGCCTTGCCTTCCAGCATGCCCACGGTACTTGAAGGCATCGCCGCAAGAATCAGCGGCGTTTCGAGAATCGCGTCTTCGGCATACAGCGCCATCAGGCCGTCGATGTCGCGTGCCACCACTGTCTGGTGCCATTGTTCGTAGATGTGGCGGATGTCCGCTTCGGTGCTGTCGCTGTGCATGGTTGGTTGCTTGCCTGTCTTCAGGAACGTGTGGATGAGCCCCGAGTCTGGAAGGCTTTGGCATGGAACGCTTCGCCCCACGACGAAACGTGGAAAGCGATCGATGCGATCATTTGCGCCCATGACAGAGTTCAACCGCGCCTACCGGCAGACGCTGCTCGCCGGCCGCCTTACCCTGGGCCTGATGACGCCCACCACCCGAGCCACCCGCGCCAATGCCGCCATGGCCGACCTCGAACACGAACGCCGCGCCGCGCAGCTTGCCGATGCGCTCGGCTTTGCGGCGCTGTGGACGCGCGACGTGCCGGTCATGGTGCCGCAGGGCGAAGAAATCTCGGTGCTCGACGAGCCGTTCATCTGGCTCGCCACCCTCGCGGCATCGACGCAGCAGATCGCGCTTGGCACGGCCGCCGCGGTGCTGCCGCTGCGCCATCCGCTGCATGTGGCCAAGGCCGCGCTGTCGTTGAACCGCCTGTCGCAAGACCGCTTCATCCTGGGCCTGGGCTCGGGGGACCGCGAAGCGGAATTCGCGATCTTCAAGGAAGACATCGCGATGCGGGCCGAGACCTTTCGCGAACGGTGGAACATCGTGCGCTCGGCCCTCTCGCCGGAGCCGGCCGAGCGTGCCTTGCTGCATGACGCCACGGGCGGCTACGACCTGATGGCGCCGCCCTCTTCGCGCATCGGCATGCTGGTGGTGGGGTCGGCGCGGCAGTCGCTGCAGTGGACGGCCACGCATTCGGACGGGTGGGCCACCTACCACCGCGACGAAGCACGCCAGCAGGGGCGCATCGGGCTGTGGCAAACGGCTTTGCGCGAGCGCGCGGGCAGCGAGCCGAAGCCGTTCGTGCAGTCGCTGCAGCTCGATCTGCTGGAGCGCGCCGATGCGCCGGCCGAGCCCATCGAACTGGGTTTGCGCACGGGCCGCGATGCGCTCATCGCCTACCTGGACCGCATGGAAGACGCCGGCGTGAGCCACGTGCTGCTGAACCTGCTGCGCGGGCCGCGGCCGGCGATGGACGTGATCAATGAACTCGGGCGCGACGTGCTGCCGCGGCTGCAAGGCCAAGCGCGCACGCCGGCAGCCTGACACGGGCAGAATCCGGCGCTCGTGCCGCCATTAATTTCAGGAAAAGGAACGGACCCAATGACCGATCTCTCGAGCTTCCCCATCACCAAAAAATGGCCCGCGCAGCACCCCGACCGGCTGCAGCTGTATTCGCTGCCCACGCCCAACGGCGTGAAGGTGTCGATCATGCTGGAAGAGACCGGCCTGCCCTACGAGCCGCACCTTGTCAGCTTCGAGACCAACGACCAGATGTCGCCGGAGTTCTTGTCGCTCAACCCGAACAACAAGATCCCGGCGGTGCTCGACCCGAACGGTCCAGGCGGCAAGCCGCTGGCGCTGTTCGAGTCGGGTGCGATTCTTCTCTACCTTGCCGAGAAGACGGGCAAGTTCATTCCGCAAGACGCCGCCGGCCGCTACCAGACCATCCAGTGGGTGATGTTCCAGATGGGCGGCATCGGCCCGATGTTCGGCCAGCTCGGCTTCTTCAACAAGTTCGCCGGCAAGGACTACGAAGACAAGCGCCCACGCAACCGCTACGTCAATGAATCGAAGCGCCTGCTCGGCGTGCTCGACAAGCACCTGGCCGACCGCGCGTGGATCATGGGCGACAGCTACACCATCGCCGACATCGCCACGTTCCCGTGGGTTCGCAACCTGATCGGCTTCTACGAAGCGGGCGAGCTGGTCGGCTTCAAGGATTTCAAGAACGTGGCGCGCGTGCTCGAGGCATTCGTGGCGCGGCCGGCGGTAACGGCCGGCCTCACGATTCCCAAGCGCGGCTGAGGCACAACCGGCCTTTCGCGAACTGGCAGATCAGTTCGCCGAAAGGTCCATCAGCATGCGCGACAACAGGTAGAGACGCGGCACCACGCTCTCTACCTCCGCGTACTCTTCCGGCGTGTGGATGCCGCCGCCCACGATGCCGAAGCCGTCGAGCACCGGTACGCCGACACCCGCCACCAGGCTGGCATCGGCCGCGCCGCCACTGCTCTCGATGGTGAGCTTCTTGCCGATCTCGGCGTAGATGCCCTCGGCCATCTTCACCAGCTTTTCCGACGAAGGCAGGCGCGGCATGGGCGGCAGGCCCCGGCTCAGCCGCACGCGCACTTCGGTCTCGGGAATGAGCTTGTTCTGCGCGATGCGCACCATGTCTTTCTCGACGCGATCGAACTCCTCGGGCGTGGTCACGCGCACGTCGGCCTTGGCGCTGGCAACGGCCGGAATCACGTTGGTGGGGCCGTTGGCCGTGAGCACGGTGAAGTTGACCGTGGTCTTCTTCACCGGGTCGGCGGTCTTCGAAAGCTGCAGCACCTGGTGCGCCACTTCCATGGCTGCATTGCGCCCGGCCTCGGGCGCCACGCCCGCGTGCGCGGCCAGGCCCTTCACCTCGAGCAGCGCGGTGGCCGAGCCCTTGCGCTCGACCACCAGGCCATCGGCGGGACGGCCCGGCTCCAGGTTGAGCGCCACGTCGTGCTGCTTGGCGACGCGCTCGATCAGCGCGCTGGTGCCGACCGAGCCGACTTCCTCGTTGGTGTCGATCAGGAAGGTGATCTGCCCGTAGTCCTTGAAGCCGGTCTGCTGCAATATCTTCAGCGCATACAGGCCGGCCACCACGCCGCCCTTGTTGTCCATCACGCCGGGGCCGTAGGCACGGCCGTCCTTGATGTAGAAGGGCTTGGCCGCGGCCGTGCCTTCCTTGAACACGGTGTCGATGTGCGCCAGGATCAAAATCTTCTTCTTGCCCTGGCCCGTCAGCGTGGCGACCACGTTGGTGCCGGGGTGCGGCTCGGCCGGAAAGGTCTCGATGCGCGCGCCGAGCTTGCGCAGTTCCTCGACCGCCATCTCGCGCACCTTCGTCAGGCCTTCCGTGCTGGCCGACCCCGAGTCGATGTTGACCATGCGCTCCAGCATCTTGAGCGCGTCATCCTTGCTTTGCGTGGCCGCGTCGAGCACGCCCTGGTGCGGCTTCTGGGCCATGGCGTTGCCGCCGGCCAGCAGCGCGCAGGCGAGCAGCACGCCGTGGCATGCGGAACGCATCCGGTGGGGTGCGTGTGCGTGTGCGCGGGCGACGGAGGATGTGGAGCGGTGGTCGTGGTTCTTCATGTTGTCCGTTCTGTGAGGGCGAGGAAGGGCCGGGAAAGGCGCGGCAGGCTATCACCCGCCTTGCGGGCGGGTCAAGCCGCTGCGCCGGCCCGGCGCCGTCTTGCAACCTCTCAGGGACGAACGGTCACGCGCCGCAGTTGCGGATCGCGCGCGATGTCTTCTTCGCGGAACGGAAAGCGCAGCCAGTCCTTTTTGGCATAGCGCGCCACGGGAGCCAGGCCCTCGCCGCCGGTCACCGCGGTTTCGCGCTCGCCATGGGCAAGCAGCGTGCGCGCCTGCACGCCGCGCTTGTCGAAGTACACGACCTGCAGGTAGGTATTGCCGTGCGAGCGGTTGCCCATGGTGTAGTCGCCCTCGTTGGCGCAGGCCACGGTGAAATAGCCTTCGGCATCGCAGCCGCCGAACAGCGGGACCTGGCGCCCCTCGCTGCGGGTGAAGCGGCGTTCGCCGAGCGGCGTGTCCAGCGGCCACTGCTTGCGCGCCATGTCCTCGACGGCACCGGCCAGCGCACGCGCCGCGCGCGGATCGGCGGCGTTGATGCCCGACGGTGTCTGCAAAGGCGACGCTGCCGAGAACGGCTGCGTGTAGAGCTCCTTGGCGGGAATCTTCTGCACGCGTGTCCAGAAGGCGTCCCAGAGCAGTGCGCCCCGGTCGTTGGCATCGCCCCGGTTCGGCCAGCGCCGCAGCACTTCGCAGGCCTGGCGGATGTCGACCGTCCGCGCCTTCGACGCGGCATCTTCGGCTGCCAGTTCGACCTGGCCTGCCACGCAGGCGCCATCGAGCAGCGCCACCTTGAACCGGTCCGCGGTGTAGGAGCGGGACTCCAGCGTCTTGTGCATGACCCGTTGCGCCAGTTCCCTGGCGGAAGTCGCGCCCGATGCTGCGAGTTCGCCCGCGATGCGGTGCCCTTCGCGTCCCCGCATCGACAGCGCCTCTTTCTCGCCGCCGAGGATCGATGCGAAGCCCGTCAACGGCTGCGCCGGATTCGCGAGCCAGTAGCTGTCGTTCATGTTGGCGACGTAGTCCTCGCGCAGCAGGCTGGGCATGCGGTCTACAGCCATGGTGCCGGGCTGCACCGCATTCTTGGCGGACTGCCATTCGCAGGCCGAGCGGCTGCCGTCGAGCACGGGCGTGTCGGCATCGAAGGTGGCAAAGGCCTTCGACAGCGGCGTGGCGCAGGCCGTGCGCAGGTCGTCGGGCACGCCCGGCGCCGCGCCGATGTCCGCGTACCAGGCCCGGCCGTCGCCGCGCCCGATGGCCGCGGTGTTGACCCAGGGCATGGCCGCTTCTTCCCGCTGGATGCCGATGAATTCGTCGAGCGAACGCGCCTGGTCCCAGCGGAAGAAGTTGCGAAAGATGCGCGGGTTGTCGGCATTGATGTCGCGCATCGCCAGCGCCTTGCCTGCGCTCCAGCCGAGCGCGGGGTGGCGCGCGCCAAGATCGACCACCGGTCCGAAGCGCGTGCGGTAGAGCGTGCGGCGCACCAGGTCCGGCGTGCCGTCGGGCCGGCGCACCGCCACGGCCAGCGTTCGAGCCTGCATGGGCTCGGAGCGGCCGTCGACCAGGTAGCGCGTGGGGTCGGCCGGGTCCAGCGTCAGGTCGAACAGACCGAAGCGCCGCGCGGCGGACACCGTGTGGCTCCAGGCCACGTCGTTGTTGAAGCCGATCATGATGACCGGGATGCCGAGGAAGGACACGCCCGCCACGTCGAGCTTGCCCGGCAGCGTAAGGTGCGCCTGGTAGAAGCGGTCGGGCCCGCCCCAGTACCAGTGCGGGTTGCCGAACAGCACGCTGCCGCCGCGCTCGCCGGCCGCCGCCTGGCCGAACGCCAGCACGTTGCTGCCGATGCCGCGCGCGTCGCCCACGGGAATGTCGAGCCGCGACGACAGCGAGAGCTTGTCCGCCGGCGCGGGCGATGCAGCCGCCGCGGGTTTCGCGTTCACGATCTCGGAGACGAAGTGCGTGTAGCCGCCCGCCAGGCCGGCGGCAATCATTCGCCGGTAGATGTCTTCGGGGCCGATGGTTCGCACCCACGGCGCGTCGGCGCAGGCATGCGCCGCTTCCTTGCCGGTTTGCTGCGCATGGAGCGCGCGCACGTGACGGTTGTAGCCCTCCGCGTAGCCGGCGATCAACTCGTTGAGATCGGCCGGCTGCTCGCGCTTCAGGGCCTCGACCGCGTCGTCGCCCGCGAAGGCCTTGAAGAAAAAGTCGAGATCGAGATTGACGGGTTGGCCGAAGGTCGAGCGTGTGCCTGGCTTGGCTTCAGCACCGAAGTACAGCGAGCGCTGCCCGCTGTAGGTCACGAAGGCATCGGCCAGCGTGCACAGCGCGTCTTCGGCCTGCGCCTGCCCCACACCGATGCCCAGCCCGCGCCAGCTGTTGGCGCGCACGTGGGGAATGCCATCGGCGGTGCGGCGAATCTCGATGGCGGTGGCCGGCGCCTCGCGCCGCGCCCATGCCGGAGCAGAACCCAGGACGGCACAGGAAAGCGCGACGGCCGCCATGCATCGGCCCCACGCGGAGACGCGAAATGGAAAGTTGTTGTTCACGGGATTCAGTGGAAGGTTCATAAAAAGCTGGCTCGCCGTCCATGCATCTATTGCAGGTCAGGGCCGCTGCGCCGCACTTCTTCGAGCACGGGCTTGACCATGGCTGCACCGGCCAGCGCCCACAGCGTGAGCGCCTCGTCGAATGCGCGCACGTGGCGGGGGTCTTCGCCCAGCCAGTGAATCAGCTGGTCGGCATGGTCGCGCGAAGGCGCGTCGTGCAGCTGGCAGAAAAGCGCCCACGCGGTGTCGACGGCCGTCTCTGTGCACACGGGGGTCCTGTTGGCCATCGCCATCGTCGGCCGCCTCGCTCGGGGCCGGCTAGACGCGGACCGCCTGGGATTCGTCGCGCACGGCGTTGCGCGCGCGCGGTTGCGCGGCGGCCAGCAGTGCGTTGCCGATTTCCCCGGTGCGCACCGAGGTCACCGAGAGCAGCGTGTCGCTCAGGCCATGGCTGTCTTCGCAGGCGCCCTGCAGGTAGATGCCAGGGTGAAAATCGGGCGCGCACTTCAGGCGGTAGTAGCGGTCGACGTCGTAGTCGCCGAGGTACGGTGCGAGCGGCAGCAGCAGGTCTTTGTGTTGGTCGCGTGCATAGCCGGTGGCCAGCACCACGGCGTCGTAGCGCACCGAGCTTTCGCGCTGCACGTCGCGGTCGAGCAGCGTCAGGTGAACGCCATCGGAAGCGGCGCGCACCGAGCGCACGTCGTGCTGGCGCAGCATGCGCAGGCGGGTGCCGCGCGTCACCTTCTGGTCGTAGAAGACCTTGTAGATCTGCTGGATCAGGTCGAGGTCGGCCACGGCGTAGTTGGTCTGCGAGAACTCGTCGAGCAGCGCTGCGCGCTCGTCGCTGTCGCGGCTGAACATGTAGTCGGTGAAGTCGGCGTTGAAGACTTCGTTGACGAACGGGCTATCGTCCGACGGGCGTATGGAGCGCGCCCGCATGATCAGGTCGACCTGTGGCGCACCCGGGCGCCCTTGCAGGTCCATGAATATTTCCGCCGCGCTCTGGCCCGCGCCGACGATGGCCACCCTGCGTGCCTGCGGATGCCGCGCCATGTCCTTCAGGTAGCTGCTCGAATGGAAAACGCGTGCATCGTCGCGCAGCGACTTGAACCCCTCGGGAATGTTGGGCACGCCGCCGATGCTCACGACCAGGTTGCGCGCCAGCCGCTCCTGCACGCGGCCGCCGGCATCGCGCGAGCGCACGCGCAGCAGCGACACCTCGCCGCCCTGCTTCTCGGGCAGCACCTCGAACACCTCTTCGCCGTAGCGGCAGGCGTCTTCGAACTGGCCCGCGGCCCAGCCCAGGTAGTCGTTGAACTCGTGCCGGCTCGGAAAGAAGCTCTTCAGGTTGATGAAGTCCGTCAGCCGTCCCTTCTCGTGCAGGTAGTTCACGAAAGTGAAGCGGCTGGTGGGGTTGCGCAGCGTCGCCAGGTCTTTCAGGAACGAGATCTGCATGTGCGCCTGGTCGAGCAGCATGTGCGGATGCCAGGCAAAGCTGGGCTGGCGCTCGATGAACAGGGCGTCCAGCGGCTTTGCGCCGTGCCGTTTCTCGTCGAGCGCGATGGCCAGCGCGACGTTCGACGGGCCGAAGCCGATCCCGATCAGGTCATGGATGTGCTGCATGAGTGTCAACTCCTCTGTGCTCTGTGTGTTGGATGCGTGCGGGCTGGCGCCCTCTCAGGCGGCAAGGCCCTGCGGCGCGCGTGCCCGGTCTTCGTCGATGCGTCCGGCCTTCATGGTGATCACGCGGTCGGCCAGGTGGAAGTAGCGGTCGTCGTGCGAGATCACCACCAGCAGGTGGCCCCGCGCACGCAACTCGGGAAGCAGTTCCGTGTAGAAGAGATGGCGGAAGGTCGGGTCCTGGTCGGCGGCCCATTCGTCGAACACCAGCACCGGCCGGCCCTCGAGGTAGGCATGCACCAGCGCCAGGCGCTTGCGCTGTCCGGTCGACAGGTCGACCGTGCTGAACGAGCCGTCCTTGATGCTCACCTTGTGGGCGATCTCCAGGCGCTGCAGGTAAGGCAGCGCGGCTTGCGGCAGCGCGTGCGCACCCTCTTCGCCTTTTTCGTTCGCGACGAGGTTCTCGAACAAGTAGAAATCGGAGAACACCGTGGTGAACAGCTGCCGGTAGTCATCGCGAAATTCGGGCGTGACCACGGCGCCGTCGCGCAGCACCTCGCCCTGCTGCGGCGCGTACAGGCCCAGCAGCAGCTTGATGAGCGTGGTCTTGCCGGAGCCGTTGTCGCCCACCACGAACACCATCTCGCCGCGGCGCAGTTGCAGGTCGATGGGCCCGAGCACGAAGGGCTCGCCACCGTCGGGTGCGTCGAAGGCATAGCGCACGCCATGCATGCCGATGCCATCGGACAGGGTCTGCGGGCCGCCCGCGCGCTCCAGGTGCAGGTGCGGCTCGGGGCTGGCAAAACGCGCCGACAGGTCCGCAATGCGCAGGAAGGCCACCTTGGCGCGGCCCATGTGCGGCAGCGCGCCTGCAATCTGGTCGATGGGCCCGCGCAGGAACAGCAGCACCAGCACGAAGCCGCTCAGCACCACGGGCTCGGTGGTGCGGAATGCGGCCCACCCGAGGATCAACGCGATCAGCAGGAAGAACAGCGCCGAACCGAACGACGTGGCCATCACGAAGGTGTTGATGGCGCGGCTGTTCACGGTACGGATGCTGTCGACGATGCGCTCTATCTGCCCGTCGAACATGCCGACGCGGCGCTCACGGTGCATGCGCAGTTCCTTTGCGCCTTCGCTGATCGCGCGGTAGGCCTTGTGCAGCTGGTCTTCATGCTCGCGCGCCTTCCAGAAGCCGATGTTGGCGCGGTTCTGGGCCACGATCTGGAAAGAGGCACCGATGACGAGCGCCACCAGCAGCAGGCAGAAAAGCGGCAGCGAAAGCCAGGCCAGGTACGCCAGGCAGCCCAGCGCGACAGCCACCGCGATGAGCGTGGTCGACAGCACGAAGGCGGCGTCGCTGATCATGTCCACGTCTTGCGACAGCACCGGCATGAGCCGGTGCGTGCGGTAGCGCTCCAGTGCATCGATGGGGGCCGAAAGAATCTTCTCCGCCAGGCTCTTGCGAACCTGGGCCACCAGCTTCTGCCCGACAAAATTGGTCGACACGTCGGACGCCATGCGGCCGAACAGCGCGATCAGGCACAGCGCAATGAAGGTCAGCAGCAGCCCGCCGGCCATGCTGCCCTGCTGGTTCAGCACCTGGTTGATGGTGCGCAACAGCGCGACGGTCGCCACGCCCGCGCCGACGCCCGTGACCATGGACAGCACGATCCACGGAAGAAAGGGTTTCAGCAGGCGCGCGACTTCCGCGCCATTGCCAGCGCCGCTGCCACCGCTGCCACCGCTGTCACTTGGAGATGTCATGCAAGGAATCTTTCCGCCCGCCGGGGCGATTGCGTTCATGCGGCGCGATGCCGCTCCTTGCATAGACGACCGGGCCCTGCCGATGTTCATGGCGATGCCGGCGCGGGCCCTCCCATGCGTGTCCGGTGAACATGCGGGCCGCTCGCGCGTCTTGGAGGCATGCACCCTGAGCGACGCCTCGCTGCGCTCTTGCGAGCCGGCCCATGATCCCGCTGCTGGCGCCCATCTTCCGGGGCGAACTGGCGCCGCTCGGCGAAGGGCTCCAGTGCGCGCAGGACCCTCCGGCCGACGCCGTGCGCCTGGCCGACCTGCTGCAGCCCGGGTCGCGCCTTCGCGAGATGCTGCGCCGGCACGCGCGGTTTCGGGGCGATGCCGACGCCGACCCGCGGGCTGTCGCTTCCGTGTGGAGCCTTCGATACCTCGACGTGCTGCTGCCGCCCGTGGTGGCGGGAGCGAGCGTGCTGCAGCACGTGTTTCCGGTCTCGGCCGGGCAGGTCTGGGTGCGGTTCGACGGCAACGGCGATGCGGTCAGCTTCCACGTCATCGAGCTCGGTGAACCACGGCATGGCGCAACGACGTCGCAGCGCTATGGGCCCTTGGTGTGGCACCACCTCGCACCGCTTTTCGCCGAACTCACACGGCTCACCCGGCTGGCGCCCAAGATTCTCTGGGGCAACCTGGCGCGCCGCCTCGAGCCCATCCTCGCGCAGGGCCTGCTGCTGACCGGCGGCTCGGCCACCATCGCGCAAGACCAGGCCCACCTGCTGCATGCCGCCGCCTGGCCGGACGCCCCTGGCGGCATCAACCCTTTGCACGGGCGCCAGCGCGAAGTGCCTTGGCAGCACGAAGGCCGCACCGTTGCAATGAAGCTGCACCGGCAGTGCTGCCTGTACCACCTGCTGCCGGGCGAAGACTATTGCAGCGCCTGCCCATTGGCACCGCAGCATCGCCGCGGCCATGACGACGACCGCAACGGTGAAGACGAGGACGCGGCCGAGGTCGGAGAGCCCAGCGGCGGGTGAACAGATTGCCGGGCATTTCGTCTCCCTCGGAGACCCGAACCATTCATCCCACGCCGACACCCTCACTTCCATGCCCAAAGCCAAGCTTGTCTACGTCCTCTCGCTGAGAAATGCCGCCGCCGACAAGGCGGGCCAGAACATCGACTACAAGGGCGAACCGCGCTACATGAAGTCGCCGCTCGAGTACCTCGCCGAGGCCCTCGACACCACGCCGCTGGGCGACGCCTATTCGCTCGAAGGCATCGTCTACGACGACGACCCTCAATCGCCGCGCGACCAGGCCGCGCTGGCCGACTACGGCTTTGCATGGCACCCTGAGCGCAAGTGGATCTTTCCCGGCGAACTGCGCGCGCAAGGCCGGCTGCTGAAAGACATGCTGCATTCGGTGCCCTCGTCGTACCGGCGCCTGCCGATGGATTCGGCCGAGCGCGTGGCGGGCAAGAGCGCCTTCGAACGCGCGCTGCTCGACAAGCTGCTCACATTGCGCGCCGACGCGGTGGTGCTCGACGGGCTGCTGGTCATCCTCGATGAACTGGTGCGGCCCGGCGCCCGCTTCTGCCGCAGGATCGTCAACATCCATCCGGGCATCACGCGCCTCGAGTCGCCGTTCCAGCGACGCGGCGCCTATGCCACGCTCGATGCGCTGCACGGCGCGCGAGGCGAGAAGGTGGTCGACTGGCAGCGCATGGCCACAGTGGCCACGAAGCCGGTCGTCAAGACCGGCGCGTCGCTGCACTACGTCGACAACGGCATCGATTCGGGCGAGGTCATCTTCGATGTGCTCGGCACCGACATCGGGCCTGACGATTCGATTCTCGAGCTGCGCTGGAACAACTTCAACCGCAGCCTCTTCCCCGCCATGCACCAGGGCCTGGCCCTGCTGGCCCCTCACCTCTGAGCGCACCGGCCTCGTTGTCGCCTCGCAACAAAATGCTTCATTTTCTCGGAGAATAAGAACCATTCTCATTAAAATGAAGGTGGATCACCAATCAATCCTTGGGAGACATTCCTTCATGCGTCCTCTTTCCTTGCCGCGGCAACGCCTGCTCAGCACGTCGCTCGCGACAGCCTTCGGCACCGCCGCCGCCTTCTGGAGCCTTGCGGCACCAGCCCAGACTGCCCGCACGCCGGAGGCTCCGGCCGCATCCAGCACCCTGCCGGTGGTCACGGTGAGTGGCGAACAGCCCGAAACCGCCACCGGCCCGGTCCAGGGCTATGTGGCACGGCGCAGCGCCACGGCCACGAAGACAGACACGCCACTGATCGAAACGCCCCAGTCCGTCTCCGTGATCGGGCGTGAGGAGCTCGAGGCGCGCGGCGTTCAGAACATCATGGAAGCCGTGCGCTACACGCCGGGCGTCACCGTCAGCAACTGGGGCTATGACCCGCGCGGCATCGACTGGCTGCTGATCCGCGGTTTCGACGCCACGGCGGGCAACGCCATGTACCGCGACGGCCTCGTGCTGCCCGCCTATTCGTTGACCGAGCCCTACGGCGTCGAGCGCGTCGAAGTGCTGCGCGGCCCCTCGTCCGTGACCTTCGGCCAGGGCGACGCCGGCGGCATCGTCAACCGCGTGAGCAAGATGCCGAGCGATACGCCGGTCCGTGAAATCGAAGTCCAGTACGGCAGCTTCCAGCGCAAGCAGGTGGCCGTCGACCTGGGCGGCGCCATCAACGACACGCTGAGCTACCGCCTGGTGGGCGTCGAACTCGACAGCAACTCGCAGCAGCGCTACGCGAACGGTGCGCCGGTGGAAGCCAAGCGCCACTACCTGGCGCCTTCCCTTCGCTGGCAGCCCTCGGCCTCCACATCGTTCACGCTGCTCGGAGAATTCCTCGACAGCAAGGCCGGCGACGACATCTTCTACGTGACCGACCTGCAGGGCCGCAACACCGGCCTCCTGCAGGGCGAGCCGAAGTACAGCCGCATCAAGCAACGGCAGGCGTCGATCGGCTACCTGTTCGAGCACCACATCAACGACGACTGGACGGTGCGCCAGAACATGCGCTATTTCGGTTTCGACACCGACAAGCACCACATGGTCACGACGCTCGATCCGGACAACTACACGCTGTCGCGCACGGCCCGCTTTGCGCCTGAGCGCGTCAACCAATGGACGTCCGACGCACAGCTGCAGGGCCGCGTGCGCTCGGGCATCGTCGAGCACACGCTGCTCTTCGGTGTCGACTGGACCCGCTCGCGCTACACGGCCAAGCAGTTCTCTGGCCCCGCGCCGGGTCTCGACCTGCGCTTCCCCATCAACGGCCAGCCGGTGCCCGAGCCTTTCAACCCCGACTCCAACTACACGCAGACCAGCGAGCAGATCGGCGTCTATGCGCAAGACCAGATCAAGATCGACAAGCGCTGGGTCATCACGCTGAGTGGCCGCCAGGATCACGTCAAGTCGCGCAGCTTCAACCGCCTGGACAGCAGCCGCACGGCGCAGTCCGACGACAAGTTCAGCGGCCGAGCGGGCCTGAGCTACCTGATCGGCAACGGCTTCGCCCCGTACATCAGCTATGCCGAATCGTTCATGCCGAACAGCGGTGCCGACGCCAACAGCCAGCCCTTCCAGCCGAGCCGCGGCAAGCAGGTCGAAGCCGGCCTCAAGTACCAGCCCGAAGGCTCGCGCACCATGGTCACGGCCGCCGTGTTCGATCTGCGCAAATCGAACGTCGTCACCTACAACCAGGACACGTTCGAGGCCCGCCAGATCGGCCGCATCCGTTCACGCGGCCTCGAGCTCGAAGCCAAGGCCGAGCTAGCGCGCAACCTGAACCTCACGGCCGCCTACACATTCCTCGACATGAAGGTGCTGTCCAGCGCCAACACGAATGAAATCGGCAACATGCCGATCCAGGTGCCCAAGCACTCGGCCTCGGTGTGGCTCGACTACACCATGAACAACGGCTTCGGCTTCGGCGGCGGCGTGCGCTACATCGGCAAGCGCTTCAACGACGTGACCAACACCTCGTCGGAAGGCGGCGTTGCGCTGCTCGACGCCACGGTGCACTACAAGACCGGCCCATGGCGCTTCGCGCTGACCGCGACCAACCTGGCCAACCGCAAGTACACCGCTTCGCGCGCGTACAACAACTACTACGCCGGCAACGAGCGGACGCTGGTCGCCACCGCCAAATACCAGTTCTGATTGCGCCAGTTCTGATCTCGCCAGCATCGGCGTAAAAGAAAAAGCGCCCGTTGCCATCTCGGCAACGGGCGCTTTTTCATGGGCGCCCCGGCGTTCAAGCGTGAAGTGCCGTAGCCAGCGCTCCCATCACGGGATGCTCGAACACATCGGCGAGCCGCATCTTCCGCACAGGAAGCGCCATCCGCGCGGCCTGCTCGTTCCATTGCAGCACGAGGCGCGCGGCGAGCAGCGAATCGCCACCCAGTTCGAAGAAGTTCGCTTCGCGCGGCAACGGCGCGGGGAGACCGGGCAACCCAGGCGCGCCGAGCAAGCCCTGCCAAAGCTCGCGCATCGACACCAGCGGCACGCCCGCTTCCGCGTTCACGGACACGGCCGAGTTAGCAACCGGGTTGGCAATGGCGGACACAGAAGACTTCAAGACCTCGATGCGAGCTGAAGGCATTGCCCGCCGCAGCGAGGCCACCGTGCCGCCCACGCCTTCGAGCAGCGCATCGACGGCGTCGCGCATCCGCCCGGCCAGCGCAACCATGCCGTCGGCGTCGAATACATCGCGCGCGTACTCCAGCGTCAGCAACAGTTCGTCGCCCTTGGTCTCGACAATCAGCAGCAGCGGCACGCCAAGGATCCCGCGGTCCGATGAGGCACGAATGCCCAGCCCGGCGCCCGCGCCGCGCGCCACCGCTTCGTCCACAGGGTAGTTCTCGAAGATCATCAGCGTGTCGTACAGCGGCTGCCCCGGCCGGCCAAGCCCCCCCTGGATCGCCGGCAGCGACGCATGCTCGCGCTGGCGCAGTTCGAGGTTGGCCGACACGATCTGCCTCAGCCACGCGCCCACGCCCAGTGCAGGCTCGGGGCGGAGCATCAGCGGCAAGCTGTTCATGCACAGGCCAACCACATCGTCGATGCCGCGCATCTCCAGCGAACGACCCGACATGGTCACGCCGAAGCAGGCTTGCGCGCGACCCGTGCATTGCATCAGCAGCAGGCTCCAGGCGGCCTGCATCACGGTGTTCATGGTCACCTGCTCGGCCTGGGCCATTGCACGCAACGCCCGCACCGTGCCTGCGCCGAGCCTTGCCTTGGTGCTGCTGCATCCATGGCGCGACCACCGCTGCATCGGAACATCGGACAAGAGCGTCGGTGCGCGGCCGATGTCTTCGTAGCGGTCGCGCCAGTAGGCGGCCTCGGCGGGGCCCGCATGGCGGGCGGCACGCACGGCGCCGACGAAGTCCGCATAGGGCTGCAGGGCCGACGACACGCGCTCGCCCGCATAGAACGCGAACAGCTCGCCCGTCACGCGGGAACCGCTCCAGCCGTCGAACAGGGCGTGATGCCATGTCCACGCCAGGCGGTAGGCCTGCTCGTCCACCCGCACCACGGTCCAACGCGCCAGCGGCGGGCACGCCATGTCGAAGCCGCGTACGCGCTCCTTCTCGCACAGCGCCTCCCACGCAGCCTCCAGGCTGGCTTCGTCGGCGTGACGGCCGCGCCAGTCGAGCGATTCGATGGCCGCTTCCGCCTGCCGGAGCACCACCTGGAGCGGCTCGGCATCGGGCAGCCAATGGAAGCCGGTCCGCAGCACCGCATGCCGCGCCACCGTGGCCTGCCAGGCCGCGCGCAGCTTCGCAAGATCGAGGTCCTGCATCTGCACCAGCGTCTGCACGACGTTCACCTCGGTGGCCGGCGCGATCGTGCATTCGACAAGCATGCCCTGCTGGCCCGGCGTGAGCGGGTAGATGTTCTCGATCTCCGATGCCGCGACGGGCAGGCGCGACACCAGCGCGTCCAGCGCCGGCATCGGCATCGACGCCACCAGTGGAAAGTCGCTGGGCGTCACGCCTTGCGCCTCTGCACGGCCACCGGTGCAGTGCGCGACGAGCGCCTGCAGTTCCCGCTTGAACGCCTCGACCCATTGCCGCACGTTGGCCGCGTCATGGCGTGCCTTGCTGTACATCACGCGCAAGGCCAGCTCGCCGGCATACACCTGGCCGTTGACCAGGAACTCGTGCCCGAGCGGCGCGCCCGCATTCACCGTCACGCCCATGCCCTCGGCGGCCGGGGCCCATGGGGCCTGCGCGTCGAATTCGCCGTCGAACTGTCCCAGGTAGTTGAAGACCACCTGCGCCTTGGGCAACGCCGCCATGCGCGATGCATCGCGCTGGCGCAACAGGCCGAAGCCCAGTCCCTTGCCCGGAATGCCGCGCAGGCTTTCCTTCACCCGCTTGAGCGCTTCTCCCGGCTCGCCCAGCGGTGCCAGGGCCACGGGATACGCGCTGGTGAACCAGCCCACCGTGCGCGTCAGGTCGATGCCTTCGAACAGGTCTTCGCGCCCATGCCCTTCGAGATCGACGAGAACGCGCGACTGCCCGCTCCACGCGCACAGCGCGCGGCCGAGCGCCGTCAGCAGGATGTCGTTGACCTGCGTGCGGTACGCGGCGGGTGCGTCCCTCAGCAGGGCGTCGGTCGTGGCGCGGTCCAGCCGCATCTCGACTTCGGCCTGCTCGGCCACGGTGGCCGCGCCGTGCGGGCGGTCGCAAGGCAGCGCCGACGGAACGTCCGCCAGCGCCTGCCAATGCGCCAGCTCGGCGGCGTCGGATTGCAACTGCGTTGCATGCCCCTGCAATGCGAGCGCCCAGTCCTTGTAGCTGCTTGTCTTCTCGGGCAGCACGATGGCGGGGCCCTGCGCGGCGGCTTCGTACGCGGTGCCGAGGTCTTCGAGCAGGATGCGCCACGACACGCCGTCGATCGCCAGGTGGTTGATGGCCAGCAGCAGCCGCTGGCTGCCGTCCTCGACCTCGATCGCCAGTGCGCGCAACAGCGCGCCGCGCTCGATGTCCAGGCTGCGCTGGGCCTCGTCGCACAGCGCCTCAACCTGCGCGCCGTCCCTTGCCTTGCGCACCCACAGCAGCTCCTGCAACTGGTTCGCCGCGATGTCTTCGTAGCGCTGGGTCCATTCGCCGCTGGTGCCCGGCGTGAAGCGCAGCCTGAAGGCATCGTGTTGCGCCACCACGGCTTCCAATGCGCGGCGCAGGACCGACAGGTCGATCCTGCGGCGAGGCTGCAGCAGGATGGCCTGGTTCCAGTGGCTGGGCACGGGCAGGCCCTTGCCCAGGAAGTCGGCCTGGATCGGCAGCAGCGGCACCTCGCCGTCGAGCTGGCTGGCCAGGCGGCGCGGCGCATCCTGCAGCGTTTCCGCCACCGCCGCCAGCTGCGCCACGGTCTGCCGCTCGAACAGTTGCCGCGGCGTGATGCGCCAGCCCGCCTTGCGCATGCGCACCACGATCTGCAGGCTGAGGATGGAATCGCCGCCGAGTTCGAAGAAGTTGTCGTTGCGGCCCACGCGCGCCACGCCCAGCACGTCGCTCCAGCAGCGCGCCAGCGCCGCCTCGACATCGCCTTCAGCCGCCTCGTACGCATCCGCCGCGCCCGCAAGCTCCGGCTCGGGGAGCGCCTTGCGGTCGATCTTGCCGTTGGCATTCAGCGGCAACTTCTCCATCACCACGATGGCGGCGGGCACCATGTAGTCAGGCAGCACCCGGCCCAGCGCCGCCCTGAGCTGCGCGATGTCGATGGCATCGCCACTGCCGACGTAGCCCACGAGCCGTGTAACGCCCTGCCCGTGCCCCTGCCGCGCCACGACCACGGTCTCGCGAACACCGGGCTGGGCCAGCAATTGCGCCTCGACCTCGCCCAGTTCGATCCGAAGGCCGCGGATCTTCACCTGGTGGTCGATGCGGCCCAGGTATTCGATCTGCCCTTCCGCGCTCCAGCGCACCAGGTCCCCGGTGCGGTAGAGGCGCCCGCCCTGCGCATCGAACGGATCGGCGACGAAGCGCTCGGCCGTCAGGCCCGGCCGGTTCAAGTAGCCCCGCGCCAGGCTGATGCCGCCCAGGTACAGCTCGCCGGCCACGCCCTGCGGAACAAGGTTCAGCCCTGCGTCCAGCACGTAGGTCTGCGTCTGCGAGATCGGCCGGCCGATCGGCACCTGGTTCTGCCCGTCGTTGCGGCAGGCCCAGTGCGTGACGTGGATGGTCGTCTCGGTCGGGCCGTACAGGTTCTGCAGGCCCGCGCCGTGCAAGCGCTCCAACGCTTCTTTCTGGGTGGCCGCGGGCATGGCCTCGCCGCCGCAGATGATGTGGCGCAGCCGCGTGCTGGCCTCGATGCCGTCGTGCGCCAGAAAGGCCTGCAGCATCGAAGGCACGAAGTTCAGCGTCGTGACCTGGTGACGCTGGATCAGCTCCACCAACCGGGCCGGGTCGCGGTGATCGTCCGGCCGGGCGACCACCAGCCGCACCCCGGCGGTGAGCGGCCAGAACATCTCCCACACGGACACGTCGAAGCCGAACGGCGCCTTGTGCAGCACCGTGTCGGCCTCGGTGAGGTGGTAGGTGTCCTGCATCCAGCGCATGCAGCTGTACAGGGCACCGTGGCGCACCGCCGCGCCCTTGGGCTTGCCGGTCGAGCCGGAGGTGTAGATCACGTAGGCCAGGTTCTCGGCATGCAGCGGCACGCGCGGGTCGTGGCCGGGCTCGCCGCCGACGTCCAGCGTGTCGATCTCCAGCACCGTCAAGCCTTCGCTGCCGGGCACGCGCGCGCGCATGCGGCCTTGCGTCAGCAGCAGCGCAACGCCGCTGTCCTCGAGCATGTAGGCCAGCCGCTGTTCGGGGTACTCCGGGTCCAGCGGCACATAGGCGGCGCCCGCCTTCAGGATCGCAAGCAACCCGACCATCATCTCGACCGAGCGCTCCACGGCGACCCCGACCTTGGTCTCGGGCCGCACACCCAGCGCGATCAACCGGTGCGACAACCTGTTGGCCCGCTCGTTCAGTTCACGGTAGCCCAGCACCTGCTCGCCGAAGAGCAGCGCCACGGCATCGGGCTGGGTCCGTGCACGGTGCTCGAAGGCACCGATGACGGTCTGTGCATTGCCGGCCGCGCCGGCTTCTTCCAGCGCGCCGGCGGGGTTCACGCCCCACTGGTGCAACAGCGCTTTCTCGTCGCCGGTCATCACGTCGAGTTCGGACATGCGCTGCGACGGGCGCGCCGCCAGCGCCGTCACCAACGCACGCACGGCCTCCTGCATGAACCCGCAGACGCGCCGCGCGCCGACCGTGGCCGTCACTTGCGCGCCGATGTCAAACCCCTCGCCCATGTCGTCCACCGACATCGCGAGCGGGTAGTTGCTGCGCTCGCGGCTGCCGACCATCTCGACGCCGGCCCATGCGTCCGACGGTTCGCTACGGCTCTGCGTGGCATGGCGGCAGTTGAGCAGCGCGGTAAACAACGGCGCGCCGCCGGAGAGCCCGCTGCAGCGCTGCGCCAGCGAGAGGCTGGCATGCTCGTGATGCAGCAGCCCGCTGAGCGCCGCATGCGTCTGCCGCAGGCACTCCTCGACGGTCTGCGCCCCCAGCCGCACGCGCAGCGGCAGCGTGTTGATGAACAGGCCCAGTGCCCGCTCACCGCCCTGCATGCGGCCGAACAGCACGGTGCCGAACACGACGTCGTCGCGGCCCGTGGTTCGTGCCACCACCAGTGCCCACGCCAGGTGAAAAAGCGTTGCGGCGCTCACGCCGTGGCGCTGCGCCTGCTGCCGAACCTGCAAGGCGAGCGCCGGCTCCAGCGGCTGCCGCACGCTTTCGGCCAGCGAGCCGTCGCCCTGCACGTCGAGCAGGCCGAACGGTGCCGTGGTCTCCTCCACGTCGCCCAGCAGCTTTCCGAAAAAGGCTTCGTGCTCGGCCCGGCTCATGCCCAGCCTGGCTTGCGCCACGAACCGGCGGAACGGCACCGGCACCGGCAGCTCGTCGCGCCGGCCCTGCTGGATGAGCGCGATTTCTTCAACCACCAGCTTCAGCGTGGTGTTGTCGTCCACCAGGTGGTGGTTGAGCAGTTGCAGGAGCCAGCGCTGCCGCGCGGTGTCGTGCACCGCGACGGCATGGATCATCGGTGCCTGCCGCACGTCGATGCGGTAGCGGCCGGGGGCTGCGTGAAACGCCAGCCGCTGCGCGGCATCCAACGAAGCCGCAGTGCCTTCTGGCGGCGCGACGTCGTCGAGCCACCGCAGCTGTATCCGCGCCTGCCGGCACACGACCTGCACCGGTTCGGCCAGCTCTTCCCACAGCACGGCGGTTCGCAGGATGTCGTGCCGGGCAATCACCTCATTGAAGTTCTCCACGAACTGCTCCAGCCGCTCGCGGCTGTCGAAGCCCAGCGCGCTCGAAGTGACATACGCATCGCCCTCGGTCTGCAGCAGATGGTGAAAGAGCATCCCTTCCTGCAACGGCACCAGCGGATAGATGTCCTGGATGTTGGCCGCGCCACCGGGCACAGACGCTTCGATGCGCCGCAGCTGCGGGGCATCGAGCGCCATGAGCGTGACCATCTCGGGCCGGAGGGCCTCGCAGCCTTCGGGAATGCCGTTGGGCGGCACGACCACTTCGCGCCGAGCCTGCAGTTGCTCCTGCTCCACGGCCTGCGCAAAGCGCGCGAACTGCGGCCACTGGAACAGCGTGCGGACCTGCACCGTCCAGCCCTGCTCGCGGATGCGCTCGAGCAGGCCGAGCGCCATCAGCGAATGGCCGCCCAGCTCGAAGAAATTGTCGTTGCGCCCCACCCGCTCCACGCCGAGCACCTGCGCCCAGATGGCCGACAGGGCTTCCTCGAACGCGCCTTGCGGAGCCTCGTACGCGGCGCTCGCCACGAACTCCGGCGCCGGCAGCGCCTTGCGGTCGACCTTGCCGTTGGCATTCAGCGGCAGGGCCTGCAGCTCGACGATGACGCTGGGCACCATGTACTCAGGCAACTGCCGGGCCAGGCGTTCGCGCAGGCCCGCAACCTCCAGGGCCTGCCCGGGCTTCGCCGACACGTAGCCGGCCAGCCAGGCACCGCCGGGGCCGTCCTTTGCCACCACGATCGCCTCGCGCACTTCCGGCTGGGCCAGCAGTTGCGCCTCGATCTCTCCCAGCTCGATGCGGAACCCCCGCACCTTCACCTGGTGATCGATGCGCCCCAGGTACTCCAGCTGGCCCTTGCCGTTCCAGCGCGCCAGGTCGCCGGTGCGGTACAGGCGGCCGCCGCGCACGTCGAACGGGTCGGCAACGAATCGCTCCGAAGTCAGCGCCGCGCGCCCCAGGTAGCCGCGCGCGAGCCCTTCGCCCGCGACATACAGCTCGCCCGGCACGCCGATCGGCGCGGTGTTCAGTTCGCCGTCCAGCACCCGCAGGCCCAGGTCCGGAATCGGCACGCCGATGGGG
Source organism: Variovorax sp. KBW07 (assembly GCF_003852515.1). Classification (GTDB taxonomy): domain Bacteria; phylum Pseudomonadota; class Gammaproteobacteria; order Burkholderiales; family Burkholderiaceae_C; genus Variovorax. The sequence goes on along the minus strand of NZ_QAJK01000047.1, from coordinate 65,288 downwards.
CTGCGCCCCCCGTCGAGGTCTCTTCGCGTGATGGGGCGGTACGTGACGTGAACCGTTGTCTCGGTAATGCCGTACATGTTGACCAGCCTGGGCGTTTCGTCGCCGAAACGGTCCATCCACGACCTCAGGGTCTCGGGCTCCAGCGCCTCGCCGCCGAAGATCACGCAGCGCAGCGCCAGGCCGCCCTCGGCCAGCGCGGGCAGGCGCGTGAGCTGTCCGAACGCCGAAGGGGTCTGGTTGAGCACCGTCACGCGCTCCGTGCGCAGCAGCGACAGGAAGTCTTCCGGCGAACGGCTGACCCAGAACGGAACCACCACCAGCTTGCCGCCGGTGCACAGCGCACCGAAAATCTCCCACACCGAGAAGTCGAAGGCATAGGAGTGGAACATCGTCCACACGTCGTCGGGCCCGAAACCGAACCATCCGTCGGTGGCGGCGAGCAGGCGCGTCACGTTGCGATGACTCAGCTGCGCGCCCTTGGGCCGCCCGGTCGAGCCCGAGGTGTAGATCACATAGGCCAGGCTCCCGGGGTCGACGCCGACACCGGGGTCATGGGCGGGTTCGCCGGAGAGGTCCAGCGTGTCCAGCGCGAGCACCCGCAGGCTCTCGCCCACGGGAATTTTTTCCTGCACGAAGCTCTGCGTGAGCAGCAGCGCGATGCCGCTGTCCTCGACCATGTAGGCCAGGCGGTCGCGCGGATAGTCGGGGTCGAGCGGCACGTAGGCGCCGCCGGCCTTCAGGATCGCGAGCAGCCCGACCACCATCTCGGCCGAACGCTCCACGGCAATGCCGACCCGCGTCTCGGGCTTCACGCCGCAGCGGACCAGGTGATGCGCCAACCGGTTGGCGCGCGCGTTCAGCTCGACATAGTCCAGCGTCCGGCCCTCGAAACCCAGCGCCGCGGCACCGGGCCGCGCGGCGGCCTGGCGTTCGAACAGGCGATGGATGGGCTCGACATCGTGGCGCTGGCGCGCGCCACCCTCCCATTGCGCCAGGCGCCGCAGGTCCGACGCATCCGACAGCGTGAAGTTGCCGCTCGGGCACTCGATGTCGGCCGCCATCTGCCGCAGCACCTCGACATAGGCGCGCGACAGGCGCTCGATGGTTTCGCTGTCGTACAGCGCCGTGTTGTATTCGAGCCGACCCGCCACGCGGCCGTCCGCAATGGTCACGTCGAGCGACAACTCGAATTTCGCGCTGCGATGCGGCGCCATCACGGGTTCGACATCGAGCCCCTCGAACGTCGGCCCCCGGCTGCCATCGTCCATCTGGAGGCCGAACATGACCTGGAACAACGGGCTTCGGCCCGCTTCCCGGCGGTCGTTCCGGCTCGCGAGCAATACGTCGAACGGCAGGTCGGCGTGGGCCAGCGCGGCCAGCACGTCGGCGCGCACCTGGCGGCAGACGTCACGCAACGGCATTCGCGGCGTCAGGCGCGCACGAAAAACCTGCGTCGTGACAAAGAACCCCATCAGGCCGTGCAGTTCCTCGCGATGCCGCCCCGCCGAAGGCACGCCCACGGCAAAGTCGTACTGGCCGCTGTAGCGCGCCAGCAGCACCTGCCACGCGGCGAACAGCACCACGAACGGCGTGCTGCGCTCGGCGCGGCAGAGCTTCAGCAGCGCCTCGCACAACGGACCATCGAGGTCGAAATGCGTCACCGCGCCTTCGAAGCCCAGGCGCTCGGGGCGCGCGTGATCGGTCGGCAGGTCGAGCGCGGGCACCTCGGTGCCCAGGTGCGCATTCCAGTGGTCCAGGTCGCGCTGCATGCCGCCGCCGGCTTCGCGGTCGCGCTGCCACTGCGCATAGTCCGCGTACTGCAGCGGCAGGGCCGGCAGCCGCACCGCGCCCGGCGCACGCAGCGCGGCACCGTAGGCCTCGGCCAGGTCCCTGGCCAGGATCGGATTCGACCAGGCATCGGAAGCGATGTGGTGCAGGCAGATCGCCAGCACGTGCTCCTGCTCGCCGAGCCGCACCAACCGGGCCACGAGCACGGGTGCCACGCCGAGATCGAAGACATGCGACACCGTGCGCCGCACGGCATCGTCGAGCCTGGCTTCGCGCGACGCGGGCGCCTCGGCCCTCAGGTCCACGCGCTCGATCTGAAAGGGCGCGTGGTCCTGCACCTGTTGCATGGCCGCGCCGTCGCGGCTGAAGAAGCGCGTGCGCAACACCGCATGGCGTTCGACCAGCGCCTGGAACGCGCGCTCCAGCGCGTCGTCGTTCAGCGGGCCCGTCAGGCGGAACACACGCGGAAGGTTGTAGGCCGTGAGCCGCGGCTCGAGGTTCTGCAGGAACCAGAGCTGCTGCTGCGCGAAGGACATTGCCACCGCCTCCCCCGCCACCGTGCACGCGACGATCGCATCCGGATCGGTGCCGGTGGGCATCTTCTTCATCTCGTTCATCAAGCGTTTTTCCTGTTCAAGAGACGGCAGCCTCGGAGGCGAGGCGCCAGGCATCGGCCAGTTGCTCGGTCTGCGCGCGGTCGGCACTGGCGCCGCGCACGGCCTCGGCCAGCGTGGACACGCTGGGGTGGTCGAACACCAACCCCGGCGCAATGTCGACCTGCAGCAGCCGGCGGATGCGCGCGGCCAGCTTGATGACCAGCAGCGAATGCGCACCGAGTTCAAAAAAGTCGTCGTCGACACCGATGGACGGCCGGCCAAGCAGCTCGGCCATTCCGCTGGCCAGCAGGTGCTGCAGCGCATCGCCGGGTGGTTCGACGGATTGCGGTGCTTCCGGCGCGGGCGCGGCGGCAGCCAGTGCAAGCCGGTCGACCTTGCCGTTGGCAAGGCGCGGGAAAGCCGCCACTTCGATGCAGCGGGAGGGCACCATGTGCGCCGGCAGCAGCGCACCCAGGCGGTCGCGAAGCACATGCACATCGCCGACCACGTAGGCCACCAGCTCCACGCCGCCCACGGGCGCGGCAACCGGCATCACCACGGCCTGCCTCACGCCTTCCTGCGCCAGCAGCACCGCCTCCACCTCGCCGGGTTCGACGCGGAAGCCCCGCACCTTCAGTTGATGGTCCGCGCGGCCGGCGATGCGCAGCGTTCCATCGGGCAGCACGCAGGCCAGGTCGCCGGTACGGTAGAGCCGCTCGCCCGGCAGGAAGGGATCGTCGATGAAGACCTCCCGCGCCGGCCGGCCGAGGTAGCCACGGCACAGCTGCGCGCCGCCCACATGAAGCTCGCCCAGCACCCCGATGGGCACCAGCCGACGCGACGCATCGAGCACGCGCACGCGGTTGTTGGCCAGCACGCGGGACAACGGCGCCGCGTCCGGCAGCACCGCGGCGATGTCGAGCTTGTGCACCATCACCCCGACCGTGGTTTCGGTCGGTCCGTAGTGGTTGTAGACGGCGCACGACGGCGCCAGGCGAGCGATGCGCTCCAGCAGCAGGCGCGATGCCGATTCGCCGCCGAGCACGAGCAACGCCGGAAGCACCGGCGTTTCGGCTTCCAGCAGCGCTTCGAGGTGCGACGGCACGATCTTGAGCGCGTCGATCCGGTGCGTGGCCATGAAACGCGTGAAGGCCGCGGCGTCGTGCGTGGCCTGCGTGTCGGCGACCACCAGGCAGGCACCGTTGAAGAAAGCGCCGAACAGCGCGGTGTTGCCGAGGTCGGCCGCCACCGAACTGGTGAGCGCCCAGCGCCGGTAGCCTTCGAGCCGCATTGCGCTGGAAGCCGCCGCCACGTAGTTGAGCAGTTGCCCCTGCTCGATCACCACGCCCTTGGGGCGGCCCGTCGAGCCCGAGGTATAGAGCACATAGGCCAGGTCTTGAGGGCCGGCCTGCACATCGGGCGGCCTGACGTCGAAGGCGGCAAGGTCGATGTCCGCCGTCGATGCGACCCGCCAACCCGCATCCTGCGTGCCCTGCACAGGCTCCACCTGCAACAGCAGGGCCGGCCGGGCATCGGCCAGCACCATCGCGCGGCGCGCCGCCGGCCATTCGGGTTCAAGCGGCAGGTAGCCCGCGCCCGCGCGCCAGGCGGCGAACATCGCGACCAGCAGGTCGATCGAGCGCGGCAGCGCCAACGCGACCACCGCGCCATGCGTCACGCCCTGCGCCTGCATCCAGCGCGCCATGCGATTGATGCGCACATCGAGCGCCGCATAGCTCAGGCACCGGTCGCCCTCCTCGACCGCCGGGGCCTCGGGCGTGGTGCGTGCCCAATGCGCGATGCGGTCGGCAATGCCCTGCGTGCCGGCATCGAGGCGCTCGCCTTCCAGGCCCAACAGAATTTCACGCTCCCGCGCATCGACCAGCGGCAAATCTTTCGCGAGGGTCTGCGGACTGTCCGCCACGCCTTGCAACAGGCACATGAATTGGCGCAGCAGGGCCTCCAGTGCCACCTGCGCATAGCGACCCGCGTCCGCATGAAGGAACAGTTCGGCGTGATCGTCCGCGCATTCGGCTTCCAGCACGAGTTCGAAGCACGAAAGCGGGCCCGGGCGCTGCGTGACGCGCCACGCGTCGGCTGCATCACCGAGTGCAATGGGTGCGGAAAGCACGAAGCCGGTTTCGAGTTGCGCCAGCCCCCTGGCGCCGTCGAGTGCCCAGTACTCCTGCGCCTCGGCGTGCGCACCGGCCATTGCATGGAAGCGCCCGAGCCAGGCGGAGAAGGACTCGTCCGCCGCGACCTCTATATGCACCGGCAGTACCTTCGCGAAAACGCCGACGGCGCCTTGCATCAGCTCGTAGTCGCGGCGGCAATCGTGCTGCCATCCACCCACGAAGCGGGTGAAGCCCGTGAGCCGTGCGACCAGTGCCCACCAGGCGGCCTGCAGCAGCTCGCCGACAGGCACCCCGTGCGCCGTGGCCACTGCGCCGATGCGTGCGAACAAGACGGCGTCGATGCGCCTTGCCGCAACGCGGCGCACTGCAGGCGCCATGGCCCCGCCCTGCCGCAACGCCAGGCGCGGCGCGGCAGGCGCTTCCGACGGTCCGGCACTGCGGATGTGTTCCGCCCAGTACGCCTGGCCTGGCCCTGCATCCTCGTCCTGCGCAAGGTCGTGCCGCCAGGCCGCGAACTGCGTGTACTGGAAAGGTGCTTCCACATCGGCGGGCGCGCCGTACCACGCGGCGGCGATGCCCTCGAACAGCGTCGAGAGGCTGCCTGCGTCGGCCGCCAGCGGGTGCGCGGACAGCGTCAGGCGATGGCGCGCGGCATCCAGCCGGGTGATTGCCAGCTGAATCATTTCGCCCTGGCGCATCGGCAGCGGCGCATCGGCCTGGCAGCTGCTCGCGGGCAGCCCGGCACGCACCTGCTGGCGCCAGTCGGCTGCATCGGCGGCTTCATGCACGACGAGCCGCAGGGCCTCGTGGGCCTGCAAGACATCGGCGGCAACGCGCCGCAGGCGCGCCACATCGATCTCGCCGTCGATCTCTCCCGAAAGCACCAGCGCGCGGGTGCCGCTGCTCTTTTGCATGGCGAGCACGGCGCGTTGCTCCGGGCTGAGCGCAAGGGGCTCACCGAGCGTTTCGATCCGGTCTTCCATCGTCATGCGCTCACCTCGTCGGACTCGGCTGTGCGCAGCGCGGCACGCTCGAACATCGCGCCCATGGCCACGACGATCTTCCGGGGCCCCTCGTACGGATCGCGCGCATGGGCCGCGAGCATGTTGTCGAGCATGACCACGTCGCCCTTGCGCCAGTCGAAGCGCACGGCGCATTCTTCGTACGTGCGGCCGACGATGGCCATGGTCTCATCGTCGATCGGCGAGCCGTCGCCGTAGCAGACATGGCGCGGCATGCGGTCGGCACCGACCAGTGCCAGCAGGTCTTCGCGCACGTCGGGCTCCAGGCAGGCGGGGTGATGCAACTGCACCTGGTTGAAGAACACGCGCTCGCCGGTCAGCGGATGCGTCATGACGGCGGGGCAATGGGTGCGCGTCTGCAGCGTGTCCGCGTCGAGCCAGCGCCATTCGATGCCGCCGGCGGCCAGCCGCGCCTCGACCTCGGCGCGCTGGTCGGTCTTGAAGAAGTCGCGCCAGCTCACGTCCAGGTGCGGCGTGAAGGTGCGCACGTAGATCAGCGCCTTGCGCTCGAAGGCCTCGACGATGGGGGCCGGCAGGCGGCGCAGCATCTCGCGGCAATCGACGATGGGCGTCGCGCCACCCACGCGCGATGGCAGCTCGCAGTAGAACCACTGCTTGCGCGGCCAGCGCTCCATGTGCGAGCTCTCGTTGTGGTACAGGATCATCTGCCGCTCGGGATACGGCGTGGAGCGGTAGGTGCGGCGTCCGCCCTCCTTCTTCGGCAGGTCACCGTAGCTGCCATACAGCTCGGGCTCCACGTTCTCGGCAAAGGCCTCGAAGTCCTGCAGGGTCGCCAGGCCGAAGTTGCGGAACAGCAGCCCGCCATGACGGGCCAGCGCGTCATCGACGAAGCCGCGGTACTCGCGCACCCAGGCCACTGCGTCGAAGCTGTCGCTGGCGGGCTCGATGACGAGCGGGAACTCGCGGTCTTCGGAAAGAAACGAGGTCTTGACCCGCGGGCGTTGCGTGGCGGGCGCGGGGTTGGCTGCTGGCGCAACCGTCCCTGCGGCGGCGGGCGACTTGGCCGCGAATTTCTTGAGCTTGTCCAGCTTGCCGAGCTGGGGCGACGGCATCGGATTCATTGGGAATTCCTTGCGATCAGGTGATGAAAAGAGTTGCTCGACCGCCGTGTCGGGCGAGATGACCAGTTGCCGCAGCAACGCGCACCAGCTGGCCGCCCACCGCCCGATCGACTCGGGGCGGTACAGGCCGGCGTCGTAGATCCACTCGGCGCTCCAGTCGCCCGGGCCTTCGTGGACAAACACGGCAATGTCGAACTTGGCCTGCCGCACACGCTGCGGCAGCACGTCGATGCGCAGGCCGGGAATTTCGAAATGGCTGGCGGGCGTGTTCTGCATGACGAACAGCAGGCGCACCGGCCCGCCGTGCGCGCGCGGCATGCCGGCGGCATCGAGGATGCGATCGAGCGGAACAGCCGCATGCGCCAAGGCCGACTGCGTGCTGTCATGCACCTGCGCCAGCCACTGCGTGAAGCTCGCCGCCACGCGCCGCCGCGAACGCAGCGGCACGACGTTGACGAAGAAACCGATCAGCTTTTCGAGCTCGGGGTGATCGCGTCCCGCGACGTCCGTACCGACCACCACATCGTCGGCACCGGTCTCGCGGTGCAGCAGCATCAGGAAGGCCGCCAGCATCACGGTGAACAGGGAGGTCTTGCCGCCGTGGGCCAGCGGCGCGAGCCCGCTGACCAGCGCACGCTCGAGCGGCACGCGAACGCTGCCGGCGGTGCGCGCCGACGCCGGCGACAGACCGGTGTCGACCGGAAATCGGGACTGCTGCGGCGCATCGGCCAGGTAGTGCTTCCAGAACGCGGCGTCTTGTGCGCGTGACGCGTCGAGCTGCCTGTCTTGCCATGCCGCGTAGTCGGCGTACTGCACGCGCAGCGGTGGCAGGGTCGAGGCACTGTCGGTTCGCAGCGCTTCGTACGCCGCCACGAATTCGCTCGCGAAAATGGCTTGAGACCACCCGTCGAAGGCGATGTGATGCACGCACAGCAGCAATGCATGCCGCGCCTCGCCAAGACGCAGCAGCGCGGCGCGCAGCGGCGGCACCGAGGCCAGCTCGAAAGGCCGCGCGGCCATCGCGTCCAGCGCGCTGTCGATGCGCAACGCTTCGTCTTCGGGCGGCACCGGCGAGACATCGCTCCATGGCAGATCGAACACGCCGGCCGGGGTGATCGACGCCACGGGCTCGCCCTGGTCGTTTTCCGGGTAGACGGTGCGCAGCGCCTCGTGCCGCGACACGATGGTTTCAAGCGCGCGCCGCAGCGTGTCGATGTCGAGCGGCCCCTCGAAGCGCAACGCAGCCGCCATGTTGTAGGCCACGCGCGCATCGGCGTTGGCCAGCCGGTCGACGAGCCAGAGCCGGTGCTGCATGGGAGACAGCCCCATCTGCGCGGCGCGCGCCACCGGCACCAGACCCGGCACGGACACCGCATTGCCGGAAGCCGCATCGGCACCTCGCAACCTGAGCGCCATGTTGCGCAGCACCGGATGCTCGAACACCTCGCGCAGCGGCAACTGCAGCCCGTGGCCCGCACGCAGCCGCGAGACGAGCTGCGCCGCCATCAGCGAATGGCCGCCGCTTTCGAAGAAACTCGCATGGCGGCCGACTTCCCTCACGCCGAGCAATTCGCACCACAGCCCGGCCAGCATCGTTTCGTGGGCGCCGTCGGGCGCCTCGAACCCGCCGGCATCGGAAGCCTGCACCTGCGGCAGCGCCTTGCGGTCGATCTTTCCGTTGGCGTTGAGCGGAAGGCGCTCCAGCGTCATGAGCAACGCCGGCACCATGTACTCCGGCAGTTCGCGGCCAAGCCATTCGTGCAACGCCGCGGGCGCCACGTCCGACCCCGCGTGCAGCGAGACATAGCCTGCAAGCCTCGGCCCGCCGCTGCCCTGCTGCACGACCACCACGGCCTCCCGCACGCGCGGATGTGCGAGCAACTGTGCCTCGATCTCGCCGAGTTCAATGCGCAGGCCACGGATCTTCACCTGGTGGTCGAGGCGCCCGAGGTAGTCGAGCTGGCCTTCGGCGTTCCAGCGCACAAGGTCGCCCGTGCGATAGAGCCGGCCACCGCCCGAGGGGTCGAAGGGGTCGGCAACGAAGCGCTCGGCCGTCAACCCGGGGCGCTTCGCGTAGCCTCGCGCCAGGCCGATGCCGCCCAGGTAAAGCTCTCCCGCCACGCCCAAGGGCACGCGATTCAGGGACGCATCGAGCACGTGCGCCTGCACGCCGGAAATCGGCCGGCCGATGGCGACCTGGCTGCGCCCGTCGTCGCGGCAGGTCCAGTGCGTGACGTCGATGGCGGCTTCGGTGGGCCCATAGAGGTTGTAGAGCGCCGCACGGGGCAACCGGCGGAACACTTCGTTCTGCGCTTCGGCCGGCAATGCCTCGCCGCTGCAGACGATGCGCCGCAGGCTCGTGCAGGTCTCGACGTCGGGCTGCGACAGGAAAGTCTGCAACATCGACGGCACGAAATGCAGCGTGCTCACGCCGTGCTGTCGAATCAGCTGGACCAGGCGCGCCGGGTCGCGGTGGTCGCCCGGCGCGGCCACGGCCAGCCGCGCGCCGTACATCAGCGGCCAGAAAAACTCCCAGACCGACACGTCGAAGCTGAACGGCGTTTTCTGCAGCACCGTGTCGCCCGGCCCAATGCCGTAGGCCTGCTGCATCCAGGCCAGGCGGTTGTGCAGCGCGTTGTGCCGGTTGGCGGCGCCCTTGGGCTTGCCGGTCGAGCCCGAGGTGTAGATCACGTAGGCAAGGCTCTCGCCGATCAAAGGCACGACGGGGTCTTCCGCCGGGAAGTTGCCAAGGTCGATGGCATCGAGCACCACCAGGCGAACGCCCTCCTTCGCGGGCAGGCGTTGCTGCACGTTGCCGTTGGTGAGTACCCATGCGAGGGCGCTGTCTTCCACCATGTACGCGATGCGATCGGCAGGGTGCTCCGGGTCCAGCGGCACATAGGCGCCACCCGCCTTCATGATGGCGAGCAGCGCAATCACCAGCCCGGTGCCGCGCTCCATCGCCACGCCGACCAATGTCTCGGCGCGCACACCCTGGCCGATCAGCCAGTGCGCAAGGCGGTTGGCCCGACGGTTGACTTCGGCATAGCCGAGCGTTTCTTCGCCGAAGACCAGCGCGGGCGCCAGGGGCTGCTGCCGCGCCTGGCGTTCGATCAACCGATGCACGGGCTCCGCGGCGCCGTGCGTCTGCGCGTTGACGCTCCACCGGTCGAGCTGCGCGCATTCGTCGGGGCCCATCAGCACCACGTCCGCGATCGCCTGCTGCGGCTGCAGCGCGAGCGCGCGAAGCACCGACAGGCAGTGCCCCGCCATGCGCTCTATCGTCTGTGCATCGAACAGCTCCGGCGCGTAGTTGAAGCAGGCATCGACCTCGCCGCGCTCGTTCTCGCAGGTCTGCAGCATCAGCTCGAACTGCACCGTCTGCTCTTGCAGATGCATGCGCCGGACCGACAGCGCGGGCCACTGCGCGAGCGAACGATGGTCTTGCCGGAGATGGTTGAACATCACCTGGAACAACGGGTTGATTCCCGGGCTGCGGTCGGGCCGGAGCGCCTCGACCAGCTGCTCGAACGGCAAGTCCTGGTTCGACTGCGCGCCGATGGCCGCGTCGCGGCTCTGCGCCAACACGTCGGCCAGCGTCATGCGGGCATGCAGCGTCGCGGACAGCACCTGCGTGTTGACGAAGAAGCCGACCACCCCGGCCGTCTCGGTCCGGTTGCGGTTGGCAATGGGCACGCCCACGCGAAGCACAGGCTGGCCCGAGTGGCGGAACAGCACCACGTCGAAGGCCGCGAGCAGTGCCATGAACAGCGTCGCACCCTGTGCCTGGGCCTGCCGCTTGAGGGCCGGCAGGAGGTCGGCGGGGAACTTGAAGTCGTACCGCGCCGCCGAATAGCGGCCGTCGCCGCGACGCGGGCGGTCGGTGCTCAGCGCCAGCACGGGGTGGTCTTCTCTCAGGTGCTGCCGCCACCATGCCAACTGCCGTTCACCCTCGCCCTCTTCGAGCCAGCGCCGCTGCCAGGCCGCGTAATCGGCGTACTGCACCTGCAGCTGCGGCAGTTCCGCGTCACGGCCCAGTGCGCGTGCGCAATACAGCACCGCCAGTTCGTCGAGGATCAGCTGGATCGACCAGCCGTCCGAGATGATGTGATGCATCACGACCACGAGCCGATGGTCGCGCTCGTCCAGCCTGATCAACACCGCGCGCAGCAAGGGGCCGCGCGCCAGGTCGAAAGGCGCATCGCAGACCGCGCGCGCCTCGGCGTCGAGCCGCGTTGCGCGCTCATGACTCGGCAGGTGGCCCAGGTCGATGCAAGGAAGCTCGACGCGCTGTGCCGGCAAGATGACCTGTTGCACCACGCCGTCGCCGCCCTCCTCGAACACCGTGCGCAGCGATTCGTGGCGGGCCACGAGCGCTTCAATGCCGGCGTGCAACGCATCGGCATCGAGTTGCCCTTCCAGCACGAGGCCACCGCTCACATGGTAGGCCGTGCCCTCGGGGTCGAGTTGCCACAGGAACCATTGCCGCTGCTGCGCGAAGGAAAGCGCGGCCCTGTTGTCGGGCCGGGCGCTCGGCGCGATGGTGAAAGCGCTCTGCACCGGCTCGGACGCCACCGCGCCGCGGAGCCGCTGGGCCAACTTCGCGCGTTGTTCGGCGGTCAGGCCGGCGCGGCGTGCGGAGATATCTCGAAGTTCGGACATGTCGGGTCTTCAAACGGTTGCGGACAAGGCGTCCGGCGCGGCGTCCACGAGATCGGCGGCTTCGATCTCCTCGATCAGCCGCGTTTCGACCAGCACGGCAAGGTCGCGCAGGGTGGGCGCCTTGAAGAAGGCCGCCGGGTGCAGCTCGACGTCGTAGGCCTTGCGGGCCCGCGCCAGGATCTGGATGGCGAGCAGCGAGTCGCCGCCCAACTCGAACAGGTTGTCGTCGACCCCCACGCTGGCGATGCCCAGCATGTCCTGCCAGATGGTGGCCAGGCCGCTTTCGAGCTCGCCTTCGGGTGCGACAAAGGGCGTGTCGAGTGCGGGGCGCGGATGATCGCGGCGCTTCTTCTTCGCGACCGGGCCGGTCTCCAGCAGGTCGAGCATGCCGTTGTCGAGCTCGCCGAGCCGCTGGTCCAGGTCGGTGGTGGAGATGACGACCTGCGCGAACGCCGGGCCGTTGACGATGCGCTCCAGCGCCCGTGCACCTTCGGGGCCACTCATGCCGATGCCTTCGGGCAGCACGCGGCCGGCGGCCATGCCGAGATCGCGCCATGCGTCCCAGTTGACCGAGATGACGGGGTGCTTCGCGCTGCGCTGCCACAGCGCGGCCAGTGCATCGAGGTAGGCGTTGGCGGCGGCGTAGTCGCTCATGCCCAGGCCGCCCGCCATGCTCGAGATCGAGGAGCACAGCAGCACGAAATCGAGCGGCTCGTCGCGCAACGCGTCGAGCAGAAAGCGCGTGCCTTGCAGCTTGGGCGCGAACACCTCCTGGGCTTCGGCACGCGTGCGGGTGGCGATCATTCCGCTGTTGGCATGCCCCGCCGCATGCACCACGCCCTGCACCATGCCGAAGCGCGCGCGGGCCTGTTCAACAGCGGAGCGCATCGAGGCCGCATCGGCCACGTCGGCGGCAACGACGAGCACTTCGCCACCCAGGTTTTCGAGTTCGAGCAATTGCGTGAGCCGGGTCCGCAGGGCCCGGGGCTGGTCTTCGGCCGCGGCGATGGCTTCCCACGTGCTGCGCTCGGGAATTGGCGTGCGGCCCAGCAATACCAGCCTTGCCTGCCACGACTCGGCCAGGTGCCGGGCCACGGCGAGCCCCACCCCGCCGAGGCCACCGGTGATCAGGTAGACACCCTTCGAACGCAGCCGCTGCTGCTGCTGCTGCAACTGCTGAGACGCGGATGCCGCGGGCAGTGGCTCGTAGCCCTTGACCCAGCGGTGCGGGCCGCGATAGGCCACCAGCGTTTCGGTGCGCGGGGCCTGAGCCTGCATCTGCCCGGCGAGCTGCCGTGCCAGCCAGGCTTCGGCGGCGCTGCCCGCCACGGGCAACACGATGTCGGTCACCCTGCAGGCGATGTGCGGATATTCCTGCGCGATCACCTTGCACAGGCTGAACAGCGTCGCCTTCTCGGGGCACAGTGCTTCGAGGCCGGAGACGTCTTCCATCTGGTTCGCAATGACGTCGATGGAAAGCTTGTGTTCGCGTCCGGCGGAGGTGCTGTCGATGGCCTGGGCCAGCGCGAGCAGGCTGAAGTACCCGCGCTCCATGACTTCTTCCGAGGTGGGTGGCACCGCCGACGGACCATCGACGCCCCACATGTGGCAGACCCTGGCGACGGGCCCGCATTCGGCCTGAACTTTTCGCAGTAGCTGTTCGTGGTCGGCGCGCTCGCCGGGGCGGGCCGTGAAATGGCGCGCGCCCGTTTCGGCATAGCCCGCGCCGGCCGTCACGCGAACGACCGGATGGCCGGGCGATTCGTCCTGCAGTTGCCGGATCAGCGCATCGCCCAGACCGCCCGCTTCCGCGAACACCAGCGTGCACCCGCTGACGGGCGCGGCTTGCGGCGAAGCGCTCGAAGGTTCGGTGCGTTGCCAGGTCGGCACATAGAACGCGTCGGCCGCCTTGCGCGCGGACGGGCCCGCTGCTTCGCTCCCCGGTTCCGGTGCGTCGGTCCAGTACGACTGGCGCTGGAACGGATAGGTGGGCAGCGGCACCTGGCGGGCTTGCCGCCCGGGATGGCACGCGGCCCAGTCGACCTGGACACCCGCGCACCAGAGGGCGCCGATCACGCTGGCCATCTGGCGTTCGTTGTGCGCCTGCTTTTGCGGATGGGCCTGGCTCGACCAGATGCCCGCGGCCGACGCCGCCAACGGATGCTGGCGCGCAAGGCCGGCCAGCGTTTCGCCGGGGCCGACTTCGAGCAGCACACGGCCTTCGACGCGAAGCAGATCGGCCAGCCCGTCCGCGAAGCGCACGGTGCCGCGCAGGTGCTGGCCCCAGTAGGCCGGATCGACCGCCTGCTGCGCGGTGATGGGCTTGCCGGTGACGTTGGAGATGAAGGGAATGCGCGGCGCGTGCCGGGGCACGGAGGCAACCACCTGCCGCAGCTCGGCCACGATGGATTCGGTCATCGCCGAATGCGAAGCGATGGACACCAGCAGGCGGCGCGGCAGCAGTTGGCGCGCCGACATCTGGCGCTCGGCGGCCTCGATGGCGGCCATCGGTCCGGCGAGCACGCACAGTTGCTCGCCGTTGATGGCGGCGATGTCGCAGCCGGTGGCAAGGTACGGCGCGAGCTCGGCCTCCGAGAGCGCAATGGCGGTCATTGCGCCTGGCGCCATCGACTGCATCAGGCGGCCGCGCGTGGCCACGATGCGCAACGCATCTTCCAGGCTGAACACGCCGGCCAGGCAGGCCGCGACGTACTCGCCCAGGCTGTGGCCCAGCATCACGGCGGGCTGCACGCCGCGCGACATCCAGAGCCGCGCCATCGCGTACTCGACGATGAACAACAGTGGCTGCGTGTACTCGATGCGGGCCAGTTGCTCGTCGGCGGCGGCTTCGGCGCCGGTGGCCGGATAGAGCAGCTGCCGCAAGTCCATGCCCATCGCATCGCGCAAGGCATCGCAGCAGCGATCGACTTCTTCGCGGAAAACCGGATGGTCGCGGTACAGCGCAAGGCCCATGTTCGCGTGCTGCGTGCCACCGCCGGGGAAGAGAAACGCGACCTCGGGCGCGGAGGCCGGAACGCGGGTCGCCTGGTCGAAATCGCTTTCGGGGGCGCGCAGCGCCTGGACCGCCGCGGTGAGCCCGTCCGCGACGACCGCGCCGCGGAATTCCTGCGCGCGCCGGCCGGCTTGCAGCGTGTGGGCAACGTCGGCAAGCGACGGCGCCGCGAGGTTCAGATCCAGGTGATCCGCAAGTTGCCGCGCGGCCTGCGCCAGCGCCACCGTGCTCCGGGCGGACAGCGGCAGAACCTGCCAGCCGGGCGCGGACTCGGAGGATCGGGAAACCGGCGCTTCTTCGAGCACCACGTGCACATTGGTCCCGCCGATGCCGAAAGAGCTCACGCCCGCGCGGCGCGGCGTGCTGCCTTCCGGCCAGGGCTGGCATTGCGCATTCACATAGAACGGGCTGCCAGCGAAATCGATCTGCGGATTGGGTTGGGTGAAGTGCAGGTTCGGCGGCAGCGTGCGGTGCTTGAGCGCCATCGCGGTCTTGATGAGGCCCGCGACGCCCGCTGCTGCATCAAGGTGGCCGACGTTGGTCTTGACCGAGCCCACGGCACAGAAGCCGCGCCGCTCGGTATCGGCCCGGAAGGCCTGCGTGAGCGCCGCGATCTCGATGGGGTCGCCCAGCGTGGTGCCGGTGCCATGCGCCTCGATGTAGCCGATGGTGTCGGCCGAGACACCGGCAATCAGCTGCGCGGCGCGGATCACTTCGGCCTGCCCGTCGATGCTGGGCGCGGTGAAGCCGACCTTGGCTGAGCCGTCGTTGTTGGCCGCGGTGCCCTTGATGACGGCATGGATGGTGTCGCCGTCGCGCAGGGCTTCGTCGAGGCGCTTGAGCACGACCACGCCCGCCCCGCTGCCGATCACCGTGCCGTTGGCATCGGCATCGAAGGCGCGGCAATGGCCGTCGCGCGAAAGAATCGCGCCAGCCTGGTAGCGGTAGCCGCCTTCCTGCAAGAGGTTGAGCCACACGCCGCCGGCCAGCGCCATGTCGCAATCGTGGCTCAGCAGGGCCTGGCAGGCGGTGTGCACGGCCGTGAGCGATGTCGAGCAGGCCGTCTGCACAGTGACGGCGGGGCCGCGCAGGTTGAGCTTGTAGGCCACGCGCGTGCACAGCGAGCCGGCGGCGTTGCCGCTCATCAGGCCCAGCAGGTCGGCAATGCCGGTGTGCGCGCCGAGGCCGAAGGCCGGCAGCAGGTTGCGGATCAGGTAGACGTTGGTGCCCTCGCCCGCGTACACGCCGACCTTGCCGGGCCAGCGCTCGGGGTCGCAGCCCGCATGCTCCAGCGAGGCCCAGGCGCATTCCAGGAAGATGCGTTGCTGCGGGTCGAGGTTTTCGGCTTCGCGCGGCGTGTAGCCGAAGAAGCCGGCATCGAACTGGTCGAAGCCGTCGAACAGCACGCCGGCCTTCACGTAGTCGGGGTCGTCCAGTTGAGCCTGCGGCACGCCGCGCTCGCGCAACTGGTCGTCGGTGAAGGTCGACACCGACTCCACGCCGTCGCGAATGTTTCGCCAGAACGCATCGACGTCATCGGCACCGGGAAAGCGCCCGGCCATGCCGACGATGGCGATCTCCAGACCGGTGGGCTCCGCGGGTTCGTTGTAGACGGACATCAGTTGACTCTCTCTGCCGCTTTGCGGCGTTGAAGCATCGCGGCGCGCTGGCGCAGCGCGCGCTCGTCGCCGCCCGCGGTGGACGCGGCGGCGGCCTGCGCGCCACCCTGCTCGATCCAGCGGGCCAGCGATTCGACGGTGGGGTACTTGAAGAGATTGACCAGCGGGAACGCGGCCTGCAGCCGGTCTTCCAGCAGCCGGTGCGCGCGGATGAGCAGCAGCGAATGCCCGCCCAGGTCGAAGAAGTTGTCGTGCAGGCCGACCTGTTCGACCTTCAGCACCTCGGACCAGATGGCCGCGAGCGTGCGCGCCACGTGGCCTTGCGGCGCCTCGTAGGCCGTCGCGCGGCCCAGCCCCTCGGGCTCGGGCAGCGCCTTGCGCTCGACCTTGCCATTGGCATTCAGCGGCAGCGCGGGCAAGGTGACGATGGCGCGCGGCACCATGTAGTCGGGCAGCACCTGCCCCAGGCGCTCGCGCAGCGCGGCGCCGTCGACCGACTGGCCGGCATGGGCGCTGACGTACGCCAGCAGCGAGGCCCCGGCGACGCCTTCGCGGGCCACGACGACGGCTTCGCGCACCTCGGGCTGCGCAAGGATCTGCGCCTCGATCTCGCCAAGCTCGATGCGGAAGCCGCGAATCTTCACCTGGTGGTCGATGCGGCCCAGGTACTCGATCTGGCCTTCGGCGTTCCAGCGAACCAGGTCGCCGGTGCGGTAGAGCCTGTCGCCGTTGCCGAAAGGGTCGGCCACGAAGCGCTCGGCGCTCAGTGCCGGCTTGTTGAGGTAGCCCCGCGCCAGGCTCACGCCGCCAAGGTACAGCTCGCCGGCCACGCCGCGCGGCACCTCGTTCAGCTCGGCATCGAGCACGTGCGTGCGGGTGTCGCTGATCGGCTGGCCGATGGGCACCAGGCTTTGCCCGTCGTCGCGGCAGGTCCAGCGCGTGACGTGGATGGTGGTTTCGGTCGGGCCGTACAGGTTCTGCAGGGTGGCACCGCTCAGGCGCCGCAGCGTTTCCCTCTGCGTCTCGGCCGGCATGGCTTCGCCGCCGACGATGATGTGCTTGAGCCGCGTGCTGGCCTCGATGTCCTTGTGCGCCAGGAAGGCCTGCAGCATCGAGGGCACGAAGTTGAGCGTAGTGATCTGGTGGCGCTGGATCAGCGCGACCAGCCGGGCCGGATCGCGGTGGTCGCCGGGGTTGGCGACGACCAGCCGCGCACCCGCGGTCATGGGCCAGAACATTTCCCACACCGACACGTCGAAGCCGAACGGTGCCTTGTGCAGCACGGTGTCGGCACGGGTCAGTTGGTAGGCCTGCTGCATCCATGCCATGCAGCTGTGCAGCGCATCGTGGCGCACCGCGGCGCCCTTGGGCTTGCCGGTGGAGCCGGAGGTGTAGATGACGTAGGCCAGGTTCTCGCCATGCAGCGCGACGCGGGGGTCTGTGGCGGGCTCGCCCGACAGGTCGATGGTGTCGATGTCGAGCACCGCCAGGCCGCTGCGCCCGGCGATGTGGTCGCGGGTGGTGCCGTGCACGAGCAGCAGTTCGATGCCGCTGTCTTCGACCATGTAGGCGAGGCGCTGCACCGGGTACTCGGGGTCCAGCGGCAGGTAGGCGCCACCGGCTTTCAGGATTCCCAGGATGCCCACGACCATCTCGATGGAGCGCTCCATGGCAATGCCCACGCGCATGTCGGGCCTGACGCCCAACGCGATCAACCGGTGCGCCAGGCGATTGGCGCGGCGGTCGAGTTCGGCGAAGCTCAGCGCCTCGTCGCCGAACAGCAGCGCGATGGCTTCGGGCTGCCGCAGGGCGTGCTGCGCGATCTGCTGGTGCACGGGTTGCGGCTGCGGTTCGCGCCGCGTGTTCACGCTCCATTGCGCGAGCTGCGACTTCTCCGGGGCGCTCAGCAGGTCGATGTCTCCCACCGCGCAGCTTGCGTCTGCGCAGAGCGCGGCCAGCACCGCCACGTAATGCTGCGCCATGCGCGCGATGGTCTCGCGCTCGAACAGGTCTTCGGCGTAGATCACGTCGAGCATCAGGCGGCCATCGGGCCGCTCGCGGGCTTCGAGCACCCAGTCGAACTGGGTCTGGAGGTCGGGCAGCAGGTGGTCGCTCACCCCGATGCCATCCAGGCGCTGGAGCGCCCGGTGGTCTTCGAACAGGTGATTGAACATCACCTGGAACAGCGGGCTGTGGCTCATGCTGCGCTCGGGCTGCAGGCGCTGCACCAGTTGCTCGAAGGGCAGGTCCTGGTGCGCCTGCGCACCGAGCACGGTTTCCCTGGCCTGCGCCAGCACGCGCGACAGCGGCGTGCGGCCTTCGATCGGGTTGTGCAGCACCAGCGTGTTGACGAACAGGCCGATGACGTTCTCGAACTCCACGCGGTTGCGGTTCGCAATGGCGGCCCCGACGCGGATCTCTTCCTGCCCGGTGTAGCGATGCAACAGCACCTGCAGGCCCGCCAGCAGCACCATGAACAGCGTGCCGCCTTCGGCCTGCGCCACGCCGCGCAACTGGCCGAGCAAGGGCGCGGGCAATTCGAAGGCATGCCGGGCCGCGCGGTAGCTGGCTTGCGGCTTGCGCGGGTGATCGGTGCGCAGTTCGAGCACCGGGTGCTCGTCGCCGAGTTGCGCGCGCCACCAGCCGAGCTGGCGCTCCGCCTCACCGGCGGCGAGCCAGTCGCGCTGCCACGCGGCGTAGTCGGCGTACTGCACGCGTGGCACCGGCAACGCCGCCGAACGGCCCTGCAGGCGCGCGGCGTAGCCGGCAGCGAGTTCGTCGATGAGCACCTGCATCGAGGCGCCGTCGGACACGATGTGATGCATCACCACGGTGAGCACCTGCGTGTCGTCGGCCAGGCGGAACAGCGCGGTGCGCAGCAAGCCGCCTTGGGTCAGGTCGAAGGGCGTGGCCTTGATGCGGCGGGTTTCTTTTTCCAGCTGTTCGCCGCGCTGGCCGTCGGGCACGGCGCGCAGGTCGATCACTTCCAGCGCCAGCGTGGCGGAGGGCTTGATCCATTGCGCGGCAACGCCGTCGCTGCCGGCGCGGAACACAGTGCGCAGCGATTCGTGGCGCACGACCAGATCGTTCAACGCGGCCTGCAACGCATCGGCCTGCAATACGCCGGTGAGGCGCAGCGCGCCGCTCATGTGGTACGCCGCGCTGCCGGGGTCGAGCTGCCAGAGGAACCACTGGCGCTCCTGCGCATGCGACAGCGGCAATGCATGCTGCCGGCGCTCGGCCGGCAGCACCGCGATGGGCGCGGGCCGTGCGTGCGCGCCTTGCGCCAACCGCTCCCGGATGGCGGCCGCGCTCTCATGCAGCCGCGGGTGTTCGAACATCAGGCGCACCGGGTAGTCGATGTCCCAGTGGCCCGATATGCGTGCCGCCACCTGCGTGGCGGTGAGCGAGCTGCCGCCACGCGTGAAGAAATGAGCATCGCGTGCAAAGGGCTTTGCGTCGGCGGGCCTGAGCACTTCGCGCCAGATGGCATCGATGGCGCGCTCGGTCTCGTCGAGCGCGGGCCGCTCGGCTTGCGCCTCTGCGGGGCCGCCCTTGACGAAAGCGCCGCGCTCGTAGATGGCATAGGCGTCGGCGCTGCGGTCCAGCCAGCCGGCGCGGCAGGCGCTGCGCTGCAGCTTGCCGCTGGTGGTCTTGGGCATGCCGCCCGGGTTGAGCAGCAGCACGGCCGACAGCGGCTCGCCGAACACTTCGCTGACCGCTGCGCTGAGCGCCTCGACCAGCACCTGCGGGGGCACCAGCTTCTGCATGCTGCGCGACACCTCGGCCGCGGCGCCGATGCCTTCGCCATCGGGCCCGCTGGCCGCGAACACCGCGACACGGCCCTTGCGCACCGCATCGACCTCGGCCTCGATGACCCGCTCGATGTCCTGCGGATAGATGTTGTGGCCGCGAACGATGATCAGGTCCTTGATGCGGCCCGTCACATAGAGCTCGCCGTCGCAGACGAAACCGAGATCGCCGGTGCGCAGCCAGCGGCGTCCCGCAATCTCGACGAAGGTCTCGGCGGATTCGCGCGGCTTGCCCCAGTAGCCGGCGCCGATGCTCGCGCCGCTCACCCAGATTTCGCCGATGCGGCCGGGCGCCACCACCGACAGCGTTGCGGGGTCGATGATCTCGACGTCGTGATGAACGGCCACCGCGCCGCAGCCGACGAGCAAGGTGCCGTCTTCGCTCGGCATGCCTTGGCCACTGGCCAGTCCGTCGGCGCTGAAGCCGCGCGCGACCATGCCGCCGCCGCGCTTGCCGCCGGTCACGAACAAGGTGGCTTCGGCAAGGCCATAGCAGGCGTAGACCGCGCCGGGGTCGAAGCCCGCGGGCGCGAATCGCTCGATGAAATCGAGCTCGGTGTCGGCGCGCACCGGTTCGGCGCCGGTATAGGCCACGCGCCAGCTCGACAGGTCGAGCTGCGCGATCTGCGCATCTTTCACGCGCTCCAGGCACAGGCGAAACGAGAAGTCGGGCCCGCCGCTGAGCGTGGCGCGGTGGCGCGAGATCAGCTCGAGCCAGCGCACCGGCCGCTCCAGAAAGTAGCGCGGCGAAGTCAGCACCAGCGGGATGCCGCTGTAGAGCGGCTGCATCAGGCCGCCGATGAGGCCCATGTCGTGGTACAGCGGCGCCCACGAGACGAACTTGTCGTCGGGGCCGATGCCCATGCCGACCTGGATGGCATGTTCGTTGGCCATCAGGTTGCCATGCGTGACGATGACACCCTTGGGCGCAGAGGTCGAGCCCGAGGTGTATTGCAGGAAGGCGATGTCTTCACCGGTCGGCTCGAAAGGCTGCCACGCATCGGCGAGCGCGAGGTCGATCGCATCGACGGCAACAATGGCCACTTCGCCGAACTGGCTGCCGGCCGCGGCCATCGCTTCGCTGAACACGGTCGAGGTGAGCACGCAGCGCGCCTGCGAATCGGCCGCCACGCCGGTGAGCCGGGCCAGGTGCTGGGGCCGCGTGGATTCGGGCGGGAACACGGGCACGGCAATCACGCCGCAGTAGAAGCAGGCCAGCATGCTCACGGCATAGTGGTCGCCGTTGTCGAGCATGACGAGCGCGCGGTCGCCCTTGGCGAACTGCTGCTGCAAACGCGCCGCGAGCGCACGCACGCGGCGCTCGAAGACGGCGTAGGTAAAAGGCTGCTCGCTGTAGACGCCATCGACCTCGTCGACCACGGTGAGCCAAACATCGTTTGCGCGCTGCTCGGCCAGCGCGCGCAGGTGCGCCACGAAATTGCGCGGTTGCCGGCCGGCGGATTCCGTCGCGAGCAATTGATTCATATCGACCCTTTAGTGCGCGTGAAGATGTGTCTGTGTCGGCAGGTGCCGCGCGAGCGCTGCGAGAAATCCGGCCTCGTGCTGCCGCAGGAAGAAGTGCCCGCCGTCGAACCAGTCGAGCGTGAAAACGCCGGCGGTTTCCTTCGACCAGGCGGCCATGGCCGACGGCTCGATGTCGTCATGACGCCCCGCGAAGGCATGAACGGGCAGTGGCAGCGGCGGCGACGACGCGCCGGCCGTGTTGTCGACATGGCTGCGGCAGACGCGGCGGTCGGCGCGCAAGGTGTCGAGCGTGATGCGCATGAGTTCGTCACTGGCGAACACCTCTTCGGGCGTGCCGCCCTGCTTGCGCAACTCGGCGATCAGCGAGGCGTCGTCTTCTCCGCCGTCAAAGCGCGCGGGGTCGCGCCGCGAAGGGGCCGCGCAACCCGACTCCAGCAGCGCGCGCGGCAAGGGCCGCCGCGAAGCCTGGAGCCGGCGGGCCACGCCGTGGGCCAGCAACGCGCCCATGCTGTGGCCGAAGATCGCGAAGTCGCCGCGCATCGCCTCGGCCTGCTCGGAGCAGATGCGCGCGACCAGGGCTTCGAAGTCTTCGACGAAGGCCTCGCCCATTCGCGCGCCGCGCCCCGGCAACTCCACCGGCACCACACGCACCCACGGCGGAAGGAAACGACGCCAGCGCAGGTACATGGCAGCGCTCGCGCCGGCGCAAGGCAGGCACAAGAGCGAGAGAGGCGCCTGCATGACCATCAGCCGGCCACGCGCTCCGTGGCCTGCGCGCCTTCTTTTTCCTGCTGCTGCATCCATTCGCGCAGCGAGCGCGGACGCATGTCGGTCCAGTGGCTCTCGACATAGGCCAGCACGGTTTTCTTGTCGCCGCGCACGCCATCGACGGCAGTCCATCCGCCGGGAACGGCCTTCCAGTGCGGCCAGATGGAGTACTGGTCTTCGTGATTGACCAGAACGATGAAGGCTTCGTCTTCGCGGTCAAAACAGCTGGTCGACATCGGTGCATCCTTGTGTGATTGAACAGAAGGAGCGCCCGATGGCCGGTCGCGGACCGGATCGAATCGCAGCGCCCCTGCCAACAGGACGCTTCAAGGGCGAATCTGTTCATTTCACGAGGGAGCACTTGCGGGGGAAGACGGCTGCATCCGCCGGAGCGGGCCGGCAGGGCCATTGCACGAACAGCGATCGCGCGGCGTGGCGCGCGTTGGCAGGGAAGTCTGGCTTTACTTGCCGGCGCGGGGGACGGGGCCGGTGTCGGTATCCATATCGGTGTCGGGCGATTCGTCGCCGTCGCCGAAATCATTGGCCGGCGGCACGAAGCCCGCGAGCAGCCAGAGTTGCGCGGCCTTGTCGTAGGCACGGCGATGCGAGGGCTGCGCCAGGAGCCAGGCGGTCATTTCGGCGCGCGCCGCGTCGTCGAAACTTTCGCGGTCGTGCTCGCGCTGTACCCAGTCCCATGCGGTGTTCCAGATGGGATCGTCTTTTTCCTGTGTCATTCTTGAAAGCCGTTCGCGTTGTCCGCGCAGGCCGGCGCCTGAACGCCCCGGCCACTGCACAACGCGCATTCTCGCGGGAAACGGGCAGGCCCCTTCCCATGCGCGGGCGACGACCTTTCAGCGCGAACCGCTTTCGAGCAGCAGGTGGCCGCACGACTTGATGGCCGTCGCGGCCTCGGCGATCAAGCCGTTCACCAGCCCCAACGCGCAACCCAGGCGGGCCGCGATTTCGCGCTGCGTGAGGCCTTCCAGGCGGTAGAGCTCGAACACCAGGCGAGTTCGGGGCGGAAGCCCGGAGAGCACCTTGTCGATGGCGCTGATGACCTGGCGCTCGCACATCATGCGGTCGGGTGTGGAGGCGGTCGGCACGTCGAGCAGTTCAACATCGACGTCGAAGGTGCGGTAGCTGGCCTCGACGCGATGGCGGCGGCAGTAGTCCAGTGCCATGTTGCGCACTACCTGGCAGCAGTAGCCGATGGGCTGATGGGCCTGCCGCACGCAAGGGCCATCGACGATCTTCAGGTAGGCGTCCTGCACCACGTCGTCGGCCAGGTCCGCCGTGTTGACGATCTTGCGGGCGACGCGCCAAAGCTGCGCGCGATTGGCAATGAAGACCTCCCCGAGCGAAGGCTCCAACGAATGCACTGGCATGTTCAACACCTCTTCCTCCTGTGAGCGAGCCGAGACGGGCCGCAAGTCCGATTTACTACTTTCGATGCACAAATCTAAATAAGAATCATTTCTATTTATATGCAAGTTTCGAGTCACCCTGATGACCCTTCGGATCAACGTTCAAAACAAAGTGATGTGGAGCCCCGGAAGAATTCGGCGCTGCGAATCGCACGGTCGGAAAGCTCTGCGGAAACGCAAAGTCCGGCATCGCTCATGCGGGGGATCGCGATGATAGTCCACTTCGCGCCATGTCATCATCCGTGAAAAATTGCGAACGTGGCCCTTACGCAGTGGCCTCTTCATGCCAAGCGCCGCTCCCCTCATTCCCCTGCCCCCGGGCGAAATTCATCTCTGGCTCTGCTTTCACGGCGACGCCGGCAGCAACGCGCTGACGGCCGCTTGCCGCGCATTGCTGACGACGCAGGAGCTGTCGAAGCAAGACCGCTTTCACTTCGCACGCGACCGGCATCGCTACCTGTTGACGCGCGCGATGGTGCGCTCGGTGCTGTCGCGCTATGCACCGGTGCGGCCACAGGCCTGGCAGTTCGCGGCCGGAGCTTTCGGGCGCCCACGCATCGACGCGCCCGTGGCCGAGGAAGCCCAAGGCCTGGACTTCAACCTGAGCCACACCGACGGGCTGATCGTGCTGGCCCTTGCGCGAAACGTCGCGCTGGGTGTCGATGCCGAAAACGTCGGCCGCAAGGCGTCGCTCGACGTTGCCGACCACTTCTTTTCGCCGGCCGAAACCCAGGCATTGCGCGCATTGCCTTCCGCTCAGCAGGCAACGCGCTTCTTCGAACTGTGGACGCTGAAAGAGAGCTACATCAAGGCGCGCGGCATGGGCTTGCAGATCCCGCTCGACAGCTTCGGCTTTGCGCTGGACCACGACAGTGGCGGCATCGAATTCGCACTCGCGGATGCACGCGCCAACGACGACGCGCAGCGCTGGCAATTCTGGCAACTGCAGCCGACGCCCGAGCACCTCGTGGCACTGTGCGCCGCGCCGCTCGCCTCGAGCGCCGCACGCATCGTCTGCCGCGAGATCGCACCGCTGGAATGGGACAGGCCGCGCCAGGTTCGCACGACCCGCGCAAGCGCGCCCACCTAAAATGCCGACCCTCTCCCCGATCCCCTCCCCATGAACATCGTCGTCAACGAAGAACTCAAAGCCTATATCGATCCACTGACTCCGGAGGAACACGAAGCGCTCGAGCGGAGCATCCTCGCCGAGGGTTGCCGCGACGCGCTGGTGCTGTGGGGCGACGTGCTGGTAGACGGACACAACCGCTACGGGATCTGCAAGAAGCACGACCTGCCGTTCCAGACGGTGCAGAACACGCGCTTCAAGACCATCGACGACGTGCACCTCTGGATGATCGACCAGCACCTGGGCCGGCGCAGCATTTCGGACTTCCTGCGCGGCGTGCTGGCCCTGCGCAAGAAAGACATCGTCGACGAGCAGCGCGCCCGCATGGCCACTGCACAACCGGCTTCATCTGATGCACCCTTCGATGTCGACACGCCGGCTGCCGAGGCCTCATCGGCCGATGCGGCTCCCGCCATGCCGCCCCAGGCGCCCATGAACAGCCGCGAAGCCATTGCCAAGGCAGCGCGCCTGAGCAGCAGCCAGGTCGGCATGATCGAGAAGATCCAGAAGCAGGCCGCGCCGGAACTGGTGGCGGCCGTGAAGTCGGGCGTGATCTCCATCAACACCGCCGCGGCGGTGGCCACGCTTCCGGCCGAAGAACAGGTCATTGCCGCGAACGCGGGCAAGGACGAGCTCAAGCAGGCCGCCAAGCGCGTGCGCGAATCGAAGAAGAAGCCGCGCGAAGAATCGGGAGAAGCCGATGCCGACGAATCGCAACAGCAGGCCAAGCCCGACGCCGTCCAGTTGCTGGAGCAGCGCGTGGCCGAGCTCACGGCCGAGAACGAAGACCTGCGCAGGCAAGTGGCCGAGCTGCGCGCGCAACTCGGCCAATAATTTTCTTGTCGCCTGCCAGGGCAGGCAGGCGACCTGCAGGCTGGTTGTTTAGAGCTGGATCTCGGAGATCTTCGCGCCCGACAGCGAGACGCCGGCTTCCAGGCCCACGTTGGTCATCACGAAGCCCACCACCGGTTGGCGGATCGTGTTGGTGTCGATGTTGCCGTTGGCACCGATGGTCGCGACAGCCACTGTCGCGTCGGCACCCGCCGTCCAGCCCTTGCTGTTGCGGAACTTGTCCAGTGCCGCCTGGGTGGTGAAGAGGTAGATCACCGCCTTCGATTGCGCACCGGCCTGGAAGCCGATCGAGCCCGCGGTGGTGCTGTAGTACGACTGCGTGCGGCCGTTCACGCGCAATGCGCCGCGGCCATATTCGGCGCCCACGCCCATGCTGGCTCCCACGACGGCGGGAAACACAAGCACGCCGCTCGACTTGGCGACCAGCTCGCGCGATCCCTTCACCGAGTCGTACAGCTTGGACAACGACGCATCGACCTGGGCGTCGATCGAGGTGCGCGAAGAGGCGCTGCTTGCCTGGTCCTGAGGACGGGTGGTGGTGCAGCCGACAAAGGCAATGCTGCCGATCACGACGGCGGACGAGAGCGCAAGCGTGCGGAGGTTCATGGTGTTCATGACGGAATCCTTTGCAAAAAACATGGATCGACGAAGAAATCGCTGCCTTTGGCGGCAGGTGCGACCCATGCTAATTCCGCAAAACCGCTGCAAATCGGGTTGGGGGAGTCCGCCTACGCGAAGTCAGGCCATCGGTGAAGCCCGGCCGGCACTCTCTCAAAAATCTCTGAAAACTCTTCGTTCGTAATCTAGTGTTTTTAATTGCAACAAGTGTTATATTTTTGACGTCACACACATTGATAAAGCTTTAGTTCTCGTTTCGACCCACGCCACGTGCGTTTCATCTTCGAAATTCCACACAGAGAGCCTTAAGTTGCAATCAAACCGGCATACGCGCCCCAAGTTGGTGCTTTTGGTTCCAGGCAAGACTGCCATCGGCCGGCTGCTGCTGCCGGCCCCCTTTCACCGCGCGCGCCGGTCATGACCACAGCCGCCAACCCCACGACCAAAGGCCAACGCGCCTTGCTGAGCTTCAGCGTCGAGGGGTTGCCACCCCGGGAAGAGCTGCTGCTCCGGTCCCTGGTGCGACTGCTGGACCACCGCACCCACCAGCACTGGGACTGGAAGGCCGGACCGGCCGACCTGCGCGTCGTCGGCGAACCGGCGGCAAGCGCCGTGGCAACGGAAGACAACCCCGCCAAGGCGGTACCGGTGCTGGCCGTCGGCCATGTCGACCCGCAACGCGGCGGCCACTTCCTGGCGCTGCCGCTGCATGCCGACGTGCTCGAACACACGCTCAACCGGATGGGTGCCATGGTCGTGCATGCGCGCGGGCTGGGCCTGGCGTCGTCCGACGGGCACATCGGGCCCGACGACGAATTCCGCCTGCTGCGCTGGCCGCCGGCCGCCCTGCTCGAAGCGCCGGTGCGCATCCGGCTGGCCACGCTGATGACCGGCAGGCCCACCACCCTGGCACTGCTTCAGCAGCGCTCGGGCCTGGCGCAGCAGGACTGCCTGGACTTTCTTGTCGACCTGCGGCGCGCCGAACTGCTCGAAAGCACGCGGCCGGCCCAAGCCCCCAGCGCCGCCGCACCGGCATCGGCGCCGTTGCCCGAAGCCGCCCCGTTCGTTGAAAGCCGCCCCCCCGGCCCGGCGCGCGATCCCGTCCAACCCGGCCTGCTGGCCCGCATACGGAACCGGCTCGGCCTGTTGCCGACAGGATCCCGATGAGCATCGAACACAAGATTCTTTTCACCGGCACCATGGGCGCCGGCAAGACCACTGCCATCGCGGCCGTGAGCGAGACACCGCCGGTCAGCACCGACGTGCGCAACAGCGACACCTCCGTCGCCAAGGCCACCACCACCGTCGGCCTGGACTACGGCGAACTCACGCTCGACAACGGCGAAAAGCTGCGCCTGTACGGCACGCCCGGCCAGATGCGCTTCGACTTCATGTGGCGCATCCTGGGGCGCGGCGCGCTCGGCGTGGTGATCCTGGTCGACAACAGCCGCCCCGACCCGCTGGCCGACCTCGACATCTACCTGGACGGCTTTGCCGAGCTGATTGCGCAGACCGCCTGCGTGGTGGCGATCGGCCGCATGGAAGCGCATCCCAAGCCGGGCATCGATGCCTACGCACGGCGCATGGAGGCCAAGGGCGTGTTGTGCCCGGTGCTGGCCGCCAACGTCACGGACTCGCAACAAGTCGTTCAGTTGCTGGAGCTGCTGCTGCTTCAACTCGAGACCTGAACTCCCTTCTTCATTCCAGAGCAGCCATGAACATAACTCCAAGAATCAAGCTCGCCGCCGAATCCGCCATCGACACGCTGATGCGCGAGATCAAGGGCGTCAAGGCCGTGGTCATCTCGACCGAAGACGGCCTCGAGCTGGCCGCCCGCGTCGAGAACACCGCGCAGGTCGCCCGCCTCTCGGCCATTGCCAGTTCGCTCGCGGCGCTGGGCGCGGTCGCGGGCGAAGAAAGCCACCTGGGCGATTGCGACAACGTGACCATCGAGGCCACGCACGGCCACATCCTGATGCTCCAGGCGCGCCACCCCGAAGTCACGCTCATCGTGAGCGTGGTCGCGGGGCGCGACGCCATCATCGGCCAGGTTCTCTACTTCGCAAAGCAGGCGACGCTGTCGCTGCAGCACGCCTGAGGGCCGCGCCCGCCCGACGCACCGCGCCAAACACCGTTTCGACACCGGCCGCCGCCCATCTCTTCGCCCGGGTGGCTGCCGACTTTCAGGGGCGAGGCACTAGGAAATATCTCGATGGCAAATATCAAGCAATCCATGGACGACCTGATGACCTGCGACGGCGCCCTGTGCGCGGCGCTGGTCGATTCGAGCAGCGGCATGATCCTCGGCCAGATCGGCTCGGGTGTCGACCTCGAAGTGGCCGCCGCCGGCAACACCGAAG
This sequence comes from Variovorax sp. KBW07, assembly GCF_003852515.1. Classification (GTDB taxonomy): domain Bacteria; phylum Pseudomonadota; class Gammaproteobacteria; order Burkholderiales; family Burkholderiaceae_C; genus Variovorax. The sequence goes on along the minus strand of NZ_QAJK01000047.1, from coordinate 36,923 downwards.
TGGTCCGCGCCAAGCTTCGCACCATGCGCGACCTGGGCTTGAACGATGTCATCGAAGACATCCTCATCACGCTGGGAAAGCAGTACCACATCATTCGCCCGATGCAGAAGAAGGAAGGCCTGTTCGTGTACCTCGTGCTGGACAAGGCCAAGTCGAACCTGGCACTGGCGCGCCGCAAGACGCTGGACGTGGAGCAAGGCCTGGCACTCTGACAAGAGCCTTTGGTCCGCAATCGCCCGGGGCCCTGGGCCTTCGGGGCGACTGCGAAAGCCGGCGCCGCTACTCGCGCAGCGTGAGCAGCTCCAGCTTCGGATCGGCCGCGATCTCGGCATCGGTGAAGGGTGGCGTCACCAGTTGCTTGCGCGAGAAAAGCGCCAGCTGATCGTCGTGGTGCGGCGAGGCCGGATCGGTCGATTGACCGCTGGCCACCATCACCCGCGCCACCAGCTTGTCCTGTACCCAGGTGACCACATGCACGTACGAGGTGCCGGCGATGATGTCGCCGTAGCCGTCCTTCGTCAGCGGCGCCCCCTCGAGCGCATTGAGCACGCCCTGCCCACCCGGGCCGCCATGCAGCGGCACGCGTCCGTGCGGCGTGGGCCGCGCCAGCATGTCGCCCCAGCGCTCGTCGCCGCGCAGGCCCAGCGCGTCGAGCGCGACGGCTGTGTCGCGCATGGCGGCAACGATGCCCGCCGTGACGCCCGGGGCCGTCGATACCGGCCGCACGCGGAACGGGCGCGCCGGGTCGTAGGGCTCGGCGTACAAGCCGGGCACGGCCTCCAGGCGCGAGCCCAGTTCGGTGAACAGCAAGGCGCCACGGCTGTCGATGTTGTGGCGCCGGTCCCATGCCGACAAGATGCCGCAGGCGCGCTGCACCACTGCATCGCCCGCCGCACTCGTGCATGCGGCAAGCACGGCGTCGAGCGTGGTCTCGGCCAGGTAGTTGCGGTTGCCGAACACCATGTCGGTGGCCTCGGCCGTGTCGATGCGGCCATCGGCCAGGCTGTCTTGGATCTGCCGCTGCGACATCAGCGTGCGCGCGCCCGGCGGGGCCTTCGCGCTGCCCAGCAACAGCGAATAGCCATCGAGTTGCTGCCCCACCAGCGAGAGGCTGTAGCTGTCGTTGGCGTTCTGCACGATGCCGCGCGTGGCCAGCGCCGGAATGCGGCTGGCCGGCGCAAGGCGCGGTTGGCCATCGGCGCCACGCACCGCGCAGGCACTGCGGCGGCCATCGAGCGCTGCCGGCACCGTGGCATCGTCGGGCGGCGGCACGACGGCGCAGTCGCGCAACGCGGCATCGCCGATGTCGAGCAGCGGCCCCGACTCGATGTACATCGCCTGTCCCTGGCTGTCGCCGGCGATCAGGTGCGCGGTGATGCCGCGGTTCTGCACCACCGCTTTCTCGAAGCCGGCGATGTCGCGCGCCTTCGCCACTGCGAGGATCTGGTCGAGCGCGCGTGCATTGCCCACGTTGGGGTCGGTCACGGCATGCCATCCGGCCGGACGCCCCGTGTCCGCCGGCAATCGATAGAGCGGCCCCAGGTGCGAGTACGGCAGGCTGTAGCTTTGCGTGCGCACGCTGCCGTCGACCTGCTTGACGCGCAACTCGACGGTCTTCATCTCGAGCGCGTGCGGCGCGCCGTCGACCGTGTACGAAGGCCTGGCGCCGCTCGTCACATCCATCGCGATCAACAGCGGATAGGTCACGGTCGATGGTGCCTCGATGCTCCAGGCCAGGTGCTGCGTGAAGCCCGAGAGCGGCAACGGCAGGCCCAGGAAGTCAGCCCCCATCACGTCGATCTCGCCCGGAATGGTGAGGTGCATCTGGTGCATCAGCAGCCAGTGGTCTTGCCACAGCGTGTGCGGGTTGGCGACCATGATCGAAGTGTTCGTGCCCGTGGCTTCGGCGCCGTAGGCCCAGGCATTGCTCGCCATCTGCTGTGCGGGTGGCCGGTCGGCGGCGGCCTTTGCCACCGGCGGCGCGCCCAGCTGGTCCCACGTCGATGCCGATGCGTAGGCTGCCACGCCCAGCGCCTTCCACAGCGAGCCCACCTGCATGGTGGCGCGCAGCACGTCGCTGGCCTTCATCCGCGGCGGCTCCATGCCCTTGCAGGCGGCGGCGCGCGCTTCGGGCGTCATGTCGCGCAGCAGGCGGTTGAAGCCGGCCGCATAGCCTTCCGCGAGCTGGCGCGCATCGGACGAGAGGCCTTTCCATGCGGTCTCGACTTCGGCGTCCGACAGCTGCACGCGATAGAACAGGTCGCTGTCGAGATTGGGAATCTGCAAGAAGGCCACCACCGCCACGCCATCGGGGCCGAAGCGTTCCGAGCGTTCGCCGCGCAGCGTGACCACGCGGTCGGCAAGCAGGCACAGCTGGTCGCGCGCCACGGCGTAGCCTTGGCCATAGCCAAGGCCTGCGTAGTCTTTGGCCTTGACGTGCGGCAGGCCGTACTGGGTCCAGCGCACCTCGGCGCTGTACTTGTCGGCCGGCGCTGGCGGAACCGGTGGCACCGGCCCGCCGAAGAAGCCGCCGCCACCGTTGCTGCCTCCGCAGCCGGCCACGACGCATGCCACGGCGCAGAGGCATGCACGCAGCGCGGCCTGCGTCACGGCCGCCCCCCAACTACCGGCTGGCTCTTGCGCGCAATGACCTGCATCTCGACCCACGCCTCGGGCACGGCGATGCCGGCCAGCATGGCCGTGCCGGTCGGCTTGCAGGGCAGCACCTCGGACAACGTCTTCACGACCGCGCCCAGGTGCTCGGCCCCGGCGACGATCAGCGTGTAGTTGACGATCTGCTCCAGCTGGCCGCCGCAGGCCGCCAGGTACTTCTCGATGTTGCGCACCATCAGGCGCGTCTGGTCTTCGGCGCTGACCGCGAGCTTCTGCGTGTCGTAGTCCATGCCGATGGTGCCCGAGACAAAAATCCATTCGTCGTCGAACATCGCGCGGCTGTAGGGCGCATTGACGAAGGGCAACGGAAAATCGGCGATCTGCATGCGAGGGTCTCTCTTTCTTTCTCTGTGGAAGCAAGGGCCGGCTCAGGGCCGGAGCATTTCGCGCACGATGGCGCGGGCGTGGATGTCGGTGGAATCGAAAAGAGGCGCGGGGCACGCGATCCAGGGCTTCACGCCACTCAGCTCGGTGCAGCCCAGCACGATGCCTTCGGCGCCGCGCGCCACCAGCGCATTGCACAGCGTCGAGACCATGGCGGCATCGGCGCGGTCGACCTCGCCGCGCGCCAGCGGCCCGAAGATGGCCGCGTCGAGCGTGCGCCGCTGCGCCGCGTCGGGCAGCACCAGCTCGAAGCCCGCGCCCTCCCCCAGCATCTGGCCGAAGAACGGCGCGTCGAGCGCAAAGCTGGTGGCGAGCAGGCCAAGGCGGCGCATCGACGGATAACGGGCCGCCGCTTCGTCGGCAGTTTCTTGCGCCACATGCACCAGCGGCACGCCGGCCGCGGCCTGCACCGCGTCGGCCGCGAAGTGCCCGGTGTTCGCAAGAATCGCGATGAGCTCCGCGCCCGCGGCACGTGCCTGCCGCGCGGCGGTTTCCATCTGCGCGCGCGCATCGTCGCGGCGCCCCGCCGTCATGGCGGAAAGAATGCCGGCGAAGTCCAGGCTCACGATCACGCAGCGGGCCGAATGCACGCCGCCGAGTTCGCGCTGGATGTGTTCGTTCAACAGACGGTAGTAGCTGAGCGTGGAGGGCCACGCGACGCCTCCGATCAGGCCCGCGGTCTTCATGGTGGGCGCCCTTTCAGTCGAGCTTGAAGCCGAGCCTGCGGATCACCGGGCTGTAGCGGCCCAGGTCGCTGTCGATGCGGGTCTTGAGCGCGAGCGCGCTGGTCTGCCCTGCGGGTTCGAAGCCGAACACCAGCAGCTTCTCGACCACGTCGGGCTGGCGGATGGCCCAGTCGATGCCATCGCCCACGCGCTTCGCAATCTCGGGCGGCAGGCCGGCCGGCCCGACCACGCCGAACCACACCGAGAAGTCGACGCCCTTGTAGCCCAGCTCGTCGAGCGTGGGCACGTCGGGCAGGCCCGAGAAGCGCCGCGCCGAGGTCACGGCCAGGATCTTCGCGCGCCCCGCCTTCACGAACTGCACATAGGGCGCCATGCCGTCGAAGGCGGCGTCGATGTCGCCCGCAATGGTGGCCTGCGCCACTTCGGCGCTGCCCTTGTAGGGCACGCGCGTGGTCTCGATGCCCGCGCTGCGGTTGAACTCTTCCAGCGCCATCTGCGACAGGATCGCGGCCGCGCCGATGTTGATCTTGCCGGGGTCGGCCTTGGCGCGCCTCACCAGTTCATGCACGTCGCCCACGCTGCCCGGCTGGGTGCGCGCGATGACGGCCGTGGGCGACGTGATGGCCAGCGCCACCGGCGTGAAGTCCTTGCGCGGGTCGTACGGCAGGCGGTTGTAGAGCGAGGGGTTCAGCACGAAGGTCTGGTCGATGGACCACAGCAGCGTGTAGCCATCGGGCTGCGCCTTCATGACCTCCTGCGCGCCGATCAGCGTGTTGCCGCCCGGCTTGTTGTCGACCACCACCTGCTGGCCCAGCTGCGTCTGCAGCTTGGCGGCGATCAGCCTCGCGGCCACGTCGGCACCACCGCCCGCCACGAAGGGCACCACCAGGCGAATCGGCCGTGCGGGCCATGCCGCGGCAGCCGAGCCCTGTGCCGTGGAAAGCACCGGCAGCAGCCCCGCGGACAAGGCCGCCAGGAGCCCCAGAAACCGGCAGACACGTCGAGCATTCATCCATAAACTCCGTTCAAACCAAAGTGTTGCAACGCTAACGCCGCAGGGCAGGGTTCTCTATGCCGATCCAACCGCAGACTGTGCCGATCCAGCCTTCTTCGTTCGCCGCCACCGCGCTGCGCGAAGACGACTTCAATGCCGCGCTGATCCGCCTGCCCTCGGACCGCCCGCTGGCGCTCCCGGCCCTGCACGATGGCGCCAGCCGCGAGGTGCGCTGGCCCAGCGACGGTGGCCGCATCCTGCGGCTGCGCACCGTGCCGTGGGAAGGCGCCAGCGCGCTGTACTTCGACTTCCGGCTCAACGACGACCTGCATGTGCAGCTTCCCCCGGGCGACGAGCTGCTGCTGACCTTCTTCCTTTCGGGCCACGTCACTGGAGAGATCGGCAGCACGCAGGGCCGGCCGCTGGACTTTCGCGTCGACCGTGCCCTGCTGCGCACGCCCAACCGCGACGGTGGCTACCTCATTCACATTCCCGGCGCCTGCCGCAACAACTTCGTGCAGTTCCGTTTGCGGCGCGAACTGCTGCCGCGCTGGCTGCATGCGCTGGGCGTGCGGCTGCCCGCGCGGCAGATGAGCGAGCTGGTCGAGCGCGACGACGGGCGCGTGCTGTGCAATGCGGCGCTCACGCCGCGCGTGCGCGACTGCCTGGCACGCATTCGCGACGAGCCCACCGACCGCCCGGCCTTCGTGCCGCTGTTCCATGCGCGCGCAACCGAGCTGCTGACCTGCGTGCTGCTCGACCTCGACCAGTTGCTGCGCCCCGCGCGCTCCGACGAACGCGACACCAGCAGCGGCAACAGCGCCGCGGCCGGCACGGTGCGCAGGTTGCGCGCGCTGCTCGGCGAGGCGCCCGCGCGTGCGTGGACGGTCGACGAACTTGCGCAGCGCCTCGACCTTCGCACCAGCCGGCTGCAGTCGCATGTGCGTGAGGCCGAGGGCACGACCGTCTACGGCTTGCTGGTCGCCGAGCGGCTGGCACTGGCTGCGCGCCTGCTGCGCGACACACAGCTCAGCGTGCAGGCGATCGCGGCGGAAGCGGGGTGGGAGTGCCACGGCCGTTTCACGGCCGCATTCCGGCGGCACCACGGCGTGGCACCGCGCGACTACCGGCTGCGGCAGGCGCCGGCAGCAAACACAGGGGCCTGACGGGCAGCGGTTCTACTCGGCGTTCGGCAAGGCACTCGCGCGCCACGGCTTCGGTGTGACGTGGCCCGCATCCGCCGCGAGCTTCAGCAGTTCGTCGGCGTCCCACTGATCATCGGCATGGGTGCCGTAGTTGCACGCGACGACTCTTCCCCCGCTGTCGATGAGAAAGTCGGCCGGCAGGCCGGTGATGCCGTTCTCGGCCTTCCTGTAGAAACGGCGCGACGCCAGCACCCAGCGCATTCCGCTCCAGAACACGCGAGGGTTCAGCAACGCAAGCACCGAGTTCTCGACACCGAACTGCCGGTAGTGCTTCTTGCCCAGGTCGGCAACGCAATCGAACGGAAGTTGCGCCTGGTACTTGCGCATTTCTTCCTTCGACGAGTGGAACAGCACCACCTGGTGAATGCCTGCTGCCTCGATTTCCGGCTGCCGCCGGGCCAGCGTCATGAGGTGGAAGTTGCAGACAGGGCAACCCGCGAACCGGCGAAATTGCAGATGAACGAATCGCGCCGACGGGTTGGGGATAGCAATCGATCGGCCTGCGATGGTTTGCAACGCGATCGCGGGAGCCATGTCGCCAGGCAGGAGTTTCATGATTTGATTCCGGGTTATGAACGGGCATCGCCAATTAACGTACACCGTACGTATAGAACTATACTTTTGCTTTTGAAATCCGGTCAAGGAAAACATGGGCCGTCCCGCAAAGTTCACCCGACCCCAGTTGCAAACCGCAGCCCTGGCCATCGTCGACGCGCACGGCCTTGCCGGCCTGTCGATGCGTGCCCTGGCCAGCGCGCTCGATACGGGTGCCATGACGCTGTACAACTACGTCTCGCAACGCGAAGAGCTCGACGTGCTGGTGGTCGAGGCCGTCATCGGCGAGGCACGCTGGTCGCTTGCAGGCGACGAGAGCTGGGAACAAGCGCTCCAGACCATCGCCTTCGCGCTCTGGCATGCGGTTCGGGCGCATCCGCATGCGATTCCCCTCATCCTCACGCGGCGCAGCCGTTCCCCGGCCATGCTCGAGGCGGCGGAGGCCATGCTTCAGGCATTGGCAAGAAGCGGCCGGTCGGGCCAGGCGCTGCTGGTGGCTTTCCGTGCCGTGTCGGCGCTCGTCATGGGCGTGGCGCAGGCCGATCTCGCGGGACCGCTCACGCTGCAGGCGGGCGAGTCCGCCACGGACACCATCGCGCGCTTCCAGGCGCTGCCGAGCGAGCGTTTTCCGCTGCTGATCGAAATCGCCACAGCCGCCACGCGCAGCGATGCCGAAAGCGAGTTTCGCGCGAGCCTGGCGCTTCTTGTCGCGGGACTTCGCCTGCCCCCGACCGAATGAACCGATCGAATGAAGAAAGAGCGCGCAATGTTCATGCAATGCTGATTCATAGCATCGCGAAACCGGCGCCAGCGGCTTCGTCCTGAAACTCGCAACCGTGCGCCTGCCTCCCACACGCGCACCCCGATGACATTCGACCCCGCAAGCCTGCCGCGCTACGCCGCCGCCGGCGGTTCGTTGACCCACCCCAGCGCCACGTCCGATCGCGGACGCGCATCGCCCGCCGCCGGCATTCGCCGCCTCGAACTGCTGGACGCGCTGCGCGGTTTCGCGCTGTTTGGCGTACTGATGGTCAACCTGCGCAGCTTCTCGCTCTACGAATTCCTCACCCCGGTCGCACAGGCGGCGTTGCCCACCGCCGCATGGGACCGTGCGATAGAACTGGCGATGGAACTGCTGGTCGATGCCCGCGCGATCACGCTGTTCTCGCTGCTGTTCGGTGTCGGCTTCGCGATGCAGATGCGCCGCCCGGAGGCCAGGGCGGAGGGCACGCGCCGGTATGTGCGGCGCATGCTGATCCTGCTGGCCATCGGCCTCGTGCACGCCTGGGTGTTCTGGTGGGGCGACATCCTGCGCTACTACGCGGTGTTCGGGCTGGTGCTGCTCGCCTTCACCCGGTTGTCGCCGCGCATGCTGGCCGCGCTCGGCGTGTTCGTGGCCGTGGCAATGCCGGTGCTGCTGCAGCCGGTCGCACCCGACCTGCTGCCGCCACAGATCAGCCCAGCGCAATCGGCGGCGGGCGCCCTGGCCGCTTTCGGCAGCGACCAGTGGTCGACCATGCTCGACGGCAACCTGGCGCGCGACATGCGCATGCGCATCGCTGTGTGGTGGCTGCCGCTGTTCGTGTTCGGGCGCCTGCTGATCGGCATGGCCATCGGCCGCGCGGGCGTGCTGCAGGAGTCGGTGGCGCACCGGCGCTTCTGGGTCCGGCTGTTCGCCGCGAGCCTGGCCGTGAGCCTTGTCGCGACCGCGTTGCTACTCCTTCGGGACCATCACGCCGCAGGCGCGGTGGGTGGATGGCTGCGCGGCGGCGATGCGGGCAAGACCGTGACGCGCCTGCTGCGCCACACCGCGCCGCTGGCGCAGGGCGTGTTCTACATGGCCGCCTTCGTGCTGCTGTTCCAGCGCGCAGCCTGGCGGCACTGGCTGCGCAAGCTCGCGCCGATGGGGCGCATGGCGCTGACCCACTACCTCGCGCAAACGCTGTTCGGCCTGGGCCTGTTCTACGGCATCGGCCTGGGCATCGGGCCGCGCTTCGGGCTCGTGGCGGTTGCGGCCTGCAGCGTGGCCATCTTCGCGCTGCAGGCGTGGTTCAGTTGCTGGTGGCTGGCGCGCTTCAGGTTCGGGCCGGCCGAGTGGCTGTGGCGCAGCCTGGTCTACGGGAAGCCGCAACCGATGCGGCTGGTGGCCGTGGCCACGGTCTGAGCGCCGGGCTCAGGGCAGCACGGTGATGCGGTCGGTGGCCGGGGGCACCAGCGGGCTGTGCGCCTTGATGTAGGCCTCCAGGGCGTCCACGTCCTGGTCGCCGCCCAGGGTGTTGGTGCCCTGGTTGAAGACGGTGAAGTTGTCGCCGCCGGTGGCCAGGAAGCTGTTCATCGTGACGCGGTAGAACGCCGCCGGATCGATGGCCGTGCCATTGAGCGCCAGCGCGCTGATGCGCGAGCCTGCGGGTGCCGAGAGGTTGTAGGCATAGGTCAGCCCGCGCGAAGGCAGCAGCACCTTCGGCGCGGCGGTGGTGTTGCTGCCGCTGTTGAACTGCTGCTCCAGCACTGCGTTGATCTGCGCGCCGGTCAGGGTCTTCACCACCAGGCTGTTGCCGAAGGGCTGCACCGCGAAGATCTGGCCGTAGGTCACGCTCTGGTCGGCGGCGGGCGCCAGGTCGGCGCGAACGCCGCCCGGGTTCATGAAGGCGATTTGCGCGGCGCCCTTGCCGGCCGGGCTGGTCGCCTCGAGCTGCGCATCGGCGATCAGGTTGCCCAGCACGCTTTCCCTGGACGGGGTCAGCGTGCGCGTTGCCGTGGTGGTGAGCGAGCCCACCACGCGCTGCACCAGCGGCCCGGCAATGGCCAAGTACTGGCTGATCAGCGAGGCCACTTCCTGGTTCTTGCCGAAGCTCGGGTACTGGTCGGTCAGCGCGACGGTGGTGGCGCCGCTGGTGTAGGCCTCGCCCTGCACGATCACGTTGTCGGCGGCCTTGGCCGTGACCTTGCGCGTGCGGGTGTCGATGCTCAGGTTGATGTCTGTCAGCAGCGTGCCGTACTGGCCGGCGCTGGTCAGCAGGAAAGGCTTGGCCGGGTTGATCTTGCCGTAGTCGCACACGTACGAGCGGTGCGTGTGGCCGGAGATCACGACGTCGACCGCGGTGTCGAGCTTGTCGAGAATCGGCAGGATGTCGCCGCTCAGGCCGGCGCAGCTCTTGTCGTTGTAGCCCACGCCGGTGATGCCGCCTTCGTGGATCACCACCACGATGGCATCGGCGCCCTGCGCCTTCAACTGCGGAATCAGCGCGTTGGCCGTGTCGGCCTCGTCCTTGAAGCTCAGGCCCGCAACGCCGGCCGGCGTCACGATGTTGGGCGTGCCCTTCAGCGTCATGCCGATGAACGCCACCTTCACCGTGGCACCGCCCTTGGTGAAGCTCTTCATGCCGGTGGCGGGAAACAGCGTGTTGCCGTCGGTCTTTACCGTGTTCGCAGAAAGGAAGCCGAAGTTGGCGCCCGGAAAGGCCTTGTTGACGCGGCAGGGCTCCAGCGCGGTGTTCTTGGCGCAACCGCCGTTCTTCATGCGCAGCAGTTCGGTCTGGCCCTTGTCGAACTCGTGGTTGCCGACTGCGTTGAAGTCGATCTTCATCGCGTTCACGGCCTCGATGGTCGACTCGTCGAGGAACAGCGCCGACACCAGCGGCGAGGCACCGATCATGTCGCCGGCCGACACCACCGCGTTGTTTTCGTTCTTGGCCTTGAGCGACGCCACGGCCGAAGCCAGGTAGGCCGCACCGCCGGCGGGCACCGACACCGTGCCGCCGCCCTTGGCCGGCGCGGTGATCGACATCTTGGGCGGCTCGAGGTTGCCGTGCAGGTCGTTGAAGGCGATGAGCTTCACGTCGATGCTGCCCGGCGTTTCGGGCGTCGCCGGCGCGGCGGGTGGCGGCAGAAACGGAAAGAAACCATTCGAGTTGCTGCTGCCGCCACAGGCAGTCAGCGTGGCCAGGACGACACCCGCCACTGCGAGGTGCTTCAAAGACGAATGCATGGACCTTCTCCTCTGTTTTCGGATTCGGCGGATGCTGGGGCCGGCAGATGACGACGCCGTGAATCCCTTTGCCCCGTGGGCCCGTGGGCTCTTCAGGGCAAGGCGATCAGGCGCGTGGCCACGCCGGGGCCGAAGGCGGTTTGCAACAGCGCACGGGCCTGGGCGCTGCGCTCGTCGGTGAGCGGCGGCACGGCCAGCCAGCCTTCGGCGGATCGCCGTTGCAGGTGCCAGCCCTCCTGACCGAGCTGGATGAGCTTCGCCAGCGCCGCTGCGTCGGCAACCGGCAGTGCCGTGGGCGTGATGTCGAGCCAGTCGGTCACCTGGTCGGACTCGCCGCCGAGGCGCGCCGCGGCACCTTCCGCCAGCGTGCGTTGCGTGGCCTCGTCGGGCACGCTGCCCTGCAGGACGATGCCGCCACCGTGCCAGCGGATTTCGAGCGCGGGGCTCGACGTCGCGATGCCGATGCTGCTGCCCCGATCGGCCGTGAAGTGCCATGCAATGGTGCCGGCAACCACGAGTGCCAACAGGCAAGCCATCGGGATGGCGAAGACCCAGAGTCGCTTCTTCATTCAAGCCTTGCCGTGTCTGTCCGCTGCGCAGCGGGAGAAATCGGCGAGCGTGCCACGCCGTGCGTGACGCCGATGTGACCAACGCGCACGGCCGTCCGGCCTACACGCTTTGCCAGAGCCCGACGACCCGCAGTTCGCGCCAACGCGATAAGCTGGTGTTCCCGCCCCCTACACCCGAGGAACGAACCTATGCCAGCGAACGCGAAAGTCACCGGAAATGTCGAATACCGGGCCGGAGACGGTCCCCTGATCCTCATTCCCCTGGGCCCCATCGAGGTCGAACTCGCGCCTGACAGCGCGGTGCTGAGCTGGGGCGATGCCGGCAGCACGCAGACCACGGCGATCCCCATCGCGGAATACCAGCGCTACCTGAGCGAGGGCGTGATCGAGCCCATGCAGCCCTGAGACTGCGGCCTCTTGCGCCGCGCGCACAAAAGCAAAAAAGGCCCCTCGGGGCCTTTTTCAGTTTCTGCATATGCGGCTCAGGGCCGCAATGCATGACTTACTTCTTCTTTGCAGCCACGGCCTTCTTGGCGGCGGGTGCTGCTGCAGCCTTCTTGGCTGCTGCGGGCTTGGCGGCGGGCTTTGCAGCGGCCTTGGCAGCCGGCTTTGCGGTCACGGCCTTGTCGGCCTTGCGCTTGGCAGCCTTCGGGTCCACGGCAGCCTTGAAGGCAGCGCCCGGCACGAACTTCGGCACCTTCTGTGCGGCGATCTTGATCTTGGTACCGGCGCTGGGGTTGAAGCCCGAGCGTGCGGCGCGCGCCACTTGCTTGAAAGTGCCGAAGCCGACGATCTGCACGGGGTCACCCTTCTTCACTGCGGCGACGATCGAGCCGGTGACGGTCTCGAGAATGCGCGCGGCTTCAGCCTTGCTGACGTTGTGGGCAGTGACGATTTTTTCGACGAGTTCGATGCGGTTCAACTGAGTTCCTATTAGGTTTGATTTCGCCATGTTGCCTATGGCGGCGCAGCACGAATACAAGCTGCAAGCGGGGCGGAGTTTATTCGACTGCGAGAGGGCCTACGCAACGGACTCGATTTGAAGACCCTTCGATGTGTCGTTTTTGCATCGTTTTCGCTTGGCGAACGCGTGAGGCGAATGCGATCGGATGGCCTGTAGAAGCGCATCGGATCGTTTTCACGTGTGAGAACGAGAGCTTCGGAAGCCGCGGAAGAATTTGCATTGCTTACCGTCGCAGAGGTCGCGAAGAAAGTCGAATCGCACATCGCTTTTCGGGAAAAAACGGTTGTCCGCCACATCGTCGAGGTCGGGCATGAGCGCGCAATCGGGCCCGCTTGCGCGTGTCGACATCATCGGATCGGCTGCCTGAAGGGTTCCGTTGCGAAACGCAATCGAGCAACAGCGTCTTCTTCGCTTCACGCGGGGCCAGAGAGATCACGCACAACGGGCTGCTGTTGTCGCGGGTCGGACCCAACTTAATCCGCTCCTGCAGCCCATCGGCTATCGACACACCTGTCGCAGCGCATGCAAATCTACGGCACTTGCGCTCACGCGAGCAACAAGAGCGCAGTCGATTTCGCGGTGTCGAGCCGCAGCGTGAGGACCGATGAACTGACGGCCCGGATGGAATCGCGATGAGGCCGAGCGCGGCATTCGGCACGCCGCCTGAACCGTAGCGTCGCGCTCTCACCTCGCCTCCAGGGACTCGCGCACAACGCCAACAAAAAAACCGCCACGATTGCTCACGGCGGCTTTGAAGCTTCAGCGAAGTGCTACGCGTAGATCGACATCGCAATCAGGCACCCGACGATGACGAGACCTGCTGCGATGAGTCCAACCTTGAACCCTTGGTCGTCGCTCTTCAGCAGCCTCAACTCGAGGACTGCACCGGCAATGCGCAGCAACCAGAAGGAAAGAAATTCGCCCATGTGCGGCAGGTTACCGGACGCCAGGCCACATCGTCGATGCGCGCTGCAACGTTCGGGATCCGAGCGAGAGGGCTGCGATGAATTCAAGCAGGCCAGAAAGTGAAAAACCCTTGCAGCTCGAATGAACTGCAAGGGTTTCTGACTGGCGGAGTGGACGGGACTCGAACCCGCGACCCCCGGCGTGACAGGCCGGTATTCTAACCAACTGAACTACCACTCCTGGTAGACAACGTTCGCTTCTTGCGAAGCCGAGTGTTGACAACTCGTGCCCGCTTCACTTGCGTGAAACTGGCGACCCTACGGGGATTCGAACCCCGGTAGCCACCGTGAAAGGGTGGTGTCCTAGGCCTCTAGACGATAGGGTCAAAACCTTAGGAACCGTGCTGCGATCAGCACTTCTTCTCTTCTCGACACTTTAATGGTGGAGGTAAACGGGATCGAACCGATGACCTCTTGCATGCCATGCAAGCGCTCTCCCAGCTGAGCTATACCCCCGTGCCGGTGTCGAGCCTCAAATTATAGCCCGAAATTTCAGGCCTTTTTCAATCGTTCGATAACTTTTTCGCGGGAAAAAATTTCGAGGACTGAATCGAGGGACGGTGTCTGCGATGTTCCCATCACAAGCACTCGTACTGGCATCGCTAACACTGGCATTTTTAGTGCGTGTGTCGCGAGGACTTCCTTGATGATAACTGCGATTGAGGGCCTATCCCAGGTCACCGTCATCAATTTTTCTGCGAGCGTTGCAATCGCGGGCTTCACCGCATCGGTGATGTGCTGCGCGCGATCTGCATCGCTCACTTCGATGTCCGAATAGAAGGCCGCGGCCCAGCCGGCGAGTGCCACCGTCGTCTCGCAGCGGTCCTTGAACAACGCGCAGATTGCGGGCAATCTTTCATCGGCGACGATGCCGCGCTTTTGCAACTGTGCTGCAACGAGTGGTGCGAGTTCTTCGCCGGTCTTCGCCTTGATGTACTGTGCATTGACCCATGCCAGCTTGGCCGCATCCCATTGTGCGGGGCTCTTCGACAGGTGCGAGCCATCGAACCAGCTCACCATCTGCTCGCGCGTGAACAGCTCGTCGTCGCCATGGCTCCAGCCCAGGCGCGCGAGGTAGTTCAGCATCGCTTCGGGCAGGTAGCCGTTTTCTTCGTAGGCCGTGACGCTCACGGCGCCGCGGCGCTTCGACAGCTTCTGTCCGTCGTCGCCAAGAATCACCGGCACATGGCCGAACTGCGGCAGCGGTGCGCCGAGCGCGCGGAAGATGTTGATCTGCCACGGCGTGTTGTTGATGTGCTCGTCACCGCGGAACACGTGCGTGATGTTCATGTCCCAGTCGTCGACCACCACCGCGAAGTTGTAGGTGGGCACACCGTCGGGCCGCAAGATGATGAGGTCGTCGATCTCGCGGTTGTTGATGGTGATCTCGCCCTTGACGACGTCGTTCCACGTCACGTCGCCTTCGGGCGGATTGCAGAAGCGCACCACGGGCGGCACGCCTTCGGGCACGGGCGGCAGCACCTTGCCCGGCTCGGGACGCCAGCGGCGGTCGTACAGCGTTTTTTCGTTGCGCGCGCGTTGCGCTTCACGCATCTCTTCGAGCTCGGCCGGCGTGCAGTAGCAGTGGTAGGCCGTGCCGGCCGCGAGCATCTGCGCAATGACTTCGCGGTAGCGCTCCAGGCGCTGCATCTGATAGATCGGGCCTTCGTCGTAGTCGAGGCCGAGCCAGTGCATGGAGGCCAGGATCTGGTCGGTCGAGTCTTGCGTGGAGCGGGCCACGTCGGTGTCTTCGATGCGCAGCACGAACTCGCCGCCATGGTGACGTGCATAGGCCCACGAATAGAGCGCTGTGCGGGCCGTGCCCAGGTGAAGAAAGCCGGTGGGAGACGGTGCGATGCGGGTGCGAACTTTGCCGGTCATGAAACTCGATTCAGGAATTCAGGGTGCTCAGGCCGCGCTGCAGGTCGGCCGTGATGTCGTCGATGTACTCGAGGCCGACCGCGAGGCGGATCAGGCCCTGGCCGATGCCGGCGGCTTGCCGCTGCACTTCGGTCAGGCGCCCGTGCGACGTGGTGCCGGGGTGCGTGATGATGGTTTTGGTATCGCCCAGGTTGGTGGCGATGCTCACCACGCGCGTGCTGTTGATCACGTGGAAGGCATTGGCGCGCGCCGTCTCGGCGTCGTCGCCGATCACGTCGAAGGACACCACCGCCCCGCCCTGCCCCGACTGCTGGCGCATGGCCAGTTCGTGCTGCGGATGCGACGCCAGGCCGGGGTAGTACACGCGGGCAATGCCGGGCTGCTTTTCGAGCCACTGCGCCACGGCCAATGCATTCGCGCACTGCGCCTGCATGCGGATGCCCAGCGTTTCCATGCCCTTGAGCACGACCCATGCGTTGAACGGCGACAGCGCCATGCCGGCGGTGCGAACCACCGGACCGAACACGTCGACGATGAGCTTCGACGGACCGCAGATCGCACCGGCCATCACGCGGCCCTGGCCGTCGAGATGTTTGGTGCCGGAGTGAATGACCAGGTCGGCACCGAGTTCGGCCGGACGCTGCAGCGCGGGCGTGCAAAAGCAGTTGTCGACCGCCAGCAGCGCGCCGGCGCCATGCGCCAGGTCGGCCAGCGCCCGGATGTCGCACACGTCGGTCAGCGGATTGGTCGGCGTTTCGGCGAACAGCAACCTGGTGTTGGGCTTGAGGGCCGCGCGCCATTCGGCCACGTCGGCCTGCGAGACGAAGGTGGTCTCGACGCCGAACTTGGCGAACTCCTTGCCGAACAGGTTCAGCGTGGAGCCGAACACCGAGCGCGAGCAGACCACGTGGTCACCGGCCTTGAGCAGGCCCATGCACATCATGAGGATCGCGCCCATGCCCGTGGAGGCGCCAATGGCGGCTTCCGTGCCTTCGAGCGCCGCAATGCGCTGCTCGAAGCTGGTCACCGTCGGGTTGGAGGTGCGCGAATAGGTAAAGCCCGCCTCGGCGCCGGCAAAGCGGCGCGCGGCGGTCTCGGCATCGGGCTGCACGAAGCCGCTCGTGAGAAACAGCGCTTCGGAGTGCTCGCCGTACTGGCTCGGTGCGAGGCCCGAGCGCAGCGCGAGCGTGTCGCGATGCAGTCCGGGCGGCAGGGTTCGTTCGTCGGTCATTTCGCGGCCCTCACTCGCTCGGGTTGGGGAGCGCCAGGCGCGAAGAGTCTTCTTCGGTCTCTTCGACGCGGGGGCGGTTGCCGTTCATGCGCGAGATGGCGGCGGTGTCGATGTCGCCCGTCACGTAGACGCCGTCGAAGCACGAGGCGTCGAAGCCGTCGAGCTTGGGGTTGAGCGAACCGATGGCGCGCTTCATGGCGTCCACGTCTTGATAGATCAGCGCATCGCAGCCGATGAGCTCACGGATTTCCTCGATGGTGCGGTCGTGCGCCACCAGCTCGTCCTTGGTCGGCATGTCGATGCCGTAGACGTTGGGGTAGCGCACCGGCGGCGCGGCGCTGGCCAGGTAGACCTTGCGGGCGCCGGCGTCGCGTGCCATCTGCACGATTTCGCGGCTGGTCGTGCCGCGCACGATGGAGTCGTCGACCAGCAGCACGTTGCGGCCCTTGAACTCGCTGGCGATCACGTTGAGCTTCTGGCGCACCGACTTCTTGCGCACGCCCTGCCCCGGCATGATGAAAGTGCGGCCCACGTAGCGGTTCTTCACGAAGCCTTCGCGGTACGGCACGCCCAACAGGTGCGCGAGTTGCGTGGCGCTCGGGCGGCTCGATTCGGGAATCGGGATGATCACGTCGATCTGGTTCGGCGGCACGGTGGACACCACGCGCTTGGCCAGCGTCTCGCCCAGGTTCAGGCGCGCCTGGTAGACCGAGATGCCGTCGAGCACCGAGTCGGGCCGCGCCAGGTAGACGAATTCGAAGATGCAGGGGTTGAGCGTGGGCGCCTCGGCGCATTGCATCGAGTGCACCTTGCCTTCGAGGTCGACGAACACGGCTTCGCCCGGATCGATGTTGCGTTCGAACACGTGGCCCGAGCCTTCGAGCGCGACCGATTCGCTGGCCACCATGACCGTGCCGTCGGCGCTGCGGCCCATCGACAGCGGGCGAATGCCGTACGGATCGCGGAAGGCGAGCAGGCCATGGCCGGCGATGAGCGCAACCACGGCATACGAGCCGCGCAGGCGCTTGTGCATGTTCTTGACCGCGGCGAACACTTCGGCCGGGTGCAGCGGCACGCCGCGCGACGAGCGCTCCAGTTCGTGCGCCAGCACGTTGAGCAGCACTTCGGAGTCGCTCTCGGTGTTGGTATGGCGGTGGTCGGTGGAGAACAGCTCTGCGCGCAGTGCGTGCGCGTTGGTCAGGTTGCCGTTGTGCACGAGCACGATGCCGAAGGGCGCGTTCACGTAGAAGGGCTGGGCCTCTTCTTCGCTGTACGCATTGCCCGCGGTGGGGTAGCGCACCTGGCCCAGGCCCACGTTGCCCGGCAGCGCGCGCATGTTGCGGGTGCGGAACACGTCGCGCACCATGCCCTTGGCCTTGTGCATGAAGAACTTGCGTTCGAGCAAGGTCACGATGCCGGCCGCGTCCTGGCCGCGATGCTGCAGGAGCAGCAATGCGTCATAGAGCAACTGGTTGACGGGTGCGCTGCTGACAACGCCGACGATTCCACACATGAAACGATTCCTCTCAGGGCAGGTAGCTTGCCAATTTTTCAGGCAATGCGGGTTTCAGGCCCTGCAATGCCGCATCGAGAACAATGGCGCTGCGCGATTCATGCCACCAGGCACTGTCGCTCAACACCAGCAAATGAACAACGACCGCCAGCACGAGCAGGGCCACCGCACCCCGCGCTGCACCGAACGCTGCTCCCAAAATACGGTCCACCGGCCGCAGCCCCACCGCGGTGATCAGCTTGCGCGTGAGCGCGGCCACCAGGCCCACGCCAAACACCACGCCCACGAACACCAGCACGAAGGCCAGCGGATAGCGCCACGCGGCCTCGGGTTCGCCGAATGGCAGCCATGCCGCCACGCCGGAAGCCAGCCACTGGGCGGCGATGAATGCGGCCACCCAGCCGATCAGGGACATCACTTCGAACACCAGCCCGCGCATCAGGCCGAACAGCATCGACACCGCGATGAGCGCGACAGCAATCCAGTCGAACAAGGCCACGGCGACAGGCTGTGGCGATTACAAGGTGAGGATCGCGGCCGACAAAGACAAGCCCTTGACGCGCTCGGCGGCCTTGTCCGCCTCGGCGCGTGAACCGAACGGACCGACACGCACACGCGTGCGCTCGCCATCGGCCGTCTTCGCCACGTTCACATAGGTCTTGAGGCCGGCCTTCTCGAGCTTCTGGCGCACTTCGCGCGCCTTGTCGGCATCGGCGAACGCGCCAACCTGCACCACGAAGCGGCCGGCGCCGTCGTCGGCCGCGGCCGGCTTCGGCGTTGCGGCGGCTGCAGCGGGCGTCGCGGCGCTGATGGGCTTGCCTTCGAGCAACGCGCGGGCACGGGCACCGTCGTCCACGGCGGACGGCTTGGGCGCTGCGGGCTTGGGTTCTGGCTTGGGTTCAGGCTTCGGCTTGGGCTCGGGCTTGGGTTCCGGCTTGTGTTCGGGCTTCGGCTCCGGTTTGGGCTCGGGCTTCGGTTCAGGCTTTGGATCGGGCTTGCGCTCGACCGGTGCGGGAGCGGGTGCCGTGCTGGCCGCCGGCCTGCCGGACTCGATGACGGTGCCGTCGGCGGTCTCGGTGATCATGCCGCCGGCCGACGACGCAGCCGCAACGCGCGAGCTGTTGTCGGGCGCTGCAGGCGCGGTGGTGGCGGCCGGTGCCGGCGTGGCGGGCACGGGCAGCGGCTTGACCTTGTTGCGGTCGGGAATCTCGATGGGAATGTCGACCGACACCGGGCGCGGCTGGGTATCGAACAGCAGCGGGAAACCGATCACGCCCAACAGCACCAGCACCGCTGCGCCGAGCAGCCGGTGGCGTGCGCGGCGACGCATGGTTTCGACACTTTCCGCGGGGACGGCAGCCGGGGCGCCGCGTCCTTCGTTGCCTTGCGGGCCGCGCGTGCGGAACTTGAAAAACGCCATGAAGTTCGATCCCTGAAGGAGTGCAGCGAGGTGGTGCCAGATGGTGTGGACAGCCTGACGATCAGCCGCCTGGCAGCAGGTGTTTGGCTTGCAGCCGGGGGGTGCCGTTTTCGAGCACGCCACCCACGGTGAAGAACGATCCGAAGACGACGATTCTATCAGTGGGGTCCGCCTGCTCGATGGCTGCGCGCAACGCATCCATCGGGCTTGCGTGCACGCTGCCGGAGGCATCGGCGCGCTTGTTCTGCACCTGCCAGGCGGCCAGCAAGTCGGCCGCCTTGGCGGCGCGCGGCGTGGGCAGGTCGGTGAAATACCAGCGGTCGATCATCGGCCCGATGCGGGCCAGGATGGGTGCGAGGTCCTTGTCGGCCATGACACCGAACACGCCGTGCGTCGTGGGCGAAAAGCCCATCGCGTCGAGGTTCTCGGCCAGTGCGGCCACGGCGTGGGCGTTGTGCGCCACGTCGAGCACCAGCGTGGGCTCGCCCGGCACGATCTGGAAGCGGCCCGGCAGTTCGACCATGGCCAGCCCGTTGCGCACCGCCTGCGCGGTGATCGGCAGTTGGGGCCGCAGCGCTTCGAGCGCCGCGAGCACGCCCGCCGCGTTGACGAGCTGATTGGCGCCGCGCAGCGCCGGATAGGCCAGCCCGCTGTAGCGCCGGCCACGGCCCGACCAGCCCCACTGCTGCTTGTCGCCCGACACGTTGAAGTCGGTGCCGAAGCGCCACAGATCGGCGCCGATGGCCTTCGCGTGGTCGATCACGCTTTGCGGCGGCATCGGGTCGCTCACGATGGCCGGCTTGCCGGCGCGCAGGATGCCGGCCTTTTCGAAGCCGATGCTCTCGCGGTCGGGCCCGAGGTATTCCATGTGGTCGAGGTCGATGCTGGTGATGACCGAGCAGTCGGCGTCGATGATGTTGACCGCGTCGAGCCGCCCGCCCAGGCCGACCTCGAGAATCGCCACGTCGGGCTTCTCCTGGATCATGCAATGCAGGATGCCAAGCGTGGTGAACTCGAAGTAGGTCAGGGCCATGTCGCCGCGCGCCTTCTCCACCACTTCGAAGCTTGCTATGAGTTTGGAAGCATCGACCGACTCGCACTTGAGGCGCAGCCGCTCTTCGAAGCGCACCAGGTGCGGCGAGGTGAACACGGCCGTGCGGTAGCCCGCGTGCGTCAGGATCGACTCGAGCATGGCGCAGGTCGAGCCCTTGCCGTTGGTGCCCGCCACCGTGATGACGGGGCAGTCGAAACGCAGGCCCAGACGCTGCGCCATCTCTTTGGCGCGATCGAGCCCGAGCTCGATCTTGTCGGGATGAAGGTGCTCGGCGCGCGCGAGCCAGTCGTTAAGGGTTTCCATGGAGGCCGGCATTGTCGCCGACCCGCCGCCCGGGGCATCATCGAGGGCATGACAACCCTATACGGCATTCCGAACTGCGACACCGTCAAGCGCGCCCGCGCCTGGCTCGACGAACATGGCGTGGCCTACACCTTCCACGATTTCAAGAAACAGGGCGTGCCCGAGGCCGAGCTCGACCAATGGCTGAAAAAGCCCGGCTGGGAGGCCCTGGTCAACCGCAAGGGCACCACCTGGCGCAAGCTGGACGACGCCACCCGCAACGCGGTGATCGATGCCGCATCGGCCCGCCCGGTGTTGCTGGCCAACCCCAGCCTGATCAAGCGGCCGGTGGTCAACTGGGGCGCCAAAACCGGCGTTACGACAGGGTTCGACGCCGACGCCTGGGCTGTCAACGCCGTGTAAACCCCGGAACCCGCCCCGCCGCCCGGCCTCCAACAGCGATCTGCAGGAGAGACACACCATGAACAAACACGTTTTTCGCACCCTTGCCGGCCTTTCCGTGGCCGGCGCGCTCGCGGGCGGCGCGGGCCTCGTGCATGCCCAGCAGTCGCAGTACGTCCAGGCCCGGGTGATCTCGGCCACGCCGATCCGCGAAACGACCGGCAGCGAGGTCAACTACAACGTTACCTACGAATACAACGGCCGCCAGTACACCACCCGTACCGCCACCCGGCCGGGCTCGACCATCGCGGTCCAGGCCAGCGCCTACGGTGTGACGACCTCGCCGGTCGCGCCGCAGTCGCAAATGCAGGCCTACCCGGTCGAAGCCGATAACGGGCAATACCAGCCGCAATATCAGCAGCAATACCAGCCGCAGTACCAGCAGCCACAGCAGGCCGGCGGCTCACCCTGGGACAACGTGGTGCCCGAGCCGGGCGTGGTGGTTTCCAGCGCCCCCGCCCCCGTCTACCAGCCGGCGCCGGTGTATGCCGCGCCGGTCTACGTGCAGCCGGCCTACAGCTACCCGTACGCCTATCCGTACGCCTACCCGCCGGTCGGCATCTCGCTGAACCTCGGCTACTCGCGCGGTTGGGGCGGCGGCTACTACCGGGGCTACGGCTATCGCGGCTGGGGTGGCGGCTACCGCGGCTGGCACCGCTGATCGACCGGGTGCGGGGCCCGCATCGTCCGAGCCCCTAAAATCGAGGACTTTTCCAACCCTTGACGGGTGCGCCGCCGCTGCGGTGCGTCCTCGATCTGCCGACCGCCCCGGCGCCGGCGCCACCCAATGACGACGATTACCGAAACACTGAACAGCGCCGCAGTGGCCACCAAGGCCAATGTGTATTTCGACGGCAAGTGCGTGAGCCACGGCCTCACGCTCGCGGACGGCACGAAAAAATCGGTCGGCGTGATTCTCCCGTCCACCCTCACCTTCAACACCGGCGCCCCGGAAATCATGGAAGGCACGTCGGGCAGCTGCGAATACCTGCTGGCCGGCACCACCGAATGGGTGGCTTCGGGCCCGGGCCAGAAATTCAACGTGCCGGGCAATTCGAGCTTCCAGATCCGGGTGGCCGGCGAGCCCTACAGCTATATCTGCCATTTTGGGTAAACCCCCAGGCTTCGCGCACTTCGTGTCGCTTCTCCAACCCCCTTGCAGGGGGCGATACCAGTGGCCCGGCAAAGCCGGTTCCACGGTATCCACGGCGTAGAGTCGTGCCACGAATGTCATGAACCATTGAATCGCGCCACCACCAACGGAACTCCCATCATGTCGACCATTCTCCAAAACGTTCCCGCCGGCCAGAAGGTCGGCATTGCCTTTTCCGGCGGCCTGGACACCAGCGCGGCGCTCCACTGGATGCGCAACAAGGGCGCCATTCCCTACGCCTACACCGCCAACCTCGGCCAGCCCGACGAGCCCGACTACGACGAGATTCCGCGCAAGGCGATGCTCTACGGCGCCGAGAACGCCCGCCTGATCGACTGCCGCGTGCAGCTGGCCAACGAAGGCATCGCCGCGCTGCAGGCCGGCGCCTTCCACGTGACCACCGCGGGCGTGACCTACTTCAACACCACGCCGCTGGGCCGCGCGGTAACCGGCACCATGCTGGTGTCGGCCATGAAGGAAGACGACGTCAACATCTGGGGCGACGGCAGCACCTACAAGGGCAACGACATCGAGCGCTTCTACCGCTACGGCCTGCTCACCAACCCCGCGCTGAAGATCTACAAGCCCTGGCTCGACCAGGTCTTCATCGACGAGCTCGGCGGCCGCAAGGAAATGTCGGAGTTCATGCAGAAGGCCGGCTTCGCCTACAAGATGTCGTCCGAGAAGGCCTACTCGACCGACTCGAACATGCTGGGCGCCACGCACGAGGCCAAAGACCTCGAGCACCTGAACAGCGGCATGCAGATCGTGCAGCCCATCATGGGCGTCGCGTTCTGGAAAGACGAAGTCGAGGTCAAGCGCGAAACCGTCTCGGTGCGCTTCGAAGAAGGCGTGCCCGTCGCGCTGAACGGCAAGAGCTTCCCCAGCCTGGTCGAGCTGATCCTCGAAGCCAACCGCATCGGCGGGCGCCACGGCTTGGGCATGAGCGACCAGATCGAGAACCGCATCATCGAAGCCAAGAGCCGCGGCATCTACGAGGCCCCGGGCCTCGCGCTGCTGTTCATTGCCTACGAGCGCCTGGTGACCGGCATCCACAACGAAGACACGATCGAGCAGTACCGCGACAGCGGCCGCCGCCTCGGCCGGCTGCTGTACCAGGGCCGCTGGTTCGACCCGCAAGCCATCATGCTGCGCGAGACGGCACAGCGCTGGGTGGCACGCGCCATCACCGGCGAAGTGACGGTCGAGCTGCGCCGCGGCAACGACTACTCGATCCTGAACACCGAGTCGCCCAACCTCACGTACAAGCCCGAGCGCCTGAGCATGGAAAAGGTCGAAGGCGCCTTCACGCCGCTCGACCGCATCGGCCAGCTGACGATGCGCAACCTGGACATCGTCGACACGCGCGAGAAGTTGGCGATCTACACCCGCACCGGCCTGCTGACGGCCAGCGAAGGCGCATCGCTGCCGAAGCTGAGCAACGACGGCGACGCAAGCTGAGCGACTGGCTGAATGCCACGCTGCCCTTCGGGGCAGAAAGAAACGACAACGGGCCCCTTGGGCCCGTTTGTCTTTGGCGGCGCGATGATCGACTGGTGCCATGACGCCGTGGCGCCGTGGCGTCAGTCCCCGCCACCTCCGCCGCAGCCACCGCCACATCCACCACCGCCGTCGCCCGACGAGCCGCCGCCGTCGCTGGAGCCGCCGTCACCGCCGCTGCCACTCGATTCGCTGCCACCGAAGCCGCCCGCGTCTCCCGAGCTGCCACCGTCCGACGACGAATCCCCGAAGCTGGTACCGCACTGCGCATCAGAGCCGATGTGCCGCTCCACTGCCCGGCAATCGGGCACGTAGCTGAAGCCCCCTGCAATCGCGAACTTGATGTCCAGCGCAAACAGCAGCGGCAGCCGCGCCGGCTTGCGCGGGTCGATGCTCTCTTCCTTGCAGGCCCAGTACCAGGTGCGACGCAGGCCGTCGTTGCGCTTCGGGTCGCGGCCCAGCACCTCGGCAGGGCTGTGGTGCAACATTCCGCCGAAGGCCGCGTTGCACCAGCTCTGATAGCCCTGCGTATGCAGGATGAACTCGTGCCACGCCGTGTCGACCACCTTCGAGGGCATGGCGACGAACTTGCGATCGCTGCGCAGATGGGACATGAAGAACTGGCGCAGCCCGCGCAACACCAGTTCGGCGTCGCGCCGGCTGAGCTGAGGGTGCGCCTCGCGCAGCTTGCCGATAAGGAACGAGGGCAACCGCGCCTCGCGGATGAACTGGCGTCGCAGACTGGTTTCAAGGAACTTGAGCACCGCCGAGAACAGCACCGCCACCACGATCAGCGCAACCACCACGCCCCAGCGGTGCGAGCCCAGGAACACGGCCACCAGCGCAATGAACGGCACCGCACGCCGGGCCCACACCAGCGCCAAAATGCGGCGCCGGAAATTCAGGGGCAGGAAGTCGAGATCCATATGCCGGTGGACCAGCGGCTCAGACGACCACCGGCTCCGGCTCCAGCCGGATGCCGAAGCGCTCGTACACGCTGGTCTGGATGGCCTTGGCCAGCGTCATCACTTCGCCGCCCGTTACCGGGTTCTCCGTGCCGCCACGGTTGACCAGCACCAGCGCCTGCCGCTCGTACACGCCGGCATTGCCGACCGACTTGCCCTTCCAGCCGCAGGCATCGATGAGCCAGCCGGCCGCCAGCTTGATGCTGCCGTCGTCCATCGGGTAGTGCACGATCTTCGGGTCACGCGCGATGATGTCCGCGCACTGCTCCGGCGTGACCGTCGGGTTCTTGAAGAAGCTGCCGGCGTTGCCCAGCACGCGCCAGTCGGGCAGCTTGGCGCGGCGAATGGCGCAGATCCAGTCGAAGATGTCTTGTGCGCTGGGCGTGAAGTTGGCGGTTTCTTCCATCTTCCGCTCCAGGTCGAGGTAGCCCACCACGGCCTTCCACGGCTTGGGCAGCCGGAAGCGCACCCGCGTGATCACCGCCCGGCCCGACAGGCCGAAGTCGTTCGGCCCGCTGCGCACGTGCTTGAACACCGAATCGCGGTAGCCGAAGGCGCATTGCGCGGCATCGAGCGTGAAGCTGCGGCCCGTTTCCAGGTCGAAGGCGTCGAGCGAATCGAAGCGGTCTTGCAGCTCCACGCCGTAGGCGCCGATGTTCTGCACCGGCGCGCCGCCCACCGTGCCCGGAATGAGGGCCAGGTTTTCCAGCCCCGGGTAGCCGCTTCGCACCATCCACTCGACCGCGTCGTGCCAGATTTCGCCGGCGCCGGCCTCCACGATCCAGGCACGCGGGCTGTCTTCGACCAGCCGCAGGCCCTTGATTTCGATTTTCAGCACCAGCGGCTTGACGTCGCCCGTGAGCACGATGTTGCTGCCGCCGCCCAGCACGAAGCGGGGGGCGTCGCGCCACTGCGGATCGGCACGCAGCGCGACCAGGTCGGCCTCGTCGGTGATGCGCGCCAGATGCTGCGCGCGCGCGACGATGCCGAAGCTGTTGTACGGCTGCAGAGGGACGTTGGACTCCACGATCATGGGAGAATTGTCGCATTCAGTCCAGTGCATCCAGGAGAGCCCATGCCGTCATTCGATACAGTCTGCGAGCCCAATCTGCCCGAAGTGAAGAATGCGGTCGAAAACACCGCCAAGGAAATCGCGACGCGCTTCGACTTCAAGGGCACCGCCGCCGCCGTCGATCTCAAGGACAAGGAGATCACCATGATCGGCGATGCCGAGTTCCAGCTCGTGCAGGTCGAAGACATTCTTCGCGCCAAACTCACCAAGCGCAGCGTCGACGTGCGCTTTCTCGACAAGGGCGACGTCCAGAAGATGGGCGGCGACAAGGTCAAGCAGGTCATCAAGGTCAAGAGCGGCATCGAGAGCGAGCAGGCCAAGAAAATCACCCGCATCATCAAGGACAGCAAGCTCAAGGTGCAGGCCGCGATCCAGGGCGACGCGGTGCGCATCACCGGCGCCAAGCGCGACGACCTGCAGGCCGCCATGGCGTTGATCAAGAAGGACGTGCCCGACATGCCCCTCTCGTTCAACAACTTCCGCGACTGACCCCACCATGAAGTCCATCGTCATCGCAGCGCATCTCCTGACAGCCGTTGCGATGGCGCATGCCGCCGGCTCGGTCACGCTGACCGGCACCATCGGCAGCCGCGCGATCCTGATCGTGAACGGCGCGCCGCCCAAGACCGTGGCGGTGGGCGAGAGTTTCCAAGGGGTAAAGCTGGTGTCGCTGCAGTCCGAGCAGGCGGTGGTCGAGCTCGAAGGCAAGCGCGTCAACCTGCGCATGGACACCCCGGTCAGCATCGGCGGGGGCGGTGGTTCAGGCGGTGGCGGCAATCGCATCGTGCTGCCGGCCGACAGCCGGGGCCACTTCATGACGCAGGGCACCATCAACGGTCGCGCGGTGACGTTCATGCTCGACACCGGTGCCACGTCGATTGCGCTGTCGGCCGCCGATGCCCAGCGCATCGGCCTGGACTACAGCAAGGCCCAGCGGGTGCAGATGAGCACCGCCAACGGCGTGACCGTGGGCCACAGGCTGCGGCTGCAGTCGGTGCGGGTGGGCGACGTCGAGGTCTACGACATCGACGCCATCGTGTCACCCGAGCCCATGCCCTTCGTGCTGCTGGGCAACAGCTTCATCAACCGCTTTTCCATGCGCCGCGACGCGGACCAGATGGTCCTGGAAAAGCGGTACTGAGCCTGTTGAGCGTCAGGCCTGCGCGGCCGTGACCACGATCTCGATCTTGTAGGCCGCATTGGCCATCTTGGCCTGCACCGTCGCGCGGGGCGGCGTGTTGCCGGCCGGAATCCACGCGTCCCACACCTCGTTCATGGCCGTGATGTCGGTGATGTCGGCCAGGAAAATCTGCGTCATGAGAATGCGCGACTTGTCGCTGCCGGCCTCGGCCAGCAGGCGGTCGACCATGCCCAGCACCTGCGTGGTCTGGCCGCGGATGTCTTGCGTGGTGTCGTCGGGCACCTGGCCGGCGAGGTAGACGGTGCCGTTGTGCACCGCCGTCTCGGACAGTCGCGGGCCCACGTGAAAACGGGTGATGGAAGCCATGGTGTTCTTTCAGTTCGGTTGTTTCTTCTTGGAGCCGAGCTTCGACTCCGTGCCGGCCGCGAGCCGGCGGATGTTTTCGCGGTGCCGCCAGATCAGCAGCAGACTCATGATGATGATCGCAATCAGCACCGTGCGGTCGAGTGGCCACGCAATGTTTCCACCCAGCAGGTAGTAGGCCGGCGCAAAGAAGGCGGCCACCAGCGACGACAGCGACGAGTAGCGGAAAAACACCGCGATGATCAGCCAGGTGGCGCCCGTCGCCAGCCCCAGCCACGGCGCGATGCCGACCAGCACGCCGGCGGCCGTGGCCACGCCCTTGCCGCCCTGGAAGCCGAAGAACACCGGGTACAGGTGGCCCAGGAAGGCCGCCAGGCCCGCCAGCGCGGCCACGCCCTCGCCCAGCCCCCACTGCGCGCCGAACTGGTGGATCAGGAACACCGGCAGCCAGCCCTTTGCCGCATCGAGCAGCAGCGTGGCCAAGGCCGCGCCCTTGTTGCCCGAGCGCAGCACGTTGGTGGCACCGGGGTTGCCGCTGCCGTAGCTGCGCGGATCGGCCATGCCGAGCGACTTGCTCACGATGACCGCGAAAGACAGCGAGCCGATCAGGTACGACGCCAGGATGGCGATGAGGGATGGCAGGTTAAAGCTCAAGACGGCGCTCCGCGGGGATGGTTGTTTTTATAGGGTGACGGCGGTGTGCCGTCGTCAGGCGTCGGGAACGGCCTGGGGCGGCGATTGGATCACAACGTACTGCTTGCGAAACTCGAAGCCGCGGTCGGGCCACTGCCTGACGTAGGCGCGCAGGGCGTCCGCGCCGGCCGCCCAGTCTTCGCCGTTGACGCGGCAGTCGGCCTGCACTTCGCCGTCGGCATCGCGCGCGGCATACAGGCGCACGGCGTAGAGGCCGTCCGACTCGATCTGCGGCTTGAACGCCTCCCAGCTGTTGGTGAACAGGCAGCAGGGGCAGAACGGGTGCTCTTCTTCCGGTACGGCGTCGGGCTGCGCCGCGCGGTGTGCCACGGGGCCGAACAGCACGCGCCGCTGGCGCCCTTCTTCCCAGTTCATGGCCATCGACGTGCAATGGGCCAGGTCGCTGCCCAGCGCGTCCTGGAACACCACCAGGTCGACCTGCGCCCACAGGTCGAAGCCGCGGGCCAGGGCCTCCTGCGTGGTCTCGCCGTAGGAATGCTGGTACTCGAAGATGCCTTGCGGCGACAGCCCGGCATGCGCCACCTCGATGGTGCTCGAGGTGCGCACGCTGCCGTCTTCGGCCACCGAGAAGCTCAGTATCTGCGGCAGCAGCCAGAGCCCGTCGGGCAGCACGAGCCAACCGTCGTGCGCTGCCTCGGCGGCATGGCCGCGTGCCGCCAGCGCATCGCGCAGCAGCGCCGGCAGGTCGAGCGACTCGGTCCACCCGCGCTCGTCGTTGCGAAAAGCGACCTCGAACGCGGTGCCCTGGCCCGGGTTGCCGGCTGCGCGCACGGGGGAAAAATCAGGAGACGGGGATGTCATGGCGCCGGCTATTCTGCCAGCGCACATTGCACCGGCCTGGCCGCCAGCAGCGCCACGCACACCTGCGGATCGATGCCGATGAGGTAGCCGCGCCGCCCGCCGTTGATCACGATGCCCGGCAGTTCGAGGATCGTCGATTCAACGTACACCGGCATCTCGCGCCGCGTGCCGAACGGCGAGGTGCCGCCCACCATGTAGCCGCTGTGGCGCTGCGCCACTTCGGGCTTGCAGGGCTCGACCGACTTGGCGCCGATCTGCCGCGCCAGGTTCTTGGTCGACACCGTGCGGTTGCCGTGCATCAGCACGATCAGCGGCTTGGCGTCCTGGTCCTGCATCACCAGCGTCTTGATGACGGTGAACGGATCGAGCCCCAGCATCTCGGCGCCGCGCTGCGCGCCGCCGTGCTCCATGTACTCGTAGGGGTGTTCGGTGAAGGGAATCCTGTGCGCGCGCAGCAGCTGCGTCGCGGGCGTCTCGGAGGTGTGGATGCTTTTCTTCGCCATCTTTGGTCAAAGGGTCCGTCTTCAGGAAAACTTATTGTTTTACGATAATATTTGGTCGTTTTACATTAACCATCGACCTGGATATGCAGCATACGCCAGCCCCGGCAGCCACGCCTTCGTTCTACCTGAAGCGACACGCCCAGGTCGTGCAGGCGCTCATCCTCGCGGGCGTCGTCCTGCTCGTCGTGCAGCCCGTGCTGCTGCTGGCGTTCGAGCGGCCATGGCTCGACATGTTCGGCGTGAGCAGCTTCCTCGGCCTGCCGACGCCACCCGCCGACGGGCCCGCACGCTGGCGCACCGCGCTGGTCAGCCTGCTGCCGGTCGGCGGTGGCCTGTATGCGCTGCGGCAGCTGTGGCGGCTGTTCGGCGAATACGGCCAGGGCCGGGTCTTCGGCAAGACCGCGCAAGACGCGCTGGTGCGCTTTGCCTGGTCGGTGCTGCTGCTGGCCTTGCTGCTGCCGCTCGCGCGCGGCCTCATGACCGTGGCGCTGAGCATCGGCAACCCGCCGGGCCAGCGCTTCCTGGCAATCACCATCGCGTGGTTCGACTGCCTGCACATCCTGTTCGGCGCGGTGCTCGTGGCCATCGCGCGGGTCACGGCCGAGGCCCGGCGCCTGGCCGACGACAACGCGGGCTTTGTCTGAACGCACCATGCCCATCGTCGTGAACCTCGATGTCATGCTCGCCCGGCGCAAGATGCGCTCGCGCGAGCTGGCGGAGCATGTAGGCATTACCGAGCAGAACCTGTCGCTCCTCAAGAGCGGCAAGGTGCGCGGCGTGCGCTTCGACACCCTGGAGCGCATCTGCGAAGCGCTGCAATGCCAGCCCGGCGACCTGCTCGAGTGGCAAGCCTCGCCGCCTCCCTCCGAGCCTTGATGCCGCGCCCTCGCCTCGTGGCGCTGGTGCTGGCCGTGGTGGCCATGCATGCGGCGGTGCTCTGGCTGATGCTGGTGGCCACGCAGCCGCACATCGGGCGGATAGGCACGGCGAAGCGCGTCACCACGATGGAAGTGGTGCAGGTCGCGCAGGTCGCGCCTGCGCGGAAGACCGAGCCTCCCGCCGCACCGGCAGCCGCGCCGCGCACGGCACCAACGGCCGTTGCCCCGCGTGCGCCAGCCCGGCGCGTGTCTCAGGCGGCTCGCAGCGAAGCCATCACCGCGCCGCCCAACGCACCCATTGCACCCAACGCGCCTGCCGCCCCATCAGAACCGCAGCAGGCAGCAAGCTCGTCGCCCGCTCCGCTGATCCTGAATTCCGACGCCACCCGCCGCGCCCTGCGCGACGTGGCCCGCAACCGCTCCTTCGCCGATCGCGCCAACCAGGACATCCAGGGCCCCGCGCGCTCCGCCTTCGAATCGAAGATGGGCACCGGCGTCGCGGGCGCCGCCCACGGCGATTGCATGAAGGGCCAGTTCAAGGGCAGCAACATGGGCCTGCTGAGCCTGCCCGCCCTGGCCCTTGCCGCCGCCAACGGCGAGTGCGCCCGCTGAACGATCAGGCCGCAGGGTCGCGAATGTCCCAGCGGATCCTGTCGATCTCGGCCAGGATTTCGGGCGTCAGCGTGGTGCCGTACGCGTCGATGTCTTCATCGAACTGTGCCACCGACGTCACGCCGATGATCGTGCTCGCCACCTGCCACTTGGTGTAGCAGAAGGCCAGCGCCAGCTGCGTCGGCGTCAGGCCGTTGTCGCGCGCGAGCTGGTTGTACAGGCGCGCGGCCTTCAGCGCATCGGGGCGGCCCCAGCGCAGCTTGCGCACCGATTCATACCGCGTGATGCGCGCGGCCTCGGGCGCGTCGGGCCCGGTGATGCCGCTCTTGTCGTACTTGCCCGTCAGCAGGCCGTAGGCCAGTGGCGAATAGGCCAGCAGCGAAACGCCCAGCCGGTGCATCGTTTCGTCCAGACCGTTCTCGGCGCCGCGGCTCGCCAGGTTGTAGACGTTCTGCACCGTCGCCACGCGCGGCAGGCCGTGCTGCTCGGCCAGCCGCACGAACTCGTGCACGCCATAGGGCGTTTCGTTCGACAGGCCGATGGCGCGGACCTTGCCCGCCTTCACCAGTCCGGCAAAGGCCTCGAGCTGCTCGCGGATCGGGGTCTGCGAGACCTCCTTGGACGGGTCGTAGTAGATGTTGCCGAAGGCCGGCACGTGGCGCTCCGGCCAGTGGATCTGGTAGAGGTCGATCACGTCCGTCTTCAGCCGCTTCAGGCTCGCGTCGCACGAGGCCACGATGTCGGCGGCCGTCATGCCCACGCCTTCGCGCACCCACGGCGTGTTGCGCAGCGGGCCCGCCACCTTGGTGGCCAGCACCAGCTTCTGGCGCGCGCCGGGGTTGGCGGCAAACCAGTTGCCGATGATGGTTTCGGTGACGCTGTAGGTTTCCTTGCGCGTGGGCACCGAGTACATCTCGGCGGTGTCGATGAAGTCGACGCCGCGCTCCAGCGAGCGGCTCAGGATGGCATGGGAAGTGGGCTCGTCGACCTGTTCGCCGAAGGTCATCGTGCCCAGGCAGATCGGGGTGACATGCAGGTCGCTTTGACCGAGTTGGATCTTTTTCATGCGCGGGATGCTACCGCCCTCCTCCGCGCCCTGCTGGCCGCACCATCAAAGCCCAGCCACCACGGCACGCGACACGCCAGACGCGACACGTGGCGTACCGGCCACTGTCGTGTGCCGGACTGCGCAATGCCGACCGGCTCCTTATCATCGACGCCATGTACCAAGCCCTACGTCCCTCGCGCAGCGAATTCGTACCCGTGCGCAACCTCAGCTACCACGTGCGCCTGTGGGGCCAGCCCTCGGACACACGCCCGCCGCTGGTGTTGGTGCACGGCTGGATGGACGTGGCCGCCTCATGGCAGTTCGTGGTCGATGCCATGGCGCAAGACCGCTTCATCATCGCGCCCGACTGGCGCGGCTTCGGCCTGACCGATGGCGGCGGCGTCGACAACTACTGGCTGGCCGACTACCTGGCCGACCTCGAATGGCTGCTCGACCACTACGTGGGCGAGGTTGGTGAAGCGCGCGAAGGTGAGAGCCAGCGGCAGGTCGACCTGGTCGGCCACAGCATGGGCGGCAACGTCGCCATGCACTACGCCGGCGTGCGGCCGGGGCGCATTCGCCGCCTCGTCAACCTCGAAGGCTTCGGCATGCCCCTGCGCCGGCCCGACGAAGCGCCCGCGCGCTACGGCCAGTGGATCGACGAACTCAAGGGCCTGCACCGCGGCGAGAAAGCGCTGGCCAACTACTCGGCGGTGGACGGCGTGGCGCGCCGGCTCATGAAGACCAACCCGCGCCTCTCGCAAGACAAGGCCGACTGGCTGGCCAGCCACTGGTCGGCCGGCCGCGCGCAGCCCGATGGCAGCACGCGCTGGCAGATCCTCGGCGAAGCGGCGCACAAGATCGTCAACGCCCACATCTTCCGCGTCGACGAAACGCTGGCGCTGTATGCGCGCATTACCGCGCCGCTGCTGATGGTCGAAGCCTCGGACGACAGCCTGCACGGCTGGTGGAAGAACCGCTACACGCTCGACGAATTCCACGAGCGACTGAAGTCGGTGCCCTCGGTACGCACCGAGCGGCTGGACGATGCGGGCCACATGCTGCACCACGACCAGCCGCAGCGCGTGGCGCAACTGATCGAGGAATTCCTGGCGGCCTGACCGCCTCCAGCGTGGCGCGCGGCGGCCTCAGCCGCAAGGCGCCGTCGCGATCATTCTTGCCGCGCGCAGGAAATCGCCCGGCGCCACCGTGCCCGGATTCCAGTTGCCCGCCACCGGCACCTGGCGCTTGTGCGCGATCACCATGTTCCGCCTCGGGATCACGAGGATGTATTGGCCGTGCACGCCCCACGCCATGTAGGCGCCGCTCAACAGGGAATCCGCCGGCTCTTCCAGCAGCCACCACAGGTAGCCGTAGCCGAAACCGCGCCTGGCCACATGCGGCGGGTGCATCTGCGCAGAAGGAGTCACGGGCTGCGTGATCCGTGCGGCCCAGGCAGCCGGAACCAGCTGTTGTCCGCGCCAGTTGCCCTGGTGAAGCATCAGGTAGCCCAGGCGCGCCATGTCGCGCGTCGACAGGAAGAAGGGATACGCCAGGTGCGCGGACCTGGCGCCGTCGCCGCTGCGCTTGTGGCGGGCGGCGTCGAAATCCTCGAGCATCAGCGGCACGGCAAGATCGTCCGCAAACGCCCGGTAGATGCTGCGGCCGGTCAACTTCTCGAAGGCAGTGCCCGCGGCATTGAAGTCCCAGTTGTTGTAGAGGAAGTAGCTCCCCGGCGGCTGCGACCCGCGCGGCGGCGCAAACGCCAGATCGTCCCCGCCATTGGCCGCTGCGTGATAGACGCCGGAGCGCGCCGCCATCAGGTCGCGCAAGCGTGCCTGGCGCTCGCTCGCCGACAGGCCGCCCAGGTCATCGATGCCCAGGTCGGCCAGCGTGCGGTCGAGGTCGATCGTGCCGTCCGCCACGTACTTGCCGTACATCATCGACAGCACGCTCTTGCGCACCGAGAACACGATGCTGACCGCCTCGAGCGAGCCGTCGCTGAACAGCACGCGCCCATCCTGCACGGCCATCACGGCGGTGGTGTCCAGCGTCTTCAGGTAGTCGCGTGCGGCATCGAGCGCCCGGTTGCATGCGGCACCCCGCTGCTCACGGGGAATGAACTCCCATGACGCGAGCGGAAAGACGGCAGCGCTGGGAGCACTGACAGGGCTCGCAGGCGGCGTCGTGCACGCGCCTGCGAGCAACACGAACACTGCCGCAAGGCAAAGCGCGAAGACGCGCACCGGCTTACTGGCCGCCACCGGTGGTCGTGGCCGCACCCGTCGCACGCCGCAGCGCCGCACGCGCCAGCAGCCGCGTGGAATCGAGCGTAGGCAGCGGCGAATTGGCGTCGCTCATGATCAGCGGAATCTCGGTGCAGCCGAGCACGACGGCATCGCAGCCGTCTTCGTCTTTCAGGCGCTGCATCACGCGCTGGAAAGTCGCAATCGCCTCGGGCTTGAAGATGCCGCAGACCAGCTCGTCCATGATGATCCGCGCGATTTCGTCGCGCTCTTCGATGGTGGGGCGAACGTATTCGAGCCCGCGCGCCGACAGCTTTTCGGGATAGACCTCGCTGTCGACCAGCCAGCGCGTGCCCGTGAGGCCGATGCGCTTGAAGCCGCGTTGCGCGGCCTCGTCGGCCACGCAACCCGCGATGTGCAACCAGGGCAGCGGAGAACGCGCCTCGATGAAGGGCAAGGCCTGATGGATGGTGTTGTCGGGGCAGACCAGGAAACTGGCGCCGATCTTCGCGAGCTTGTGCGCCGAGGCAAGCATCACCTCGCCCACACCCTGCCAGTCGTTGCGGTAGATGTGCGCCATGTAGTCCGACAGCGACGGCGTGTGCATCGAGACCTCGGGGTGCGCGTGCGGGCCGAGCAGCTTCGCGCCCTCCACGCAAATGGTCTGGTAGCAGAGCGCCGCGCCTTCGGCGGAGCAGCCGACGATTCCGATGTGCTGGGTCGTGTGGGTCATGGCGGCATCGTACAAAAACCGACGACATATCCGGCCAGCGGATAACCATGCGCACAAATCTTCGTTCGCCGCGCGGGTGCTGCGTCCTAGAGTGCGCAACTCCCTTGCCGTTCCTCCGGAGTTGCCCTTGATGCGTTTTTCTTCGCGCGCGCCCTCGCTGGTGCGCTTGTCCGTGCCGCTGCTCGGTGGCCTGGCCCTGAGCCTGCTGCTCCAGTTTTCAGCCCGCGCCGACGACCTGCGCGTCGGCTTCATGCCCGGCCCGTACCGCGATGCTTTTACCAACGGCATCGAGCCCCAGCTG
Organism: Variovorax sp. KBW07; assembly: GCF_003852515.1. Lineage (GTDB taxonomy): Bacteria > Pseudomonadota > Gammaproteobacteria > Burkholderiales > Burkholderiaceae_C > Variovorax. The sequence continues at coordinate 2,067 of NZ_QAJK01000047.1, read as the reverse complement.
AAGAAGCTCGGCTACACCGTGAAGTACGTCGAGTTCAGCCAGGGCGTACAGCCCAACGACGCGGTAGAGCGCGGCCAGATCGACGCCAACATCTTCCAGCACTCGCTGTACCTCAACGCCACCAACAAGCAGCAGAACTTCGACCTGGTGCCGGTGGTGCATGTGCCGACACCGCCGATGGGCCTGTACTCGCAGCGCCACAAGTCGCTGGCCGCCGTGCCCGACGGCGCCACCGTCACGCTGCCGGCCGACCCGGTGAATGCGGCGCGCGCGCTGAACATTCTTGCCGCCATCGGCTGGGTGACGCTCAAGCCGGGCGTGAGCCCGCTGAGCGTGTCGGAGCGCGACATTGCCAGCAACCCGAAGCGCCTGAAGCTGGTGCCGCTCGATGCCGCGCAGGCGCCACGCTCGCTGGCCGACGCCGACCTTGCCGCCGTGCAGGGCAACTTCGCCGTGGCGTCGGGCCTGAAGCTCACCGAGGCGTTGAAGCTCGAAGACATGACGCTGCCGTACGTGAACGTGGTGGCCGTCAAGCGCAGCAACGAAAACGCGAAGTTCGCGAAAGACATCGTGGCCGCCTACCAGTCGCCTGAGTTCCAGAGGTTCTTCAAGGCCAACCCGGTGTGGACCGGCTACCGCCTGCCGGACTATTTTTCGCAATGAGCCGCGGCAGCGACAACGCAGCGCCTCGCAGGCAGCTGCACTTGAACGTCAACATCCTGCACTCGGGATTCGTGCCCTCGGCGTGGCGCCTGCCCGAGAGCGACCCGTGGGCCTTTGCCGACATCCAGCACTACATCCGCACGGCGCAGATTGCGGAGGCGGCCAAGCTCGACGCCATCTTCCTGGCCGACAACGCGGCCATCGTCGACCAGATTCATTTCCGCCCGATCACCGCGCTGGAGCCGACCATCCTGCTGGCTTGCGTGGCCGCCGCGACCACGCACATCGGCCTGATCGCGACGGCATCGACCAGCTACAACGAGCCCTACAACATCGCGCGCCGCTTCGCCACGCTCGACCATGTGAGCGGCGGCCGCGCGGGCTGGAACGTGGTGACCACCGCCGACCTGCCCTCGGCCCGCAACTTCGGCCTGGACGCCACGCCCGACCATGCGAAGCGCTATGCCCGTGCCTCGGAATTCACTGACATCGTGAAGGCGCTGTGGGACAGCTGGGAAGACGACGCCTTCGTCGGCAACAAAACCACGGGCAGCTTCATCGACCCGGCCAAGGTGCACGCGATTGCGCACCGCGGCGAGCACTTTGCAGTGCAGGGCCCGCTGAACCTGCCGCGCCCGCCCCAGGGCCATCCGGTGCTGGTGCAGGCCGGCGCCTCGGCCGATGGGCGCGAGTTGGCGTCGCGCCATGCAGAGGCGGTGTTCTCGGCCTCGCAGTCGTTCGAGGAATCGCGGGCCTACGCACACGCGCTGAAGGCCCGCGCCGCTGAACTGGGCCGCGGCCCCGACGCGGTCAAAGTGCTGGCCGGCCTGACGACCATCGTCGGCAGCACGGAAGCCGAAGCCCGCCGCCGGCGCGACGAACTGGTCGACCTGATTCCGTGGGACTACAGCCTGACGCGCCTGGCCGGCACGCTGGGCATCGCGCCCGACCGCCTGAAGCTGGACGAGCGCCTGCCCGACAACCTGCCGCTGCCGGGCAATGGCAACGGCAACCACACCTTTTTCAACGCGGTGGTTGCGGCCGGCCGCACACACGGCTACACGGTGCGCCAACTGATTCGCGAACTGGCGGGCGGTGGCGGCCACCGCGTGATCGTCGGCACACCGGAGCAGATCGCCGACAACATCGAGCACTGGTTCAAGGGAGGCGCGGCCGATGGCTTCAACCTGATGCCCGATGCGCTGCCACACGGACTGCAGGACTTCGTCGCGGGCGTGGTGCCGATCCTGCAGAAGCGCGGGATCTTCCGCACCGAGTACGAGGGGCGAACGCTGCGCGATCACCTCGGGTTGGCGCGTCCTTTGGGGCGGGCTGCTCAACGGCTGGCTGCCTGAGGCGGCGTCGTTCAGTTCATTCAGGGTTACGCCCACGCCGACGGTGTGC
>NZ_QAJK01000046.1:15533-161588 GCF_003852515.1 Variovorax sp. KBW07 | reverse complement strand
TGAGGTTCTATGTTTTTTGCAAGTCGTTCTTGGGCAGCAAACGCTGCGCATCGAACGATTCAACGCCTTTCCACACAGCGAAGGCCACGCGCAGCAGCTTGCGCCCCAGGATGATGAAGGCGGCAGTGGTTGCAAAACCTTTGGCCCGAATGGCCTCGTACAACGGCTTGAGCGCTTTGCTATGACTCGCAGCAAGGCCCACCAGGTAGATCTGTCGACGCAACAGCGCCGGCCCCCTCTTGCTCAAGCGACGTCGCCCATGCCGCATCCCCGAATCATTGGGCCTCGGATCGAGCCCGCAGTACGCGACCAGAGCGTCGGCATTGCCGAAGTCGAAGCGACTGAACAGCGTCGCCAGCAGCACCGAGGTCTGCGGCCCTACGCCGGTGATCGTGAGCAATCTCTGGCAGCCAGCGGACAGCCGCGCATCGCTGGCAACCAGCTCCTGCATCTTGCTGTCCATTGCCTTCAGAAGGGCATCAAAGGCCCTTTGCAGACCGCTGGTGTCTATATCGCTCGCGTCCACACCCGTCACGATCTGCCTGACGGCCGAGCGTTGCGTGGCCAATTGCGCCCGGCGCGTCAGCAGATCCTGCAGGCGCTGCTGCACACGGCTGCGCGGCTGCCAGGGGTGCAGATGCCCGTGGTGCTCAGCCAGATAGCGGGCGATGACCCGGGCATCCACGCCATCCGTCTTGGCCCTTGTCCCCAAGGCTTGGGCGTAGAAGTACACGTCGCGTGCATTGAGCACGAACACCTTCAGGCCGGCCTGGCTCGCAAGGTGCGCCAACAGGCCGTGGTATCGGCCAGTGGATTCCATGGCGATCAGGGCGTGAGGCGGCACTTCTCGCAGCCAATCGGCGATGCTCGCCGAGTCATTGACCACGCTGCGAGGTCGGTGCTCAGGCCCCAGCGAGATGATCAACTCGGCCTTGGAAACATCCACGCCGATGAACACGGTTGCTTCTTGCATGACGGCACCTCCAGTTGGACAATTTGCCAAGCTGGGGTGCAGCCCACCCACCACGTTTGCTTGCGTCCAGATCGGCGCTCGTTCCGTCCAAAACGGGACTGCGCTCAGTTCCTAATCGACGTTGGAAGGTGGGGCGGGAGAAATCTCAAAACTGTCGGTCCGCTGCCGCGGCCGAGTGCGAAGCGAGTCCCTCCACCCCAGCGCCTCAACCATACAAGCGAAGCGAGTTCTGCGAGACCCCGCGAAACGCGAGCACCGCAGGGAAGCCCGAAGGGCCGGCACAGTGGGGCCGAGTGCGCCGTACCGCGTACCGGGCGCCCCTCACCAAAGCAACACGAACTCAGTCCTGAAACGGCGGCGCCCCAGCAATCTTGCGATACAGCAGCAAAGGCAGCCGCAAGACAAACTCCACCATCAACCGCGCGTGCATCCACGTCAGCAACACGTTGTCCCGCCCATAGCGGAAGTGCGAAACCCCGCCTTCTTCCGCAGTCAGGTACTTCACCGGCGCATCGATGTTCACAGGCTTGACCCCGCGCCAGGCCAGCCGCACAACCGCCTCGGTGTCGAAGTCGAAGCGCCGCATCCACGGTTGCCGCGCCATCACCGCGATCAGGTCCGCCACCGGGTACACGCGAAAGCCGTAGAGCGAGTCTCCAACGCCGGCGAACAGCGTTTCGAGCTGCGTCCATCCGTTCGACACACGCCGCCCGCGTACACGCAGCAGCGGCGCACTGGCATCGAACACCGGGCGCCCCAGCACCATCGTCTCCGGGCGGTCCAGCGATGCGGCCATGAATGCGGGAATCAGTTCGGCCGGATGCTGCCCATCGGAATCCATCGTCAGCGCATGCGTGAAGCCGGCTTCCTTTGCCACGCGCAGCCCGTGCAACACCGCCGATCCCTTGCCCTGGTTCTGCGGCAACACCCACACGCGCAGCCCCGGGTCGGAAGCGGCCATCTGCTGCAACCGCTCGCCCGTGCCGTCGTCGCTGCCATCGACCACCACCCACACCGGGTTCCATTGCGCGCGCGCAGCCGCTACTGTGGAGAACAGGCGTTCCCCCGTGTTGTAGCTCGGGATCAGGACAAGGTGTGTGCGCGAGGCGTCTGGCATTCGGGGGACGCGTCGGTGGCGCGCTGGTCCATGTTTTGGCGAAAGTACTGTTCCAGCTCGGCCTGCAGCACGTCGCTGTCTTGTGTGGGCGCAAAGCGCTTGCCGAGCCGCAAGGTGAAGACGATGGGCAGCGGCGGCACCCGCCACAGCGGCCAGCCCTTGCCCAGGTAGGGCGAGTCGGTGTCGATGAACACCGTCTGGATCGGCGCCTGCGCCAGCTTGGCGATCAGCGTCACGCCAGGGCGAAACGGGTTGAGCGGCGGTGTCACGGTGCGCGTGCCTTCGGGAAACACCACCAACTGGCCGCCGTTGCGCAGGTCGGCCACCGCGAGCCGCACCATCATGCGGGCCGACTTGTTGCTGATGTAGCGCGCCAGCCGGGCGCCCGCGCCCAGGAAGATGTTGCCCATCAGGTCGGCCTTCATGATGCAGGCGCTGCGCGGCAGGCGTGCCACCAGCAGCAGCGCGTCGAGCATCGTCGGATGGTTGGCAACGAAGATCACGCCGGGCTCCTTGCGCATCGGGTCCAGGCAGTTGGCGTCGATGCGCATCATGCCGGTCACGGAGGCCAGCCACCAGAACATGCGGTAGGCAAAGGCGATGGTCATGCGGCCCAGCGCGCGCGCCGGCCTTGCCGGCATCACCGGGTAGATCAGCATCGCGACGAGGTTCCAGACCAGCGAGATCAGGCCCAGGAACAGCAGCAGCGCATACAGCATCAGCGCGAGCGGAATCGACGTGAGAATGCGCAGCACGCGGTTCATTGAGTCGGATGAATGATCGGTCGGGCGGGAAACGCGACCGGTCAAGCTTGCAGCCGGCCCGCGGCGACCGTGTGGGCCTCGATCTCGACGAGCAGGTCGCTGCGGCAGATGTCGGCTTCCAGGTACACGGCATGGCGGGCCATGGGCGCGTCGGCGCCGAGCGCGCTTTCGATCACGCCGCGCACCGCCTCGGTTTGCGCCGGGTGCCGCACATAGACCACGCAGTCGAGTTCGGCCAGCGAGAACTTCGCGGTGCCCCGTTCGTTGGCGGCGGTGATGACCGCCTGCAGGTTGCGCAGCGTTTCGCGGGTCTGTTCGAGCACGTTGCCGTGGTGCACGGTTTCGTGGCCGACGATGCTCGCGGTGCCCGAGATGAACAGCGCGATGTTGCCGTCGCCGATGTCGGACAGCGCGGCGCGCGAGAAGGTCGGCGAGCGCGGGCCGTAGGTTTCGGGGTAGCGATAGGCCGACACCTGCCGCGGGTTTTCGACCGGCAGCGGCGCCTGCTGGCCAGCCAGGAAGCGGATCGACAGCGCGCCCTGGTGAATGCCCAGTGCGCAGGCCGCGGGAGCGCCCTCGAAGGCGGCGCGGCCGGCTTCCAGGAATGCCTCTTGCCGGCCGAGGTTGAACTGGCGATAGCGCTCCAGGCCGCCGCCGTCGCCGTTGATCTGCGGCAGGTAGTTCCAGATGCGCTGCAGGTGCGGCGTGCCGGCCTGGTCGAGCGTCTTGAACAGGTCGCGGTAGGCGCGGTGGGCGAGCTCGGCCAGCCCTTGTTTTTCAGTGGCTTCGTCCAGGTCGATGGCGCCCAGCAGCCAGTGCCCGTCGGTGCGCCAGCGTGCAATGCCGGTGGTGCCCGACCTGATGTTCGCGCCCGTCACGTGCCACACGTCGGCCATGGCGCCTTGCGACGACAGCACGCGCGCGTTGACGGTGGGCATCCATGCCACGCCGTGCGGCGTGCCGTAGCCGAGCGCAGCGAAGGGCGCCTTGCCGTCGGTGGCCAGCGCCAGGCTGTCCGGCAATGAAAGGCGCTCTACGCGCAGATGGGATGGGTTTTCGTCCTGGACTCGCACTGTCACCTGGCCTCGGCGGAAGGTTCTGGTTTGATGGCGGTATAGGCGGAGAAGACGCCGAGGCTGGCATGCCGTTGCACGTCGCGAAAGCCCGCGGTGCCCAGCGCCTGCATCACCCGCTCGGGCGGGATGCAGGCCTCGATCGTGTCCCAGTAATAGCGCCACAGTTCCGAGGTGTTTTTCCGGCGACCGACCACGCGGGCGATCAGCGGCACCACGGCGCGCATGTAGCCCTTGAGCAGCGCCGTCGCGACGCGGCCTTCGGGCTTGGTAATTTCGAGCACCACCACGCGGCCGCCGGGGCGAAGCACGCGATGGAATTCGCCGAAGGCGGCGGCCACGTCGCTGATGTGGCGCATGGCATAGCCCATGCTCACGAAATCGGCGCTGGCGTCCGGCCGGGGCAGGGCTTCGGCAAAACCACGTACCAGCTCGACGCCGGCGAGCTTGACCTGTTCCATCATGCCGGGGCTGGGGTCGACGCCCACGAGGTGGCCGGTCGGGCCGATGATCTTCAGTGCTTCCCGCGCGACCAGCCCGGTGCCGATGCCGACGTCGAGCACTTGCGCGCCCGGTGCCAGGCCGGCCTGCAGCAACGCCGCGCGGCGGTACGAGGGACCGGTGCCGAAGGCCAGCACGCTCTCGATGCGATCGTAGTCCGCGGCGGTGCTGTCGAAGATGCGACGCAAGAACGCCTGGTGCTCAGCTTCGGTGTTGTAGTACAGCGGCAGCGGGGCGTGCGGCGGCAGGGTGTCGGGATTTCCCGTACCGGCAATAGGCGATGGCGTCATCGAACGATTATCACCAAAAGGTCAGGCCCGAATTCCCGGGTGCCGGAGAGCGTTGTTTGCGCCGGACAGTAAACTCCACACTTGCTTTGAAAACACAAGACAGCGAGAGAGAAAGCCATGGCCGGACATAGCAAGTGGGCAAATATTCAGCACCGCAAGGGCCGCCAGGACGAGAAACGCGGCAAGCTCTGGACCCGTGCCATTCGCGAAATCACGGTGGCGGCGCGCGCCGGCGGCGGTGACCTCAGCGCCAACCCCCGGCTGCGGCTGGCGGTCGAGAAGGCCAAGGCGGTCAACCTGCCCATCGACACCGTCAAGCGCAACATCGACAAGGCCACGGGCAACCTCGAAGGCGTGAATTACGAAGAAATTCGTTACGAAGGGTACGGCATCGGCGGCGCGGCGATCATCGTCGACACCATGACCGACAACCGCGTGCGCACCGTGGCCGAAGTGCGCCACGCCTTCTCCAAGCACGGCGGCAACATGGGCACCGAAGGCTCGGTGGCCTTCCAGTTCAAGCACTGCGGCCAGATCATCTTTGCGCCGGGCACCGACGAAGACAAGGTGATGGAAGTGGCGCTTGAAGCGGGTGCCGAAGACGTCATTGCCGACGACGACGGCGCCATCGAAGTGCTCACCGCCGTGGCCGATTTCGAAGCCGTCAAGAACGCCCTCGAAGCCGCCGGCCTGAAGCCCGACGCGGCCGAGATCACCATGCGCGCCGAGAACCCGGTCGAGGTGACCGGCGAAGACGCCGCAAAAATGCAGAAGTTGCTCGACGTGCTCGAAGACCTGGACGACGTGCAGGACGTTTATCACAACGCCTCGTTGTCCGAATGACGAATGAATGTTTGATCCACAGCGAATGAAGAAGGCCCACGAATGAAGGTACTGGTTATTGGAGGAGGGGGCCGTGAGCACGCTCTGGCGTGGCGGTTGGCGCAGGCCAGCCGGGTCAGCCGCGTCTACGTGGCGCCGGGCAACGGCGGCACCGTGAGCGACGAGCGCTACGACTGCATCGACATCACCGAGCCCGCCGCGCTGCGCGAATGGGCCATGGCCGAAAAGATCGCACTGACGGTGGTCGGCCCCGAGGCGCCGCTGGCGGCCGGCGTGGTCGACGAGTTCCGCGCCCACGGCCTGCGCATCTTCGGCCCAACGCAGGCCGCCGCGCAGCTCGAAAGCTCCAAGGCGTTCTCGAAGGCGTTCATGAAGCGCCACAAGATCCCGACCGCCGAATACGAGGCCTTCACCGATGCCGCTGCGGCGCACGCGTACATCGACGCCAAGGGCGCGCCGATCGTCGTCAAGGCCGATGGCCTGGCCGCCGGCAAGGGCGTGGTGGTTGCCATGACCGCGCAGGAAGCGCACGAGGCGGTCGACTTCATGCTGGTCGACAACAAGTTCGGCGTGTCGCACAACGAAGGCGGCGCGCGCGTAGTCATCGAGGAATTCCTGCAGGGCGAGGAAGCCAGCTTCATCGTGCTGTGCGACGGCAAGAACGTCACGGCGCTGGCCACCAGCCAGGACCACAAGCGCCTGCTCGACGGCGACGAAGGCCCCAACACCGGCGGCATGGGCGCGTATTCGCCCGCGCCCGTGGTCACGGCCGAGGTGCATGCGCGCGCCATGCGCGAGATCATCCTGCCGACCATCCGCGGCATGGAAAAAGACGGCATTCCGTACACTGGCTTCCTGTATGCCGGCCTGATGATCGATGCGGCCGGCCACCCCAAGACGCTCGAATTCAACTGCCGCATGGGCGACCCCGAGACGCAGCCGATCATGATGCGGCTCAAGTCCGATCTGTTCGAGGTGTTCTGGCACGCCACCGACGGCACGCTCGACCAGGTCGAGCTGCAATGGGACCGCCGCGTGGCGCTGGGCGTGGTGATGGCCGCGCACGGCTATCCGCTGTCGCCGCGCAAGGGCGACCGCATCACGGGCATTCCGACCGAGGCACCCGATGCCGTGGTGTTCCACGCCGGCACCACCATGCAGGACGGCGAGCTCAAGACCAGCGGCGGCCGCGTGCTCTGCGTGACCGTGCTGGCCGACAGCGTGAAGCTGGCACAGCAACGCGTCTACGAGGTGGCGGCGCGCGTCAAGTTCGACGGCGCCCAGTACCGCAAGGACATCGGATACCGCGCGCTCCATGCGCGCAACACCCCCCACGCTTGATGCAGCAAACCAATCCGGCAGCGGTCGGCGACTACCTGCGCGGACTGCAGCAGTCGATCATTTCGGCGGTCGAGAAGGCCGATGGCGGCACCTGTGTGCGCGATGCGTGGCAAAAGGAGCCGGGCGAACCCCTGCAGGGCCACGGCCTGACCTGCATCCTCGAAGGCGGCGAGCTGTTCGAGCGCGCGGGCTGCGGTTTCTCGCAGGTGCGCGGGCCCAGGCTGCCGCCCTCGGCCACGCAGAACCGGCCCGAGCTTTCAGGTGCGCCCTTCGAGGCGATGGGCGTGTCGCTGGTGTTTCATCCGCGCAACCCTTACGTGCCGATCGTTCACATGAACGTGCGCATGCTGGCCGCGCTGCCTGAAGGCGGCGAGCCGGTCTGCTGGTTCGGCGGCGGCATGGACCTCACGCCCTGCTATGGCTTCGAGGAAGACGCGGTGCACTTTCACACCACGTGCCGCGATGCGCTCGCACCCTTCGGCGACGACAAGTACCCGCGCTTCAAGACGTGGTGCGATGAATATTTCTTTCTGAAGCATCGCGGCGAGCAGCGCGGCGTCGGCGGCGTTTTCTTCGACGACTTTTCCGAAGGCGGCTTCGAGAACGGCTTCGCGATGGTGCGCTCGGTCGGCGACGGTTTCCTGCCGGCCTACCTGCCCATCGTCGAGCGGCGCCGCCACACGACGTACGGCGAGCGCGAACGCAATTTCCAGCTGTACCGTCGCGGGCGCTATGTCGAGTTCAACCTCGTGTGGGACCGCGGCACGCACTTCGGCCTGCAGTCGGGCGGGCGCACTGAATCGATCCTGCTGTCGATGCCGCCGCTGGCCAGCTGGGCCTACCAGCAGCAGCCCGAAGCGGGCAGCCCCGAAGCCGCGCTGTACAGCGACTTCATCGTGCGGCGCGACTGGTTGTGAAGCCTTCCGGCGGCGCGCCTCGCATCGGCGTTTTCGGTGGCGCTTTCGATCCGCCGCACAACGCGCACGTGGCGCTTGCCGAAGCCGCACTCGCGCAATTGAACCTGGCCGAGCTGCACGTCATTCCCACGGGACAGGCCTGGCACAAGAGCCGCCCGCTAACGCCCAAGCAAGACCGCCTTGCAATGACGCGCCTGGCCTTTGCCGGCCTGAAGGGCACCGTGGTCATCGACAGCCGTGAAGTGTTGCGCGACGGCCCCACCTACACCCTCGACACCCTGCATGAATTGCAGCAAGAGCAGCCCGGCGCACAGCTCGTCCTGATCATGGGCGCGGACCAGGCGAGCGCCTTGCCGACCTGGCACGGCTGGCAGGCTATACTAGCCATTGCTATCGTTTCTGTAGCGTATCGCGCACTATCGACGGGTGACATTGCTCGTTTTGATCCGAAAATGCTGCCTGGCCTCCCGGCTGGCGCGCGTTTCGAGGCGCTAGAACTGCCGGCCATGGACACCAGCGCCACCGAGATTCGGCGGCGCGCGGCGCTGGGCGAGGATATTTCCTCGCTGGTTCCGCCCACCGTTGCACGCTATATTGACCAACACCACCTCTACCGCTCTGCCTGATGACCACTGAAGCCGCCGCCAAGAAAGACACCCAAAAACTCCAGCGAGCCATCATCGATGGACTCGAAGACGTCAAGGCGCAGGACATCCAGGTATTCGACACAGAACATCTTTCGCCGCTGTTCGAGCGCGTGATCGTTGCGTCGGGCACCTCGAACCGCCAGACCAAGGCGCTCGCCGCCAGCGTGCGCGACGCGGTGCGCGAGGCCGGTTTCGGCAAGCCGCGCATCGAGGGCGAGGAAAACGGCGAGTGGATCATCGTGGACTGCGGCGCTGCCGTGGCGCACATCATGCAGCCCGCCATCCGCCAGTACTACCACCTCGAAGAGATCTGGGGCGACAAGCCGGTGCGCGCCAAGCTCGGCGGTGCCAAGCCTGCCGCGGCAAGCGCAGCAAAGGTGACGGAAGAGAAGAAGCCCGTCGCCGCCAAGATGCCGAACCTGCGCCGCGCCAGCGCCGCCAAGACCGCGATCCGCGCGGCCGAGCAGGAGGCCAAGGCCGAGAAGGCCAGCCGCAGCCCGGCCCGCAAGACGGCAGCCAAGAAGACCCCTGCCGCGGGTGCGAAGGCACCAGCGGCCCGCAAGACCCCGACCGCACGCGTGCCGGTGAAGGTCGTCGGCAAGCCGGCGGCCAAGAAGCCCGCGGCCAAGACGGCGGCAAAAACCGCCGCCAAGAAGGCGCCCGCGCGCAAGGCGGCCCCCCGCCGTCCATGAAGCTGCTGGTGGTCGCCGTCGGGCAGCGCATGCCCGATTGGGCGCAGACTGCCTGGGACGACTACGCCAAGCGCTTCCCGCCCGAGCTCAAGCTCGAGCTGCGCGCCGTCAAGACCGAACCGCGCGGCTCCAAGTCGCTTGAAACGCTGTACGCCGCCGAGCGCGAGCGCATCGAAGGCGCCATTGCCCGCGGCATGCGCATCGTGGCGCTCGACGAGCGCGGCACCGCGCTCACCACCAAGGCACTGGCCGCGCGCCTGCAGGCCTGGCAAGGCGAGGGCGACGACGTGGCCCTGGTCATCGGTGGGCCCGACGGGCTCGACCCCGCCTTCAAGGCAGCCGCCCACGAACGCATCCGCCTGTCCGACCTGACATTGCCGCACGCGATGGCGCGGGTGCTGCTGGTCGAGCAGCTGTACCGGGCCTGGTCGGTGAACGCAGGCCACCCTTACCACCGCGAATGACGACGGGCGGCAACGGGCCGGCTGCGCGAATGCTGCTCGACGAGGTGGGCCATGCGCTCCTGCCGGCGCTGTTGCCCACGGAGTTGCTGGACCCCCTTGCGCAGTCGCTTGAAAGCGCGCTGGGCACATCCGCCGGCAGCCGCAACCTGCTGGCCCAGCCGCTGTGCCATGGCATGGCCGTTCACCTGAAAACACAACTCAACAGCATGGGCCTGCTCGACGCCTCGTCAGTGGCCGTGCAGTGCACGCTGTTCGACAAGACGGCCGACCGCAACTGGCTGGTTGCGCTGCACCAGGACACATCGATTCCCGCCTCCGGCCCGCAGATGCCCGTCGTCATGAAAGAGGGCGAGCCTTATGTGCAGCCACCCATCGACGTGCTGCAAATGCTGCTCGCCGTGCGGCTGCACCTCGATGACTGCGGTGCCGATGCCGGCCCCTTGCGCGTGGTGCCCGGCAGCCATCGTGCGGGCCGCCTCGACGACGCGCAGGCGCAAGCGATGCGCGCGGACCGTGGCGAGGCGACCTGCATCGCGGCACGCGGCGACGCACTGCTGATGCGCCCGCTGCTGCTGCACGCGTCGTCCCGCGCCCGTTCGCCCGTGCGCCGCCGCGTGCTTCACTTTCTCTTCGGACCCGAAAGCCTGCCGCACGGGCTGGTCTGGAACCGCACCGTGGCCGGCGTCCGACTCGCGTCGCCGGTCCTCCTGGAGAACTGACCTTGCCGGATTTCATCTACCTCGCCTCGCAAAGCCCGCGCCGCGCCCAACTGCTCGGCCAGCTCGGCGTTCAGCACGCCTTGCTGCTGGCCGATGCCAACGAAGACGCGGAATCGCTCGAAGCGGTGTTGCCCAACGAGGCTCCGGCCACCTACGTGCAGCGCGTCACCGCGCTCAAGCTCGATGCCGCCGTGGCCCGGCTCAAGCGCCGCGGGCTGGCCGACGCGCCGGTGCTGTGCGCCGACACCACGGTGGCGCTGGGCCGGACCATTCTCGGCAAGCCCGAGGACGCGGCCGATGCCGCGCGCATGCTCGCGCAGCTGTCGGGCGCCACGCACCGCGTGCTGACGGCCGTGGCCCTGCAGCACGGCAACCAGCGCCTTGCCGCGCTCAGCGTTTCGCGCGTGCGCTTCGCCAATATTTCCAACGCGCAGATCGCGCGCTATGCCGACAGCGGCGAGCCGCTCGGCAAGGCCGGCGCCTATGCCATCCAGGGCGCGGCGGCGGCGTTCATCGAGCACATCAGCGGGTCCTATTCGGGCATCATGGGACTCCCCATGTTCGAGACCGCGCAGTTGCTTCAAGGCGCCGGTTTCACTACTTAAGACCTCATGCAAGACATCCTGATCAACTGGTCCCCGCAAGAGACCCGTGTGGCGCTGGTCGAGCACGGCGCGGTGCAAGAGCTGCACGTCGAACGCACGCTGGAGCGCGGGCTGGTCGGCAACATCTACCTGGGCAAGGTCTCGCGCGTGCTGCCGGGCATGCAGTCGGCCTTCATCGACATCGGCCTGGAGCGCACGGCCTTCCTGCACGTGGCCGACATCGTCGCGCCGTTCACGCCGGGCTCGCGGCCCAGCGCGCCAGCGCCCGAGCGCGACCACCGCAACGGCGGGCCGATCGTGCCCATCGAAAAGCAGGTTTTCGAGGGCCAATCGCTGCTGGTGCAGGTCATCAAAGACCCGATCGGCACCAAGGGCGCGCGCCTGTCGACGCAGATCAGCATTGCCGGCCGGCTGCTGGTGTTCCTGCCGCAAGACAACCACATCGGCGTGTCGCAGAAAATTCCGTCGGACCAGCGCGAGTCGCTGCGCACGCGCATGCTGGCGCTGATCGAAGCGGCAGCGGCTGCCGACAGCGGCGGCGTGGTGCCGGCCAACACCGGCGGCTTCATCCTGCGCACCAATGGCGAAGACTCGTCCGATGCCGAGCTGGCCGAAGACATCGCCTACCTGCGCAAGACCTGGTCGCGCATCCGCGATTCGTCGAGCAAGCTGCCCGCGATGTCGCTGCTGCATCAAGACCTGAGCCTGCTGCAACGCGTGCTGCGCGACATGACCAGCGAAGACACGCAGACCATTCGCATCGATTCGCGCGAGCAGTTCGAAGTGCTGCTCAAGTTCGGCCTCGAGTTCATGCCGCAGGCGGCCGGCAAGCTGCAGCACTACAAGGGCGAGCGGCCCATCTTCGACCTGTATTCAGTGGACGAGGAAATCGCCAAGGCGCTGGGCCGGCGTGTCGAGCTCAAGTCGGGCGGCTACCTCGTGGTCGACCAGACCGAGGCGCTGACCACGGTCGACGTGAACACCGGCGGCTTTGTCGGCGCGCGCAATTTCGACGACACGATCTTCAAGACCAACCTCGAGGCGGCGCAGGCGATTGCGCGGCAACTGCGGCTGCGCAACCTGGGCGGAATCATCATCGTCGACTTCATCGACATGGGCCGCGACGACCACCGCGAGCAGGTGCTGGCGGAGTTTCGCAAGCAGCTGGCGCGCGACCGCGTCAAGACCACGGCGGGAGGCTTCTCGCAGCTCGGGCTGGTCGAGATGACGCGCAAGCGCACCCGCGAATCGCTGGCCCACATGCTGTGCGAACCCTGCGCCGCTTGCGGCGGGCAGGGCATCGTGAAGACCGCGCGCAGCGTGGCCTACGACGTCATGCGCGAGATCTTGCGCGAGGCGCGGCAGTTCACGCCGCGCGAGTTCCGCATCGTCTCGTCGCCGCAGGTGATCGAGCTGTTCCTCGACGAGGAAAGCCAGCACCTGGCGGGGCTCAGCGACTTCATCGGCAAGCCGATTTCGCTGCAGTCGGAGCCGGCCATCGGGCAGGGCCAGTACGACATCGTGCTGCTCTGACCGGCGGCAAAGAGTCAGCGCTTCGATTCCTGTCCCTGCCGCATCCACACGCTGGCCAGCGAGGCGGCCACCAGCAGCACGGTGATCAGCAGCAGCCCGTTCTTCGTGCTGCCCGTGCTCTGCTCGATCCAGCCCATTACCGACGGGCCGATGAAGCCGCCCACCAGGCCGCAGGTGTTGACCAGCGCCAGCCCGCCTGCGAGCGCCACGCCCGCCAGCCGTGAAGAGGCGAACAGGAAGATCACCGACTGCACCACGAAGAACATCGAGCCCGTGAGGCAGAAACCGGCCAGCGCAATGGCCGGGCTCGCGAACGCCGCGATCAGCAGGCCCACCGCCATCGAGAGCAGCCCGACCAGCAACAGGCGCCGGCCGCGCTGCGGTGTCACGGCAAGCCTGGGCAGCGCGATGGCACCCACGGCCGCCGCAATCCAGGGCAGCGAGTTGAGTGCCCCGATTTCCAGCGGCGAGAGCTTGCCGTAGGTGCCGATGATGCTCGGCAGGAAGAAGATCACCGTGTAGATGCTGATCTGGTGGCAGAAGTAGACAAAGATCGCCAGCCAGATCTGCTTGTCGACCAGGCAGGCGCGAAACGATTCGCCGACCTCGCCATTGGCCACGTCGTGGGCACGTTCGGCGGCGAGCTGGCGTTCAATGGCCTGTGCCTGCGGGCGCGTGAGCCAGCTGGCGGTTGAAGGCCCGTCGGGCAGCTTGCGCCAGACCACGAAGGCCAGCACCACGGCCGGCAGGCCTTCGAGCACGAACATCCATTGCCATCCGTGCCAACCCAGCAGGCCGTCCATCTGCAACAGAGCGCCACCGACCGGGCCGCTGAGAATGTTCGCGATGCACACGCCGAGCAGGAAGTAGCCTGTGGCGCGGGCGCGGTCCTTGCGGCCGAACCAATAGTTCAGGTAGAGCATCACGCCCGGAAACAAGCCAGCTTCGGCCGCCCCGAGCAGGATGCGCATCACGTAGAACGAGGTCTCTCCGGTCACGAAGGCCATGCCGGCCGAGAGCAGCCCCCAGGTGATCATGATGCGGGCGATCCACCAGCGTGCGCCCACGCGATGCATCACCAGGTTGCTGGGCACTTCGAGCAGCGCATAGCTCAGGAAGAACAGGCCGGCGCCCAGTCCGTAGGCCGCCGCCGAAATGCCGATGTCCACCGCCATGTGGCTCTT
Organism: Variovorax sp. KBW07; assembly: GCF_003852515.1. Taxonomy (GTDB): domain Bacteria; phylum Pseudomonadota; class Gammaproteobacteria; order Burkholderiales; family Burkholderiaceae_C; genus Variovorax. The sequence continues at coordinate 147,925 of NZ_QAJK01000046.1, read as the reverse complement.
GGCCAGCGCGATGTTGGTGCGGTCGATGAAGCTGATCACGTAGGCCAGCACCAGCAGCGGCATGAGCTTGCGAAAGATCAGCGCGTTGAGCGAAGCCTGTTCGTCGGCGGTCTGTTCGGCCATTGGCCCGAGCGTGGTGGCCGGTATGGATGTGTGTTGCATGGGTTGTCTCTCTCCTGTCTCTTGTTCTGGCGGAGGAATCGCCGGAGGGCACTGGACAGTGCACTCCGACGGGCGTGCGTGCGGGGTCTGGCCCCGGCAATACAGCGGGGCGGTGGTTCTTGCGGGCGGCTAGAAATCGACGTTCGCCGCGCCCTTGAGGCCGAGGATTTCGCGCGCCTCGTCGGGCGTCGCGATGTCGATGTTCAGCGCCTCCAGCACGGCGCGAATGCGCAGCACCTGTTCGGCGCTCGACGCGGCCAGCCGGCCGGGGCCGATCCACAGCGAGTCCTCGAGCCCCACGCGCACGTGCGAGCCCATAGCGGCACCGATGGTGGCCAGCGGCAGCTGGTTGCGGCCGGTGCCCAGAATCGACCACTGGAAGCGGTCGCCGAACAGGCGCGCGGCGGTGCGGTGCATGTGCATCAGGTCTTCCGGGTCGGCACCGATGCCGCCCAGGATGCCGAAGACCGTCTGCACGAAGATCGGCGCTTGCACCAGGCCGCGGTCCAGAAAATGCCGCAGGTTGTTGAGGTGGCTGACGTCGTAGCACTCGAACTCGAAGCGCGTGCCATTGGCGTTGCCCAGCTTCAGGATGTTCTCGATGTCGGCGAAGGTGTTCTTGAAGATCAGGTTGCGGCTGTTTTCAAGGTGCTCACGCTCCCACTCATGCTCGAGCGACTTGAAGCGCTCCAGCATCGGGAAGAGGCCGAAGTTCATCGAGCCCATGTTCAGCGACGCGAGCTCGGGCTTGAAGGTGGTGGCGGGGCGCATGCGCTCCTCGACGCTCATGTGCGGGCTGCCGCCGGTGGTGATGTTGATCACCGCATCGGTGGCGGCCTTGATCTTCGAGAGGAAGGGGCGGAACAGGTCCGGGTCCTGTGAGGGGCGTCCATCTTTCGGGTCGCGCGCATGCAGGTGCAGGATGGCGGCGCCCGCGCGGGCAGCTTCGATGGAGGCCGTTGCAATTTCGTCGGCCGTCACCGGAAGGTGCGGCGACATGCTCGGCGTGTGGATCGCGCCGGTGGGCGCGCAGGTGATGATGGCTTTGGAGCGTTGGGCCATGAGGTGTCCGATAAAAACAAGAAGAAGAAAAAGGCGAGCGGGTCAGCTCAGCGCCTGCGTGTGGCCGTCCACCACGAGCTCCTGGCCCGTGACGCTGGCGGCAAGGTCGCTTGAAGCGAACAGCACCATGTTTGCGATGTCGGTGGCCGTCACCATGCGGCCCAGCGCGGACTGCGCCGTGTAGTCGCGCGCCACCTCTTCGAGCGGCTTGCCGAGCGCCTCCGCCTTGGCGGAGATCACTGCGCGGATGCGCGGGCCATCGACCGCGCCGGGCAGGATCGCGTTGACGCGGATGCCGTCCTTGCCGAGTTCGAGCGCCAGCGTTTTCGTGAAGCCGACGACGGCCCACTTCGAGGCAGAGTAGGGCGAGCGCCCCGGCATGCCCAGGTGGCCAGCCGCCGAAGACAGGTTGACGATCGAGGGGTTGCGGCCCTTGCGAAGCCGCGGCACGGCAAGCCGCACGCACAGGAACTGCCCCGTCACGTTCACTGCCAGCGTGTGTTCCCAGTCCGCCAGCGAGAGGGTTTCGACGCCGCCCGTCGGGCCCGCCACGCCGGCGTTGTTCACCAGCACGTCGAGGCCACCGAGTTCGCGGTCGACGGCGTCGAACAGGCGGGCCACGTCTTCCTCTTTGGAAACATCGGCGATGCAGCGGCCCACGTCGGGCAGTTCACGCGCCAGCTGTTCCAGGCTGGCGGGCTGCACGTCGCAGACGAAGACCCGGGCGCCCGCGGCCGAGAAGCGACGCACGATTTCCAGGCCGATGCCGCTGGCACCGGCGGTCACGAGCACGCGCTGGCCGGCGAGGGAATTGTTGTTCCACATGCTGAAGAAGTCCTTGGGTTGATTTGTCGAGTGACCGGGATCGTATATCTGTGATTACAGATATTTAATAGGGTATACCCCGCTCGTATACTTCGATGGATGAGCCTTACCGACCTCGTTACGCCCCTCAAGCGCCAGACGCTCAGCGCCAACGTCTACGACCAGTTGCGCGACCTCGTGATGAGCGGGCAGATGATGCCGGGCGAGCAGATTTCATTGCGCACCGCGGCGGAGGCGCTGGGTGTGAGCGTGATGCCGGTGCGCGAAGCAATGCAGCGCCTCGTGGCCGAGCAGGCGCTCGAACTGACGCCCAGCCGCACCTTGCGGGTGCCTCGCATGACGGCGGCGCAGTTCAAGGAAATCACCACCATTCGCACCAACCTCGAAGGCCTGGCGACCGAGCTCGCGGCCTCGGCATCGGGAGCCGTGGCATTGCGCGAGATCACGCAGTGGCACGACCAATTCGCGGCCGAGATGAACGCCGCGAACCCGGACGGCTCGAAGCTGGTCACCTTCAACAAGGAATTTCACTTCGCCGTCTATGCCGCCGCGGACATGCCGGTGCTGCTGCAGATGATCGAGGCGCTGTGGCTGCGCATCGGGCCCATCCTCAACTACGACCTGCGGGCCGGCTCCCGCCGTGTGGGCGACAAGGTGGCGATGTCGCACCATGCGGCGTTGCTTGCCGCGCTGAAGCGGCGCGATGGCGTCAAGGCCAGGGCCGCGCTGCAGGGCGATATTGAAAGCGCCGCGGAATTCATCCTGTCGGCAGGCGTGCTGGTTTCCGACGGGGCACTGCCGCCGGAAAGCGCCGGGCCGGCGGCGAAGAAACCACGTACGGCGCGCTGAGGCGCCCCGGCGCCACCGCCACGGATCGATCAGAGCGTCGGGTCTTGCCCCGGCGGGGCGCTGCGCACGGCCAGCGTCTGCAGGCGCGCATAGAGCCCGTCCAGCGCCATCAGTTGCTCATGGCTGCCTTGCTCGGCAATGCGGCCTTGCTCCATCACGATGATGCGGTCGGCGTGCTGGATGGTCGAGAGGCGGTGGGCCACGATCAGCGTGGTGCGGTTCTGCATCAGGCGCTGCAGTGCGTCCTGCACCAGCCGCTCCGATTCGGTGTCCAGGGCCGAGGTGGCCTCGTCGAGCAGCAGCACGGGTGCGTTCTTGTAGAGCGCACGCGCAATGGCAAGGCGTTGGCGCTGGCCGCCCGACAGCTGGGTGGCGTTGTGGCCGAGAACGGTGTCGATGCCTTGCGGCAGGCTCTCGACGTGCGTGCTCAGATTGGCGGCGGCAATGCATTCGAGCACGCGTTCGCGGTCGATCTCCGAGCCCAGCGCCACGTTGGCGGCCAGGGTTTCGTTGAGCATCACCACGTCCTGGCTCACCATTGCGAACTGCGCGCGCAGGCTCTTCAGCTGCCATTCGCTGGTGTCGTGCCCGTCGAGCAGCACCTGGCCGCCGCTGGGCTGCACGAAGCGCGGCAGCAGGTTGACCAGCGTGGTCTTGCCCGAGCCCGAAGGCCCGACGAAAGCCACCACCTGGCCGGGTTCGATGGTCAGGCTCACGCCGTCGAGCGCGCGCTGCTCGTCGTCGCCGCGGTAGCTGACCTGCACGTTGCGCAGCTCGATGCGGCCTTGGGCATGCGCCACCTCGAAGCTGCCCTGCGATTCGGGCGCGACCTCGTCGACCAGGATCAGGCCGCGTTCGAGCGCGGCCAGGCCACGCGTGATCGGGCCGGCCACTTCGGCCAGCCGGCGGATCGGCGCGATCAGCATCAGCATGGCCGTGATGTACGCCACGAAGCCGCCCACCGTGAAGCCCTGCTTGCCGCTTTGCCAGAGGGCGATCATCACCACGATCGACAGTGCCAGCGAGGCCATCATCTGCGTCAGCGGGGTGGTGGCGGCCTGGGCGATGGTCGACTTGACGGCCAGCCGGTTCAGGCGCTGGCTCAGTTGCTCGAAGCGCCGCTCCTGGGCCTGCTCGGCACCATGCAGCCGCACGACGCGGTGGGCCAGCACGTTTTCCTCGACCACGTAGGCCAGCTCGTCGGTGGCCTGCTGGCCCTGCTGGGTGAGCTTGTAGAGGCGCTTGGAGAACACCTTCATGATCCACGAGATGCTCGGCACCAGGAAGGCGACGATGAGCGTCAGCTTCCAGTTCAGGTAGACCAGGTAGCCCAGCAGCGCGATCAGCGTGAAGCCGTCGCGCGACAGCCCGAGCAGCGCCTGCACCAGCAGCATGGCGCCGGTCTGCACCTCGTACACCACGGTGTTCGACAGGGCACTGGCCGACTGGCGCGTGAACAGGGCGAGCTCGGCGCCCAGCAGGCGTTCGAACAGCACCCGTCGCAGCTTCTGCATGCCTTCATTGGCGATGCGCGACAACGCGTACTGCGAAATGAATTGCGCAATGCCGCGCACCGCGAACAGCAGCAGCACGGCTGCGGGTACGAACCACAGCGGCATCTCGCCGCGCGTGAAGCCGCGGTCGAGCAGGGGCTTCAAGAGGGCGGCCATCAGCGGTTCGGTGAGCGCTGCCAGCATGGCCCCGCTGAGGCCCACGGCCCACCATTTGCGCGAGCTGCCGAACCAGGTCATGAGTCGCGCCAGACGGCGCATCAGGGGAGGGCGCGTGTTCTCGCCGCCGGGGGATGCTTGCATGGCGGCGGATTCTACGGGCGGCCCCATTCCGGGCTTCCTGAAGTGATTCTGTAGGACCGCACCGCCGGATAAACGTTTTGTGACGGCGCCTCCAAACCAGTGTGTAACATGTGGCCCGTTAAGCCCGGGGGGAAACTTTTTCTCCGGAAACCTCTCCGAACCGCATGAACAAGCCGTTGCCTGCTCCTATCCCAACTCCTTCTTCATCGCTATTTGCACGCCGCACTCTCATTGCGGCTCTTGCTGCCACTCCCATGCTTCCTGCACTGGCCCAGTTCCGGGTCGAGGTGTCGGGCGTGGGCCTCACGCAGTTGCCGATCGCGCTCGTTCCGTTCAAGGGCCAGGACGCCTCGCCCCAGAAGATCTCCAGCATCGTGCAGGCTGACCTCGAACGCAGCGGCCAGTTCCGCGGCGTCGATGCATCGGGCCAGGCGCTGGACGAGGCCTCGCGCCCCGACCTGTCGCTGTGGCGCCAGCGTACGGCCGACTCGCTCGTGGTGGGCAGCGTCAACAAGCTGGCCGATGGCCGCTTCGACGTGCGCTTTCGCCTGTGGGACGTGGTGAAGGGGCAAGACCTGGGTGGCCAGAGCTACACCGTGCCGCAAGGCGACCTGCGCCTGGCGTCGCACCGCATTGCCGACTACGTCTATGAAAAGCTGACCGGCGAAAAGGGCATCTTCTCGACCCGCATCGCCTACGTCACCAAGGGTGGCAGCCGCTACTCGCTGTGGGTGGCCGACGCCGACGGCGAAAACGCCCAGGCCGCGCTGGCCAGCCCCGAACCCATCATCTCGCCCTGCTGGTCGTCCAACGGCCAGCAACTGGCGTATGTGTCCTTCGAGTCGCGCAAGCCGGTGGTGTACGTGCACAACGTGGCCAGCGGCCAGCGCCGCCTGCTCGCCAACTTCAAGGGTTCCAACAGTGCGCCGGCCTGGGCACCCGATGGCAATTCGCTGGCCGTCACGCTCAGCCGCGATGGCGGCTCGCAGCTGTTCAGCATCCCGGCCTCGGGTGGCGAACCGCGCCGCCTGACCCAAAGCTCCAGCATCGACACCGAGCCGGTGTACTCGGCCGACGGCAGCACGATCTACTTCGTGAGCGACCGCGGCGGCGCCCCGCAGATCTACAAGATGAGCGCCAGCGGCGGCAACCCGACGCGGGTCACCTTCAGCGGCACCTACAACATTTCTCCGTCCGTCAGCGGCGACGGCCGGTGGTTGGCCTACATCTCCCGTGTGGGAGGTGCCTTCAAACTCCACGTGATGGAGTTGGCCTCCGGTACGGTCACCGCGATCACCGACACCACCGCCGACGAGAGCCCGAGTTTTGCCCCCAATAGCAAGCTGATCGTCTACGCCACGCACCTGCAAGGCCGCGAAGCCCTCATGACGACCACGCTCGACGGAAAAATAAAGGCACGACTCGCGGGACAGGCGGGAGACATAAGAGAACCGGACTGGGGTCCGTTTCAAAAGCAATGATTAGGTTTACTTGAGGAGTTCGAAAATGTTGAAACGCACAATTTATTCGCTGGCTATCGTGGCTCTGATCGCCGGTTGTTCGTCGGGCACCAAGCTCAACGAAACGCCGGTGACCGACCGCACCGGCACCGCCGGCGGCCAGCAGGGCGCCACCACGGTGGCACCCGTCACCATCGACCCGAATGCAGGCACCACGCAAGGCCCGATGGGCGTGGAACGCATCGTCTACTTCGACTACGACAGCTACACGGTCAAGCCCGAGTTCCAGTCGGTCATCGATGGCCACGCGCGTTTCCTGAAGCAGAACCCGCAGCGCCGCATCTCGATCGAAGGTCATACCGACGAACGTGGCGGCCGCGAATACAACCTGGCACTGGGCCAGAAGCGTTCTGAAGCCGTGCGCCGCGCACTCACGCTGCTCGGCGTGAGCGACGGCCAGATCGAAGCCGTGAGCTTCGGCAAGGAAAAGCCGGCCGTCCAAGGTGGTGGTGAAGAAGCGTGGGCTCAAAACCGCCGCGCCGAAATTCGCTACACCCGGTGATGCAACGCGCTGTGTTGCGAGGCGCGGCGCTGGCTGCCGCCTTGCTTTGCGCCTCGGTCGGGTCGCAAGCCGCATTGTTCGAGGATGACGAGGCGCGCCGCGCCATCCTCGACCTGCGGCAGCGCGTCGAGGCCATGCGCCAGCAGACCGACCAGCGGCTGACCGACGAAAACGGCCAGCTGCGTCGCAGCCTGCTCGATCTGCAGAACCAGATCGAGCAGATGCGGGGCGACCTGGCGCGCATGACCGGACAGAACGAGCAGCTCACGCGCACGCTGAGCGAAATGCAGTCGCGCCAGACCACCATCGACGACAAGCTCAAGCAGACCGAGCCCTCGAAGGTCTCGGTCGACGGCCGCGAGTTCAACGCCGATCCCAAGGAAAAGGCCGACTTCGACGCTGCGCTCGGAATCTTCCGCGCCGGCCAGTTCGCGCAGTCGCAAACCGCCTTTGCCGAGTTCGTCAAGCGCTACCCGCAAAGCGGCTACAACGCCTCCGCGCTGTTCTGGCTCGGCAATGCGCAGTACGCCACGCGCAACTACAACGAGGCCATTGCCAACTTCCGCTCGATGCTCTCGCTCGCGCCCGACCATGCCAAGGCCCCGGAGGCCGTGCTGTCGATCGCGAACTGCCAGATCGAACTGAAGGACACGCGCGCCGCACGCCGCACGTTGGAAGACCTGGCCAAGGCCTACCCGCAGTCCGAAGCCGCACAGGCCGGCCGCGAGCGTCTCTCGCGCCTGCGCTGATGCCGGCGGAGCTTTCCGCTTGAACAGCGCCATCGACCCTGCCGCTCTCGCAACACCAGCCGCCGCGAATGCCGTCATGACCGACGACGACACCGCGGCGCCTGACTTTGCGCGCCGCTTCGGCGGCCTCGAGCGGCTCTACGGCGTGGCCGGTGCCGCGGGCATCCGCAACGCCCACGTGCTGGTCGTCGGCATCGGTGGCGTCGGCTCCTGGGCCGTCGAAGCGTTGGCACGCAGCGGAGTGGGGCGGCTGACGCTGGTCGACCTCGACCACGTGTCTGAGTCGAACATCAACCGGCAGATCCACGCGCTCGATTCGACCGTGGGGCAGGCCAAGGTCGAAGCCATGCGCGAGCGCATTGCGCAGATCAACCCCGAGTGCAAGGTGCTGGCCATCGACGAATTCGTCGAGCCCGGCAACTGGACCACGCTGCTCGACGCGGCGCAGGCGGCCAACGGCCCGGCAACCGCCGTCATCGACGCCTGCGACCAGGTGAAGGCCAAGCTCGCGATGGCCGCATGGGCGCGTGCGTCGCGCGCGGCGTTCATTACCGTCGGCGCGGCCGGTGGCAAGCGGCAGGCGCACAAGGTCGACATCGACGACCTGTCGCTCGTCACGCACGACCCGCTGCTCGCCCAGCTGCGCCAGCGCCTGCGCAAGGAGCATGGCGCGCCGCGCGAAGGCAAGAAGATCGGCGTGACCTGCGTCTTCAGCAGCGAAAGCGTGGCGCCGCCGGACGCGTCGTGCGCGATCGAAGGCGACGGTTCGCTCAACTGCCACGGCTATGGCTCGGTGGTCAGCGTGACCGCCACTTTCGGTCAATGTGCGGCAGGTTGGGTTCTCGACAAAATTGCGGCCAACGCCACGCTATAATCTTAGGCTTTGCCGGATTCAACATCGGCAAGAAGCAAAAAATGGTTCCGGGACGTTAGCTCAGTTGGTAGAGCAGCGGACTTTTAATCCGTTGGTCACTGGTTCGAATCCAGTACGTCCTACCAACAAAATAGAGGGTTAGCCGGCAAGTGCCTGCTAGCCCTTTTTCTTTGCGCGACGCCATCGCGATACAGCGCGCCGCGCGGGGGATCGATCACATCGCATCCCCGTCGAATGCAGCCGGCTTCGGGCTGCCCATCGGGCTTCACCACTGCCGAATTCGTCCCAGCGGGTTCGAATCCCGCGCTCCATTCCACAGGCCTTTCACTCCACGAGTGGCTCCCTCCAGGCCGAAAACCGCCCCCATCCGCACACCCATCGCCCCGAACCCGGGGCAAGCCGCGAGCGGGGTAAATCCCTATCCCACGCCACCAGACGAACGCAGACATTACCGGTGAGTAGGAAATCTACTGAAAAGTAAATTCCTGCGTGCAAGCCTCTAAGAACATCCGAATGGAGACAACAACATGAGACGCACTCGTTGGGGGCGCGCGGCAGCGCTTTGCCTGTTCACCCTCTTTACCCTGATTTCACTGTCGGGATGCGGTGGAGGCGGCGGCGGAGGCTCCGGCTTCCTGCCGTTCTTCGGCGGCACTCCCGCAGTTCCTCCGGCGCAGGACAGCTACAAGGCCGAGATCCGTCGCACGGCCTTCGGCGTGCCGCATATCAAGGCCGACGACTTCGCGGGCGCCGGCTATGGCTACGGCTACGCGCAGGCCCAGGACAGCCTCTGCACGATGGCCGACTCCTTTTTGACCTACCGCGGAGAGCGTTCGCGCTACTTCGGCGGGGACGCGCAGGGCGTCTACAGCGGCACCATCGGCCGGCCCGGCAACCTCGAGTCGGACTTCTTCCACAAGCACGTGATCAGCGCCGACACGCTCGACGCAATGCGTGCCGCCCAGCCCGACACGTTGCGCAAGCTGGTCGAGGGGTTTGCCGCGGGCTACAACCGCTACGTTCGGGAGGTCAGGGCGGGCAGCGCGCAAAACGCAGCCTGCGGCAAAGAGGCCTGGCTCCTGCCCATCACGCCCGACGACATCTACCGGCGCATGTACCACGTGGGCCTGGCGGGCGGCTACAGCAACTTCGTATCCGCCATCGCGGCAGCAGCCCCACCGTCGGCCCAGGTGGTCCAGGCCGCCAAGACTGCATCGGGCAGCACCAGCAGCCTGAAGACCGCATCGCCTGTCGCAGGGCGCAAGGTCTTGCCCGCGATTCATGTTGGCGGCCAGAAAGGCATCGGCAGCAACATGTTCGGGTTCGGCACCAGCGCGACGGGCGACGCGAGCCCCTTGCTGTTCGGCAATCCGCACTGGTACTGGCACGGGCCCGATCGCCTCTACCAGGCCCATCTCACGGTTCCGGGCCAGCTGAATGTCAGCGGCGCGAGCTTTCCGGGCGTGCCCGTGATGCTGCTCGGCTTCAACGACAACGTGGCGTGGAGCCACACGGTATCGGCCGCGAAGCGCTACAGCCTCTACCAGTTGCAACTCGCCCCGGGCGACGCGACCAGCTACGTGCGCGACGGCCAGAACGTGAAGATGCAGGCCGTGGCCATCACGGTGATCGTCAAGCAGCCATCGGGCGAGCTGGCGCAGGTCACGCGCACCTTGTACAGATCGGAATACGGCCCGCTCGTCAACCTGTCGGACCTCGATCCTTCGCTGGCCTGGAGCCAGTCCATCGCCTTCGCGGTGCGCGACATCAACAGCCAGAACTACCGCGTGTGGCGCAACTGGCTGCGCTGGAACCAGGCCAGGTCGCTCGACGAGCTGGTGGCCGTGCAGCGCGAGGAAGCCGCCGTTCCCTGGGTCAACACGGTCGCTGTCGGCAGGGGCAGCAGCAAGGCCTGGTACGCCGACATGGGCGCGGTGCCCAACGTGTCGGACGCGCAGATGGTCCAGTGCGGCACCGACGAAGGGCGCGCCCTTGCGGCGCTGTTCGGCGGCGGAGCCGATGCGCCCATCGTGCTCGACGGCTCGCGCAGCGCCTGCGACTGGAAAAACGACGCCGACTCGGTGCAGCCCGGCGCCATCGGTCCGTCGCGCATGCCCAGCCTGTGGCGTGACGACTATGTGGCCAACATGAACGACAGCTACTGGCTCGCCAACCCGAAGGCGCCGCTCACCGGCTATCCGTCGATCATGGGGCCGGCCGGCACCGCCCCAGTCAGCTTTCGCACGCAGCTCGGCATCAGGCTCGTGCAGGACCGGCTCGAAGGCACGGACGGTTATGCGGGCGACAAGGCCACGGTCGACACGGTCAAGCAGATGGTGCTCAACAGCCGCGCCTACAGCGCCGAAGTCTTCAAGACCCAGATGCTGGACCTCGTTTGCGCCGTGCCGACCATCTCGGTCATCGGCGATCCGCAGGAAGGGGCCAACTTTCCTTCTCCGCGCGACGTCGATACCGCGCAGGCGTGCGACGTGCTCAGGCAATGGGGCAACACCGCCAACACCGGCGCACGCGGCGCCCACATCTGGGACGAGTTCTGGAGCCGGGCGTTGCAGATGGACCCCAGTGCCCTCTACGCAGTGCCGTTCAGCGCCAGCGATCCGCTGCACACGCCGCGCGGCGTCAAGCCCTCGGCCGCCGCCGATCTTCAGCAAGCCTTTGGCGCGGCCGTACTGCGCGTCAAGGCCAGTCCCTATCCGCTGGACGCAGCGCGCGGCGACTACCTGTTCTCCGTGCGCGGCGGCGTGAAGATCCCGCTGTACGGCGGCTGCGTGGACGGCTACTTCACCCACATCTGCCCCAACAACCGGCTCGACCGGGGCGGCTACAACATGGACATCGACGCCAATGCCAACGGCAACAGCTACCTGCAGATCGTCCATTTTCCGCAGGGCGGGGTAGAGGCGCACACCCTTGTCTCGTACTCGATGTCCGAAGACCCGGCTTCGCCGCACTTCGGCGACTACACGCAGGCCTATGGCAACAAGCAATGGCAGCGGTTGCCGTTCTCCGAAGGTGAGATCACTGGGGACGCGGCCTACCGGAGCGTGACTGTCCGGGAGTAGCAGGGCAGCGCGCCCAGGTGACAGAGTGGCGGAGTGCCCGGGCGCCGGAGTACCTCGTCAGTACTTCAGCTTCGGATACCAATCGGTTCCGCGTCCGTCCGGCGTCAGGTCGAGCACGGACCACAGCGATGCGATGTCGGGCGCGTCTCGCGGGTCCTGGCCGGGGTCGGCCATCTCGCGGGTCATCGCGCTGGTCCAGAACAGGCGGACCTCATCGCCATCGCGCTTGAACACGACCAGCGCCGGGAACTCACTCCCGTCGGGCATCAGCACGCCCAGGTCGTTCGCATAGTCGTCGCCGACGGTCTGCACGAAGTTCAGGTCGCGCCATCCACGCTCCTGCGCGAAGGCGTACTGCCGCTCGACCGGCGAGCGCCCGAGGATCTTGAGCGACACGCGCTGCTTGATGTCCGCGGCATTGCCGTTGACCGCGCCGAGCCAGTTGGTGCACATGGGGCACGGCCTCTCGCGCTGCGGCCCGTACATCCAGAAGTAGGTGACCAGCGTGTCCTTGTCGCCGAAGAGATCGCGCAGACCGACTTCGAAAGCCTGCTCGTCCTTGAAGCGGTAGTTCTTGCGGATCACCGGGCCGGGTGGTAGCGCGCGGCGCTGCTTGGCCAGCCGGGTCATGTGGCGTCGAAACTCTATTTCTTCGGCCAGCAGAGCCTTTCGCGCGGTTTCGTAGTCGGCCGATGCGCCGGGGAATGGCGTCTTCGCCTTGCTTGCCAGCGTGGAGGCGGGCACAAGTTGATCGTTCATGTCTTGGGGCTCCTTTTCCTTGTCGCTGCAGTGAAGTCGCCTGGGCGGCGCGCGCCTGCAGCGGGGCGCGCGCATGGGGATTCGGGAATCGAGGATTCGCCGGACCGGAACGGATGATGCGGCGCCGTTCCGGTGGGCCGGGTAGGCGAAATTCGCTTCGCAAGAGCGAACCGTCGTGTGGCCGTTTCCTCTTCAACCTGTAACGCCTACACCGCAATGGACATCGCCCTACAGCAAGCAGCCCGGGCGGGGCTAATCTGGAAAGGGGAGAACCACGCTCTTGTTCCTTGTGCCCCGGGGAATTGAAAGATGACTTCCGATGTGTTCCACGATCGCAGGGCCGCCGGCCGCGAACTCGCCAGGTTGCTGACCGCGTATGCCGGCCAGCGCCTGGTCACCGTCCTTGCATTGCCGCGTGGCGGCGTGCCGGTGGGCTATGAAGTGGCGCTGCTGCTGCATGTGCCGCTGGACGTTCTCGTGGTGCGAAAACTCGGCGCTCCCGGACACGAGGAATACGCCATGGGCGCACTGGCCCGAGGCGTTCGCGTGCTCGACGATGAAGTCGTGCAACGGCTCGGCGTGTCCGATGCCGCCATCGAGCGCGCGACGCATGCCGGGCAACAGGAGCTGGAAAGGCGCGAAAGGCTGTACGGCGTGGGCGTCAGCGGCGGTGGCCACCCGTTGCCGGCCTTGTGCGGCCGCACCGTGATCGTCGCCGACGACGGGCTGGCCACGGGCTCGACCATGCGGGCCGCCGTGAAGGCGCTGCGTGCCCAGGGGGCGACCCGAATCGTCGTCGCGGTGCCTGTGGGCGCGCAAGCGCCTTGCGAGGCCTTGCGCGGCATGGCCGACGAGGTGGTGTGCGTAAAAACGCCGTCGAGCTTTCGTGCCGTCAGCCAGTGGTACGAAGACTATTCGCAGACCAGCGACGAAGAGGTGTGCGCGTTGCTGGAACTCGCGCGTAACCGGGTCGCCCCGTCGACCTGAGGAGCACGCGGGGGAAGTACCGAATCGGCTGGCGCGCCGTGACACGCCGGGACATCAATTCACGCTCATTCAGTACACCGCGCCTTCGCGCAGCAGCGCCCGCCTGGCCAGCAGGAAGGTTGCGGCGTTCCAGCTCTGCCCGGCCATTCCCATCGGTGCCAGCGTCCGGCCGTGAAACCACTCGGTGAAGCGCCAGTCGTCCAGCGCGTTCACCTGCGCCAGCCGCGCGAGCTCGGACCACGCCAGCGCGTCCTGCCCCTGCCTGGCCAGTGCCATCACCCAGAAGCCGCCGACAAAGGGCCAGATGCCGCCGTTGTGATACTGGTGCACGCTGTTCTGCTGATGGCGCGCCATGTAGGGCCGCCACAGCTCGTGCTGGCGCGACAGCGGGTGCAGCACCACGCGCACCGGGTAGGGCGTGGACGCACGCGCCTCGCCGATGGTCTGCACGATGCGGCTCGCCATCTCGGTGTCGGCCAGGCCGGCCTGTATGGCCAGCACGTTGCCGAACACATCGCCCTCGTCGCCGACCACCGCCAGGTTGACGAAGCTCAGGTACAGCCCCGGGTCCCGCCGGCCGCGCCGCGCGTAGTGCCGCAGCAGCCGCGCGCGGTGGTATTCCGGCAGGTCGCGCTGGAACGGATTGAACATGTGGTTGAAGTGGTGCTGCGTTTCTTCGGCGTGGTCCAGCGCATAGCGGCGCTTCACGTCGTACCAGAGCGCGTTGCTGTACAGCACGTACCCCGAGCGGGGCATGATGTCGGCCCAGTCGCTGGCCTCGTTCTGCTGCAGCAGCCGGAAGTGCTGGTGCTCCTGCGCCAGCAGCCAGCTGGTTGCGCGGGCCACGCCGTCTTCCCAGTGCGCCGGCCCCACGTTGCCGTGGCGGCGCACGTGGTCCACCGCAATCAGCCACCACAGGGTGGCGTCGATGCAGCCCAGGTACCAGAAGTCCGCGTCCTGTCCCTCGGGGTCGACGTACTTGGGAATCTGTCCGTTGGGCGCCTGCTGCGCCGCCAGCGCATCGAGGCTGGCGACAGCGCCCTGTTCCAGCGCGGGCACGCCGCTGCCGCACATGGCCATCACGCAGATGGCGGCGTCGCGTCCGAAGATGCGCGTGTAGCGCCGTGCCACGGCCGCTTCGGTGCGGCTCGCGGCCAGGATGCCGTGCGGCGTCAGGTTGCTTTCCAGCAGTGCGAGCGAAGCCTGGGAGCAGGTGTCGATCAGCGCGAGCGAAGCGGCGGCTAGGGTCGTCATGAAGAGTGGGAGAGGGCGGTCACTGATGTGCATCGTATGAGATGCGGCCGCAGCCCACCGCAATCATGTGCAACAGGCCCGACTGCGCCTACAGGCGCCCGCGCCCAAGCCCCACGGCGGCGCTTGCGCCACGGCCGCGAGGATGAAGTCTGTTCATTCCACTTCAACCTTTTCTTCAAGGAACCCTCATGGCGAAAGACCAGAACCCCAACAACCCCATCAACCCCATTCATGCATCCGACGATCTCAACCGCGATCCCATCACCGGCGCGCCCGGCGCTCACCCAGTGGGCACCGGCGTCGGCGCCACAGGCGGCGCTGTAGCAGGCGCCGCGGTGGGCGCTGTCGGCGGCCCGGTCGGTGCGGCGGCCGGCCTCGTGCTCGGTGCCGTCGTCGGCGGACTCGGCGGCAAGGCCGTGGCCGAGCGCATCAACCCGACCGCCGAGCACACCTATTGGCAAGGCGCCTATGAGCGCGAGCCCTACTACGAAGCTGGCCGCAGCTACGACGACTACGGCCCCGCCTACGAACTCGGCTGGTCGAGCCGCAGTTCGGCCATGGACGAATTCGCCGCCGTGGAGCCTTCGCTGGCGCGCGAATGGGAAGCGCGCCGGGGCACCTCGTCGCTCGACTGGGAACGCGCGCGTCCGGCCTCGCATGCCGCATGGGAGCGCGCCGAGCGTCTCTATTTCCGCGAGGAAGACACGGCCATTCCCCAGGGCGATGCCTTGTCGAACGACGATGTGGTCGACGTGCTGAACGACCTGCTCGAGAACACCCGCGACGGCGAATACGGCTTTCGCGTCTGCGCGGAAGAAGTGGAAACCAGCCGTTTGAAGGAAGTCTTCGCGTCGCGCGCGGCGCAATGCCAGGCGGCCGCGAGCCAGCTGGTCGAACTCGTCATCACCTACGGCGGCAAGCCGGCGGAAGGCGGAACCGCCACCGGCGCCATGCACCGCGGCTGGGTCCACGTGAAGGGCGCGCTGGGTGCCAACAGCGAGCTGTCGATCCTCGAGGAATGCGAGCGCGGGGAAGACGCGGCCGTGGCCCGCTACCGCAAGGCACTGAAGCAGCAACTGCCCGTGGGCGTGCGCCAGATCCTGCAGGTGCAGGCCCAGGGCGCGCAACGCAACCACGACCAGATTCGCGACCTGCGCAACGCCGCACGCGCCGCCAAGGCGCGCGACTGACGACGAGAGCGACGCGCAACCTGTCGCTTCAGCTTCAGAGCTGAAGCGACAGGGCCGAAGCCAGGTGTTCCATCGCCTTCTCGTGAAGGGGGCGGTTCTTCCAGGCTTCGAGCGTGACGCGCTTCGACTGCTTCAGGTCGGCCTCGAACTGCAGCGTTTCCGCGGCGGCGAAAGCCTCGTCGTAGATGTTCAGGTTGGCCTCGTCGTTCAGGCGGAACGATCGGTTGTCGAAGTTGGTCGAGCCCACCGACACCAGCAAGCCATCGACCACGAACACCTTGCAGTGGAACATCGTCGGCTGGTATTCGCTGATCTGCGCGCCGGCTTCCAGCAGCGGCCCCCAGCCGGCGCGCGAGGCGCCCCGCACCGTCTGCGAATCGATGATCGGCCCCGGCGTGATGATGCGCAGCCGCACGCCGCGCTGCATGGCCGCCACCAGCGCGCCCACGGTCAGGTCGTCGGGCACGAAGTACGCGCTCGACAGGTCGATGGTCCTGGTGGCCGCGGCAATCGAGAGCAGGTACATCAGGTGCATGCTTTCGCTGCCGCCCGATGGCGAGCTGCTGAACACCTGGGCGCGGCCATTGCCCACCGCATGCAGCGCCGGAAAGTAGCGCTCGCCGTGCAGCACGTCGCCCGACACCTTGGTCCAGTTGTCCATGAACACCGCCTGCATCTGCGCCACCACCGGGCCTTCGACCTTGTAGTGCGAGTCGCGCCAATGGTCCGGGTCTTGCGCGTTGCCGGTCCACTCGGGCGCGATGCCCACGCCGCCGGTGAACCCGATGCGCCCGTCGGCCACCAGCAGCTTGCGGTGGGTGCGGTTGTTCATGCGGGCGATGTCGTACCAGGTCGGCTTGTGGAACTTGCGGATCTGCACGCCCGCGGCCTCCATCTCCTTGATGAAGTCGCCATCGACCTTGGCGCTGCCGACCCAGTCGAGCAGCACGTGCACCTTGACCCCGGCCCGCGCGCGCTCCGACAGCGCATCCGCGAACGCGCGGCCGATGTCGCCCGACCAGTAAATATAGGTTTCGAACGTGATGCTCTGTTTCGCGGCGCGAATCGCAGCGAGCATCGGCGCGAAGATGCGGTCGCCGTTGTACAGCGCCTCGAAGCGGTTGCCATCGGTGATGGGCGGGCCGAGCATCACGCCCAGCGTGCGTTGGTACTGCGCGTCGTGCAACGCATAGCTGTGCTGCACCTGCTCGTCGATCTTTTTCTCCGCGCTGCCGAGGTTCAGGACCAGTACCGTGGCTGCAACGGTCAGCACGAAAGTCCAGCCGACGGCCTTGAGAGTGCTTGTTCTTCGGTGCGCTTTTTTGTGGGGGCTTGCGTCGGGCATTACGCCAGCCTCGCCGTCGGCGCTTGCCCGGGGCGTGGGACGGCACCGTGCGCGGTTGAAAGTTGCCGGCGCGACCGTGTGGGCGAGCGGCGTTTTTCTTGCCGGCTTGTAGGAAATGTAGGCAAGTTCCTGCCTGAATTTGCGCACAAATCCATCGCCAGGAAGGCTTGGGAGCGCGCTGAATTTCTCCCGCGCAAAACACCAGCAAAGCGCACAGAGAGCACCCACATCGTCCCGACACGCAGCAACGAAAGGACAAGGAGACAGGCATGGAATTCGAGGGCATCTATTGTTTCGATACTGCGACGGTGCGGTTCGCCGTCTACCCCGACGGGCCCGAAGGGGCGCGCATCGTGGCGCAGATTTCCGAGGAAACCCTGCACGACGAATTCGGCGCGCGCGAGGTGGGCCACCAGTTGCTGGACGCCTGTAAAAGGCACTTCGGCGTGATCGCGCCTGCCGCCATTGCGCGGTACAGGGCCAGTCCCCGCGCGCCGGTCACGCTGACGCATGAAGACTTTTGGGTTCACCGGAGCAGCTCGCCGCCATCGCAGCACGCCGACGCCACTGCCGATGCGATGAACGCTTGAACCGGGCGATACGGGCGATACGGGCAGCTCTCCGACACGCCCCGTCGGCACAGGCCGTAGCCGCGGCTCGGCGCGGCCTTGCAGATTGAAGGCAGGCCATGTGAAGTCCGAAGTCGTTCCTTGAACAACCGTTTCGCTGGCCTTCAAAAACTCAAGGAGCGCCGGTGCCGTTGAACCATTCACTCCAGAGCGAGCGAGACGCTTATCTGTTCCGGGAAGGAACCCATTCCCGCCTGCACGACGTGCTGGGTTGCCATCCGCACCCCGAAGGCGGTGCCCGCTTTGCGGTATGGGCGCCGAATGCCGAATCGGTGTCGGTGGTCGGCGAGTGGAACTACTGGTCGGGCGAAGCCGATCCGCTTTCGCCCAGCCCCGATGGCACGGGCATCTGGCAAGGTCATGCGCCGCAAGCCGCGCTGGGCCAGGCCTACAAGTACCGCATTCGCTCGCACCACGGCGGCTACACGGTCGACAAGGCCGACCCGGTCGCGTTCAGTGCCGAGCCGCCGCCCGCCACGGCCTCGCGCATCTGCGAACTCTCGTACGAATGGGGCGATGCCGAATGGATGGCCACACGCGGCCCGCGCAACGCACTCGATGCGCCGCAGTCGGTCTACGAGGTGCACCTGGGTTCGTGGCGGCGCCGCGACGGCCAGTTCATGGGCTACCGCGACATCGCGCGCCAGCTCGCGGCATACGTGAAAGAGATGGGCTTCACGCACGTGGAGCTGATGCCCGTGACCGAGCATCCGTTCTATGGCTCGTGGGGCTACCAGACCACCGGCTACTTCGCGCCCACCTCGCGCTTCGGCTCGCCGCAAGACTTCATGTACCTCGTCGACCACCTGCACCAGCAGGGCATCGGCGTGCTGCTCGACTGGGTGCCTTCGCACTTTCCGACCGACGAGCACGGGCTGGGCTATTTCGACGGCACGCACCTGTACGAGCATGCCGATCCGCGCCAGGGCTTTCACCCCGAGTGGAGTTCCAGCATCTTCAACTACGGCCGGCCCGAGGTGCGCAGCTTCCTGGTGTCGTCGGGCCTGTTCTGGCTCGACCTCTACCACCTGGACGGCCTGCGCGTGGACGCGGTCGCGTCGATGCTCTACCTGGACTACGCGCGCAAGCACGGCGAGTGGATTCCCAACCGGCATGGCGGCCGCGAGAACCTGGAAGCCATCGATTTCCTGCAGACGCTGAACCGCGCCGTGTACCGCGAGCACCCCGACACCGTCACCGTGGCCGAGGAATCGACCGCATGGCCGCGCGTGTCGCGGCCCACCGACATGGACGGCCTGGGCTTCGGCGAGAAATGGAACATGGGCTGGATGCACGACACGCTGGCCTACATGAAGGAAGACCCGGTCAATCGCAAGCACCACCACCACAAGCTGACCTTCTCGCTGGTGTATGCCTTCCACGAGAACTTCGTGTTGCCGCTTTCGCACGACGAAGTGGTGCACGGCAAGGGCTCGCTCATCAACAAGATGCCGGGCGATGCATGGCAGCAGTTCGCCAACCTGCGGGCGCTGTACGGCTTCATGTGGGCGCACCCGGGCAAGAAGCTGCTGTTCATGGGCGGCGAGTTCGGCCAGCGCCGCGAGTGGACGCACGACGGCGAGCTCGAGTGGTGGGTGTGCGAGCAGGAAGGCCATGGCGGGCTGCAGCGCCTGGTGGCCCAGCTCAACCGCGTCTACCGCGGTGCGCCCGCATTGCATCAGCTCGACTTTTCGTCCTCGGGGTTCGAATGGGTCGCGGCCGACGAGGCCGACACCAGCGTGTTCGCGTTCCTGCGCAAGGCCGCCGATGGCAGTCCGCCGCTGCTCGTGGTGAGCAACATGACCCCGGTGCCGCGCACCAACTACCTGGTGGGCGTGCCGCTGGCCGGCCACTGGCGCGAGCTGATCAACACCGACGCCGCGGAGTTCGGCGGCGCGGGCTGGGGCAATTTCGGGGGCGTCGAAGCGGCGCCCGTGCGTTCCCACGGACACAGGCAATCGGTGTGCATCACCTTGCCCCCGCTGTCCACGCTGATCCTGGAGCACCGTCCCTGATGAAGAACATTTTCTCGACGAAGACAACGCCCTCCGGGGCCACGGCCGGGCCCGGCATCGAAGCCGGCAACGGCGCCGTCCGCGCGGTCATCGACGCGGTGCTCCCGTGCGTGGACAACGGCCGCTTTCCCGTGAAGTGCGTGGCCGGCGAACGCGTGGCGGTGCGGGCCCATTGCTTCACCGATGGGCACGACGTGCTGCGCGTGCAACTGTGCTGGCGCGCCCATGAGCAAGCGGCTTTCCGCGAAGTGCCGATGAAGCCGCTGGGCAACGACGTGTGGGAGGCCGCATTCGCGCCACCGTCGCTGGGCCGCTACGTCTATACCGTGGAGGCTTGGGTCGACCCTTTCGAATCGTGGCGCAGCGAGATGACGCGCCGTGTCGACCCCGACGACGTGCGCATTGCCGCGCAGGTCGGCGCGCTCGAAATTGCCGCCGCCGCCGCGCGCGCCGAGGGAACCGACCGCACCGCGCTGCAGCGCTGGGCCACGGAGCTCGACGCCACGGCGGCCACGCCGGCGGCCGACGTCACGTCGCTGAAGGCGCTGGCGCTCGACGACGAGTACGCCGGACTGGCGCGACGCCATCCCGACCGCCGGCATGCGGTGCGCCACCCCATCGAGCTGCCGCTGGTGGCCGACCGCGAGCGCGCGCGCTTCAGCACCTGGTACGAGCTTTTTCCGCGTTCGGCCGGTGCCGAGCCCGGCGTGCACGGCACCTTCAAGGACGTGGAGGCGCGCCTGCCGGCCATCGCCGCCATGGGCTTCGACGTGCTTTACTTTCCGCCGATTCACCCCGTGGGCCGCATGCAGCGCAAGGGGCCGAACAACGCGCTGCAGGCCGGGCCCGAAGACGTGGGCAGCCCGTGGGCCATCGGCGCGGCAGAAGGCGGCCACAAGTCGATTCTTCCGGCGCTCGGCACCGAGGAAGACTTTCGCCACCTGGTGGCCAGCGCCGCCGCGCACGGCCTGGAAATAGCGCTCGACATCGCCTTCCAATGCGCACCCGACCACCCGTATGTGAAGGCGCATCCCGACTGGTTCCGCTGGCGCCCCGACGGCACCGTGCAGTACGCCGAGAACCCGCCCAAGAAGTACCAGGACATCTACCCCTTCAACTTCGAGTGCGACGACTGGCGCGGCCTCTGGGCGGAGCTCAAGAGTGTGTTCGACCACTGGATCGGGGAGGGCGTGCGCATCTTCCGCGTCGACAACCCGCACACCAAGGCCTTTCCGTTCTGGGAGTGGGCCATTGGCGAAGTGAAGCGCGAGCACCCCGACGCGATCTTCCTGGCCGAAGCCTTCACGCGGCCGAAGGTGATGCACCGGCTTGCCAAGCTGGGCTTCTCGCAGTCGTACACCTACTTCACCTGGCGCAACACCAAGGCCGAGCTGGAGGAATATTTCACCGAGCTTTCCAGCGGGCCCGGCATCGACTACTTCCGCCCCAACGCCTGGCCCAACACGCCCGACATCCTGCACGAGCAGTTGCAGACCGGCGAGCCCGCCGTGTACATGGCGCGGCTGGTGCTGGCCGCCACGCTGGCCGCCAACTACGGCATCTACGGGCCGGCCTACGAACTGCGCGAGCACCTGCCGCGCGGGGCGGGCAGCGAGGAATACCTCGACTCCGAAAAGTACCAGCTGCGCCACTGGAACCACGACGACCCCGCGAGCCTGGCCCCGTTCATCGCCCGCGTGAACCGCATCCGCCACGAGAACCCCGCGCTGCAGTGGGACAGGGGCCTGCGCTTCCTGCACATCGACAACGACCAACTGCTGGCCTATGCCAAGGAATCGCCGGACGGCCAGAACGTGATCGTCACCGTGGTCAACCTCGACCCGCACACGCCGCAGTCGGGCTGGCTGGGCCTGGAGCCCACGAGCATCGGGGTGAAGGACGGCCGCGCATTCCAGATGCATGACCTGCTGAGCGGCCAGCGCTTCACCTGGCAGGGCGACTGGCACTACGTGCGGCTCGACCCCCACAGCGTGCCCGCGCACATCTTCGTGGTCCGTCGCCGGCATGGCGACGAGCGCGACTTCGACTACTTCCTCTGAGAAGGTCTTCCGCCCATGAATGCACCCGTTTCCCACATCGCGCTTGAAACCGTCGAGATCGACAACAGCGACGATCCGCTGTGGTACCGCGACGCGGTGATCTACCAGCTCAACGTGAAAGCCTTCTTCGACTCCAACAACGACGGCATGGGCGACTTCCAGGGCGTGACCGCGAAGCTCGACTACGTGAAGGAGCTGGGCGTCAACACCATCTGGCTGATGCCGTTCTATCCGTCGCCGTTGCGCGACGACGGCTACGACATCTCCGAGTACGAAGACGTGCACCCGCAGTACGGCACGCTCGACGACTTCCGCGAGATGCTGGCCGAAGCGCACAAGCGCGGCCTGCGCGTGATTACCGAGCTGGTCATCAACCACACCTCGAACGAACACCCGTGGTTCAAGGCCGCGCGGCTGGCGCCGCCCGGCTCGCCCGAGCGCGACTTCTACGTGTGGAGCGACACCGACCAGCTCTACCAGGGCACGCGCATCATCTTCACCGACACCGAGACCTCGAACTGGACCTGGGACCCGGTGGCCAAGCAGTACTTCTGGCACCGCTTCTTCAGCCACCAGCCCGACCTGAACTTCGACAACCCGAAGGTCATGGAAGCCATTCTGAAGACCATGAGGTTCTGGCTCGACATGGGCGTGGACGGCTTTCGCCTCGACGCCATTCCCTACCTGGTGGAGCGCGACGGCACCAGCAACGAGAACCTGCCCGAGACCCATGCGGTGATCAAGCAGCTGCGCGCCGCCATCGACGCGCAGTACAAGAACCGCTTCCTGCTGGCCGAGGCCAACATGTGGCCTGAAGACGTGCGCGAATATTTCGGCGATGGCGACGAGTGCCACATGGCGTATCACTTCCCGCTGATGCCGCGCATGTACATGGCCATCGCGCAGGAAGACCGGCACCCCATCGTGGAAATCATGGCGCAGACGCCCGACATTCCAGAGGGCTGCCAGTGGGCGATTTTCTTGCGCAACCACGACGAGCTCACGCTCGAGATGGTCACCAGCAAGGAGCGCGACTACATGTACACCATGTATGCCGCCGACATGCGCGCGCGCATCAACCTGGGCATTCGCCGGCGCCTGGCGCCGCTGATGGAAAACGACCTTGATCGCGTGAAGCTCATGAACGGCATGCTGCTGTCGATGCCGGGCTCGCCCATCATCTATTACGGCGACGAGATCGGCATGGGCGACAACGTGTTCGTGGGCGACCGCAACGGCGTGCGCACGCCCATGCAGTGGAGCCCCGACCGCAACGCCGGCTTTTCGCGCGCCGACCCGCAGCGCCTGTACCTGCAGCCCATCATGGATGCGATGTTCGGCTACGAGGCACTGAACGTCGAGACGCAGGCACGCGACAGCAGCTCGTTGCTGAACTGGACCAAGCGCATGCTCGCCGTGCGCAAGACCAGCCATGCCTTCGGACGCGGCAAGCGGCGCTTTCTGAAGCCGGGCAACCGCAAGATCCTGGCGTACCTGAGCGAGCACGACGGCGACGTGATCCTCGCGGTGTTCAACCTCTCGCGTGCCGCGCAGCCGGTGGAGCTCGACCTGTCGGAGTTCAAGGGCTTCGTGCCCATCGAGATGCTCGGCCGCGCGCCGTTTCCGCCCATCGGCGAGCTGCCGTACCTGCTCACGCTGGCCTCGTACGGCTTCTACTGGTTCAAGCTCACGGCCGAGGCCGATGCGCCCAGCTGGCACGAGCAGGGCGTGGCGCTGCAGGAGTGGCCCACGCTGGTGCTGTTCGATGGCTGGACCAGCTTTTTCCGCGACCGCGTGATGCCGTGGCGCATCGGCATGTCAGAGCGCATGCGCAACCAGTTCGAGCTGGAAACGCTGCCACGCCACATCGAGATCCAGCGCTGGTATGCCTCCAAGGGCACGGCCATCAAAAGAGCAAGACTGGTCGACCACGCCGTGTGGGAGGCCAACGGCCAGAGCTGGCTGCTGCCGGTGCTCGACCTCGACCTGGACGGCGCACCCGCCGGCGCCACGTACTTCATGCCGCTCGCGCTGGCCTGGGAAGAGCGCGACGAAGAGCGCATGGCCGGCGTGGCCCAGGCCGCGCTCGCCAAGGTGCGGCAGCAGGCGCAGGTCGGGTTGATGGGCGACGCCTTCTACGACGAGGCCTTCTGCCGCGAGCTGGTGCGCGCCATCGGCAATGGCGCCGAGCTGCCCACGGCCAACGGCAAGCTGGTCTTCAGGCCCACGGCCGCCTTTGCGGGCATGGCGCTCGACATCGATGCCTTGCTGGTCGGTCGGCCCAGCGGCGTGAGCAGCAACACCGTGGTCACGCTGAACGAAACCCTGTTCCTCAAGGGCTACCGCCACGTGCGCGAGGGCATCAACCCCGAGCTGGAGATGGGTCGCTTCCTGACCGAGGTGGCGCGCTACCCGCATTGCGTGCCGGTGCTCGGCGCGCTGGAGTACATGACCCACGACGGCCGCACCATGACGCTGGCCATGGTGCAAAGCTACATGGCCAACCAGGGCGATGGCTGGGACTACACGCTAGGCTACCTGGAGCGCTTTCTGCGCGACGTGGCCACCACCGACGGCACCGCCTTCGACGGCCCCGAGGTGTCGGCTGTGCATGGCGGCTTCCTGGCGCTCATGGCCACGCTGGGCCGGCGCACGGCCGAGCTGCACCAGGCGCTTGCCACGCGCACCGGTGCCGCGGCCTTCGACCCCGAACCGTTGGCCGCCGCCGACTTTGCCGGCTTCAAGACGCACGCCGCCAACGACGCCACGGCCACGCTGGCGCTGCTGCGCGAGCGCTTCGAACTGTTGCCGCCCGCGGTGCAGGCCGATGCCCGCACGCTGCTCGACGCGGCCGCCACGCTGCAGGCCGGCATCGAGGCGCGCCGGCCGGCCGAAGGCAGCGGCATCAAGACGCGCTACCACGGCGACTTTCACCTGGGCCAGGTGCTGGTGAAGGACAACGACTTCGTCATCATCGACTTTGAAGGCGAGCCCGCGCGCGGCTTCGAGGAGCGCCGCACCAAGAGCTCGCCGCTGCGCGACGTGGCGGGCATGCTGCGTTCGTTCAACTACGCCCGCTGGTCGGCATTGCGCCGCGTGGCGCAGAGCCCCGACGAAGCCGAGCGGCTGGCCGCGCCGGCCATTGCCTGGGAGCAGGCCACGCGCGAGGCCTTCCTGGGCGGCTACGGGGCCGCCGTCGATACCGAGCTGCTTGCCCTGTTCGAGCTTGAGAAGGCGCTGTATGAGCTGCGCTACGAGCTCAACAACCGCATCGACTGGGCGCAGGTGCCGCTGCATGGCGTGCTCGCGCTGATCCAGCCGCGCCGCGCCTGACGCTCTCACGCCAACGTCGTCAAACGCCGCCCAAGCCGCTATCGCTGCAACCTCACTGGAAGACAACACCATGGAAAATTTCGGCATTCACCTGGAGCCGCTGCGCGCCATCCTCTACCAGGTCGGCGCTTTCATCCCGCGCCTGTTGATCGGGGTGGTGGTGGTCGTCGTCGGCTGGCTCATCGCGAAGGCAGCGCGCTTCGCGGTGACCAAGGCCTTGCGCGCCATCAACTTCAACGTGCTGACCGAGCGCGCGGGGCTGGACAACTTCTTGCGCCAGGGCGGGCTGGCGGGCGACACCAGCAGCCTGTTCGGCATCCTTACCTACTGGCTGGTGATCCTGGCTTCGCTGCTCATTGCCTTCAACGGCATGGGGCTGAGCTACATCGCCGACCTGCTGGGGCGCATCGTGTGGTTTGTGCCGAACGTGTTCGTGGCGCTGCTGGTGCTGGCCTTCGGCTCGTACTTCGCGCGCTTCGTGGGCGAGGCGGTGGGCAGCTATTTCCGTGGCGTGAAGATGCAGGACGCGGCGCTCTTCGGCAAGGTCGCGCAGTACGCGGTCATGGCCTTCGTGATCCTGATTGCGCTCGACCAGATCAAGGTGGGCGGCGACATCGTGCGCGAAAGCTTCCTGGTGATCCTGGCGGGCGTGGTTTTTGCGTTGGCCCTGGCATTCGGGCTGGCCGGCAAGGACTGGGCCAAGGCCCAGATCGAGCGCTGGTGGCCCCGTCAGCTCAAGGATGGAAGGGCAATGCCTCCGGCACAACCGCAGCCACCCGGCGTGACCACCGTGGGCACGCCACCGCACCCCACGCGATTCGACAACGACCGTCCTCCCCGCTGAACTGCACCTGAATGACACAACAGAAAACCAATCCGTCCATTACCGCCGTCTGGCCCGGCCGGCCTTACCCGCGCGGTGCCACGTGGGATGGCGCGGGCGTCAACTTCGCGCTTTTCTCGCAGCACGCCGACAAGGTGGAGCTGTGCCTGTTCGACGAGCGCGGCCGCCACGAGTTGCAGCGCATTGCGCTGCGCGAGCGCACCGACGGCGTGTGGCATTGCTACCTGCCCGAGGCGCGCCCCGGCCAGGCCTACGGCTACCGCGTGCACGGCCCCTACAAGCCCGAAGAGGGGCACCGCTTCAATGCCCACAAGCTGCTGGTCGATCCGTACGCCAAGGACCTGGTGGGCGATCTGCGCTGGGGCGACGCGCTCTACGGCTACACGGTCGGCAGCAAGCGCGAAGACCTGTCGTTCGACCGCCGCGACAGCGCGCCGCTGATGCCCAAGGGCCGCGTGCTCGAAACCGCCTTCACCTGGGGCGACGACCGCCGCCCCTCGGTGCCGTGGCAGGACATGGTGATCTACGAGATGCACGTGCGCGGCTTCACCATGACGCACCCCGACGTGCCGCCCGGCCTGCGCGGCACCTATGCGGCGCTGGGCTGCGCGCCGGTGGTCGACTACCTCAAGCGCCTGGGCGTGACCACGGTCGAGCTGCTGCCCGTGCACAGCTTCCTGAACGACCGGCACCTGGCCGAGAAGGGCCTGCAGAACTACTGGGGCTACAACACGCTGGCCTACTTCGCCCCCGAAATGCGCTACAGCGCCTCGGGCAAGGTGAAGGAGTTCAAGACCATGGTCAAGACGCTGCACGCCGCCGGCATCGAGGTGATTCTCGACGTGGTCTACAACCATACCTGCGAAGGCAACCAGCTCGGGCCCACGCTGTCGATGCGCGGCGTGGACAACGCCTCGTACTACATCGCCAACGCCGAGAACCGCCGCTACTACGACGACTTCACGGGGTGCGGCAACACCGTGAACCTGGAGCATCCGCATGCGCTGCAACTGGTGATGGACTCGCTGCGCTACTGGGCCGAGGAAATGCACGTCGACGGCTTTCGCTTCGACCTGGCCTCTGCGCTGGCACGCGAGGCCGGCAAGGTCGAGAACCTGGGCGGCTTCTTCGATGCGATCCGGCAAGACCCGACACTCAACCGCGTGAAGCTCATCGCCGAGCCCTGGGATCTGGGCCACGGCGGCTACCAGGTCGGCAATTTCCCGCTGGGCTGGGCCGAGTGGAACGACCAGTACCGCGACGGCCTGCGCGGCTTCTGGAAGGGCGACGGCGGGCTCATCGGCGAGGTGGCCAAGCGCGTGACCGGCTCCGAAGACCTGTACGGCTGGTCGGGCAAGCGGCCCAGCGCCAGCATCAACT
Organism: Variovorax sp. KBW07; assembly: GCF_003852515.1. Classification (GTDB taxonomy): domain Bacteria; phylum Pseudomonadota; class Gammaproteobacteria; order Burkholderiales; family Burkholderiaceae_C; genus Variovorax. Next base: position 120,689 of record NZ_QAJK01000046.1, on the reverse strand, counting down.
TCGTGACCGCGCACGACGGCTTCACGCTGCACGACCTGGTGTCTTACAACGACAAGCACAACGAAGCCAACGGCGAGGACAACCGCGACGGCAACAGCCACAACGTGTCGTGGAACTGTGGCGTCGAGGGGCCGACCGACGACCCCGAGGTGGTCACCCTGCGCGAGCGCCAGAAGCGCAACCTGCTGGCCACTCTGCTGCTCTCGCAGGGCGTGCCGATGCTGCTGGCCGGCGACGAGCGCGGCCACACGCAGCAGGGCAACAACAACGTCTATTGCCAGGACAACGAACTCGGCTGGCTCGACTGGACGCCCACGCCCGAGCGGCTGGCACTCGCAACCTTCGTCGGCCGCATGATCGCGCTGCGCCGGGCCCATCCGTCGTTCCGGCGCCGCACCTTCTTCGCGGGCAAGCCGGCCGAAGGCGAAACCGTGACCGACGTGTACTGGCTCAAGCCCGACGGTGCCGAAATGCAGCCCGAAGACTGGAACGACAGCAACGCGCGCTGCATCGCCATGTACATCCCCGGCGGCGGTATTGCCGACCATGGCTCGCGCGGCGAGGTGCAGCACGACGACGATTTTTTGGTGCTGCTGAATGCCCACCACGACGAGATCGCCTTCACGCTGCCGCCGATGCCGCATGGCGCGTGGCGCCTGCTGGTCGACACCGCCAGCAGCACGCCGCCGCACGCCGCCGAAGACGCGGCCGCGCTGGCGCCCGCATGGACCGAGAGCAGCTACCCGCTGCAATGCCGCTCGCTCGTGGTGCTGAGCCGGCCGGACGTGCGGCCATGACGGCCCGCTCGCATCGCATGCCGTTCGGCGCCACCGTGCTGGCGCAAGGCGGGCAGGGCGTGGAATTCGCGCTCTGGGCGCCGTCGGCTGAAACCATCGTGCTCGAACACCGCGCGGTGGGCAGCGAGCCCGCATCGCTGCCGATGCCCCGCGATGCGCAGGGCTGGCACCGGCTGACCGTACCCGAGGCCGCGCATGGCGACAGCTACAGCTACCGCCTGTCCGATGGCACGCGCGTGCCCGACCCGGCCTCGCGCTTCAACCCCGGCGACGTGCACGGGCCGAGCGTGGTGATGGACCCCCGGCGCTTCGAATGGACCGACGACGCATGGCGCGGCCGCCCATGGGAAGAAGCCGTGGTGTACGAACTGCATGTGGGCGCCTTCACCGAGGAAGGGAGCTTCAATGCCGCGCGCGAAAGGCTGGCCGCGCTGGCCGAGCTGGGCGTGACCGCCATCGAGCTCATGCCACTCGCGGATTTTCCGGGACAGCGCAACTGGGGTTACGACGGCGTGCTGCAGTTCGCGCCCGATGCCTCGTACGGCACGCCCGACGCGCTGAAGGCGCTGGTGAACACCGCGCATTCGCTCGGCTTGATGGTGCTGCTCGACGTGGTCTACAACCACTTCGGCCCGGAGGGCAACTACCTGCACGCGTACTGCCCCGAGTTCTTCAACGCCGGGCACCGCACGCCATGGGGCTCGGCCATCAACTTCGATGGGCCGGGTTCGCGCACGGTGCGCGATTTCTTCGTTCACAACGCGCTCTACTGGATGGAGGAATTTCGTTTCGACGGCCTGCGCATGGACGCCATCCACGCCATTCACGACGAGACGCAGCCGCACATCGTGCGCGAGATCCGCGAGGCGCTCGACGCCGGCCCGGCGCGCGAACGCCATGTGCACCTGGTGCTGGAGAACGACACCAACCAGGCCTCGATGCTGATGCGCGACGGCAAGGGCCTGCCCGTGGCGGGCACGGCGCAGTGGAACGACGACCTGCACCACGCGGTGCACGTGCTGGCCACCGGCGAACGCGACGGCTACTACGCCGACTATGCCGACGACCCGGTGCGCCGCTTCGCGCTGGCATTGGCCGAAGGCTTCATCTACCAGGGGCAGCCATCGCCGTTCCGCCATGGCGAGCGGCGCGGCGAGCCCAGCACGCGGCTGCCGCCGCCAGCTTTCGTGTCGTTCCTGCAGACCCACGACCAGGTCGGCAACCGTGCTTTTGGCGAGCGCATCCATCCGCTGGGCGATCCGTTGCTGGTGCGCGCGGCCATGGCCTGCCTGCTGCTGTCGCCGCACGTGCCGATGCTGTTCATGGGCGACGAGTTCGCGGCTTCCACGCCTTTCCAGTATTTCTGCGACTTCGGGCCGGAGCTGGCGGCGGCGGTGTCGGAAGGGCGGCGCTCGGAGTTCGGCGGCTTTGCGGCGTTTGCCGACGAAGCCGCCCGCGCGCGCATTCCCGATCCGAATGCCGAGGCGACCTTCCTGGCGTCGAAGCTGCGCTGGCGCGAGCGTGGCACGCGCGCGCACTTTTCAAGGCTCTGCGAGGTGCAGCAACTGCTGTCGCTGCGCCACCGTTTCATCGTCCCGCATCTGGCCGGCATGGCCGGCGCGGGCATCTACCGCTGCGACAACGACATGCTCCAGGTGCAATGGGATCTAGGTCCATCGAAAGAAGGCGAAGGTGACGGTGCATTGGCGCCGCGGCTGCACATGCTCGCGTATTTCGGAGCGCAGCCGGCGGAGGGCATTGCATTGCCGCCCGGCGAACTTGTCTACAGCGACGGGGCGAGCGAACACGTTGGCAGCCTGCGCCTGGCGCGCGGTGCGGTGCGCGTGACGCTGGAGGCGCTGCATGGTGGATGACCATGGCCCCGTCACCGGCGACCTGGCCCGGCTGTGCGAGCACTTCGGCATTGCCACGGGGTACTTCGATGCGTTTGGCGCACGGCGCGAAGCGTCGGCGCGGAGCCTGATCGCGCTGCTGGCCGAGTTCGGCGTTCAGCTCCAGCACCTGACCGATGTCGGCCCCGCGCTCGAAGCGGCACGCCGCGCGCGCTGGGCCGAGGCGCTGCCGCCGGTGCACGTCGTGCAGGCATCGAATGCCGCGTGGTCGCTGCCGTTGCGGTTGCCACCGTCGATGCACCGGATTCGCTGGCGGCTCAGCGACGAGCAGGGGCGGGAGCAGGGCGGGGAAGTCGACGCCGGTTCGCTGCCTGAGACGGATCGCCGTGAAACAGACGGCGTCGTGCTGTGCGAGCGCGTCTTGCCGATGCCGTTGGCGCTCGAAGCCGGCTACCACCGCTTGCGCGTCGAAGGCCTGCGCGGCGAAACGCTGGTCATTGCCTCGCACGGCCGTTGCTACCGGCCGCCCGCCGTGCGCGATGGCGGCCGCGTCTGGGGCACGGCGGTGCAGCTGTACAGCCTGCGCTCGCCGCGCAACTGGGGCATCGGCGACTTCAGCGATCTTGAAGAGTTGGCTGTGCGCATGGCGGCGCAGGGCGCGGACATCATCGGCCTGAACCCGCTGCATGCGCTGTTCGCCAGCACGCCATTGCACACCAGCCCGTACAGCCCGTCGTCCCGCCAGCAGCTCGACGTGCTCTACATCGACGTGGAGGCGGTCGAAGGTTTCGCGGCTTGCACCGCGGCCCGCGAGCGCGTGCATTCGCCCGGTTTCCAGGCGCGGCTCGCGGCCTTGCGGGCCACGCCGCTGGTGGATTACGCCGGTGTTGCGGCAGCGAAATTCGAAGTGCTCGAATTGCTGTTCGAACATTTCTGCGCGCAGCACCTGCCTGCGGAAGGCGCGCCCGACGAAGCGGGCAGGGCGTTCATGGCCTTCGTCGCGGAGCGCGGCGAAGCCTTGCGGCAGCATGCCGTTTTCGAGGCGCTGCTAGCACACTTCCTGGCCACCGAAGGCGGTGCATGGGACTGGCATGCGTGGCCCAACCCCTACCGCGACCCCGACTCGGCCGAAGTGACCGCATTCGCGATAGCGCATGCGCAGCGCGTGCTGTTCCACCAGTACCTGCAGTGGCTGGCCATGCGTCAACTGGCGCATGCCGCCGCGCGCTGCGAGGCGCTGGGCATGGGCGTGGGCCTGTACGTGGACCTGGCGGTGTCGGTCGACCGCGCCGGCTCCGATGCGTGGTCGTTGCAGCAGGGCTTTGCGGATGGCGCCAGCGTCGGCGCACCGCCGGACGAGTTCAACCCCGCCGGCCAGCGCTGGGGCCTGCCGCCGCTGCGGCCCGACCGCCTGCGCGCGGACGGCTACCGCTTCTTCATCGATACGCTGCGCGCCAGCATGCGCGGCGCGGGTGCGTTGCGCATCGACCATGTGATGGGGTTGATGCGCCTGTTCTGGATTCCGCAGGGCCACGGTGCGAAAGACGGCGCCTACGTCTACTACCCTCTCGACGAGATGCTCGCCATCGTGGCGATCGAAAGCCACCGGCACCGCTGCATGGTGGTGGGCGAAGACCTGGGCACGGTCGAAGACGCGGTGCGCGACGCGCTGGCAAAGGCCGATGTGCTGTCTTACCGCCTGCTGTATTTCGAGAAACAGCCCGGCGGCGGATTCAAGCCGCCCGAGGCGTACCCGCCCGCCGCGCTGGTGGCCATCAGCACGCACGACCTGGCAACTTTCGCGGGCTGGTGGACCGCCAACGACCTTCGCGAGCGCTTGGCGCTGGGCCTGTTCCCCGACCCGGCCATCTTCGACAAGCAGCTGATGGACCGCGTGCAGGAGCGCATCGAGCTGATGCAGGCCATGCAGCAGGCCGGCCTGCTGTCGCGCGAAGAGGTGGCGCAGGCCGCGGGCCTGGCCCTGCCGTCGGCCCGCGTCGTGGAGGCGGTGCACGCCTTCCTGGCCGCTGCGCCGTCAGCGCTGATGATGGTCCAGCTGGAAGACGTGGCCGGCGTGGTGGCGCAGGCCAACATGCCCGGCACGGTGGACGAGCACCCGAACTGGCGGCGCAAGCTGCCGCTGACCGTGGCGGCGCTGGCCGATGGCGAACGCATGCATGGCCTGGGGGAAGCGCTGCGCGCGGCCCGGCCGCACCGCGTTGCCGAATCCGCGGAAAGCACCGCTGCGCCCGCGGACCTGCACACCCGCGTGCCGCGCGCCACCTACCGGCTGCAGTTTCACAAGGACTTCGGCTTCGACGATGCGATTCGCGTGCTGCCCTACCTGGCGCAACTGGGCGTGAGCCATGTGTACTGCTCGCCGATTCAGCGCGCCCGCGCGGGCAGCATGCACGGCTACGACGTGGTGGCGCATGCGCAGATCAACCCCGAGCTGGGCGGCGAAGAAGGCTTTGCGCGCTTCGTCGCCGCGCTGAAGGCCCACGGCCTGGGCCAGTTGCTGGACATGGTGCCCAACCACATGGGCGTGTTCGGCGCCGACAACGCCTGGTGGATGGACGTGCTGGAGAACGGCCCCGCCTCGCTGTTCGCGCAGCACTTCGACATCGACTGGCAGCCGCTCAACGTCGAGCTGACAGGCAAGGTGCTGCTGCCCGTGCTGGGCGTGCACTACGGCGAGGCGCTGGAAAACGGCGAGCTGATGCTGCACTTCGAAAGCGAGACCGGCAGCTTTGCCATCCGCTATTTCGACCATCGCTTTCCGCTCGCGCCCGAAAGCTATCCCGTGGTGCTCGCGCGGGCGCTGGAGCGGATGGGCGATGCGGAAGCCTCCGCTGGGCTGGCGAGCCTGGCCACCGCTTTCGGCCACCTGCCGGGGCGGGGCACGGCGTCTCCCCGGGAGCTTGCGGAGCGCGTGCGCGACAAGGAGCTGCTCAAGGCCCGGCTCGCACAGCTGGCCCAACGACACGCCTCCGTCGCGCAAGCGCTCATGGCGTCGGTGGCGGAGCTGAACCTGGTGTCGCCCGAAGCCCGCGACGCGCTGCACCGGCTGATCGAAGTGCAGGCCTTCAGGCTCGCGCACTGGCGCGTGGCGGCGGACGAGATCAACTACCGCCGCTTCTTCGACATCAACGACCTTGCGGCCGTGCGCATCGAGCGCGACGAAGTGTTCGAGGCCACGCAGGCTTTTGCGCTGGACCTTGCCGCGGCGGGCGTGGTAGACGGCCTGCGCATCGACCACCCCGACGGCCTCTACGACCCGGCCGGCTACTTCCGCAAGCTGCAGGAAGGCTACGCAGCGCGCGCCGGGCTGGTGCTGCCCGCGCCGGACGCGAACGGCCGCCCCGCGCGGCCGCTGTACGTGGTGGCCGAGAAGATCGCCGGTGCGCACGAGGAAGTGCCTGAGAGCTGGCACGTGCACGGCACCACCGGCTACCGGTTTGCCAACGTGGCCAACGGCGTGCTCGTCGACACCACGGCCGAGGCGGACATCGTGCATGCCTGGCAGCGCTTCACCGGCGAGGTGCACGACTTTGCCGAGGTGGCGCGCGCGGGCCGGCGCGACGTGATGCGCACCGCGCTGTCGTCCGAGCTGAACGTGCTGTCCACCGAGTTGCTGCGCATTGCCCGGGCCGACCGCAGCACGCGCGACTACACGCTCAACGCGCTGCGCCGGGCGCTGGCCGGCGTGGCCGCGTGCATGCCCGTGTACCGCACCTACATCGTCGATGCGCCTTCGCCGCAGGACGCACGCTTCATCGACGAGGCCGCCGACGAAGCCGCGCGGCAGAGCGCCGATGCCGACCGGTCGATTTTCGGTTTCGTGCGCAGCGCGCTGCGCGGGGAGGCCGTGGCCTCGGCCTCGCCGGCACTGGCCGAGCGGGTGCGCCGCTTCGCGTTGCGCTTCCAGCAGTTCAGCGCGCCGGTGGCGGCCAAGGGCGTGGAAGACACGGCGTTCTACCGCTACTTTCCGCTCAGCGCACTCAACGAGGTGGGCGGCGAGCCCGACCTGTTCGGCATCGGGGTCGGGCAGTTTCACGCGCTCAGTGCCGACCGCGCGCTGCGCTGGCCGCACACCATGCTCGCCACCTCGACGCACGACAACAAGCGCTCGGAAGACGTGCGCAACCGGATCGACGTGCTCTCCGAAATTCCCAAGGAGTGGATGGAGGCGCTGACGCGCTGGCACGGCCTGTGCCGTGGCACGCGCAAGAAGCTGCCGGGCGGCGAGGCGCCGTCGCGCACCGACGAATACCTGCTGTACCAGACCCTGCTGGGCAGCCTGCCGCTGGGCGGGCTCGACGCCGGCACCGCGCCGGCCTATGCCGACCGCATCTGGCAGTACATGCAGAAGGCCGCGCGCGAGGCCAAGCTGCGCACGCGCTGGTCGCATCCCGACACCGACTACGAAGCCGCACTGGAGAGTTTCGTGCGCGATGTTCTGGCCGGGGTGGAAGAGGGCAGGGGCACCTGTCTTTCGGACATCCAGCGGCTGGCCGACAGGCTGGCCTGGTTCGGTGCCTGGAACAGCCTGACGCTCACGCTGCTGAAATACGCCTCGCCCGGCGTGCCCGATCTCTACCAGGGCAGCGAGCTCATCGAACTGAGCCTGGTCGACCCGGACAACCGGCGCCCGGTGGACTACGGCCTGCGCCAGCAGCAGCTGGCCGCGTTGCAGGCGATGGCTGGGGCGCCTGGCCTTGCCGAGCGGGTGCGGTCGATGGTCGAGGCGCCGCACGATGGCAGCGCCAAGCTCTGGTTCATCTGGCGCCTGCTGTCGTTGCGGCGCGAGCAGCCCCTGCTGTTTCGCGACGGCAGCTACGAGCCGCTGGTGGTCGAAGGGCCTGCTGCGAAGCACGTCGTGGCCTTTGCGCGCAGGCACGAGAGTCAGATGCTCGTGGTGGTGGCGGGCCGGTTGTTCGTCGGGCTTTCACCGCAGGGAGCGGAAGGTGGCGCGGTCGCGGCGCTGCCCGATGGGGCAAGCTGGCGTGGCACGACGCTGCGCCTGCCCCAGGATGTTCGCGCGGTGGTGTTCGAGGAGCTGCTGACGGGGGAATCGCTGCCGATCGATGGCGGCGAGGTTCCGTTGGCCGACGCATTGCGGCGCATGCCCTGGGCGGTTTTTTACGTCCGCACCTTGTCTTGAAGACGGGTGGCCCGGCTGGAGCGTAAAAAGCTTCGCCGGTCACCACCGTCTCACGGCGTCCAGTCGCCTGATGGCCCCGGCTCGTCCGCGGAACGAAGGCGCAGGGCAGGCTTGGCCGCGCCCAGCGAGCGGCTTCCCGCGATGCCGTTGGCGAACCAGCGGAAGAAGTTCGACCTGCCGTCCCTGCTGGCCCGCACGAAGAGAAAGCCCGACTCCGCGATGCACTGCGTATCGACAGGAATTCCGGCGGCTCGCAGGGCTGCGATTTCGTCGTTGGAACTCATGTCGCTCGGCAGTTTCAAGGTGACAGTGGCCGAGTGAAAAACCCGTTTCCCCATTTTCCTTTTTCCGTTCTTTTTTGGGGACGAGTGAACATCGATCTCGCCGTGCGCGAGCCATCCCCGTGGAGTCATTTCGCTGGAAAGCGGCACCTTCCGGCATCCATGGCGCGGTGATACGCCTTTCGGACGCGGCGGGCGTAGGACAGCAGCCCCATGCGCGCCGGAATGCGTCCGATGGGGCGCCCCGCCAAGGGAAAGCCCCGAGCACATGGGCGGGCGCGCGGGTATTTACTTGGACCGCTGGCCGGACTGCTCTGAACTACGAAGGATCACCTGATGCCGATGGACTTTCTCAGGCGCATCGAGAACGCATCGTTTCCCTTGGCCGTGACCGACACGACCGACATTCACAACGTGGCGGTGCTGGCCGCGGCCGAACTGATCGAGGCGGTGCTTCCGCCGGCCACGGAAGACGCGGCGGACAACAAGCCCGCGATCGTCTTGCGCATCACGCCGATGGGGCGTTCGGAATTGAAGCGGTTGAACCGGGAGTCAACCGGGTAGCGCGTGGTGCTGCTTGCACTTCGAGCGGATCGCACGGGCTGCTGATCTGGCGCCCGTCGAACTTGACCCGGATGTGCGAATCGGTCGCGCCGGCAACCGTGCCGAACCGGCCGCCGCACATCACGCGGTTTCCTCTTTCGAAGCTCACGCCATAGCGTTCGCGAATGTCCCTGAGGCTCATGCAAATCACCTGTAAAAGTGGTGACTGATGGTCCCTCTTGGCGCTTGCGGATTGCGTCAGCCGCAATCCGTTGCGCCGCGTAGGAATTTTCAGGCGTTGCGGGAAGGAGGGCGCCTCGTGTCGGCGGTGTCGCGTCGCTACTCGAATTCGTAGCCCACGCCGACGCCGATGTTGAACCTCGTGCCGCTGTAGCCGCCGTTGACCTTGTAGATCCACTTGCCGTCGTTCGAGCGTGCGGAGTAGCCGACGGCGATGGCGCCGTAGCCTGAATAGTTGCCCACCCCCACCGACATCAGGTTCTTGCCCGGCGTCATGGCCTGGGGCAGGGTGCTCATGGCCGTGGCCATCGCCACGCCCGAGTAGGCAATGCGCTGTGTGATGCCGATCTGGCCTTGCAGCTGGCCCTGCACGCCCGTCAGCTGGCTCATGTTGACTGCGTCGGTCGGTGCAACGCCCGGCGCCACGTTGCTGATGCGCGTGCCGCCCGGTGCCTGGCCCGCGCCCAGCGTGATCTGGTTGTAGTTGATCGAGCCGTCGGGGTTGATCGCGTACTGCGCGCTGCTGGCCTTCGAGGCTGTGGACGCCGCCTTCAGCTGCGCCAGGTTGATCGCGTCGCCGTCGGCCGAGCCTGCCGCCACGCCCGTGATCTGGCGGTACTGGCCGTTGGCCGCATCGCCCACCGATACCGCAGCCTGCGTGCTGGTGGTCGCTGCAATGGCCGCCTGCTGGTCGGCTGTAGCGCTGCCCGGCACGTAGCCGGCCACGCCTGCCGCGCGCGAAGCCACGGAGCCCGAACCCAGTGCCACGCCGCCGCTTTGCTGCACCACCGCACCGAAGCCGATGGCCGTGCCCTTCGACACGTTCTTTGCCTGGCTCCGGTCGGTGCCGCCCGCATCGGCGTTGTTGCCGAAGGCCGCACCGCCGTTGCCGGCGCGGGCGCTGTCGCCAAAGGCCTGCGAGTCGTTCGCGAGCGCATTCGCGCCGACGGCGATGGCGTTGGGGCCGTTCGCCTGGGCACCGAAGCCGATGGCGATGGCACCGTCGGCCGTCGCCTTCGCACCGTTGCCGGCGGCGAAGGAGTTGGCACCGCTGGCCACCGACTTCGGCCCGATGGCCACAGCGTCCTGGCCGCTGGCAACGGCGTCGGCCGCTGTCGAGTTGGCGTGGAAGTACTTGGTGCCGGTGTTGTAGATGGTGTTGACCGATGTGCTCAGGCTGGTGACGTTGCCGTTGGTGGTGCTGAGGGCGGTGGACAGGCTGGTAATGCTGCTGGTCGCCGTGCTCAAGCCAGTAGACAAGCTGCCGATGCCGCTTGTGGCGGTGCTCAGACCGGTGGAGGTGGAGGTTGACAGGCTGGCAACGCTGCTGTTTGTGGTGCTCAAACCCGTGGACAGGCTGTCGATGTTGCTCGCGGCCGTGCTCAGGCCCGTGGACAGGCTGCCGATGCTGCTCGTGGCGGTGCTCAGACCGGTGGAGGTGGAAGTCGAGAGGCTGTCGATATTGCTCGTTGCGGTGCTCAAGCCGGTGGACAAGCTGCTGATGCCGCTGGTGGCCGTGCTCAGTCCGGTGGAGGTAGATGTAGACAGGCTGTCGATGCTGCTGCTCGTCGTGCTCAGGCCCGTGGACAGACTGCCGATGCCGCTGGTCGCTGTGCTGAGGCCAGTCGAGGTCGAAGTCGACAGGCTCGCAACGCTGCTGTTTGTCGTGCTCAGGCTGGTAGACAGGCTACCGATGCTGCTCGTCGCAGTGCTCAAGCCAGTGGACAAGCTGCTGATGCCGCTGGTGGCGGTGCTCAGTCCAGTGGAGGTCGATGTAGACAGGCTGTCGACGCTGCTGTTGGTCGTGCTCAAGCCCGTGGACAGACTGCCGATGCTGCTGGTTGCAGTGCTCAAACCAGTGGACAAACTGCCGATGCCACTGGTGGCGGTGCTCAGGCCGGTGGAGGTTGATGTAGACAGGCTGTCGATGCTGCTGTTCGTCGTACTCAGGCTCGTGGACAGGCTGCTGATGTTGCTTGTTGCCGTGCTCAAACCAGTGGACAAACTGCCGATGCCACTGGTGGCGGTACTCAGGCCGGTGGAGGTGGAGGTCGACAGGCTGGCAACGCTGCTGTTGGTCGTGCTCAAGCCCGTGGACAGGCTACCGAGGCTGCTGGTCGCTGTGCTGAGGCCGGTCGAGGTCAACGTTGACAGGCTCGCAACGCTGCTGTTCGTCGTGCTCAGGCTGGTAGACAGGCTACCGATGCCGCTCGTCGCGGTGCTCAAGCCAGTAGACAAGCTGCTGATGCCGCTGTTGGCTGTGCTCAGACCGGTAGAGGTCGATGTAGACAAGCTGTCGATGCTGCTGTTGGTCGTGCTCAGGCCCGTGGATAGGCTGCCGATATTGCTGGTGGCTGTGCTGAGGCCAGTCGAGGTCGAAGTCGACAGGCTCGCAGCGCTGCTGTTCGTCGTACTTAGGCCGGTGGAGAGGCTGTTGATGTTGCTTACGGCCGTGCTCAAGCCGGTGGAAGTCGAAGTAGACAGGCTGTAGATGCTGCTGTTGGTCGTGCTTAGGCCCGTGGACAGACTGCCGATGTTGCTGGTGGCAGTGCTGAGACCAGTAGAAGTCGAAGTCGACAAGCTCGCAACACTGCTGTTTGTCGTGCTCAGGCCGGTGGAGGTCGAAGTAGACAGACTGTCGATGCTGCTGTTGGTCGTGCTCAGGCCCGTGGACAGGCTGCCGATGCTGCTGGTTGCCGTGCTCAAACCAGTGGACAAACTGCCGATGCCACTGGTGGCGGTGCTCAGGCCGGTAGAGGTCGACGTCGACAGGCTCGCAACGCTGCTGTTCGTCGTGCTCAGGCCGGTAGACAGGCTGCTGATGCCGCTGTTGGCTGTGCTCAGGCCGGTCGAGGTGGAGGTCGACAGGCTGGCGACGCCGCTGTTCGTTGTGCTCAGGCTCGTGGACAGACTGTCGATGTTGCTGGTGGCAGTGCTCAGGCCAGTAGAAGTCGAAGTCGACAAGCTCGCAACGCTGCTGTCCGTCGTGCTCAAGCTTGTCGAGAGACTGTTGATGTTGCTTGTCGCAGTGCTTAGGCCAGTCGACAAACTACTGATGCCGCTGGCGGCCGTGCTCAAGCCGGTAGAGGTGGAGGTCGACAGGCTGTTGACGCTGCTGTTCGTCGTGCTCAGGCCCGTGGACAGGCTGCCGATGCTGCTCGTTGCAGTGCTCAGGCCGGTCGAGGTGGAAGTAGACAGGTTGCTGACGTTGCTGTCGGTGGTGCTCAGCCCGGTGGACAGGCTCGCGACGCTGCCGGAGATCGACGTCGACAGCGAGGTCAACTGCCCGAAGTTCACCGCATCGGTGGTATCCACGCCCGCTGCGACATTGGTGAGGATCACTGGCGTTGTCGAGCCCTTGCCGCCCAGGGTCACCTGTTTGTGGCTCGCGTCGTCGTACTGGACCGAGTTTGCAAGGCCCGTGGAGAGGCTACTGATGTTGCTGGTAGCGGTGCTGAGGCCAGTGGACAGGCTGCCGATGTTGCTGACCGCCGTGCTCAAACCAGTCGACAAACTGCCAATGCCGCTGGCGGCAGTGCTCAGGCCGGTAGACAAACTTTCGATATTGCTCGTCGCGGTGCTCAGACCTGTCGAGGTCGAAGTGGACAGACTCGCGACACTGCTGTTCGTTGTGCTCAAGCCAGTCGACAAACTGCCGATGCCGCTGGTGGCGGTACTCAGTCCGGTAGACGTGGAGGTCGACAAGCTCTCGAGATTGCTGTTAGTCGTACTCAGGGTTGTGGACAAACTGCCAATGCCGCTGGTGGCGGTGCTCAGACCGGTAGACAAGCTACCGATATTGCTGTTTGCAGTGCTAAGCCCCGTCGACGTGGAGGTCGACAGGCTTGCGAGGTTGCTGTCGGTGGTGCTCAGGCCCGTAGACAGGCTTCCGATGTTGCTCGTTGCAGTGCTCAAGCCAATCGACAAACTACCGATATTGCTTGTCGCCGTGCTCAGTCCCGTAGACGTGGAGGTCGATAGGCTGGCGATGCTGCTGGTCGCGGTGCTCAGACCGGTTGAGGTCGAAGTCGACAGCGACGTCAACTGTCCGAAGTTCACCGCGTCGGTTGGGTCCACACCGTCGGCCACGTTGGCAAGGCTTACCGGCTTTGCCGAGCCCTTGCCCCCCAGCGTCACCTTCGTGTGACCCTCGTCGTCGTATTGCACCGAGTGGGCGAGTCCGGTTGACAGGCTGCCGATATTGCTGGCGGCGGTGCTAAGGCCTGTCGATAGGCTGCCAATGCTGCTTGTCGCCGTGCTCAAGCCGGTGGATGTCGAAGTCGACAAGCTGACGACGCTGCTGTTGGTCGTGCTCAGGCCCGTGGACAGGCTGCCGATGTTGCTCGTCGCAGTGCTCAGGCCCGTGGACAGGCTGCCGATGTTGCTCGTCGCAGTGCTCAAACCAGTGGACAGGCTGCCGATGTTGCTCGTCGCAGTGCTCAGGCCAGTGGACAAGCTACCGATGTTGCTCGTCGCCGTGCTCAGGCCAGTGGACAGGCTACCGATGTTGCTCGTCGCAGTGCTCAGGCCAGTGGACAAGCTACCGATGTTGCTTTTCGCGGTGCTCAGGCCAGTGGACAAGCTACCGATGTTGCTCGTCGCAGTGCTCAAACCAGTGGACAGGCTACCGATATTGCTTGTCGCAGTGCTCAGCCCAGTAGACAGGCTACCGATGTTGCTTTTCGCGGTGCTCAGGCTCGTCGACAAGCTCCCGATGTTGCTCGTCACCGTACTCACCACGGAATACAACTGGCTGCCATTGATGGCGTCGGTGCTGTTTGCACCCACCAGGCCCGTTGCGACATTCTGGATCCGGCGCTCTGTGCCAGATCCGCCCACGCTCACCACCCCCGCCGACGAATTGGCGCCGGCGAAGCCCGTGAAGGTGGTGGCGCCGACAACGATGTTGTCGACGGAGCCAGTGCCGCCGGTGGCCGGCGATGCCGCGCCGGTAGTGGTCGCGTTTGCACCCAGCGCAACCGATCCAGCTACGTTGACATTGGCCTGGAGGCCTATCGCAATGCCGGAAGTGGCCGCTGTCGAAACGCTGGACTGCCCACCGATTGCGATGGCGTCGGTCGCTGCAGCCGAGGCTCCGCTGTTGGCTGTTGCGGCATTACCTCCCAGCGCAATTGCCCGGAGACCGGAAGCCGATGTGTTGCTGCCGATGGCGACGGTGTCCGACAACGTGGCTTTGGCACCGATGCCCATGGCCGTGCTGTTTGCCCCTGAAGCGCTGGTTGTGGAGTCGCCTACCTGAAAATGGTTGGCGAAGACAGTCGTGGTGGAGTTCGTGTAGCCCGAGTCGCCCAGCGTGACATTCGCGGCATTGCCGATGTCCGCACTACCAACAAAATAATTTCTGACCGTCTGCCCTTCTGTGCCTCCACCTCGCAAGACCAACGTCTCCCAACCCCCATTGCTGTCCTGGTTGGCCGTCAGCGTCAAGCCTGTCCCAGTGCCGCAGTACTCACTGACTCCCAGTGGATTCTTGATGTTCCCTTTGGCCGGAGTGGTTGAGCAATCCCACGCAAGAGCAGCAGGCGACGCGAAAGTGCCAAACAACGACGCGACAGCCATCGCCAGAATGGTCCGGGAAGATTTCTTGCGGCGCGCCGAGCCGAGTTCGGATACCGCAATCCAGCTGTCAAGCGCTTCGCTCCAAATGACACGGCAGATCTTGTTCATCTGGCGGCGCCTTTCGAAGAGCCATTGGCGGAACTCGAGATTGGCGCTGGAAAGACGGCGTGAGCCGACTGCTTTTCGGAGAAGAGGGCGATATACAGGCTCTTGAAATGAGAGAAAACCTCGGCCAGAGATTTTTTATATTCGTGCATTGAATTTCCAATAAAAACCAACCGACCCGAAGTCGGTGGAAGTTCAAGCTCGCTGCCGAGATTCACTGCTATTCCCGGAGCCTCGAAGATCGATGTTCGGGAATTCAAGTGTTCAATCGATTTTCATGAAGCTGCGCTGACGAATGCTTCGTTGAAGGTGATTTAGAAATTGAATTTATTTACTGCTAAATAAATTAATGAATTTCTTTTTTCTTCGATAGGGTGGTGGAAAACCAATCGACGGAGTACGCGGGCTGAAATCAGCGCCGAAATGTACGTTGGTTTCAAAGGAAACGTCCCGCTTTGAACTTCAATATGACAAGAGTTCACACTTGTTGTGTATTAGTTCTCGCGGTATTTTTCTGGTTGGAAATTATCATTACGATGATTAACTATTAAGGCAATTTAAAGATATCGGGCGTGATTGATCCGGTAGCGACTGCCGGTTGTTCACGCCATGTCGTTCATGAATGCTCCCGGGCTGCGTAGCACGCGCGGCCCGAAGCTGCAATGGACTTAGGGCGGATGCGGTGCGCACAGGGCATTCATAGGATCGCTGCTCACGCTTTCCAAGCGCCGGCCCACCGACAAGTCCCATCGAAACCTCAATGCCCGTTTTCTTCCTGCGCAGCCGTTCCCGGCCGTACGCCGCCGCACCTGCCGACGTTCGCGCCGTCTGGCACGAACGGTTCGCGACGCTGGCCACCGCCGTCACCATCGGCGCCGTGCTCGTGGGATGCGGAGGCAGTGGAGGCAGCGGCGGCGTTCCCTTTCTTCCGGCCCCGCCTCCAGCAACTCCGGAAACTCCCGCCCCGCTCCCGCACGCGGCGAACAGGGCAGTGGGCGGCACCGTCACCGGGCTGAAAGGCAGCGGCCTCGTGCTGCAGAACAACGCGGGCGACGACCTCGCCGTGGCCGGCGACGGCCCCATCCGCTTCGCCACGCCCCTGGCCGATGGCGCGGCCTACGCCGTCACGGTAAAGACCGCGCCGGCGGCCCCGTCGCAACGCTGCGTTGTCGGCAATGCAACCGGCACGGTGAACGGCGCGGCCATCGACAACGTGCAGGTGGTGTGCTCGGACGTGGTGGCGGCCAGCCTGTGCCCCGACGTGCTCGACCCCGCAATCACCTACACCGGCGGCGCCGCCAGCGGCGAATACGTGAAGGTGAAGTTCGATTCGGCGGCCATGAAGTACGAGATGACCTTCGTCGAATCCCCGGTGCCCACTTCGAGCGGGCAGCGCAACGACACACGCGCCGGCCTGACGATCAGCGGCGACTTCGAACACCCCACCGGCACCGCGCTGGCCATGCCTTCGGTCAGGCAGGACCGCTGCGCCATCGTGCTGAAGAATGGCGGGACCCCGGGCGGCATGTACACCGTGGCGATCAATCCGCAGGCGCCGCCGGTGCTGTTCGTAGGGCACGGGCTGGTCGTCGGCGGTATTCCGGGCGCGACGGTCCAACACGATGGGCTCGAGTTCAGCGGGGGACTTTTCCTTGCCGCCGTGCCGCCGCGAACCTTCGACTCGTACCCGTTCATCGGCTTCAGCCACACCGTGACCGACTTCACGCAAGTGGCGGGCACCTACAACGAGCTTGGCTTTCGCGTCACGCCGGAAGGCACGCCTTCGCAAAGCGACTCTGGCGCGCATTGGTTCGGCTGGGAACCCCAGGCAATACAGGCCAGCCAGACCTTCAATGCCGACGGCAGCTGCACCCCCGACGCATCGCAGTACTCATGCTTTTCGACCGGCGCGCCGTGGAAGCTGCGACGCAATGCCGATGGTTCGCCAGACGGTGTGTTCACCAGCGGTGCGAATCCCGACCTGAGGTATCCGGCGGTCGGCGTCGAGGTGTTCCAGTTCCTCGTGCGCCCCAGCCTGGCGCACGGCATCATGATCGTGGGCAAGGTGGGCGACCAGCTTGTCCCGGTGATCGTTCGCGTCGGCCATATCAACGATGGCCAGGGCATCGTTCTTGCGCACATGGTCGACGACCAGGCCGGCTTTTCGTTGCTCGCACCCGCCACGAACATCACGCAGGCGGTGCTCGCGGGCCGCTACGTGGGCACGAACAGCGCGTCGGTTTGCGGGGTGGTCATGTCGCCCGGGCAGAGCTCCCGGTCATCGCCGGTCAACGGGCAAATGATCTTCCCTTCGGCTGGGGCCTGCACCGACGGGAGCGCGTCGAGCGATGCCGCCGTCAACAACGGCGCCATGTCGTTCCAGGGCGGATCGGCCACGCTGCTGAACCCGTTCACGTCGGCGCCGTCGTCCGACCTGGCGCTCGACTTCACCCAGGCGCGGCCCGGCCTGGTGAGCGTGACGGCGAACAGGAGTTTCCTGTCGGGCGGCACACCCGTCTTCAAGGCCGGCGACACGGGCGTGATGGTGAAGGTCGGACCGGTGTACGGCCTGCTGATGAACGGCGTGAACCAGCAGTTCACCACCTACGACCCCGTGAACAACGTGAGCAAGGTGAATCCGTTCCTGTCGATCGGCTTCTTCGCGGAGTAGCGGCACGCAATGCCGCGAGCCGTGTCTTTCTAGCGAAGCACCAGCACCGGAATGTGCGAGTGCGTGAGCACGTGCAGCGTCTCGCTGCCCATCAGCAGGCGCGCGAGGCTGCGCCGTCCGTGCGAAGCCATCACGATCAGGTCGCACTGCTGGGTCTTGGCGGTGGTGATGATGGCCTCGGCCACCTGGTTCGATTTCATGACGATGGCCTGCGCGCTGCGAACCCCCTTGGCAAGCGCTGCCGCCTTGACCGCATCGACCATGCGCTGCGCGGCCACATCGGCCTGCTGCTGCGTGGCTTCGGCATCGCGCTGGCTCAGCACCATCGAGCCTTCGAAGTAGCCATAGGGCTGGATGTGCACCACGGTGACGCTCACCAGTTCGGCCCCGGTCAGCAGCGAGAGGTCGATGGCGGCCGTCACGGCTTGTTCCGACAGCGCGGAGCCATCGGTCGCGACGAGAACACGCTTGTACATGGCAGGCTCCTTGGCCCCCGGCACCGCGGGTGCCCTCGCATCCAGTCTAGGCGAGGGGTTCGGGCGCTACAAGAAAACGCAGTGGGTTGCGGCCTCTAATCCGGGGCCGCGTGGTACCGCCCGCGCGACCGACTTAAAGCGCGTTCAGGCAGCGGGCGTAGGCAGTCGTCACTGTTCTCCCGCTGTAGATCGTCGCAAGCTTGGCCGGGCTGTGCCTGGCATTGCGGATGATGGCAACCAGATCCTCCAGCGTGCCGACGAAGATCGCAGGCGTTCCCAGGCCCAGCAGCGTTGGAAAGAACTGCCGCCAGGTCGGGTCGATGATGATGTCGTTGTTGTCCAGGGCGTAGCGGTGGGTGTCGTTCGAGTTTCTTTCGACACGGGCAGGGCCAATCGTGTAGGTCGTGTCCGGGCGCGTGTAGAAGTCGATGTCGCCGCGGATGTTGGCGGGGTCCGTGGCCCAGGCCGCGGCACTGAAGCAGGCGGCGCCCCCGGTAAAGTCGCGGCCCGGCCGCAGGCCGTAGGCATCGAGGATTCGCCCGTTCGCTTCGTTCATCGAGTCGTTGTGCCGGGCCGCGCTTCCCGGACCCGACAGCTCTTCGATCAGCGATTTCCGCAGTCGCTGGACGGTTGCGCCGTTTTCACCGAATCCGCCCGGGATCCTGTCGGGCCCGGTTGCGACGAATTGCTGGCGCATGAGCCACTGGTCCCGGTCGTAGACCACATGGGTGCGCAGGGTGGTGACGATCTCTTCAAGCATCTCCATGGCGTCGTGGCGAAGGCTGGTGTCTGCCTTGTGGCCGCGCCTTGTTTTCCAGGCCGCGATGGTGGCGGCGATGCGCTTGATCGCGCTGGCGCGGCTGCCCCGCGCCACGTGCGGCAGGTGGTAGTTCGTGAGTTCGGTGTCGATGGCCAGCAGCTCGGGGTTCGACTTCACGCCCCTGGCGCCCACCTTGGCCGAGGTTGCCTTCTGCCATTCGTGCAGCGTCGGCATGGTGTCGAACAGGTAGTAGAGGTCGTTGTCCGGCGTCCGCTTCTCGAGGCGCAACCTTCGTAGCTTGTTGTCGATGGCGGTGGTGTCAACCATGGCAGATCGGCGTCCTGGTGGGTGAAGAGGGAAGAGGGGGCGGAAATCGGCTGCGCGGGATTGAACACAAAAAAAAGCCCGCTGTCCATTCGACAGCGGGCCTTCCTGAATTTGCGCAAGAGCGCTTTCATGCGCTCGTGCATTGCCTCCGGTCAGGCTTCCGGTGCCACCTTCCCGGGCAGCGCCGGAACGGCGTCGCCGGCTTCGGCTTCTTCTTCTTTCTCGTGGCGCGCCGCAATGAACAGGTACATGGCCGGCACCACGAACAGCGTGAACAGCGTGCCGATCGACAGGCCGCTGAAAATCACGATGCCCATGGCCTGGCGGCCGGCGGCACCGGCGCCCGACGCAATGACCAGTGGCAGCACGCCGAACACCATGGCCGCCGTCGTCATGAGGATGGGGCGCAGCCGCGTGCCCGCTGCCTCGACGATGGCGTCGAGCTTGCTCAGGCCCTGCTTCTGCAGGCGGTTGGCCACTTCGACGATCAGGATGCCGTGCTTGCTGATGAGGCCCATCAGCGTGACCAGCCCCACCTGCGTGTAGATGTTCATCGAGGCAAAGCCCCAGAAGATGAAGATCATGGCGCCGAACAGGGCGAGCGGCACCGACACCAGAATGACCACCGGGTCGCGGAAGCTTTCGAACTGCGCCGCCAGCGCCAGGAACACGATGATCAGCGCGAACACGAAGGTAATGGCGAAGTTGCCCGACTCCTGCACGAACTGGCGCGACTGGCCCGAGTAGTCCACTGTGTAGCCGCTGGGCGCCAGCTCCTTCACCACGCCGCGCAGGTACTCGAGCGTTTCGCCCTGCGTGCCGCTGGGCACGCCCTGGATGGTCACCGAGTTGAGCTGCTGGAAGTGGTTCACCGTCTCGGGCTGCACGCTGTACTTCAGGCTCGCGACGGTGCTCGCCGGCACCACGCCGTTGGGCGTCTTGATGTAGAAGTTCAGCACGTCCGAAGGGTTCAGCCGGTCGACCTGCTGCACCTGTGGAATCACCTTGTAGGAGCGGCCCGAGATCGAAAAATAATTGACGTAGCCGCCGCCGAGCGCCGCGCCCAGCGCGTTGCCCACGTCCTGCTGCGTGATGCCGAGCGACGCGATCTTGTCGCGGTCGACCACCACGGTGGCCTGCGGCAGGTCGATCTTCAGGTCGGCATCGATGTAGTAGAACTTTCCGTCGGCGCGCGCCTTGTCCATGATCTGCTGCGCGAGCGTGTTCAGGTTGGCGAACGGCTCCGTGGTCTTGATGATGAACTGCACCGGCAGCCCCGAAGCGCCCGGCAGCGCGGGGAACTGGAAGGCCACGACCTTCGCGCCGGCAATGCCGTTCCAGCGCTTTTGCAGGTCGGTCTGGATGTCGTGCGCACTGCGCGTGCGCTCGTCCCAGGGCTTGAGCAGCACGCCGGCAATGCCCGCGTTGGTGCTGGGCACGCCGGTCAGCTGGAACAGTTGCGCGTACTCGGGCGTGTCGTGCGCCACCTTGAAGATCTGGTCGGCGTAGGTCTGCATCTGCGTGATGGTGGCCGTGGGCGCGCCCACCACCTGCGACAGCACGATGCCCTGGTCTTCTTCGGGGGCGAGTTCGGACTTCGACATCTTGAACATCACGAACAGCAGCCCGATGAGGATGACCCCCATGACGATCATCACCGGCCAGGTCTTGAGCACGCCGCGCAAAATGAGCTGGTAGCGGTGGTGCACGCGCTCGAAGGTGTGCTCGATGAAGGTCGCGAACTTGCCGGTGTCCTGCTCGGGCTTGAAGATGCGCGAGCACATCATGGGCGACAGCGTGAGCGCCACCACGCCCGACACCACCACCGCGCCCGCGAGCGTGAAGGCGAATTCGGTGAACAGCGAGCCCGTGAGCCCGCCCTGGAAGCCGATGGGCACGTACACCGCCACCAGCACCACGGTCATGGCCAGGATGGGCCCGCCAAGCTCGCGTGCCGCCATCAGCGAGGCCTGCAACGGTGTCTTGCCCTCGCGCATGTGCCGGTCGACGTTCTCGACCACGATGATCGCGTCGTCCACCACCAGCCCGATCGCCAGCACCAGCGCCAGCAGCGTGAGCAGGTTGATGGAATAGCCCAGCACCAGCATCACGAAGAAGGTGCCGATCAAAGACAGGGGCATGGCAATCACCGGCACCAGCACCGCGCGGAAGCTGCCCAGGAACAGGTAGATGACCACGGTAACGATCACCAGCGCCTCGACCAGCGTCTTGATCACTTCGCTGATCGACGTGTTGATGAAGTCGGTGGAGTCGTAGACGATCTTGCCGGTCAGCCCGCTGGGCAGTTGTGCCTGCAGTTCGGGGAAGGTGGTGCGCACCTGCTTGGCCACTTCGAGGATGTTGGCCTCGGGCGCGACCTTGATGCCGATGAACACCGAGCGCACGCCGTTGAAGGCCACGTTGAAGTCGTAGTTCTCGGAGCCCAGCGTGACGTTGGCCACGTCTTGCAGCCGCACGATGGCGCCGTTGCTGCTCTTGACCGACAGCTGCTTGAACTCGTCCACGCTGTGCAGCGAGGTGCCGGCCGTCAGCGGCACGGTAACCATCTGCCCCTTACTGGCGCCCACGGCGGCAAGGTAGTTGTTGGCCGCCAGCGCGGCGCTCACGTCGGTGGCGGTCACGCCGAAGGCGGCCATTTTTTGCGCGTCGAGCCAGGCGCGCAGGGCGAAGGTTCGCGCGCCCAGGATTTCGGCGGTCTGCACGCCCGGAATGGCGTTGAGCTTGGGCTGCACCACGCGCACCAGGAAGTCGGTCACGTTGTTGTTGGGCAGCGTGTCGCTGTAGAAGCCGATGTACATGGCATCGGTGGTCTGGCCCGTGGCCACGGTGAGCACCGGCTGCTGTGCCTGCGGCGGCAGCTGGTTGCGCACCGAGTTGACCTGCGTGTTGATCTCGGTCAGCGCGCGGTTCGAGTCGTAGTTCAGCCGCAGCGTGGCGGTGATGGTCGATACGCCCAGGCTGCTCGACGAAGACAGGTAGTCGATGCCCTGTGCCTGCGACACGGCGGCTTCGAGCGGCTGCGTGATGAAGCCCGCGACCGTGGCCGCGTCGGCGCCGTAGTAGGCGGTGCTGATGGTGACCACGCCGTTCTCGGTCTTGGGGTACTGGTTGACCGGCAAGCCGGACAACGCGCGCAACCCCAGCACCACGATCAGCAGGCTCACCACCATCGCCAGCACGGGCCGGCGGATGAAGATGTCGGTGAAGTTCATGCGGTGGGCCTCACTTTTCCTGCGGCGTCGGGTTCGGGCTGTTGGCCGGCTGCACGGTGTTGTCGACCGTGACCGGCGTGCCGTTCTTCAGCTTGTTCTGCCCGCTGCTCACCACCACCTGGCCGGCTTCCAGGCCCTTGACGATGGCAATCTGGTCGCCGCGCGTGGGGCCGGTCTCGATGAAGATCTGCTGCGCGACGAGTTGCTGTCCGCTCGGCGCATTGGCCGGGGCCGCGGGGGCGGCCGGTGCGCCGGCCTTGGCGGGAGCACCTGCCGCACCGGCCGCACCTGTGGCTGCAGGCGCGGTGGCGGCCTTGAACGCATCGGCCGTCTTCACAACGAACACCGTCGAGCCATATGGGTTGTAGGTGACGGCGGTCGAGGGCAAGGTCAGTTGCTCCTGCGCGCCGCCGATGTCGATCTTCACCGTGGCGAACATGCCCGGCAGCAGTTGCTGCTTGGGGTTGGAAATGGTCGCCTCGACCTGCACGTTGCGCGTGGCCGCATCGACCTTCGGGCTGATCGCGTTGATCTTGCCGGTGAAGGCCTGGCCAGGAAAAGTGTCGACGGCAAGGTTCACCACCTGGCCGACCTCCAGGCCCGACAGCTGCTGCTGCGGCAGCGTGAAGTCGGCATAGATCGGGTCGAGCGTCTGCAGCGTGACCAGCTTGTCGCCGGCGTTCACGTACTGGCCCGGATTCAGCGCCGTGATGCCGAGGCGGCCCGAGAAGGGCGCGCGGATCGACTTCTTGGCCACCACCGCGGCCTGCTGCTCGACCTGCGCGCGCTTGGCCTTCAGGTCGTTCACGTCGGCGTCGATCTGCGCCTGGCTCACGGCCTGCACCGCCAGCTGCGCCTGGTCGCGCTTGAGCACAGTGGCGGCCTGCGCGGCGGCGGCTTCGGCCGCATGCAGCAGGGCGATGTCCGAGTCGGCGTTCAGCTCGACCAGCAGCGCGCCGGCCTTCACGTCCTGCCCGGACTTGAAGTGCACCTTGCGCACCAGCCCGGCCACTTCGGTGGCCAGGTCGGCGCCGCGCACGGGGTTCAGCGTGCCGACCGCGGCGAACTGCGACTGCCACTGCAGCTTCTGCACTTCGACCGTCGACACGGTCTGCGGGGCGGGCTTGGGCACGGCGGCAATCAACGCGCGGATCTGCAGGAACTTGCCAAGCGCCAGCGCGGCGACCAGCAGCAGCACGCAGCCGATCATGATGATCATTCTCCGGGTCATGGGTAGGCTTCTCTTCGAGTTATGGATGAAGGGGTGGGGTGCGTCGGCAGGGCGGTGTGGTGCCGGCGCGGGGAGACGTTCAGTTGCGCGCCGGCGCGCCTGCGGAAGCGGGGGCTTCGGCCGCGGGAGCGATCACCGCGTTGGCCAGTTCGCCGCGGTTCCACCAGCCGCCACCCAGCGCCTGGAACAGCGCGGCCGTGTCGGCATAGCGCGCGGCCTGGGCCTGAACCAGCGCGGTGTGCGTCTGCAGCCAGGCCTGTTGCGCCGTGAGCAGCGTCACGTAGCTCACGGCACCGGCACGGAACTGCGCCGTGGTCAGGTCGAGCGACTGCCGGGCCAGCACTTCGGCATTGGCCTGGTTCTGCAGCGCGGTGGCGTCGGACTCGAGCGCGCGCAGGGCGTCGGCCACGTTCTGGAAGGCGCCGAGCACGGTGCTGCGGTATTGCGCAGCGGCCGCGTCGTAGGCCGCGACCGCGGCGCGTTGCTGCGCCCGCAGCGCGCCGCCGTGGAACAGCGGCTGTGCCAGCCCGGCGCCCACGCTCCACAGGGTGGTGGGGCCGGTGAACAGGTCACGCGCGCGCAGGGAGTTGTTGCCGTAGCTGGCGGTCAGCTGGAACTGCGGATAGAGGTTGGCGGTGGCCACGCCGATGGCCGCGCTGGCCTGGTGCAGCTGCGCTTCGCTGGCGCGCACGTCGGGCCGCTGGCGGGCCAGTTCGGAAGGCAGCGAGAGCGGCAACGCCTGCGGCAGCGTGAGGCTGGCCAGTTCGAATTCGGGCAGGCCCGCTTCGGACGGCAGCCGGCCCGCGAACACCGCGAGCTGGTGCCTTGTTTGCGCCAGTGCCTTCTCGATGGGCGGCAGCGTGGCCAGGGTCTGCGCGACCTGCGTGCGCTGCTGCAGCACGATCGACTTCGGAATGGCGCCGGTGTCGAACTGCTTTTCGATCACGCCCAGTTGCTCGCGCTGCGCCTGCAGCACTTCGCGCACGGCCTGCAGTTGCGCGCGCAGCGAGGCTTCGCGGATGGCCGTGGTCACGAGGTTGCCGGTGAGCGTGAGGTAAACGGCTTCGAGCTGGTAGCGCTGCGTGTCGACCGCCGCCTGCGCGCCTTCGAGCTGGCGGCGCGTGCCGCCGAACACGTCGGGGTTGTAGCTGACGTTGACCGATGCGTTGTACAGCGTGAGCAGTTGTCCGCCCGCCGTCTTGGTGGTGATTTCGGAGGCGCGTTGCCGTTGCACGCCGAGCTGGGCATCGACCTTCGGCCACAGCAGGTTGCCCGACGTGGCTTCGTAGCTGGCCTCGGCCTCGCGCAGTGCGGCCTGGGCCGAAGCGAGCGTGGGGCTCTGCGCAAGCGAGGCGCGCACCAGCTGGTCGAGCGGCTCGGAGCGAAACACTTCCCACCACTGCGCGGGAATGTCGCGGCCCGCCAGCAGCTCTTGCGACTGGCCGCCCGGCACGTTGGCCTGCGCGGTGCGCGCGGGCATGGGAGCGGGCGTGTCGGGCGTGTAGCTGGCGCCCTGGGCGGCGGCGGGCAGGCCGGGCGTCTTGAAGTCGGGGCCGACCGCACAGGCGCTCAGGAGCAGGGCGGCGCCAAGCACGGCACCTTGGGCAGGCCACCCCAGCCGGCGGCGCGCGGGAACCGCACGCAGTGAACCGGGGTGATCCTCCAACGCATTGTTTTCTTGATTTGGCATGGGGGAGCGTTTGTACACCCGGAAAGGCCGGGGCACCTGACTTTCCTGAAATGTCGCAGCCTGCCCGTTTCAACGCAATCCCGGTGCGACGAAATTGGTACTACACGGCGCGAAAAGCAGGGGCGCGGCGTGAAGTGCGGCACCCCGAACTCTGCTTTTCTTTTTCGCCGGATCGAATCTGTTGTGCGCGCAGCCCCGTATGGATGACAGCCGCCGCGATTTCACGGCGGTCCAACCACACAGGAGCCTCTCCATCATGCAAAGCAGATTCCACCGCCTCGCCTCCGTCACGCTGGCCATCGCGATTTCCGCCGGGGCCGTCTCGGCCATGGCCGCTTCCGTCATGGTGGGCGGCGCGCCGATGCTGCCGACCAAGGACATCATCGACAACGCCGTCAACTCCAAGGACCACACCACGCTGGTGGCGGCAGTCAAGGCCGCGGGCCTGGTCGATACGCTGAAGGGCCCGGGTCCGTTCACGGTGTTCGCGCCGACCAATGCCGCCTTTGCCGCGCTGCCCGCCGGCACCGTCGACACGCTGCTCAAGCCCGAGAGCAAGGATGCGCTGACCGGCGTGCTGACGTACCACGTGGTGGCCGGCAAGCTCGATGCGGCTGCGCTGAAGAAAGAGATCAAGGCAGGCAAGGGCTCGGCCGACCTGAAGACCGTGGCCGGCGGCGTGCTGGTTGCCAAGGAGAAGGGCGGCAAGATCACGCTGACCGACGAAAAGGGCGGCACCGCGACAGTGACCATTGCCAACGTCTACCAGTCGAACGGCGTGATCCACGTGGTCGACAAGGTCCTGCTGCCCAAGTAAGCGGGACGGGCTTCGGCTCGTTCGTGGAACACCGAGGAACCGGCTTTGCCGGGCCTAAGGTGTTGCCCCCGGTAGGGGGTTGGAGAAGCGACACGAAGTGCGCGAAGCCTGGGGGCGAGCAACAAGCTAAAAAAAACAGCCCGCACGGGGCGGGCTGGAAGGTGACCTGCTGGAGGAGGGAGGATCAGAGGAATGCAGGCCACAGGGAGAGCCATGACTATCTCTCGTGAACCTGTGCGCAACCTGACCTCGCATCGCCCGGTTCAAGATTTCCGGCCGCGGTTCAGTCTTCGTCTTCCCACTTGCCGACGACGGTGCCGAGCACGGTGAAGGCCGTGCGTATCGGCTCGTGCTTCGGGTTCAGCGGCAGCAGCCAGCGGCGGCCGTCGTCTTCCTTGTAGACCTTGAAGGTGATCTCGTCGCCTTCTTCGAGCCGCGCAATGACGCGCTCACCGTCTTCGGGCGTCTTGAGCTGCGTGTCCACGAAGATGATCGAATCGGCGCGGTAGCTTTTCAGTTGCCCGCTGGGCGAGGTCATGCTGTCGCCGCGCACGCGCAGCGCAAAGCTCTCGCGGCTGTGGTGGGCAATGCAGGGAATCCATCGCTCGGCGTCGGCAAACTGCTTGCCGGCCTTTTCCCAGTTGGCCGCCTGCTGCCACGAAATGAGCGGCAGGGTGTCGGGCGTGCCAGGCGTGAAGCGGGGCGTTTCCGGCGGGATGTGCGCAACGCGGTAGACGCCGTGCGGCTCGTTGGCGTTGTCGCGCGCCGAGCGGATCTGCACCGGGTCCCAGGGGGCCGGGCCGTCGCCGGTGTCGAGCCAGTTGGGGTCGGCGCGGTAGACGCGGGCCAGGGCCAGCAGGCTCATGGTCCGGCTGGTGTCGCCGCGCTCGATCTTCGAAATGCTGGACTGCTTGACGCCGGACGCCGCCTCGGCCTGACGCTGGGTCAGCTTGGCGTGTTTGCGTGCGGCTTTGGCGCGGGCGGCAATAGTCTCCATAGGAGGGCGATTTAAGCCTACGCGAATATTACCCTTAGACTAGCGAATATAAAAAAGGGAGTATTTGCCATGAAGCCACGCGAGTTGGTGCTGGCGTTGAGGGCCATGGGGCTCACGCAGAAGCAGATTCAGGAGCGCACCGGGATTTCGCAGCCCACGGTGAGCAAGATCGGATTGGGTCGGGTCAGCGACGTCATGTCGCGCCACTACCTTGCGCTGCTGAACGCCTACGAGCAAGGGCTGAAGGAGCAGACGGTCGGGCCCGGGCCTGCGCTGCGTCCTCCCGGCATCTGGCCCCGCCTCAACAATGACTGAGTGCGGCGCCGCCCGTCTCCGTCGGGCCTGTGGCTCGACCGCGCGCTGTGCGTGCTGCTGGCGTTGCTGTCTTTCGCGGCGCTGATCTACGGGTTTCTGGCGGCAAGCCCGGGCATCGTGGGCGGTGGCGCCTTCGGGCTGGCCGGCGCGCTGGCCGCTGGAATGGTGCTGTGCGACAGCGAGTCGCTCAGGCGCTCGCGTGCGCTCCGGGCGGCGCGAGAGCGAGAGTGGCGCTGACGCGCACGCAGTCCTTGATGTGCTGCTCGCCCAGCGCGCGCAGGGCCGCGTAGCCGAGCGCGGCGGACACCAGTTGCCCGGCAATCGGCACGTATTTGGTGGCCTGCTTGGCGGTGAGGCGCACGCCGGCGTGGCGGGCCAGCCGGATCAGCAGGTCGCGCGTGACGAGCCGCCCGACCAGCAGAGCGCCGACGGTGGTGGCGGCCTTCTGGATGCGCTCGCGCTGGTGCGGCGCGAGCTTTTCGACCTGGGTGACCGACAGGCCGAACTCGGCGCTGATCTGCGGCACCAGCCGCGAGAGCAGCGCCGCGTCGGCCGCCCAGTCGATGCCGGGCAGCGGTATCGCGCTGGCCGCGGCCGCCATGAGGGCCTTGCGGCCGATCAGGCGACGGGCCCGATGGACCGCCGCGATCAGCTTTTCGTCGCCGTTGGCGAGGTCGATGGCAGATGGCATGCGGCGGGGTCCTTTGGCGGGTTGCTGCGGCGCTGGGGGCGGCCGCGTCAGGCGGTCAGTGCTTCCAGTTGATCCGACAGGGCCAGCCAGCGTTCCTCGAGGCGGCCGATTTCGTCGTTCAGCGCCTTCAGCCGCTTGCCGGCTTCGGCAATCTCGGCCGGCGGCAGCGGCTGCGCCAGCCGTGCCTCGAGCGCAGTGCGCTCGGTGCCGGCGGCGGCCATGCGCTCGTCGATCTGGGCGATTTCGCGCTTGATCGGCTTGGCCTGGTCGTTGCGCTGCTGGCGGTCTTGCGCGTCCTGCTTGCGTTGCTGCGGGTTCTTGTTCGCGTCGGTATTCGATGCCGCCGCGGCGGGTGCCTTGGCCGCGACGGCTGCCGCGGTTTCGATGGCATTGGCCGCATCGCGCACCGCCACCTTGGCTTCTTCGCGCAAGCGCTTGGCTTCGTCCAGCAGGTAGCGCTGGTAGTCGTCCAGGTCGCCGTCGAAATCGGTGACCACGCCGCGGCCCACCAGCCAGAACTCGTCGCACACCGAACGCAGCAGCGCACGGTCGTGGCTCACCAGCATCAGCGTGCCTTCGAACTCGTTGAGCGCCACGGCCAGGGCTTCGCGGGTGGCAAGGTCCAGGTGGTTGGTGGGCTCGTCGAGCAGCAGCAGGTTGGGGCGCTGCCAGACCATCATGGCCAGCACCAGGCGGGCTTTTTCGCCGCCGCTCATGGTGCCGACCGGCTGCTTGACCATGTCGCCGCTGAAATTGAAGCTGCCCAGGAAGCCGCGCAGGGCCTGTTCGCCGGTGGCTTCCTTGGCGTTGCTGCCCAACTCGCGCGCCATGCGCACCATGTGTTCGAGCGGGTTGTCCTGCGGGCGCAGCACGTCGAGTTCCTGCTGTGCGAAGTAGCCGATGTTCAGGCCCTTGCCCTCGGTGACTTCACCGGCCAGCGCGCCCATTTCGCGCGCGATGGTTTTCACCAGCGTCGACTTGCCCTGGCCGTTGGCGCCCAGGATGCCGATGCGCTGGCCCGCCAGCACCGAGCGGCTCACGCCGCGCAGGATGGTCTTGGGCTCTTCGTTTTCTATTTCGTATCCGAAGCTCGCATTGGCGATCGAGAGCATCGGGTTGGGAATGTTGCCCGGCTCCTTGAACTCGAAGGTGAAGTCGGCTTCGGCCAGCAGCGGCGCCACTTTTTCCATGCGCTCCAGCGCCTTGACCCGGCTTTGCGCCTGCTTGGCCTTGCTGGCCTTCGCCTTGAAGCGGTCGATGAACTTCTGCAGGTGAGCAATCTTGTCCTGCTGCTTGCTGAAGGCCACCTGCTGCTGCTCCATCTGCAGCGCGCGCATGTCTTCGAACTTGCTGTAGTTGCCGCCGTAGCGCGTGAGCTGGGCGTTGGCGATGTGCAGCGTGACGTCGGTCACGGCGTCGAGAAACTCGCGGTCGTGGCTGATGACGATCATGGTGCCGGCGTACTTCTGCAGCCAGGCTTCGAGCCACACCAGGGCGTCCAGGTCCAGGTGGTTGGTGGGTTCGTCGAGCAGCAGCAGGTCGCTCGGGCACATCAGCGCGCGGGCCAGTTGCAGGCGCATGCGCCAACCGCCCGAGAAGCTGTTGACGGGGCCGTCGAGCTCGTGCGACTTGAAGCCCAGGCCCAGGATGAGCGCCTGCGCGCGCGGCACGGCGTCGTGCTCGCCGGCGTCGGCCAGGTCGGTGTAGGCGTGAGCCAGTTCCATGCCGATGTCGGCGTCGTCGGGGTTTTCGGCGTAGGCGGCCTCGATGGCGGTGAGCGTGGCGCGCAACTCGGTCAGCCGGGTGTCGCCGCCGACCACGAAGTCGGTGGCCGAATCCTCGGTTTCGGGCATGTCCTGCGCCACCTGCGCCATGCGCCACTGCTTGGGAATGTAGAAGTCGCCGCCGTCTTCGTGCAGCGTGCCGTTGAACAGTGCGAACAGCGACGACTTGCCGGCACCGTTGCGCCCCACCAGGCCGACCTTTTCGCCGGGGTTGAGGTTGACGGTGGCGCCGTCGAGCAGTTTCTTGGCGCTGCGGCGAAGAATGACGTTTTTGAGAGTAATCATGAAATAGGAACCGTAGGGGCGATTATCCCGTCCAGCCCTTGGCGGCCTGGCGCGAAGGGGCAAAGGGAGACACCACCCGATGAAGGGGGACTGCAGCCGGGGCTGCGAGAACGCGGCGGAAAGGGGCTTGGGCGGGCGCAGCTAACGCACGCCGGCACCGGCAACCACCGTCATGGCGGGGTGAGCGACGCAAGGGCTGCGCGGGTCACGAGCAGCACCTGGTCTTCGCCGGCAGAGGTTTCGAGCCACACCACTTCCAGCTGCGGGAACGCGGCCTCGAAGTAGTCGCGCTCGTTGCCGATTTCCAGCACCAGCACCGCCTGCTCGCTCATGCGCGAAGGCGCATCGGCAAACAGCTGGCGCACGAAATCCATGCCGTCGGTGCCGCCGGCCAGCGCCAGCTCGGGCTCGGCCCGGTATTCGGCGGGCAGGGCGGCCATGCTCGCGCTGTTCACGTAGGGCGGGTTGCACAGCACCAGGTCGTAGGGGCCAGCCAGCTTGTCCAGGCCATCGGACTCGACCAGCTTCACGCGCGCATCGAGTTCGTGCCGCGTGACGTTGATGGCGGCCACTTCAAGCGCCTCGACCGACAGGTCGGCGGCCTCCACCGTCACGTCCGGGTAGGTCAGGGCCGCAATGACGGCCAGGCTGCCGTTGCCGGTGCACAGGTCGAGCACGCGCTGCGTGTGCGGGCCGAGCCAGTAGTCGATGCTGCCATCGGCAATCAGCTCGGCAATGAAGCTGCGCGGCACGATGGCGCGTTCGTCCACGTAGAAGGGCACGCCTTGCAGCCAGGCCTCTTTCGTGAGGTAGGCAGAAGGCTTACGGGTGGCGATGCGTTCGTCGAACAGCGCGGCCACCTTGTCGGCATCCGCCGGCGAGACGGCGCGGTCGGCCACCGCGTCGATGTCGTCCAGCGGCAGCTTCAGGCGCCACAGCACCAGCCAGGCGGCCTCGTCGAAGGCGTTGGCGGTGCCGTGGCCGAACGCCACGCCGGCGTCGGTCAGGCGCTGGGCGCCGGCTTCGATGAGTTGAATGACGGTGTTCATGGATTTGCGCCTTCCCCTCCCGGGGAAAGGTTGGGATGGGGGCGGGCAGAGCGCTCGATGGATGCGCCGCTTGCCCCCACCCCGGCCCTCCCCGGCGAGGGGAGGGAGAAAGACAAGCGCTTCATGCCTTGCCGAGCAGCATGTCGAGCCGCTCCAGCGTGCGCACGTAGATGTTCTTCAGCGTCTCGATCTCGGCCACGTCGATGTGCTCGTCGATCTTGTGGATGCTGGCGTTGACCGGGCCCAGTTCGACCACCTGCTTGCAGATCTTGGCGATGAAGCGCGCGTCGCTGGTGCCGCCGCTGGTCGACAGCTCGGTCTCGATGCCGGTTTCTTCGCGGATGGCGCCTTGCACCGCGACCACCAGTTCGCCGGGCGTCGTCAAAAAGGGCAGGCCGCCGACGGTCCAGGCCAGCGTGTAGTCGACGCCGTGCGCGTCGAGCACGGCGTGCACGCGCTGCTGAAGCGACTCGGGCGTGGACTCGGTCGAGAAGCGGAAGTTGAAGTCGATGACCGCATCGCCCGGAATCACGTTGCTGGCGCCGGTGCCCGAATGGAAATTGCTGATCTGCCAGCTGGTCGGCTGGAAGTACGCGTTGCCCGCGTCCCAGCCGCCGGCCGTGTTGATGGCCACCAGTTCGGCCAGCGCGGGCGCCACCGAATGCACCGGGTTCTTCGCCAGGTGCGGGTAGGCGATGTGGCCCTGCACGCCCTTCACGGTGAGCTTGCCGCTCATGGTGCCGCGGCGGCCGTTCTTGATCATGTCGCCGCAGCGCTGCACGGCGGTGGGCTCGCCGACGATGCAGTAGTCGATGACCTCGCCGCGCGCGGCCAGCGCATTGCACACGATGACGGTGCCGTCGACGCCGGGGCCTTCTTCATCGCTGGTGAGCAGCAGCGCCAGCGTGAGTCGGGGTTCGGGCGTGGCCTGCAGGAATTCCTCGATGGAGGTCACGAAGGCGGCCACCGAGGTCTTCATGTCGCAGGCGCCGCGGCCGTAGAGCTTGCCGTCGCGGTGCGTGGGCGTGAACGGGTGGCTGGTCCACTGCTCGAGCGGGCCGGTGGGCACCACGTCGGTGTGGCCGGCGAACACCAGCGTCTTGCTGCCCGTGGCGTTGGCCGGACGGCGCACCGCCCACAGGTTGGTCACGCGAAAATCGGCCGGGCCGCTTTCGATGGTTTCCAGCGTGAAGCCCAGTTGCGCCAGCCGTTCGCCGAGGATCTGTTGGCAGCCCGCATCGTCGGGGGTGACGGAGGGGCGCGAGATGAGTTGTTCGGCGAGCTGGAGCGTGCGGGACATCGGAGAAAAGCCGGTAAGGCTGGGTTCAGAACTTCACGTCGAGCGTGATGTCGGTAAAGGTGGGCTCGTCGACCTGGTCCGTGAGGTTGCGGTCGTCGACTTGCGGCTTGGGCGCGGCGCGGTTCTGCAGGCGCCACAGCAGGTTGGTGGGCGAGTCGGCCTGGGCCAGGCCTTCTTCGCGCGTCACGCGCTCCTCGATGACGAGGCGTGCAATGTCTTCTTCGAAGGTCTGCGAGCCTTCGGCCATCGATTGCACCATGGCTTCCTTGACGGCTGAAAAGTCGCCTTTTTCGATCAGCTCGGCCACCAGCGCGGTGTTGAGCATGACCTCGAGCGCCGGCACGCGCGCGCCGGCCGGCGTGCGCAGCAGCCGCTGCGACACCACGGCGCGCAGGGCCGAGCCCAGGTCGCCGAGCAGGGTGGGGCGCACTTCGACCGGGTAGAAGCTCAGGATGCGGTTGAGCGCGTGGTAGCTGTTGTTGGCGTGCAGCGTGCTCACGCAGAGGTGGCCCGACTGCGCGTAGGCAATCGCGGCGCTCATGGTTTCGCGGTCGCGGATTTCGCCGATCTGGATCACGTCGGGCGCCTGGCGCAGCGCGTTCTTCAGCGCGACCTGCAGCGACACGGTGTCGCTGCCCACGTCGCGCTGGTTCACCAGCGATTTCTTGTTGGTGTACGTGAACTCGATGGGCTCTTCGACCGTGAGGATGTGGCCGCTGGCGTTCTCGTTGCGGTAGTCGAGCATCGAGGCCAGCGTGGTGGTCTTGCCCGCGCCGGTGGCGCCCACCATCAGGATCAGCCCGCGCTTTTCCATGATGAGCGTCTTCAGGATGTCGGGCAGGTTCAGCTCCGAGAAGCTGGGAATGCGCGAGGCGATGTGCCGCACCACCACGGCGTAGCTGCCGCGCTGGCGCATGGCGCTGATGCGGTAGTTGCCGGCGCCTTCGAGGGCGATGGCCACGTTGAGCTCGCCCGTCTTTTCCAGTTCCTGGATGCGCTCGGCGGGCACCACTTCGGACAACAGCGCCAGCGGCGCCGCCGGCGGCAGCACCTGCGCGTTGATGGGCACGCAGTTGCCGTTGATGCGGATCTGCACCGGGGAGTGAGCCGAGAGATAGATGTCGGAGGCCTTGCGCTCGGCCATCAAACGAAGAATTCGCTCCATCATGTTCATCGGTCTCTCTCCTCGGGTCTGTTGTTTTCTAACGGGACAAGGCAGGGGGCTGTGCTGCGAATCGACCGGGTGGCCGATCGATCGATCGCGATCAGTCGCGCAGCAGGTCGTTCAGGCTGGTCTTGGAACGCGTCTGCGCATCGACCGTCTTGACGATGATCGCGGCGTAGGTGCTGTAGTCTTGGCCCGACTTGGTCTTCTTGGGCAGGTTGCCGCTGATCACCACGCTGCCCGAGGGCACGCGGCCGAACGAAATCTCGCCGGTGTCGCGGTTGAAGATGGGGGTGCTCTGGCCGATGTACACGCCCATGCCGAGCACGGAGTTTTCTTCGATGACCACGCCTTCGACCACTTCGGAGCGGGCGCCGATGAAGCAGTTGTCTTCGATGATGGTCGGGCCGGCCTGCAGCGGCTCGAGCACGCCGCCGATGCCGACGCCACCCGACAGGTGCACGTTGGCGCCGATCTGTGCGCACGAACCCACGGTGGCCCAGGTGTCGACCATGGTGCCTTCGCCCACGTAGGCGCCGATGTTCACGTACGAGGGCATCAGGATCGCGCCCTTGGCGATGAAGCTGCCGCGGCGGGCCACGGCCGGCGGCACGATGCGCACGCCCGATTCCTTCAGCTCGCCGGCCGACAGGTGCGAGAACTTAGTCGGCACCTTGTCGTAGAAACCGAGCGAGCCGGCTTGCATCTGCTCGTTGTCCTTCAGGCGGAACGACAGCAGCACGGCCTTCTTGATCCACTGGTGCACGGTCCACTTGCCGACGCTTTCGCGGGTGGCCACGCGCAGCTTGCCGTTGTTGAGTTCGCTGATGACGTGCTCGACGGCGTCGCGCACTTCGGCGGGCGCGGAGGCGGGCGAGATGTTGGCACGGTCTTCCCACGCGGCGTCGATGGTCTGTTGCAGTTGCTGTGTCATGAAGAAAGTCTCGGGTGAAAAATGGGGCAGGGAAGCGGTGCGATCAGCGGCGGCCGTCTTTGACGAAGCGGACGATGCGCTCGGCGGCCTCGACGCACTCGGCGGTTTCGGCGACCAGTGCCATGCGGATGCGGCCTCTTCCAGGGTTTCCGGGGTTTCCGGGTTTCGCAGGGACGGCACCACGCGCCGTGTCACGGGCCAGATAGCTCCCCGGCAGAACCGTGACATTGTATTGAGCGTAGAGCGCGCGGGCGAAGGCTTCGTCGTCGCCAGCCCACACTTGCGGCACGCCGGCCCAGAGGTAGAAACTGGCGTCGGGCAGGCGCACGTCGAGCACCGGCTCGAGCAGCGGCGTGACGGCCGCGAACTTGGCGCGGTACTGGGCACGGTTGTCGACCACATGGGCCTCGTCGCCCCAGGCCGCGATGCTGGCGCCGGCCACGGTGCCGCTCATGGCGCTGCCGTGGTAGGTGCGGTAGAGCAGGAATTTCTTGATGATGGCCGCGTCGCCGGCCACGAAGCCGCTGCGCAGGCCGGGCACGTTGCTGCGCTTGGACAGCGAGGTCAGTGCGATCAGGTTCTTGAAGTCGGGTCGGCCGAGCTTGGCCGAGGCTTCCAGGCTGCTGAGCGGGGGCTCGTCGCGGAAGTAGATCTCGCTGTAGCACTCGTCGGCCGCGATCACGAAGCCGTGGCGGTCGGACAGCTCGAACAGCTTCTTCCATTCGTCCATGGCCATGACGGCGCCCGTGGGGTTGCCCGGCGAGCAGACGAACACCAGTTGCGTGCGCGCCCAGATCTCTTGCGGCACGCTGTCCCAGTCGACCGCGAAGTTGCGCGACGGCACGCTGGGCACGTAGTACGGCTCGGCGCCCGAGAGCAGCGCCGCGCCCTCGTAGATTTGATAGAACGGATTGGGCGACATCACCACCGGCTGGGGCGAAACGGTGGCGTCGACCACTGTTTGCGCGAGCGAGAACAGCGCCTCGCGTGAACCATTGACCGGCAGCACCTGCGTGGCCGGATCGAGCGCCAGGCTGTAGCGGCGCTTCAGCCAGTCGGTGAAGGCGGTGCGCAGTTTCAGATCGCCGGCGGTGGCCGGGTAGGCGGCCAGCGAGCCGAGGCTGGCGCTGAGTGCTTCCTTGATGAAAGCCGGCGTCGCGTGCTTGGGCTCTCCGATGCCCAGGCTGATGGCGGGGAATTCGGGGTTGGGCGTGACGCCCGCGAACAGTTGCTTCAGCCGCTCGAAGGGATAGGGCTGCAACCTGGAAAGCAAGGGATTCATGCCCGGGATTATCGGTGACACCTGTTACCGCTTCCGGCGAAGCGGCTACTGACAAATGTCGGTGTCGTGGCGCCTGCCGACCGCATGGGCCGGTCGGCCGGGCGACGGATATCAGGTCGCGCTGCGCCGGTAGAAGGCCAGCGAGCCGGCCAGCGCCAGCAGCATGCCGCCGCAGGCGCGGTCGATCCAGCGCGTGGCCGACACCGTCAGCAGCCGGATCGCGCGGGCGCCGACGAAGGCATAGGCGAGCATCACGAGCATGTCGAGGCCCGCGAAGATCAGTGCAATCACGATGTACTGCGGTGCCTGAGCGGCCGAGGGGTCGATGAACTGGGGCAGCAGCGCCGAGCAGAAGATGTAGCCCTTGGGGTTGGTCACCGCCACCAGGAACGACTTGAAGAAGATGCGGCGGCTTTCACCCGCGCTGACCGACGCGGCGGCATCGGCGGCCGGCAGCTGGAAGCCGCCCTTGGAGCGCAGCATGCGCAGGCCGAGCCAGGCCAGGTAGGCCGCGCCGACCCACTTCAGCGCGCCGAACCAGAACTCCGACGCCGCCAGCAGCGCACCCAGGCCGAGGGCCACCGCGCCGACCAGCACGAAGTCGGACAGCACCGCGCCGAGCATGCCGGGCAGCGCCCGCCGCACGCCGTGCCGCGAACCGTTGCTGAGCGCCAGCAGCACCGTGGGGCCGGGCGTGGCGATGGCGGCGAAGGCCACGATGGCGAAGAGCAGGGCGGTGGCGAGCGTCATCGGGGCGGTCTCCTTCGTCGGGGTTCAGCGGTTCGTCAGATCTTCTTGACCAGCACCTGGCTCTTGCGGTCCCAGTTGTACTTGCGCTTGCGGGCCTCGGGCAGCCAGTCGGGGTTGACCTGCTGGAAGCCGCGCTTGAGGAACCAGTGCATGGTGCGCGTGGTGAGCACGAAGATGCTCTCGAAGCCCATGGCCTTGGCGCGGTGCTCGATGCGCTTGAGGATGCGTTCGCCGTCGCCCTGCGACTGCGATTGCGGCGACACCGTGAGCGCGGCCATTTCGGCGGTCCTGGCCTCGGGGTAGGGGTAGAGGGCCGCGCAGCCGAAGATCACGCCGTCGTGCTCGATGACCGTGTAGTGGCCCACGTCGCGCTCGATCTCGGTTCGGTCGCGCTTGACCAGCGTGCCGTCGCGCTCGAAGGGCTCGATCAGCTGCAGGATGCCGCCGATGTCGTCCACCGAGGCTTCGCGCAGGCTCTCGAGCTTCTCGTCGATCACCATGGTGCCGACGCCGTCGTGCACGTACACCTCCAGCAGCAGCGAGCCGTCGAGCGCAAAGGGCAGGATGTGGTTGCGTTCCACGCCGGCCTTGCAGGCCTTGACGCAGTGCTGCAGGTAGAAGGCGGTGTCGGTCGGGCGCTGCGGCGGCGGCAGCGAGGCCAACAGCTTTTCGGCGGCGTCCAGCGGCAGCTCGGTGTCGATCGGGTTGTCCTCGCTCTCGGGCAGCTCGCTGTCCATGCGGATGCCCGGGATTTCGGTCAGGAAGATCAGCTTGTCGGCCTGGATGGAAATGGCGACGCTGGTGGCCACCTCTTCCATCGTCAGGTTGAAAGCCTCGCCGGTGGGCGAAAAGCCGAAGGGCGACATGAGCACCATCGCGCCGAAGTCGAGCGTGCGGCGGATGCCGGCCGCATCGACCTTGCGCACCAGGCCCGAATGCTTGAAGTCGACGCCATCGACCACGCCCACGGGGCGCGCGGTAATGAAGTTGCCCGAGATGACGCGCACCGTCGAGCCCGCCATGGGCGTGTTCGGCAGGCCCTGGCTGAAGGCGGCCTCGATCTCGTAGCGCAACTGGCCGGCGGCCTCTTGCGCGGAGTCGAGCGCCACGGCGTCGGTGATGCGGATGCCGTGCGAGTACTGAGCCTGGTGGCCCTTGGCGGCCAGCTGCTCGTTGACCTGCGGGCGGAAGCCGTGCACCAGCACGATCTTGACGCCCATGCTCTGGATCAGCGCCAGGTCTTGCGCGATGTTCTGCAGCTTGCCGGCCGCGATGGCCTCGCCCGCG
Source organism: Variovorax sp. KBW07 (assembly GCF_003852515.1). Taxonomy (GTDB): domain Bacteria; phylum Pseudomonadota; class Gammaproteobacteria; order Burkholderiales; family Burkholderiaceae_C; genus Variovorax. Next base: position 83,082 of record NZ_QAJK01000046.1, on the reverse strand, counting down.
AGCCCGACCACGAAAGTCTTACCGCGGTGCGTATGGATGTAGGGCGCGACCGAGCGGAACCAGGGCACGAAGGTGAAATTGAAGACGGTGGACATGGGGCGTGATTGTGCATTCTTGAAGCGTGTTTTGCCTGACTCAGGCCAGGGCCTTGAGCACCCGGGCCGCGCGGGCCCGCGAAGCCGTCGCCGGCACCGGTTTCGGGGTGCCCGCCACGTGCGCGCGGAAGTCCGCCAGCAGCGCGGCGTAGGCGTCGGTCGACTCGCCGGCCACGGGCGCCGGCAGGCCGAGCATGGCCGCCAGTTCGGCGGGCGCGATGGAGCCTTCGCGCATCAGCGCGTCGACCACCGCCATCAGCGCGGGCGTGTGCGTTTTCAGCAGCGCCAGGGCGCGCGCATGGGCCTCGGCCAGCAGGGCCTCGATCTCGGGGTTGGTGGCCGCGAGGTCGGTGTTGAGGTTGTCGTTCGCGTCGTTGGCCACGTCGGTGCGGCTCAGGCGCGTGCCGAAGGCAAAGTGGCGCACGTACTGCGCGGCGTTCGACGTTGCCTGCATGAAGTCCTGCGAGGCGCCCGAGGTGCAGGCCTGCTCGCCGAACACGAGCTGCTCTGCGGCACGGCCCGCGAGGCTCACGCAGATGCGGTCGCGCAGGTTTTCCTTCGACCAGGTCTTGCGCTGCTCGTAGCTGTTGTAGCCGCCTTCGAACGAGGCCACGTTGATCTTGATCTCTTGCGGCGCGCGGCCGAACAGCAGGCCGTAGACCACGCCGTGGCCGGCCTCGTGCACGGCGAGCAGGGCGCGAAAGTCTTCGCTCGAACGTTGCTTGAGGCGGTTCAGCTCCAGCGAAATCGGGAACTGTCGCCGGGCCTTGCGGTATCGGGCGGCAATGCAGGACACGCCCGCGTCGAGCGTCAGCCACACCGGCTCGCTGCCGTTGGCGCCTTGCTCCAGCGCCCACAGCGCGGCATTGACCAGCGTGGCGCTCAGGATCGCGTGGATTGACGAGAACAGCGGGCGCGTGCCCTGCGCCGGGAACACGGCGTTGGCGTAGATCTGCTCGTACACGCTGGCGTCGAGCACGAAGCGCACGCCCGAGCTTTCCTGGATCTCGCTCACGTAGCGGTCGCAGATCGACAGGATCAGCCGCACGTAGGTCGCGCGGTTGAACGACGGGTAGATCGCGTGGTTGTTGCCCAACCGCGCGATCTGCTCCGGGCGGAAGCGCTCGGCCAGTGCCTTCTTGACGTCGATGACCGAGAGCTTCTTCGTCAGCGCATGGAAGATGTCGGCGTCGGTGTCGCAGTCTTCGACGCGCTGCGCCGTCTCGGCGTACATCTCGTCGAGGTTGCCAGAGACGAACACCAGCAGCTTGCTGTAGTCGGTTTCCCAGCTTTGCTGCGTGTCGCGGAAGGTGCGCAGGCGCGCATGCACCTCGGCCGGCTTCCAGGCCATGATCTGCAGCAGGGTTTCGGAGAGCTTCAGGCAGCGCTTCACTTCCTGCGCCTCCCAGGGCGAGAGGTGCAGCTTGCGCTTCTTGAGCTTCTTCTTGTCGGCGGGGCCGTCGCGGTCTTGCTCGTACTCGGCCTGCGCGAGCGACGATTCGATCTCGCCCAGCATCGACAGCGCGGGCGGCAGGCGGCCGTCGGACAGCAGCGCCCACACGTCCTGGTAGCGCTCCACTTTGGCGTCGTGGCCGTTGCCGTCCACGGTGCGAAAACGCTGGAACTCGTCGAGCACCAGGATGCCCGGCGTGCCCTCGGCAATGCCCGACTCGGCCAGCATGGCCGAGATGGAGCCGCGGCTGTGGTAGCCCGAGCCGTGGCTGAAGCCGTCCATCTGCACTTCGATGAAGCGGTCGTAGAAGCCCAGGTGCTGCGCGAGCTTGCGCACCAGCTGCGTCTTGCCGGTGCCGGTGAGGCCCCAGAGGCAGACGATGACGGGACGGCTGATGAGCTGGGGCAGCACATACCAGGCGCGCAGCGAATCGATCACGCGGTCGATGATGTCGTCGATGCCGAAGAGCTCGGTCTTCAGTGCCTCGGCGACGGTCTGCAGGTGCCGCGTGCGCTCGGACAGCTCGGCATGCAGGTTGGAATGAATGTCTTTGGACATGGTTTTTCTTGTGGTCTTGTGAAACAGACAGGTACGAAAAAGCGGCCGTTCCTTCGAAACGAAGGGCACGGCAGGCAGACGCTGTGAGAGGTCGGTTGCGGCGCTTCCAATGTCTGAAGCGCGCACGAGGGCGCGGGCTTCAGGCCGGGCGAGGCAACTTGACCCCGCCATGCGCTATGAGCGCACGGCATGCGCGGCGGCTGCGCGACGCGGTGGGGGTAAAGAGGCAGGACATGGATGCGATCCTAGCGGCGGCTTGCGGTAGAGTAAAGACTATTTACACCGCGCGTTGCACCCGGGCGCCGTACTGTGGGAGCTGTGCAACAACGGCGGTGCGCGCCGATAATCGACGGTTTGCCTGCTGGCCCGCCCACCTCCGCGTGCATATCCGCCTTGCCGCGTGCGACCGACGACGACTGCCTTCCCTTGACGACCACGACACCTTCCGCCCCTCTGCGCATCGAATTCCCCGAATCGCTTCCTGTCTCGGGCAGGCGCGACGAAATCATGGCCGCCATATTGGCGAACCAGGTCGTGATCGTTTGCGGCGAAACCGGCTCGGGCAAGACCACGCAGTTGCCGAAGATCGCGCTGGCCCTGGGGCGCGGCAAGCTCAACGCAGAGCCTGGCAAGGGCCGGCTCATCGGCCACACGCAGCCGCGCCGCATTGCCGCGAGCTCGGTGGCCAAGCGCATCGCCGAAGAGCTGAAGACGCCGCTGGGCGACGTGGTCGGCTTCAAGGTGCGCTTTCAAGACAGGCTGAGCCGCGATGCGTCGGTGAAGCTCATGACCGACGGCATCTTGCTGGCCGAGACGCAGACCGACCCGCTGCTGAAGGCCTACGACACGCTGATCATCGACGAGGCGCACGAGCGTTCATTGAACATCGACTTTTTGCTGGGCTACCTGCGCGAGATTCTTCCGCGCCGGCCCGACCTGAAGGTGATCGTGACCTCGGCGACCATCGACGCCGACCGCTTCGCGCAGCACTTCGCCTCGGCCAAGGGGCCGGCACCGATCATTTATGTTTCTGGCCGCACCTTCCCGGTCGAGCAACGCTACCGCCCGTTCGAGGAATCGCGCGAGCACGACCTGAACGACGCGATTGCTGATGGCGTCGATGAACTCTGGCGCGATCCGCACAACGCGGGCGACATCCTCGTGTTCCTGCCCGGCGAGCGCGAAATCCGCGAGGCTGCCGACCACCTGCGCCGCCACCTGAGCCACCAGCCGCTGTTCCGCAACGCCGAAGTGCTGCCACTGTTCGCGCGCCTGTCGGGCCCCGAGCAAGACCGCATCTTCGACAGCCACACAGGCCGGCGCATCGTGCTGGCCACCAACGTGGCTGAGACCTCGCTCACCGTGCCGGGCACCCGCTACGTGATCGACACCGGCACGGCGCGCGTGAAGCGCTACAGCTTCCGCAGCAAGGTCGAGCAGTTGCTGGTCGAGCCGATCAGCCAGGCCGCGGCCAACCAGCGCGCCGGCCGATGCGGTCGCGTGGCGAACGGCATCTGCATCCGGCTGTACGACGAGAAAGATTTCGAAGGCCGTCCGCGCTTCACCGATCCGGAAATCCTGCGTTCGTCGCTCGCCGGCGTCATCTTGCGGATGAAGTCGCTGCGGCTGGGCGACGTGGCGCGCTTTCCGTTCCTGGAGGCACCGTCGCCGCGCGCCATTGCCGACGGCTACCAGCTGCTGAACGAACTGGGCGCGGTCGACGACGCCAATGAGCTCACGGCCACCGGCGCCGAGCTGGCCAAGCTGCCGCTCGACCCGCGCGTGGGCCGGATGATTCTGGAAGCCCGCACGCGCGGCGCGCTCGAAGAAGTGCTGGTGATCGCCTCCGCGCTCAGCGTGCAGGACGTGCGCGACCGGCCGATGGAAGCGCAGCAGCAGGCCGACCAGGCGCACTCGAAGTTCGACGACGAGAAGAGCGAGTTCAGTGGCTACCTGCGGCTGTGGAAATGGATTGGCGACGCGCGCGGCGGCCACGGCGACACCCACAAGCTGAGCAACCGCCAGTACGAGCAGTTGCTGCGGCAGAATTTCATCAACATCCGCCGGGTGCGCGAATGGCGCGACATCCACTCGCAGCTGCTCACCGTGGTGACCGAGCACAAGTGGCGCATCAATGCCGAGCCTGCGGGCTACGAGCCGCTGCACCTGTCGATGCTCGCCGGCCTGCTGGGCAACGTCGGCTGGAAGCTGGAAGACGACGAGGCCTACCTCGGCGCGCGCGGCATCAAGTTCTACAAGCACCCGGGCGCGCATCTGAAGAAGAAGCCGGGCCGTTGGATCGTGGCGGCCGAACTGGTCGAGACCACGCGGCTCTTCGGGCGAGGCATCGCCAACATCGAGCCGCAGTGGCTGGAGCAGGTTGCCGGCCATCTGCTGAAGAAGCAATTGCTCGACCCGCATTGGGAGAAGAAGGGCGCGCAGGTCTCGGCGCTGGAACGCGCCACGCTGTATGGGCTGGTGGTCTACAGCGGGCGCCGCGTCGATTTCACCAAGGTCGATCCGGTGGCGGCGCGCGAAATCTTCATTCGCGAGGCGCTGGTCGGCGGGCAGTGGGAAAGCAAGTTCCCGTTTCTCACCGCCAACCGCAAGCTGGTGCGCGAGGTCGAGGGGCTGGAGCACAAGTCGCGCCGGCAGGACGTGCTGGTCGACGACGAACTGATCTTCGCCTTCTACGACGCGCAGCTGCCCGCCGACGTGGCGAGCGGCATCACCTTCGAGAACTGGTATCGCCACGCCTCGAAGGAGCAGCCGCGCCTGCTGTACCTGACGCGCGACGAGCTGATGCGCCACCAGGCCGCGGGCATTACCACGCAATCGTTCCCGGCCACGATGCGGCTCGGCGGTGTCGATTGCGCCGCCACCTATCTGCACGAGCCCGGCGACGCGAAGGACGGCCTGACGGTCAGCGTGCCGCTGTTCGTGCTCAACCAGGTGAGCGAAGAGCGCTGCGAGTGGCTGGTGACGGGCATGCTGAAGGACAAGATCCAGGCGCTGCTCAAGAGCCTGCCGCAGCGCCCGCGTTCGCGGCTGGTGCCGCTGCCGGAGTCGGCTTCGAAGCTGGCCGAGGCGCTGTCGGTGCCCGAGTTGTTCGGCGCGGGCTCGCTGACCGACGTGCTGCTCAAGCGCGTGCGCGACATGACGAGCATCGACGTCAAGCGTGCCGACTTCAAGCTCGACATGCTGCCGCCGCACATGTTCATGAACCTGCGCGTGATCGACGAGCACGGCCGCCAGCTCGGCATGGGGCGCAATCTTGGTGCGCTGAAGGCCGAGCTTGGTGCGCAGGCACGCGGCGCGTTCCAGGCGCTGGCGGGGCTCAACGTGAAGGCGTCGCCGGCGCCGAAAGCCGCGGCAACCGGCGAGGGACAGGCGCCCGCGAAGAGCGCCGCGCCCGAGAAGGCCACGCCTGCCTTGCCTGCTGGTCAACGCTACACGACATGGACCTTCGGCGAACTGCCGGAGCTGATGGAGGTGCGGCGCGGCGCGCAATCACTGATCGGCTTCCCGGCGCTGCGCGACGAAGGCGATGCGGTGACCATCGAGGTGTTCGACGAGCCGGCGGTGGCCGCCGCGAAGCACCGCGCCGGCCTGCGGCGCCTGTTCGCGCTGCAGCTGAAGGACGCGCTCAAGTACCTGGAAAAGAACGTTCCCGATCTGCAGAAGATGTCGGTGGCCTACATGCCGCTGGGCACGTCGGAAGAGCTGCGCACGCAGATCATCGACGTGGCGATCGACCGCGCGTTCCTGCAGGAGCCGTTGCCGACCGACGAGTTCGCCTTCAAGCGGCGGCTCGAAGAAGGGCGCGGACGGCTCACGCTGATCGCCAACGAGGTGGCCCGGCTCGCATCGACCATCCTCGTCGAGTACGCGGCCGCCGCACGCAAGATCAAGGACACGAAGATCCAGCCCGACGCCGTGCAGGATGCCGCGCAGCAGTTGCAGCGCCTGGTCGGCAAGCGCTTCATTGCCGATGCACCGTGGACGCAGTTGCAGCACTTTGCGCGCTACCTCAAGGCCATCGTGCTGCGGCTCGACAAGCTGCGCGCGGACCCGGCACGCGACACCGCCAAGCTGGCCGAACTGCGGGCGCAGGAGCAGCGCTACTGGCGGTTGGTGGCGGAACGCAAGGGCGTGGTGGACGACCGCATGCTCGAATTCCGCTGGCTGCTCGAAGAGCTGCGCGTGAGCTTCTTCGCGCAGGAGCTGCGCACGCCCCAGCCGGTGAGCGTGAAGCGGCTGGACAAGGCCTGGGCACAGTTGCAGGCATGAAAAAGCCCGCGGCAAGCGGGCTTTTTCATTGGGCGGGCCAGGGCGCTATATGCGGCCCATGAGCACGAGGACGACGACGATCAGCACGATGAGGCCGAGGCCGCCGCTGGGACCGTAGCCCCAGGACCGGCTGTAGCCCCAACTCGGCAGCGCGCCGATCAATATCAGGATCAGGACGATCAGCAGAATGAACGAGAGGGACATGGTGTGCTCCTGGGGCGTTTGTTGTGATGAGCTTCGATGCTCCACCTCCCGGGGCGCCTGAAGCGCCGGAGAGCCGCCCCTCCGGCGGTCAGGACAGTCCTACCGCCAGCGTCGGCGCTTTGCCGGTGCGGCTGCAAGCGGGGGCAGTACCCTGGCGCTCGATGCGGCTCAATGCCGCGAAAGCAGTTGCTCGGTCAGCAGCGTGCCGGCAGCGGCGAGCACGAGGCCCGCTAGCAGGAAGCCGATGGCCCACAGCGTAGACACCAGGGCCCGTCGCCAGGGGCGCGTGCGAAAGAAATAGAGCGGAATGCCCAGCAGCGGAAAAACGCCGGCGAGCAGCGCGGAGCGGCCCGGCGGGATCACGCCGCGCGCCAGCCCATCGGCCCGGCACCACGCGTAGCAGAGCGCGCCGATGAGGAAGGCGTGGGCCACGTCGAGCGCGCTGTAGTCCTTGCCCCGAAGCGGAGGCAGCAGGGCATCGGCCACGCCCGCGACGAGGAACGAGAGGCCCAGCGCCAGCAAGATCCAGCGCGGTCGGTTCATCGTCATGGTGCCGGCGCTGGATTGCCCTGGGGCGGCGGGGTCAGAGCCTGGCGAGCCGGTCCAGTGCCGCGAGCAGGGTCTCGTCCTTCTTGGCGAAGCAGAAGCGCACCACGCGCTGGTCGAAACCGTCGCCGTAGAAGGCCGACAGTGGAATCGCGGCCACGCCGATCTCGCTCGTGAGCCAGAGGCAGAAGTCGGCTTCCGAGAGATCGCTCACCGCGGAGATGTCGACGCACTGGAAGTAGCTGCCTTCGCTGCGCAGCAGCTTGAAGCGCGTTTTTTCGGCCAGGCCGGCGGCGAACAGGTCGCGCTTGCGCTGGTAGAAGGCCGGCAGCTCGAGGTACGGCTTCGGCTCGGCCATGTACCGGGCCAGCGCATGCTGCATCGGCGTGTTGACGGTGAACACGTTGAACTGGTGCACCTTGCGGAACTCGGCCATGAGCGGCGCCGGCGCGGCGACGAAGCCGACCTTCCAGCCGGTGACGTGGTAGGTCTTGCCGAAGCTGCTCACAATGAAGCTGCGTGCCGCGAGGCCGGGAAAACGAGCCACGCTTTCGTGCCGCGCCTGGTCGAAGACCATGTGCTCGTACACCTCGTCGGCGATCACGAACACGTCGGTCGGTGCGAGCAGCTCTTCGAGCTTGCGCATTTCGGCCTCGGTCCACACGGTCGCGCTAGGGTTGTGCGGCGTGTTGATGATGATGGCGCGAGTGCGCGGCGTGAGCGCTGCGGCGATCTTGTCGAAGTCGGGGCGGAAGGTGCCGGGCACCAGCGGCACGCGCACCACGCGGCCGCCGGCCAGGTCGATGTTGGGCACGTAGCTGTCGTAGCAGGGCTCCAGCACGATCACTTCGTCGCCGGGGCGCACGATCGCGAGGATGGCGGTGATGATGGCCTGCGTGGCGCCGGCGGTGACCGTGATCTCGGTGGCGGCGCTGTAGCTGTGGCCGTAGAGCGCCGAGATCTTGGCGGCAATGGCGTCGCGCAGTGCCGGAATGCCCGGCATCGGCGGGTACTGGTTGTGGCCCGCGGCCATGGCGGCGGTCACGTCTTCGAGCAGCTTCGGATCGCAGTTGAAATCCGGAAAGCCCTGGCCCAGGTTGACCGCGTTCTTCTCGGCCGCCAGCGTCGACATGACCGTGAAGATGGTGGTGCCGACAGCCGGCAGCTTGGTGGTGATCTCGGGCGTGCGTGGGGAAAGCACAGTACTCATAGTTCGTAGTCTTGTTGGTGGCCGCTCAGGGCTTTTGCGATCAGGTTGCGGTCGAGCCGGTCGGACAGCAGCTCGGCGAACTTGAAGACGAAGTTGCGCAGATAGGCGCTGCGCTTGAACGCGACCCGCGCGATATTCTGGCCGAACACATGGCCCATCGGGCGCACCACGAGGTCGGCATTCGACTCGTCGCGCACGGCCATCTCGGCCACGATGCCCACGCCCAACCCGAGGCGCACGTAGGTCTTGATCACGTCGGAGTCGATGGCTTCGAGCGCGATGCGCGGCGCCAGCTTCTTCTGTGCAAAGGCGTGGTCGATGCGCGTGCGGCCGGTGAACGACGGGTGGTAGGTAATGATCGGCTCGAGCGCCAGGTCTTCGAGCGAAATGCGCTCCTTGGCGGCCAGCGGATGGTCCTTGGGCAGCACCAGCACGTGCTGCCACTCGTAGCAGGGCAGCGTGACCAGTTCGGCGTAGCCGTCGAGCGATTCGGTGGCGATGCCGATCTCGGCAATTTCGTCGATCACCATGCGCGCCACCTGGTCGGGCGAGCCCTGGTGCAGGCTCACGTTGACCTTGGGGTAGGCCTCGCGCAGGTTGGCCACGGGCACCGGCAGCACGTAGCGCGCCTGGGTATGGGTGGTGGCAATGGAAAGGGTGCCGCTGTCTTGCGCGCTGAACTGTTCGCCGATGCGCTTGAGGTTGCCGACCTCGCGCATGATCAGTTCGATGCTGGCAATGACGTGCTGGCCGGGTTCGGTGACGCGCTTCAGGCGCTTGCCGTGGCGCGCGAAGATTTCGACGCCCAGTTCTTCCTCGAGCTCGATGATGGCCTTGGAAACCCCGGGCTGCGAGGTGTGGAGGGCCTTGGCCGCCTCGGTGAGGTTCAGGTTGCGCCGCACGGCTTCCTGAACAAACTTGAACTGATGCAGATTCATATCAAATTCCGTCTTATTACGGAATTCATTATGCCTTCGGAATCTATCGAAATTGCCGGATGTTCAGGATTTGATGGCAATTCTGGCCATCAGGTCGAGCAGTTCGGGCTCTTCGCCCACGATGGGTGCAAGCGAAAAGCCGATGTCGGGGCGGCTTTCCTGCAGCGCCGCGAGCTGCTGCGGCAGGTCTTCGCGGGCGTGCTTGCCCATGCCCAGGAACAGCGGAACCACGCGGATGGCGCGCGCGCCGCTGGCAATGAGGGCGGCTGCCGCGGTGGGCAGGTCGGGAGCGGCCAGCTCCATGTAGGCGCAGGTCACGCGGGCGTCGGGGGCGTATTGGCATACGCGCGCGGCCACGGCCTCGATGGGCTCGCGCCAGCGCGGGTCGCGCGAGCCGTGCGCCAGCAGGACGATGCCGAGCACCGATCCGGCGGCTGTCTTCGTCGTCGTTGTTGCTGTCATCGTCATCTTCGCAAGACCAGCCAGCTGAAGGCCGTCAACGACATCACCGAATAGATCATTCCCGGCGCGGCCGCCGTGAGCCATGGCGACCAGTTGCTCAGGTTGCCCAGGTAGCCGAACACGTTGTTCAGCAGGAAGAAGCTGATGCCGATCATCACGCCGCCGAACACGTAGGTGGTGATGCCGGCCTGGCGGAAGTGCAGGTAGGCGAAGGGCAGGGCGAGCACCACCATCACCAGGCACGAGAGCGGATAGAACACCTTGCGCCAGAACTCGATCTCGTAGCGCTGCGCGGTCTGTCCGTTGGCGTCCAGGTGGCGGATGTAGTCGAACAGGTCGATGGTGCTCATGCGGTCGGGCCGCAGCAGCGCAACCGACACCATCTCGGCCGTCAGCGAGGTGGGCCAGTCCATGGTGGGGACCCGGGTGGTGGTGATGCGCGCGGTGTCGGTCTTGCCGCGCGTGTCGTAGTCCTGCTGCTCGATGTCGGACAGCACCCAGTGTCCGTCCTGGATGCGCGCGGTGGTGGCCACCAGCTGCTTGCTGACGAAGCCGTTGGGGTCGAACTCGAAGATGCGTGCGCTGCGCAGCTCGCCGTTGCGCGAAATGGCGAGCACGTTGACGGCATAGGACATGTCGCCGCGCTTTTCCTTGAGCCAGGCCCCGGTGTTGCCGACGAACGAGTAGGTGCCCTGGTAGCGCGACTTGAGCAACTGGCCCGTGCGGCCCGAGATGGGGGCGATGTAGTCGCCGATGGCGAAGGTCAGGATGACGAAACCCATGCCCAGCAGCAGCAGCGTGCGCAGCGCCCGCCAGGGGCCCAGGCCGCTGGTGCGCAGGATGGTGTATTCCGAGCTCTGCGCGAGCCGTGCCATCACGAAGATGCAACCGATCAGCACGGTGATCGGCAGCAGTTCGTAGAGATGGTTCGGGATCATCAGCGTGACGTAGATGAGCGCCTGCATCGGCCCGTAGGCCAGGCTTTCGGGCCGGCCGACGGACTGCAGTTCGTCGACGAAGTCGAAGAAGAAGAACAGGCTCAGGAAGCCGAGCGTCACGAAGGCCACGGCCTTCAGTGCCTCGACATAGATCAGGCGTCGGATGGTTTTCACGAGGGGTCGATCTTGGAAGGCTGGAAGGCGTGCGGCGAAGCCGGGCCCGCGGCGGGGCGCAGCGTCTTCTTGCGGCTCCAGTTGTTGTTGCGCAGGGTCAGCCACGCGACGCCGGCCAGGAACACGCCGCCGTGCAGCAGGAGCATGAACGAACCCAGGCCATAGCGGCCCGAGCTGACCCAGCTCTGGCCGAGGTTGAGCATGTTGTAGTAGAGGATGAAGGCGAAGAGCGCCAGGATCAGGTTGCCGCTGCGGCCCACGCGCGGGTTGCCGCTCGACACGGTGAGCGCCAGCAGCACGAAGTTGACGGCGGCCAGCAGCATGCCGATGCGCCAGCCCAGCTCGCCCACGTTGGCGTTGCTGGGGTCGCGCAGCAGTGCCAGCGTGCTCAGGGCGCGCGACGGCGTGGTGCTGTCGGTCATGCCGGCGTTGCCGCCGGCGCGCGTGCCGTAGGTCTTGAATTCGCTGATCTTCAGGCCCTGGGTCGGCAGGAAGGGGCGTTCCAGCCGCTGGCCGTTTTCCAGCAGCAGGTAGCGGGTGCCGTCGATGTTGTCGATGTGGCCGCTGCGCGCCGAGGTGGTGACCTGCTGGCGGGCTTCCTGCGCCCAGATGAAGACGTTGGTGGCGTTGGCGTCGTTGGGCGAGTCTTTATCGACGAAGAACACGCGGATGCGCCCCGACGACTCGCGGAACTCGCCGGGCGTGACGCGCTCGATGTCGCTGCGCTGCTCGTATTGCTGGCGCATGCCCATGGTCTGCGAGTTGGCCCAGGGCCAGCCCACCAGCGCCATCACCGTGATCAGCAGCAGCACCGGCCATGCGAAGCGGAACAGCGGCTTGACGAAGTCGACCAGCCCGCGGCCGCTGGAAAACCAGATCACCATTTCGCTGTCGCGGTACATGCGCGAGAGCGTTCCGACGATGGCGATGAACAGGCTCAGGCTCAGGATGGTCGGCATGTAGCCGAGCACCGTGTAGGCCATCACGAGGAACACCTCCTGCGGATTCACACTGCCCTTGGACGCGAGCCCGAGGGTACGGATGAGCATCATGGTCATCACGATGGTGACCAGAACCACGAGGGTCGCTCCGAAGCTGCGCGACAGCTCCTTGCGTAGGGAAGAATGGAATAACATCGTTCGAGGAAAAAAAGGATTATGGACTTTCAACTCAAGACCCTCACCGTCGCCCAGGCCGCAGCAGAGAAATCCGATGTCCTGATCGTGCTTGTCGGCAGCGCGCCGCTCACCACCAAAGACCCGCTTTCCGTGCTGGCCGCCAGTGCCCGCAAGGCCGGCGACCTGCCCGACAAGGCCGGCAAGCTGCTGGCGCTGTACCGCCCGGACGACGTGGTTGCGTCGCGCGTCGTGTTCGCGGCCATCGGCGACGGCAAGCCCGCGTCGGTGCGCAGCGGCGTCGTTGCGGCCGTCAACGCGGCCAAGGCCCATGGGCCGAAGCGGGTGGTCGTGGTGTTCGCGCAGGCCGCGGACGGCGCCGCGGTGGCTTGCGCCGTCACGGCCGCGGCCGACGCCAGCTATGTCTACACCACCACCAAGTCGAAGGCAGAGCCGCGCAGCATTCGCCAACTGACGGTCGGCGTGGCCGATGCCGCCGGCGTGAGCGCCGCCTTCAATGAAGCCCGCGCCACGGTGCTGGGCATCGAGCTGGCCAAGGAATGGGGCAACCGCCCCGCGAACCACGCCACGCCCACGCTGCTGGGCGAAGCCGCCAAGGGCCTGGCCAAGCTGCCGCGCATCAAGTGCGAGGTGCTGGGCCCCAGGGAGGTCGAGAAGCTCGGCATGGGCTCGTTCGCGGCCGTGGCGCAAGGCTCGGCCGAGCCGCTGCGCTTCATCGTGCTGCGCTACCAGGGCGCGGCCAAGGACCAGGCGCCCGTGGTGCTGGTCGGCAAGGGCATCACCTTCGACACGGGTGGCGTGTCGCTCAAGCCCGCGGCCGAAATGGACGAGATGAAGTTCGACATGTGCGGCGCCGCGAGCGTGCTCGGCACCTTCCGCGCGCTCGGCGAAATCCAGCCGGCCATCAATGTCGTCGGCCTCATTCCTTCGTGCGAAAACATGAACGATGGCCGCTCGGTGAAGCCGGGCGACGTGGTCACCAGCATGAGCGGGCAGACCATCGAGGTGCTCAACACCGACGCCGAAGGCCGCCTCATCCTGTGCGACGCGCTGACCTATGCAAAGCGCTTCGACCCGGCCGCCGTGATCGATATCGCCACGCTCACGGGCGCTTGCGTGGTGGCGCTCGGCGGCGTGCGCAGTGGCCTGTTCTCGAGCGACGAGACGCTGGCTGCCGCGCTCCAGGCGGCCGGCGAAACCTCGCAAGACCGTTGCTGGCGCCTGCCGCTGGACGACGACTACGCCGAAGGCCTGAAGAGCAACTTCGCCGACGTGGCGAACATCGCGGGCCGTGCCGGCGGTGCCATTACCGCGGCCAAGTTCCTGCAGCGTTTTGCCGGCGACTTTGCGTGGGCGCACCTGGACATCGCGGGCACCGCCTGGAAGAGCGGGGCGGCCAAGGGCTCGACCGGCCGGCCGGTGGGCCTGCTGGTGTCCTACCTGACGAGCAGGGCGGCCAACGGCGCGGCTGACAAGCCCGCGAAGAGTGATAAGGGTGAGAAGGGCGAAAAGCCTGCCAAGGCAGCGTCCAAGACCTCGGAAGCCACGGCGCGAAAGGCCCGGCCCGCGAAGTGACGGAAATCGGCTTTCACTACAACGCGCCGGACAAGCTGAACTACGCCTGCCGGCTGGTTCGCAAGGCCGTGAATGCGCGCGGCTTGCGCGTGGTGGTCGTGGGCGATCCGCAGACGCTGGACGCGGTCGACGCCGCGCTCTGGCAGCTGTCGCCGGTCGACTTCGTTGCGCACTGCCGCGCCGACGCCCCGGCCCACGTGGTCGCCCGATCGCCGGTCGTGCTTTCGGCCGATGGTGCCGACGCGGCGTCGCTGCCGCATCGCGAGATGCTGGTGAACCTCGGGCTCGAAGTGCCGGCCGGTTTCGAGCGCTATGAACGCATGATCGACATCGTGAGCGCCGAGGCCAACGACCGCCAGGTCGGCCGCTCGCGCTGGCGCCACTATGCCGACCGCGGCTACACCATCCAGCCGCACGACTTCGCAAAGAGTTCCTGACATGGCCAGCACGCTGCGCACGCCGCCCCGGTTCGTTCCCACCCTGACCACGGTGCTCGAGATCCCGCCGGAGCCCGTCGCGGCCGAGCCGCTGCCCGGCGCGTCCGCAGCGTCGGCGCAGCCTGTGCCCGATGCCGCAAGCGCCGTTGCCTTGCCCCCCGCGGCGCAGCTTTCGCAGGCCGAAATCGTCAGCCTCGAAGAGCAGCTTCTGCACCGTGTGCTGCAGCGCGTCGACCTGTCCCTGGAAGAGCGTTTGAGCGACACCGTGTCAGCTGCCGTTCAGCATCAGCTCGACGCCATGGTGCCGCGTTTGCGCAATGAAATCGAAGCCGTTCTGCGTGCGCTGGTGATCGAGGCAATGGCCGCCGAACTCTCCGAAAACACAGGGTCTACGCCAGCTTCCAGCGCGTAAATCCTCGGCTAAACTGCGCCGCAGGTCGGAATGGCGTGAGGGTGCCGCTGGTCTGCGGCGCGAAACTTGCGAGGTCAACGCGCCCGGATCAAACGACCGGTTTTTATTCTTTTCATCCAAGTTCTGGAGGTTCTCATGCAATTGAAATGGACTGCGGTCGCATTGGCTGCAATCACGCTTGTGGCTTGCGGCAAGAAAGAAGAAGCTGCCGCTCCCGCGGCAACGCCGGCGCCCACGGCTGCGGCTCCCGCACCTGCAGCACCTCCCGCCGATGCGCTGGTCGTCAAGATCGGTCACGTCGGCCCGAGCAGCGGTCCCATTGCCCACCTTGGCAAGGACAACGAGTTCGGCGCCAAGATGGCCATCGAAGACCTGAATGCAAAGGGCGTGAAGATCGGCGACAAGGTTGCCAAGTTCGTGCTGGTGGCTGAAGACGACGCTGGCGATCCGAAGCAAGGCACGGCAGTCGCCCAGAAGCTGGTCGACGAAAAGGTCAACGGCGTGGTCGGTCACCTGAACTCGGGCACCACCATTCCCGCCTCGAAGCTGTACAGCGACGCCGGCATTCCGCAGATCTCGCCTTCGGCAACGAACCCCAAGTACACGCGCCAGGGCTTCAAGACCACGTTCCGCGTGGTGGCCGACGACACGCAGCTCGGCGGCACGCTGGGCAAGTACGCTGTCGAAACGCTCAAGGGCAAGAACATCGCCGTGATCGACGACCGCACGGCCTATGGCCAGGGCGTTGCCGAAGAATTCGAGAAGTCGGCCAAGGCCGCTGGCGCCACCATCGTGGGCCACGAATTCACCACCGACAAGTCGACCGACTTCAACGCCATCCTGACCAAGCTGAAGGCTACCAAGCCCGACGTTCTGTTCTTCGGCGGCATGGACGCCGTTGGCGGCCCGATGCTCAAGCAGGTCAAGCAACTCGGCCTGAACGTCAAGTTCATGGGCGGCGACGGCCTGTGCACCGCTGAACTGCCGAAGCTGGCTGGCGATGCCATCGGCGAAGACATGGTGGTGTGCGCCGAAGCCGGCGGTGTCGACGGCGACTTCAAGCAGCCGCTGGAAGACTTCAAGGCCAAGTTCAAGACCAAGAACGGCGTCGACGTGCAGATCTATGCACCGTACGTGTACGACGCGGTCAACGTGCTGGCCGAAGCCATGGTCAAGGCCGGTTCGTCCGACCCGGAAAAGTACCTGCCTGAAGTCGGCAAGGTGCAATACAAGGGCGTGACCGGCCCGATCGCCTTCGACGAAAAGGGCGACATCAAGAACGGTGCGCTGACGCTGTACACCTACAAGGGTGGCGTGCGTACGCAAATCGCCGTGGTGCGCTGATCGATCAAGCAATCGGCAACTGCGCGGTTTTCCGCCAAAGAGAGAAGGGCCTTCGGGCCCTTTTTTTCATGCGTGCCGCGAAGGCGCATCAGGCCGGATCAGAGCGCGTCAGAGCGCGTCAGAGCACGGCGAGGCCGGAAGGGCGGTCTGTATTGCAGTACTCGATGAAGGCGTCGAGGTCGCGGGACTTGTCGAACACCGCGTCGGCGCCCAGTGCCTCGCAGCGAGCGCGGATGTCGCTTGTCACGTAGTTGCTGAGCACCACCACGCGCTGGCCCGGCCTGCGGGTCTTGCAGCCGGCGAGCACGCCGAGGCCGGACCCTTCCTTGAGGAACAGGTCGACGATCAGCAATTGCCAGTCGTCGGGATGGCCGGCCAGCCACGCGAGTGCGTCGGTTTCGGTTTCGGCGAAGCCGACCACGCGGCCATTGACGAGGTCCTCGAGTGCAGGGACCAGGTTATCCCTGATGGTCTTGTTGTCCTCGACGAGGAACGTGATGAGGGCCATGCCGTGGTTTTGCTTTGAGAACCAATAGCGTAGCGTGCCTGGCGCCGCCGCAGCGTAGGAGAAGGGATACGGACGGAAAGATCGGCGAGCGATTCGCGAATCAGCCCGCGCCTTCGGCGCGGATCTTGGCCTTGAGCTTTTCGGCCAGGGCCTGGCTTTCGTCGCGCTGTGCCGTTACTTCGATGCGCTTCTCGATTTCTTCGCTCAGTGCGGCATTCACCTCGGCCAGCTTCTCGGCCGACTTGGCCAGCTTTTCCTCGAGCTGGCTCGTGTGCTCGATGGCCTGCGCCACTTCGCCGACCTGCACTTCGTCTGGCAGCTCCTGCTCGAGCACCGTGCTCACCACCGCGAGGTTGTCCGATGCGCGCTGCACGTCGGCGGCCACCTGCTCGCTTTTGGCGAGTGTCTTGTCGAGCGATGTCGTGCCACGCGGCGAGGTTTGGGGTTGCTGTCCAGCCATCGAGGCTCCTTTGCGGGCTTGAAAGTAAAACCTTTGGATCGTACGCCAGACCGAAGAGCCCACGTTCACGATGCCAAGTTGTTGGAAAGCAACGCGCTACCTTGCGGGCCAGACGACAAAAAAGCCCAAGTGCTTGTGGCGACTTGGGCTTCTTGCTGTCTGCATGTTCGCGAACGGTTACGAACAATCATTCTCTGGCGGAGCAGGCGGGATTCGAACCCGCGGAGGGCTATTAACCCTCACACGCTTTCCAGGCGTGCGACTTAAACCGCTCATCCACCGCTCCTGAGCCCACGATTGTAGCGTGGCTTTGGGGCCGTTTCAGGTCGGGCCGGAGCTTTTGCCTGTCTGGATCATGCGCATGGCCGACGAGATGAGCGCTGCCGTCTCGGTCATGTTGCTGGGCACGATCAGCGTGGTCTTGGAATCGGCGGCAACCTTGCCGTAGGCATCGACGGCGCGTTCGGCCACCTTGAGCTGCACGGCCTGCTCGCCGCCGGGCTTCTGGATGGCGGCGGCCACGCGTTCGATGGCGTCCGCCGTTGCCGTGGCCACGGCGGTGATGGCCGCGGCCTCGCCCTGGGCGTTGTTGATCTGCGCCTGCTTTTCGCCTTCGGAGCGGGCGATGAAGGCCTCGCGTTCGCCGGTGGCGATGTTGATCTGTTCCTGGCGGCGGCCTTCCGAGGCGGCAATCAGGGCGCGCTTGCCGCGCTCGGCGGTGATCTGCGCCTGCATGGCCAGCAGGATTTCCTTCGGCGGCGTCAGGTCCTTGATTTCGTAGCGCAGCACCTTCACGCCCCAGTTGAGCGCGGCCTCGTCGATGGCGGCCACCACCTGGGCGTTGATGACGTCGCGCTCCTCGAAGGTCTTGTCGAGCTCGAGCTTGCCGATCACGCTGCGCAGCGAGGTCTGTGCAAGCTGCGTCACGGCCACGATGTAGTTCGACGAGCCGTAGCTCGCGCGCATCGGGTCGGTCACCTGGAAGTACAGGATGCCGTCGACCTGCAACTGCGTGTTGTCGCGCGTGATGCAGATCTGGCTCGGCACGTCGAGCGGAATTTCCTTCAGGCTGTGCTTGTAGGCCACCCGGTCGATGAACGGAATCAGGAAGTTGGGGCCGGGCGTCATGGTGCCGTGATACTTGCCCAGGCGCTCGCGCACCCAGGCGTTCTGCTGCGGCACGAACTTGACCGACTGGCTGATGAAGATGATCGCGATGACCAGGATGATGAGAGGTACGGAGAATTCCATGGTGCGCTTCCTTTTTCGGGTTCTGTGTTCTTGCTTGCTGACTGACTAGGCCTTGTCGACGACGAGGCGGCTGCCGACGATCTCGACCACGCGGTGCTCGCCGGTCGAGGGCGCGTGGCCCGCGCGCTGCACGACGGTCCATTGCGCGCCGCGATAGCGCACGGTGGCGGTGCCGTCGGGGTTCCATGCGTCGACGAACACGCTCTCGCCGATGTCGAGGTTCACGTCGCGGTTGGTGCCGGTCGGCGGTGCCGGCGGGCGCCTGCGCTGGATCGAATACCAGGCCAGCACGGCGCCCACGCCGATCACGGCGGCCACCAGCAGCTGGGTGACGGTGCCGAAGCCCAGGTGCGCCGCGATCGCCGCCGCGGCGAAGCCGGCCGCCAGCAGCAGCAGGTAGACCGTACCGGACAGCAGCTCGACCACGATGGCCAGGCCCGCAATCAGCCACCAGATGGTGGAATTCGCCATGACAACTCCTCTATGTGCTTGTTCGATTCGCGCCATTCTGAGGCATAGCGTTTCATGCGCTTGCGCTGCGTAGGGGTACTGGCGGCCACGGAAATGCCCGTTGCCGCCGTCGCTGGAATGTCTTGCGGCAGCCTGACCGAATTCTTCATCTGAATTCCGTACACTTCGCGCCTCGTCTTATTGCCTCGCCCCACTGCCTGTCCGGAGCCCCGCTCATGAAATTCCGCTTTCCCATCGTCATCATCGACGAGGACTTCCGCTCCGAAAACACTTCGGGCCTCGGCATTCGCGCGCTCGCGCAGGCCTTCGAAAGCGAGGGCTTCGAGGTGCTGGGCGTCACGAGCTACGGCGACCTGAGCCAGTTCGCGCAGCAGCAGAGCCGGGCCAGTGCCTTCATCCTGTCGATCGACGACGAAGAATTCACGGTAGGCCCCGACCTCGACCCGGCGGTGCTGAACCTGCGCACCTTCATCGGCGAAGTGCGGCGCAAGAACGCCGACGTGCCGATCTATATCTATGGCGAAACCAAGACCGCGCGCCACATCCCGAACGACATCCTGCGCGAGCTGCACGGCTTCATCCACATGTTCGAGGACACGCCGGAGTTCGTGGCGCGCCACATCATCCGCGAGGCCAAGAGCTACCTCGAAGGCGTGCAGCCGCCGTTCTTCAGGGCGCTGATCGACTACGCCGAAGACGGCTCGTACTCGTGGCACTGCCCGGGCCACTCGGGCGGCGTGGCGTTCCTGAAGAGCCCGGTGGGCCGGATGTTCCACCAGTTCTTCGGCGAGAACATGCTGCGCGCCGACGTCTGCAACGCCGTGGAAGAGCTGGGCCAGTTGCTCGACCACACCGGCCCGGTGGCAGCCAGCGAGCGCAATGCGGCGCGCATCTTCAATGCCGACCACTGCTTCTTCGTGACCAACGGCACCAGCACCAGCAACAAGATGGTGTGGCACCACACAGTGGCGCCCGACGACGTGGTGGTGGTCGACCGCAACTGCCACAAGTCGATTCTTCACGCGATCATCATGACCGGCGCCATTCCGGTGTTCATGAAGCCCACGCGCAACCACTTCGGCATCATCGGGCCGATTCCCCAGAGCGAGTTCGAGCAGGGCGCGATCAAGGCCAAGATCAAGGCCAACCCCTTGCTCGCGCACGTCGATCCCGAGACGGTCAAGCCGCGCGTGATGACGCTCACGCAGTCGACCTACGACGGCGTGATCTACAACACCGAGACCATCAAGAACATGCTCGACGGCTACGTCGACACGCTGCACTTCGACGAAGCCTGGCTGCCGCACGCCGCCTTCCACCCGTTCTATGGCGCCTACCACGCGATGGGCAAGCGCCGCGTGCGCCCCAAGGATTCGCTGGTGTTCGCCACCCAGTCCACGCACAAGCTGCTCGCCGGCATCAGCCAGGCCAGCCACGTGCTGGTGCAGGACTCGCAGAACCGCGCGCTGGACCGCGACCTCTTCAACGAGGCCTACCTGATGCACTCGTCGACCAGCCCTCAGTACGCGATCATCGCGAGCTGCGACGTGGCCGCCGCCATGATGGAGCCGCCCGGCGGCACCGCGCTGGTGGAAGAGAGCATCCTGGAAGCGCTCGACTTCCGCCGCGCCATGCGCAAGGTCGAGGAAGAGTTCGGCAAGGACGAGTGGTGGTTCAAGGTCTGGGGCCCCGAGAAGCTCGTCGACGAAGGCATCGGCCGCGCCGACGACTGGATCATGAAGGGCGAGAAGGACGCCAAGCGCAAGACCAAGAAGTCGCCGCGCAACTGGCACGGCTTCGGCGACCTGGCCGACGGCTTCAACATGCTCGACCCGATCAAGTCGACCATCGTCACGCCCGGCCTGGACCTCGAAGGCAACTTCGCCGAGACGGGCATCCCGGCCAGCGTGGTGACCAAGTTCCTGGCCGAGCACGGCGTGATCGTGGAGAAGACGGGCCTGTACAGCTTCTTCATCATGTTCACCATCGGCATCACCAAGGGCCGCTGGAACACGCTGCTCACGGCGCTGCAGCAGTTCAAGGACGACTACGCGCGCAACCAGCCGATGTGGCGCATCCTGCCCGAGTTCTGCCAGCAGCACCCGGGCTACGAGCGCCTGGGCCTGCGCGACCTGTGCCAGCACATCCACCAGCTGTATGCGCGTTTCGACGTGGCGCGCCTCACGACCGAGATGTACCTGAGCGACCTGACGCCGGCCATGAAGCCCAGCGACGCCTTTGCCCACATTGCGCACCGCAAGACCGAGCGCGTGGAAATCGACGAGCTCGAAGGCCGCATCACCACCAGCCTGATCACGCCGTACCCTCCGGGCATTCCGCTGCTGATTCCGGGCGAAGTGTTCAACAAGAAGATCGTCGATTACCTCCGGTTCTCGCGCGAGTTCAACTCGCAGTGCCCGGGTTTCGAGACCGACATCCACGGCCTGGTGGCGCGCGTCGACGAAACGGGCAAGAAGCGCTACTACGCGGACTGCGTGCGCAAGAGCAACTGACGGGACTGGCCGGCGCCGAGCGGCGCCTGCGATTCAAGAAAGGCGCCGTGGTGGCGCCTTTTTCATGTCACGAGCGCGGCATGTCTTCCCGGACCCGCATGAAGCGCGCAAAGCGGGGCAGGCCGCTCGGGTTGGTGCCGTTGTAGCGGTAGGTGACCCAGCTGCCGATGGGTGGCGGGTCTTCCCGTTCGGCGTCGGTCAGTCCGGTGCCGAGCTTGAAGCGCTTGCCGTCGGGCGTCTCGACCACCAAGGCGCCGAGCCGGCCGCTGTGCTTGCCCTTGCCGTTCACATGCTCGACCACGCGCGCCTCGGCGTCGTCGAACGGCTTGACCTTCAGCAGGTCGTTGTTGCGGCCGCCCAGGTAGAGCGAAGCGCCCCGGTGCAGCATGAGGCCTTCGCCGCCCATCTTCACCGTCTTGTCGAGCAGGGCCTGAAGCTCTTCGTGCGTGGTCGCGCGCTGCTGCGGCACGACCACCACCCACGGTGCATCGGTGATGGGCAGCGCCTTGCGCAGCGCCGCCAGCCGCGCGGTGAAGTCGCCGCCGTGCGCCGGCAGGTCGAACACCATGAAGCGCATCTCGTGCCAGGCGACGTCATTGGGCGTCTGGCTGCGCACGGTGGAAACGGCGTGGGAGAAGCGCCCGCGGCCGGCCCACAGCTCGCCGTCCATCGGCTGCTTCGGCAGCGAGGCCGTGAACCATGCGGGTGCCACGACTCTTTCGCCGCCACGGGTCCAGAGCTGTTTGCCGTCCCAGTAGCCGCGCACGCCGTCGTATTTTTCGCTGACCCAGTAGTCGGCCAGCGACATGCCGCGACGGTAGACCTCGGCCAGCATCAGCGACGGGGCGGCCTCGCGCGCGAAAGCGTCGCGCAGCAAGGTCGCGCCGAGGCCGGCCAGCAGGAGGGAACGTCGGTTCAGCATGATGATGCTATGAAATGAATAGCGAAAAACGGCCGCTGGGCGGCCGTTCCGAGCCAGTCGAATCGCGGAGTTACTCCGCCATGCCTCCGACCACGTTGCTGAAGCCGCCATCGACGTACGTGATCTCGGCGGTCACGCCGCTGGCCAGGTCGCTCAGCAGGAAGGCAGCCACGTTGCCGACTTCCTCGATGGTCACGTTACGGCGGATCGGCGAGGCGTCGGCCACGGCCGCCAGCATCTTGCCGAAGCCCTTGATGCCGCTGGCCGCCAGCGTCTTGATGGGGCCGGCGCTGATGCCGTTCACGCGCATGCCCCTCGGGCCGAGCGACGAGGCGGTGTAGCGCACCGAGGCTTCGAGCGAGGCCTTGGCCAGGCCCATGGTGTTGTAGTTGGGCAGCGCGCGCTCGGCGCCCAGGTAGGTCAGCGTGAGCAGGGCCGACTTGTCGTTCAGGTAGGGCAGGGCGGCCTTGGCCATGGCCGGAAAGCTGTAGGCGCTGATGTCGTGGGCAATCTTGAAGCCCTCGCGCGAGAGGCCTTCGAGGAAGTCGCCGGCGATGGATTCGCGTGGTGCGAAGCCGATGCTGTGCACGAAGCCGTCGAACTTCGGCCACGCCTGGGCGAGGTCGGCGAAGAGCTTGTCGATCTGCGCGTCGTCGCCCACGTCGCAGTCGAAAATCAGTTTCGAGCCGAAGTCTGCGGCATATTCGGTGATACGGTCCTTGAATCGCTCGCCGACATAACTGAAGGCGAGCTCGGCGCCCTGCTCGTGGCAGGCCTTGGCAATGCCATAAGCAATGGAGCGATTGCTCAACACACCGGTGATCAACAGTTTTTTGCCGGAAAGAAAGCCCATGAAGTTGCCTTGTGAAAATCTTGGGCAGAATTCTCGCATGCGGTTTCTCCGGGTCGGGTGGTTGATGTTGTGTGCGGTTCCCGCGTGGGCCGCGCATGGATATGCACTTTGGGACGACCTGAAGTACGCGCCGGGCTTCACCGCCTTCGACTACGTCAACCCCGCCGCGCCCAAGGGTGGCGAGCTGCGGCTGGTGAGCAACCTGCGCGTTTCGACCTTCGACAAGTACAACCCCTTCACCATCAAGGGCTCGGCGCCGGCCTACCTGGACAGCCTGCTGTTCGACACGCTGCTTGCCGGCTCGATGGACGAAACGGCCTCCGGCTACGGCCTGCTGGCCGAGGACGTCACCGTGGCGCCCGACCGCCGCAGCGTGACCTTCCGCCTGCGGCCCGAAGCGAGGTTCCACAACGGCATGCCGGTCGAGGCCGCCGACGTGAAGCACACCTACGACACGCTCATCGGCCCCTTCGCCGCGCCGGGCTACAAGACGCTGTTGCAGGAAGTCGAGGGCGCCGACGTGCTCAATGCGCGGACCATCCGCTTCCGCTTCAAGACCATCAACCGCGAGCTGCCGCTGATCGTCGGCAGCCTGCCGATCTTCAGCCGGGCCTGGGGCGTGGTGAACGGCAAGGCCAAGCCCTTCGACCAGGTCGTGATGGACACGCCCATCGGCAGCGGGGCCTACAAGATCGGCCCGGTGCGCTTCGGCAAGGACATCACCTACGTGCGCGACCCCAACTACTGGGGGCGCGACCTTCCTGTGAACCGCGGCACCCACAACTTCGACCGCATCACCGTCAAGATCTACAAGGACAACACGGCCCGGCTCGAGGCGCTGAAGGCCGGTGAGTTCGACATGATGAGCTTCTACTCGGCCGGCGACTGGGCGCGCCGGGTGAAGGGCAAGCGTTTCGATACGGGCGAGCTGGTCAAGAAAGAGTTCCAGCACAAGAAACCCTCGGGCTTCCAGAGTTTCGTGCTGAACACCCGCCGCGAGAAGCTCAAGGACCCGCGCGTGCGGGAGGCACTGGGCCTTGCGCTCGACTACGAATGGATGAACCGCCAGATGTTCTACGGCGGCTATCCGCGCGTGAAGGACCTCTTCGGCAACACCGATTGCGAAGCGCAGGGCCTGCCGTCGCCGGAAGAAAAGGCCCTGCTCGAACCCTGGCGCGGCAAGATTCCCGATGCGAGCTTCGGCCTGATGTACACCACGCCCACCACCGAGGGCGAGGGCCAGTCGCTGCGCAACAACCTGCGCCGCGCCCGCGACCTGTTGAAGCAGGCCGGCTGGGAGTACCGCGACGGCGCCTTGCGCAATGCCAAGGGCGAGGCCCTCACGCTGGAGTACCTCGACAGCAAGGAGGGCGGCGCGCGCACGGTGTCGCCCTGGACGCGAAACCTCGAGAAGCTGGGCATCGGGCTGAACTTCACGACCGTCGACTACGCGCTCTACCAGGAGCGGATGGACCGTTTCGATTTCGACCTGACCACCATCGCTTTCCAGGGCACCAACAACCCGGGCCAGCAACTGCTTGAAATCTTCGGCAGCAAGGCGGCGAAGACCGAGAGCTCGGGCAACTACATGGGCGTGTCCACCCCGGCGGTCGATGCGCTGCTCAAGCAGATCGTTGACGCCGACACCAAGGCTGAGCTGCTTCCGGCCTGCCGGGCGCTGGACCGCGTGATCATGCACAGCCACTACCTCATTCCCCAGTGGACCCTGACGTCGCACCGCATCGTTTACGACGACTGGCGCCTGTCGTTCAAGGCGCCGATGCCACCTTATGCCGGCGGCGAAGACTGGGTCATGGCAACCTGGTGGTCGAAGCAGCCGCAGCAGAAATAGAAGAGAAGGAAACAGGCCGTGCTCTCCTATGTACTCAAGCGATTGCTGTTGTTCATTCCAACGCTGCTTGGCGTCGTGCTGGTCACGTTCCTGGTGATCCAGTTCGTGCCGGGCGGTCCCGTCGAGCAGTACCTCGCGGAAGCAAAGACGGCGGGGCGCGGTGGCGGCAGCTTCGAATCGGGCGGGGGCTCGTACCGTGGCAACCAGGGCGTCGACCCCAAGCGGCTGGAAGAGATCAAGGCGCTCTACGGCTTCGACAAGCCGCCGCACGAGCGCCTCTGGAAGATGCTCGGGCAGTTCGCGCGCTTCGACCTGGGCAGGAGCTTTTTCCAGAACAAGGATGTCTGGACGCTGATTCTCGAGAAGCTGCCGGTCTCCATCAGCCTGGGCCTGTGGACCTTTTTCATCAGCTACGGCGTCGCGGTGCCGCTGGGGGTGGCCAAGGCGGTGCGGGCCGGCTCGCGCTTCGACCTCGTGACCACGATGATCGTGCTGGTCGGCTATGCCATTCCGGGCTTCGTGCTGGGGGTGGCGCTGCTGGTGGTCTTCGGCGGGCAGCTGCAGTGGTTTCCACTGCGAGGGCTGACTTCGTCGAACTGGGACGAGCTGAGCTGGGGGGCGCGCATCGTCGACTATCTCTGGCACATCACCCTGCCGGTTACGGCCATGGTGCTCGGCAGCTTCGCTGTGACGGCCATGCTCACCAAGAACGCGTTTCTCGAGGAAATCCGCAAGCAGTACGTGCTGACGGCTCGGGCCAAAGGGCTGGGCGAGCGGCAGGTGCTGTGGAAGCACGTGTTCCGCAATGCGCTCATTCCGATCATCACGGGGCTGCCGGCGGCCTTTATCGGCGCTTTTTTCGCGGGCTCGCTGCTGATCGAAACGCTGTTCTCGCTCGATGGGCTCGGGCTGCTGGGCTACGAGAGCGTGATCCGGCGCGACTACCCGGTGGTGCTGGGCACGCTCTACATCTTCACGTTGATCGGCCTGGTGACCAAGCTGATTTCCGATCTCTGCTATGTCTGGGTAGACCCGCGTGTCAAGTTTGAATAAGGCCGCCCCCATTCCCAAACGCACATCGCCCGGCCGCCGTGCATGGTTGCGCTTCAAGCGCAACCGGCTCGGCTTCTGGAGCCTGGTGATCTTCACGACGCTGGTGGTGCTGAGCCTGTTCGCCGAGGTGCTGTCCACCGACAAGCCGCTGATCGTGCGCTACGAGGGGCAGACGTACCTGCCCGTGCTGCACGACTATTCCGAGAAAACCTTCGGTGGCGATTTCGAGACGCCGGCCGACTACCTCGATCCCTTCATCCGCGACCGCATCACCGCCGGGGACAACTGGGCGATCTACGCGCCCAACACCTACGGCGCTAAAACGCTCAACTACTTCGCGAAGGCGCCAAGCCCGGCGGCACCCTCGGCCGACAACTGGTTCGGCACCGACGACCGCGGCCGCGACCTGCTGGCCCAGCTGATCTACGGCTTTCGCGTGAGCGTGCTGTTCGCGCTGGCGCTGACCGCCATCGGCACGGTGCTGGGCGTGGCGGCCGGGGCGGTGCAGGGCTACTTCGCCGGCAAGATCGACCTGGCGTTCCAGCGCTTCATCGAGATCTGGGGCTCCATGCCCGAGCTGTACCTGCTGATCATCTTCAGCGCCATCTTCAAGCCGAGCGTGTCGCTGCTGCTGATCCTGCTGAGCCTGTTCGGCTGGATGGCGCTGTCGGACTATGTGCGCGCCGAGTTCCTGCGCAACCGGCAGATGGACTACGTGCGTGCCGCCCGTGCGCTGGGCGTGAGCAACATGCAGATCATGTGGCGCCACATCCTGCCCAACAGCATGGTGCCGGTCGTCACCTTCCTGCCGTTTCGCATGAGCGCGGCCATCCTGGCGCTGACCTCGCTCGACTTCCTGGGCCTCGGGGTGCCGGCCGGCACGCCGTCGCTCGGCGAATTGCTGAGCCAGGGCAAGACCAACATCGACGCCTGGTGGATCTCGTTGTCCACCTTCGGCGTGCTGGTCGTCACGCTGATGCTGCTGACCTTCATGGGCGACGCGCTGCGCGATGCGCTCGACCCCCGCAAGGCCGACAAGTGATGATGAGCGACAAGAAAAACCAGCCCCTGCTCGATGTGAAGGGCCTGCGCGTCGCGTTCGGCGACAAAGAGGTGGTGCATGGCATCGACTTCCAGATTGCCGCCGGCGAAAAGCTGGCGCTGGTCGGCGAGTCGGGTTCGGGCAAGACCGTCACCGCGCTCTCGCTGCTGCGCCTGGTGCAGAACGCCGACCTCGCTGGCGTGGCCAGGCTCTTTGGCCCGGAGCGGCCGCAAGACGCGCGCGATCTGCTGTCGATACCCGAGCGTGAACTGCGCGGCATTCGCGGCAAGGAGATCGCGATGATCTTCCAGGAGCCGATGACCGCGCTGAATGCGCTCTACAGCGTCGGCGACCAGATTGCCGAGGTGCTGGAGCTGCACGAAGGAATGTCGGCGCGCGCCGCGCAGGCGGCCGCCGTGCAGTTGCTGGCCGACACCGGCATTCCCGAGCCCGAACGGCGGGCGAGGGCGTTCCCGCACCAGCTCTCGGGCGGCCAGCGACAGCGCGCGATGATTGCCATGGCGCTGGCCTGCAAGCCGCGCCTGCTGCTGGCCGACGAGCCGACCACGGCGCTCGACGTCACCGTGCGCGCGCAAATCCTGGCGCTGTTGGCCGACCTGCAGCGCAAGTACGGCATGGCCGTGCTGCTGATCACGCACGACCTGAACCTGGTGCGGCGCTTTGCCGACCGCGTGGTGGTCATGGAGAACGGCCACGTCGTCGAACACGGCGCCGTGGCGCCCGTGTTCGCAGCGCCGCAGCATGCCTACACCCGCAAGCTGATCGACAGTCACCCGGAGCGCGACGTGGCGCCCGTGGCGGCGCGGGCCGATGCGGCGCCGGTGCTCGAGGCCAAGGCCCTGCGTGTGATCTACCCGGTGCCGCGCCCCGGTTTTGTGGGCTGGTTCAAGAAGGGCGAGTTCGTTGCCGTGCAGGGCGCGGACTTTCGCATTGCGCCGGGCGAAACCCTGGGCGTGGTGGGCGAATCGGGCTCGGGCAAATCGACGCTTGCGCTCGCGGCGCTGGGGTTGTTGAAGCACCAGGGCGCGCTGAAAGTCGATGGCAAGGACTGGGCGGTCGACCGGGCCTCCGACCTGGGCCTGCGCCGCGTGATGCAGGTGGTGTTCCAGGACCCGTTCTCGTCGCTGTCGCCGCGCATGACGGTGGAGCAGATCGTGGGGGAGGGGCTGCGCGTGCACGCCCCCAAGCTCGACACCGAGGCGCGCCGCGCCCGTTCGCTGGCCGCGCTGGCCGATGTGGGGCTGACCGAAGCGCAGTTTCCTTCGCTGCTCGACCGCTATCCGCACGAGTTCTCGGGCGGCCAGCGGCAGCGGCTGGCGATTGCCCGCGCGCTGATCGTCGACCCGCAACTGCTGGTGCTCGACGAGCCCACCAGCGCGCTCGACGTGACGATCCAGAAGCAGGTGCTGGGCCTGCTGCAGCGCCTGCAGCGCGAGCGCGGGCTGAGCTACCTGCTGATCACGCACGACGTCGAGGTGATCCGCGCCATGGCGCACCAGGTCATCGTGATGAAGGACGGCGCCATTCTCGAAACCGGACCGGTCGAGCGCGTGCTCGACGCGCCAGAGCATCCCTATACAAAAAAACTGGTGGCCGCCGCGCTGCTGGAATAAGCGGAGACAGCAAGAAATGTCGGAAATCGGACGCGACCGGCGCGGCGCCTGGCGCGCGGCGCTGGCCTGCATGGTCACCCTGGCGGTGGCCATGGGCCTGGGGCGCTTTGCCTTCACGCCCATGCTTCCCATCATGCTGAGCGAGGGAAAGCTGGAGCTGGCGGCCGGCGGGTTGCTGGCGTCGCTCAATTACCTGGGCTACTTCTTTGGCGCGGTCAGCTGCGCGGCCATCGGGATCAAGGCGTCGAGCATGGTGCGGGGCGGGCTGGCCGCCACGGCGGTCCTGCTGCTCGGCATGGGGCTGCTGCACAGCTTTACCAGCTGGGGCATCTTGCGCACGGCCGCCGGCGTGATGAGCGCCTGGGTCTTCGTCTTTGCGTCGGGCTGGGGCATGCGGCGGCTGGCCGAAACCAACGCACCGACGCTGGCGGGCGTGATCTACACCGGGCCGGGCATCGGGATCGCAATGACCGGGTTGCTCGGCGGTGCGCTGGGGCGTTGGGGCTCGGAGGCGGGGTGGATCGGCCTGGGCTTGCTGGCGATCGTGCTGATCGCCGTCATCTGGCGGGTGTTCGACGATGGCGAGCTGCCGGCGGTCGGTGGCGGCGCTGTTCCTGCGCCAGTGGCGCCCACCGGCGCCGCCGGAGCGGCCTCGGCGCGCAGCGACGCGATCTGGCTGGTGGCACTCTATGGGCTGGCCGGCTTCGGCTACATCATTACCGCCACCTTCCTGCCGGTGATCGCGCGGCAGGCGCTGCCGGGCTCCCCGTGGCCCGATTTCTTCTGGCCGCTGTTCGGGCTGGCCATCATCCCAGGCGCACTGATCGGTGCGCGCGCACCGACCCATTGGGACAACCGGCTGCTGCTGGCCGTGGCCTATGCGCTGCAGGCGCTCGGCGTGGTGCTGTCGGTGGCATGGCCGACCATCGGCGGCTTTGCGCTGGGAAGCCTGCTGCTGGGCATGCCGTTCACCGCCATCACGCTTTTCGCGATGCGGGAGGCACGCCGCCTGCGGGGCAATGCGGCGGCTGGGCTGATCGGCTATGCCACGGCGTCTTACGGGGTAGGGCAGATCATCGGCCCGCTGTTCGCGGCGCCGTTGGCCCAGCGAACTGGGTCGTTCGAGCTGCCGTTGCTGGTTGCCGCCGCCGCCCTGGCGCTCGGCTCGGTGCTGTTTGCGGTGGTTTGGTCCAAATCTCGTGCGCCAATGGCTGCTTGAGCACGAATGCCCCTTCATTTATCACACGAATAGCATATAATTCGAGGCTCACGACCAAACGGGCGGGTACCAACCGCCCGTTTTTTTTGGTCTATTCATTCTTGAGCATTCATTGAGATCTATCGGGGTTATCGGGATTTGGGCATCCGTGGCGGACGGATGCGGCGGACCCGGCAGGCCCAGTATTTAAAAGGCACTTTCGAACACGTGGCATTGCAGCAAATAGTGGAACAAACCGTGGCCGGTCTTGGCTACGACCTGGTCGAGATCGAGCGTTCGGCCGGGGGATTGCTGCGCGTGACGATTGATTTGCCCTGGGCGGCCCCCACCTCCGAAGATGCGGCTGCCGGCGTTCCCGAGCCCTTCGTGACGGTTGAAGACTGCGAAAAAGTCACGCGGCAATTGCAGTTTGCGTTGGAAGTCGACGGTGTCGAATACAAGCGGCTCGAGGTTTCCTCGCCCGGTATCGACCGTCCGCTGCGCAATGAACAGGATTTCGAGCGTTTCGTGGGCGCGGTGATCGACCTCACGCTCAAGGCGCCCATGGGTGCCGCGGCTGGTGGCCAGGTGTCGGCCACCCGCAAGAAATTTCGCGGCACGCTGGAGCGTGCTGAAAAGGCAGAAGGGGCGACAGCGGGAGCGGCCCCGGTTTGGCAAATCGTCTGGAGCGATGAGCCCAAGACCAAGCCGGGTCAAAAAGTGAGCAAGAAGCGCGCGCCTGCACCGTTGCATGCGCTGGGCTTCGTGCTGGACGAGCTGCGCGATGCGCGGCTCGCGCCCATTGTGGATTTCAAGGGCCGCAAGGCCAAAACCCAACCGGGTTTTTCGGATATTGACGACGGAACGAGTGTTCCGGACTGAACAGAGGAGTGGTGGCATGAATCGCGAAATGTTGATGTTGGTGGATGCGATCTCGCGCGAGAAGAACGTCGAACGTGACGTCGTCTTCGGCGCGGTCGAATCCGCACTGGCGCAAGCCACCAAGAAGCTCCATCAGGGCGACGTGGACATCCGCGTCGCGGTCGATCGCGACAGTGGCGACTACGAAACCTTCCGTCGCTGGCACGTCGTTCCGGACGAAGCCGGCCTGCAGCTGCCCGACCAGGAAATCCTCCTGTTCGAGGCCAAGGAAGAAATGTCGGACATCGAAGTCGGCGAGTACATCGAGGAAGCGGTGGACTCGGTGCCTATCGGCCGCATCGGTGCCATGGCTGCCAAGCAGGTCATCCTGCAGAAGATCCGCGACGCCGAGCGCGAGATGCTGCTCAACGACTTCATGTCGCGCGGCGACAAGATCTTCGTGGGCACCGTCAAGCGTCTTGACAAGGGCGACATCATCGTCGAGGCCGGTCGCGTCGAAGGCCGCCTGCGCCGCAGCGAAATGATCGCCAAGGAAAACCTGCGCAATGGCGACCGCGTGCGCGCCATGATCATGGAGGTCGACCTGACGCTGCGCGGCGCGCCGATCATCCTGTCGCGCTCGGCACCCGAGTTCATGATCGAGCTGTTCCGCCAGGAAGTGCCTGAAATCGAGCAAGGCCTGCTTGAAATCAAGAGCTGCGCCCGTGACCCGGGTTCGCGCGCCAAGATCGCCGTGCTCTCGCACGACAAGCGCGTCGATCCAATCGGCACCTGCGTCGGCGTGCGTGGCACCCGTGTCAATGCCGTCACGAACGAACTCGCCGGCGAGCGCGTTGACATCGTGCTGTGGAGCGAAGACCCGGCTCAATTTGTGATCGGTGCCCTGGCTCCGGCCAACGTGTCGTCGATCGTGGTCGATGAAGAGAAGCACGCCATGGACGTGGTGGTCGACGAGGAAAACCTCGCCATCGCCATCGGCCGCGGCGGCCAGAACGTGCGCCTGGCTTCCGACCTCACCGGTTGGAAGATCAACATCATGGATGCCAACGAGTCTGCGCAGAAGCAGGCCGTGGAAACCGATGCCAGCCGCAAGCTCTTCATGGAAAAGCTCGATGTCGACGAAGAAATCGCAGACATCCTGATCTCCGAAGGTTTCAACAGCCTCGAGGAAGTGGCCTATGTGCCGATCTCCGAGTTGCTCGAAATCGAAAGCTTCGACGAAGACACGATCAACGAGCTGCGCACGCGAGCCAAGGACGCGCTGCTCACCATGGAAATCGCCAAGGAAGAGGGTGTCGAGGTGCAGCCGCAGGTGTCACAAGACCTGCATGACCTCGAGGGCCTGGACCCCGAGCTGATTCCCAAGCTGGTCGAGGCGGGTGTGAACACCCGCGACGACCTCGCCGACCTCGCGGTCGATGAACTCACCGAGATCACCGGCCACAGCGCCGATGACGCCAAAGCCCTCATCTTGAAAGCCCGCGAACATTGGTTCGCCGGCCAAGAGTGATGGTCATGGAGGCACGAAACCAATATGTCCAGTACCACTGTCGCCGAGTTCGCGAACGAGCTCAAGAAGACTCCCGAAACCTTGCTTGACCAGCTCAAGAGCGCAGGCGTGCCCAAAGCGGCCGCCACCGATGCGCTCACGGAGGCCGACAAGCAGCGCTTGCTCGGCCACCTCAAAGCCAGCCATGGCACCGTCGAGCCGGAGCGCAAGAAGATCACGTTGACCAAAAAGTCGACCAGCGAGATCAAGCAGGCCGATGCC
Organism: Variovorax sp. KBW07; assembly: GCF_003852515.1. Lineage (GTDB taxonomy): Bacteria > Pseudomonadota > Gammaproteobacteria > Burkholderiales > Burkholderiaceae_C > Variovorax. Next base: position 50,900 of record NZ_QAJK01000046.1, on the reverse strand, counting down.
ACCGGCCGCGCCCGCACCATCCAGGTCGAGGTGCGCAAGAAGCGCACCTTCATCCAGCGCGATGAAGGCCACCCGGCCACGCCCGAACACGCCCCGCAGGCCGCCGAAGCACCGGCAGCCGCGCCGGCCGCACCCCGCGTCGACGAAGCCGAGCTGGCCCGTCGCGAGGAAGAAGCGCGCCGCCAGGCCGAGCTGATCCGCCGTCAGGAAGAAGAACTGGCCGAGAAGCGTCGCCTGCGCGAAGAAACCGAAGCCCGCGAACGCGAGCAGGCTGAAAAAGCCGAGCGCGCCGAACAGGCCGAGCAGGAAGCTGCACGCATCGCCGCCGAAAAGAAGGCCGCCGCGGCCGCGGCTGCTGCCACCGCAACGGCCAAGGACACGCCCGCCAAGCCGGTCGCCGCACCCGCTCCCGCGGTGACGGCCGCCGCCGCTGCCGCCGAGCAGCAGGCCGCCGACACCAAGCTCGCAGCCCAGACCGCCGCGACGCAAGCCAAGGAAGACGCGAAGGCCAAGGCCGCTGCCGAATCGAAGGCCCGCGCCGACGAGGAAGCCGCACGTGCCAAGGATCTCGACGAGCGTCGCCGCAAGGCCCTCGCCGAAGCCGAAGCCATTCGCGCGATGATGAATGCACCGGCCCGCGTGCTGGTGCCGCACAAGGCGCCCGAGAAGCCGCAGCCCGAAAAGGCCGCGGTCAAGGGCACGCTGCACAAGCCGGCCACGCCGGCGGCACGTCCCGGCGCGCCTGCCGCACCTGGTGCTGCAGCAGCACCTGGCGCCGCCGGTGCCGGCAAGGAAGTCAAGTCCGCGAAGCTCTCGTCGAGCTGGGCTGGCGATCCTGCCAAGAAGAAGGAAATCAAGACCCGCGGCGATGCCAGCGGTGGTGTCGGTCGCGGCAACTGGCGCGGAGGCCCGCGCGGCCGTCGCGGCAATGACCGTGGCGGTCATGACGAGCAGCACGCACCGGCCGCACCGGTCGAGGCACGCGTGCTCGAAGTGCACGTGCCCGAAACCATCACGGTGGCCGAACTCGCGCACAAGATGGCCGTCAAGGCGCAGGAAGTCATCAAGCAGCTGATGAAGCTGGGCATGATGGCCACCATCAACCAGTCGCTCGACCAGGACACCGCGATGATCATCGTGGAGGACATGGGTCACAACGCGGTGGTTGCCGCGCTGGACGATCCGGAAGCCTTCACCGATGAAGACGTGTCGGCGCAAACCGCCGAAGCCCTGCCGCGCGCACCTGTGGTGACCGTCATGGGCCACGTCGACCACGGCAAGACCTCGCTGCTCGACTACATCCGCCGCGCCAAGGTCGCAGCGGGCGAAGCCGGCGGCATCACGCAGCACATCGGCGCGTACCACGTGCAGACCGAGCGCGGCATGGTGTCGTTCCTCGATACCCCGGGTCACGAGGCCTTCACGGCCATGCGTGCCCGCGGTGCGCAGGCTACCGACATCGTGATCCTGGTGGTGGCGGCCGACGACGGCGTCATGCCCCAGACCAAGGAAGCCATCAAGCACGCGAAGGCTGCTGGTGTGCCGATCGTGGTTGCCATCAACAAGGTGGACAAGCCCGACGCCAACCTGGACCGCGTCAAGCAGGAACTGGTGGCCGAAGAGGTCGTGCCCGAAGAGTACGGCGGCGACGTGCCGTTCGTGCCTGTGTCGGCCAAGACCGGCCAGGGCATCGACGACCTGCTCGAGCAAGTGCTGCTGCAGGCCGAAGTGCTGGAACTCAAGGCGCCGGTGGATGCCGCCGCCAAGGGCCTGGTCATCGAAGCCCAGCTCGACAAGGGCCGCGGCCCGGTCGCAACGGTGCTGATCCAGTCCGGTACGCTCAAGACCGGCGACGTGGTGCTGGCGGGTTCGACCTATGGCCGCGTGCGCGCCATGCTGGACGAAAACGGCAAGACCATCAAGACCGCGGGTCCGTCGATTCCGGTCGAGATCCAGGGCCTGACCGAAGTGCCGCAAGCGGGCGACGAGTTCATGGTGATGAGCGACGAGCGCCGTGCGCGCGAAATCGCCACCTACCGTGCCGGCAAGTTCCGCAACACGAAGCTGGCGAAGGCCCAGGCCGCAAACCTGCAGAACATGTTCACCGACCTCTCGGCCGGCGAAGTGCAGACGCTGCGCCTGATCATCAAGGCCGACGTGCAGGGTTCGCAGGAAGCACTGGCGCAGTCGCTGCTCAAGCTGGCGACCGAAGAAGTCAAGGTGCAGATCGTCTACGCAGGCGTGGGCGGCATCAGCGAAAACGACATCAACCTCGCCATCGCCTCCAAGGCGGTCGTGATCGGTTTCAACGTGCGCGCCGATGCCGGCGCGCGCAAGCTGGCCGAGAACAACGGCGTGCAACTGAACTACTACAGCATCATTTACGACGCCGTGGACGAGATCAAGGTTGCGATGTCGGGCATGCTGGCACCGGAGCGCCGCGAAGAGATCATCGGTTCGGCCGAAATCCGCACGGTGTTCGTGGCTTCGAAGATCGGTACGGTTGCAGGTTCGTACGTCACTTCGGGCTCGGTCAACCGCAGCGCGCATTTCCGCCTGCTGCGCGACAACGTGGTGATCTACACCGGCGAAGTCGACTCGATCAAGCGCATGAAGGACGATGTCCGCGAAGTCCGCGAAGGTTTTGAGTGCGGTATCAAGCTCAAGAACTACAACGACATCAAAGAAGGCGATCAGCTCGAATTCTTCGAAATCAAGGAAATCGCCCGGACGCTGTAAGCGTTCGAAGCGAGACAGGCCATGCCGAAAAGAAAAGCTGCCGCCCCCAACCGCGCGTTCAAGGTTGCCGACCAGATCCAGCGGGATCTGACGGAGCTGATCGCGCGCGAGTTGAAGGACCCGCGCGTGGGCATGGTCACGATCCAGGCGGTCGAGGTCACGCCCGACTATGCGCACGCGAAGATCTTCTTCAGCATGCTCACGGGCGACGTGACCGAGACCACCGAAGCGCTCAACCAAGCCGCGGGCTTCCTGCGCAACGGCCTGTTCAAGCGCCTGCACATCCACACGGTGCCCACGCTGCACTTCCTGTTCGACCGCACCACCGAGCGTGCGGCCGACATGAACGCGCTCATCGCGCAGGCCGTCGCTTCGCGCTCGAAAGACGACTAGCCATGAATGCGCCACGCACAAGGGTGCAGCGGCGCCCTGTGCATGGGGTGTTGTTGCTCGACAAGCCGCTGGGACTCTCCAGCAACCAGGCCTTGCAAAAGGCCAAGTGGTTGCTGCGCGCCGAAAAAGCGGGCCACACCGGCACGCTCGATCCGCTCGCGACCGGGGTCCTGCCGCTTTGCTTTGGCGCGGCCACCAAATTCAGCCAGTTGCACTTGGACGCCGACAAGACCTATGAGGCCACGGCCCGCCTTGGCGTCAAGACCGCGACAGGCGATGCCGAAGGCGACATGATCTCTGAGCGGCCCGTCAACGTCACGCCGGAAGACCTGGCGCGTGTGCAGGCGCAGTTCACCGGCCCGATCCGGCAGGTGCCGCCGATGCACAGCGCGCTCAAGAAAGACGGCAAGGCGCTGTACGAATACGCCCGGGAGGGCATCGAGGTCGAGCGGGCACCGCGCGACGTCGTCATCTACAAGCTGGACCTGACGGAAGCCGCCGCGCATCAAGAAGGCCAGCGCGCCATCAAGATCGTGGCAACCGTGAGCAAGGGCACCTACATCCGCACCCTCGGCGAAGACATCGGCGAGGCACTCGGTTGCGGTGCGCACCTGACGGCGCTGCGCCGCATCGCGACCGGCGGTTTCGGCCAGGCGCAATGCATCACGCTCGAAGCGCTCGAGGCCATGGACGAAGAAGAGCGCCTGGCGCAGCTCTTGCCGGCCGAGTCGCTGGTGGACGGCCACAGCCGCGTCACGCTCGCCGCGGAAGATGCGGCTCGCTTTCTTTCGGGCCTGCGCCGCCGCGGCAACTGGGCCGACGCCACGGAAGTGGCCGTGTTCGGCAGCGAACCGCATGCCTTCCTCGGCACGGCCCATGTGGCGGCCGGCGAACTGATCCCGGGGCGCTTGCTGAACCCCATCGAAATTCAGCAAATTCTTTTGAACGCACAACAGACCGAAGCGACACCATGAGTACCAAGCAAATCCGCAATATCGCCATCATTGCCCACGTGGACCATGGCAAGACCACCATGGTCGACCAACTGCTTCGCCAGTCGGGCACCTTCGCCGAGCACGAAAAAGTGGTCGACACGGTGATGGACAACAACGCGATCGAAAAAGAACGCGGCATCACCATCCTGGCCAAGAACTGCGCCGTGACCTGGGAAGGCACGCACATCAACATCGTCGACACTCCGGGCCACGCGGACTTCGGCGGTGAAGTGGAACGCGCGCTGTCGATGGTCGACGGCGTGGTGCTGCTGATCGACGCCCAGGAAGGCCCGATGCCGCAGACGCGCTTCGTGACCAAGAAGGCGCTGGCCCTGGGCCTGAAGCCGATCCTGGTGGTGAACAAGGTCGACAAGCCGGGCGCCAACCCCGACAAGGTCGTCAACGCCGCTTTCGACCTGTTCGACAAGCTCGGCGCCACCGACGAGCAGCTCGATTTTCCCGTGGTGTATGCCTCGGGCATCAACGGCTGGTCGTCGCTCGAAGAAGGCGCGCAGGGTGAGCAGTGGGGTCCCGACATGTCGGCCCTGTTCAACACCATCCTGAAGCACGTGCCGGCACAAAAGGGTGACCCCGAAGCGCCGCTGCAGCTGCAGATTTCCGCCCTCGATTTCTCGACCTTCGTCGGCCGCATCGGCGTGGGCCGCATCAGCCAGGGCACGCTGCGTCCGATGATGGACGTGGTGGTCATGGAAGGCCCGGACGGCAAGGCCGTCAAGGGCCGCGTCAACCAGGTGCTGACCTTCCAGGGCCTGGACCGCGTGCAGGCCACGGAAGCCGGCCCCGGCGAAATCGTGCTGATCAACGGCATCACCGACATCGGCATCGGTGTCACCGTGACCGATCCGGCCAACCCGGCTCCGCTGCCGATGCTCAAGGTCGACGAGCCGACCCTGACCATGAACTTCTGCGTGAACACCAGCCCGCTGGCCGGCCGCGAAGGCAAGTTCGTCACCAGCCGCCAGATCTGGGACCGCCTGCAAAAGGAACTGCAGCACAACGTCGCGCTGCGCGTGAACGAGACCGACGAAGAAGGCATCTTCGAAGTCATGGGCCGCGGCGAACTGCACCTGACCATCCTGCTGGAAAACATGCGTCGCGAAGGCTATGAAATGGCCGTCTCGAAGCCGCGCGTGGTGTTCCGCACCGTCAACGGCGAGAAGCACGAGCCCATCGAACTGGTGACGGCCGACATCGAAGACCAGCACCAGGGCGGCGTGATGCAGGCACTGGGCGAGCGCAAGGGCGAGCTGGTCAACATGGAACCGGACGGCCGTGGCCGCGTGCGCCTCGAGTACCGCATTCCGGCGCGTGGCCTGATCGGCTTCACGAACGAATTCCTGAACCTGACGCGCGGCTCGGGCCTCATCAGCAACATCTTCGACAGCTATGAGCCGCACAAGGGCGACATCGGCAGCCGCAAGAACGGCGTGCTGATTTCCATGGACGACGGTGAAATCTTCACCTACGCCCTGGGCAAGCTGGACGACCGCGGCCGCATGTTCGTGCGCGCCAACGACCCGGTGTACGAAGGCATGATCGTCGGCATCCACAGCCGCGACAACGACCTGGTGGTGAACGCTACGCGCACCAAGCAGCTGACCAACTTCCGCGTTTCGGGCAAGGAAGATGCGATCAAGATCACGCCCCCGATCGAACTCACGCTCGAATACGGCGTGGAATTCATCGAGGACGACGAGCTGGTCGAAATCACGCCCAAGAGCGTTCGCCTGCGCAAGCGTTTCCTGAAGGAACACGAGCGCAAGCGCGCCGGCCGCGACACTTCGCAAGGCTGATCGCCTTCGCATTGAGATGCGCCTGACGCACGGCGGCGCCGTATGGCTGATGGTCGTCGTGACCCTGATGTGGGGCACGGCGGGCGTCGTCACCCGGCACCTCGCGCAGGCGCACAGTTTCGAGATCACCTTCTGGCGCAGCCTCTTCACGATGCTGGCGCTGCTGGTGATCTTGCCGCTTTGGCGGGGCCGCGCCGTGTTCTCGCAACTGCGCAGCGGTGGCCGCGAACTCTGGATTTCAGGCGTCTGCTGGGCCGTGATGTTCACGGCCTTTATGGTCGCGCTGACCCTGGCTTCCACCGCCAGCGTGCTGGTCACGATGTCGCTGGGGCCGTTGCTCACCGCACTGGCTGCGCGCATCTTCATCGGGCACCGGTTGCCCGCGCGCACTTGGCTGGCGATTGTGGTCGCGGGCCTTGGCATCGGCTGGATGTACGGCACGCAACTGCTGAATGGCGGCGGAGCCTCGGTGCTCGGCACGCTGGTGGCGCTGTGCGTGCCGCTGGCCGGCGCCACCAACTGGACGGTGGTTCAGCACGCGCAGGCGAAAGGGCACGACATCGACCTGGTGCCCGCCGTGCTGATCGGCGCGGTGCTCACCGCGTTGTTCACGTTGCCTTTTGCATGGCCGTTTCGCGCGAGTGCGCACGACCTCGGCCTGCTGGCGTTCCTGGGCGTGTTCCAGCTCGCCATTCCCTGCGTTTTGTCGGTTCTCTGCGCCCAGGTGCTGAAGGCGCCCGAGGTGGCGCTGCTGGCCTTGCTGGAGGTGATCTTCGGCATCGCGCTGGCCTGGATCGGTGCGGGTGAGGAGCCCGCGGCCAGCGTGTTGACCGGTGGTGCGCTGGTCATCGGCGCGCTGGTGTTCAACGAGCTGCTGGCGCTGCGCGGCCGGCGTACCACGGTCGCCGACACGGCGATGCCGGGCGCGCACTAGCAGGCGCGCGCCGCCTGCGCCGCCAACGCGATCAGCGCGACGGGCGCATCGGCGGCGGAGGCGACGAGGGGGACGGCGTTGCCGGCATGGCCGCATCCATGACGCCCAGGCTGCTCATGCGCGCTTCGACCACCTTCCGCATGAAGGTCTGCGCAAAGTCGTCGCCCATGCGCCAGTTGCCGCCGTCCTGCACGAAGGTGAATTCGCCGGTCACGGCAAGCGAAGTGGCATCGCTGCCGGCGATGGCGCCCAGCAGGCGGTCGTTGTATTCGACGACCAGCGGGCAGCTTTGGCCCGCGCCGTTTCCGAGCGCCTGGCAGGGGCCGGTGGGCTCGATGTCGGCAATCTCGCGCGACCGGTCGGGATCCTTGGTCAGCAGGCCGGACTCGGCGCGCTGCTGCCGCGAACGCAGGCGCTCCATGGCCGACGACGAGCGCATGCTCGACAACGATGCCGCGCCTTCGCGAAAGGCTTTCTCCATTGCCTCGCGGCCGATGGGCTCGGCGTTGTAGCGCGGCTTGCCGTCGGCATCAAGATGGCCGAAACGCGCCTCGACGATGGCGACATCGGCGCCCCGCACCACCATCTCGTCGCTCTTCGGCGATGCCGGGCCGATGGTGTACGCCATCGGCTGCTTGTCGTCGTCGTCGCCCCGCGTCGTCATGACCGCAATGCAGCCGCGCACGCGCTCCGGCTTGAGGTAGCCGACCTCGCGCATGCTGCTGACCGACGGCGTATGCACCGATGCGCGGGCCTCGGGATCGAGGCTGCGCATGCGCACGTCTACGGCGACGCGGAACATGAGGCTGTTCAAGGTCTTGCGCGTGGAGGCCGCGTCGCAGGCGGGCACGCTGGCGGGTGCGAACGCATACCAGCCGATACCGCCCACCACGAGCAGCGTGGTCACGATGAATTTCCAGGCGCCGATACGTCGGTCGCGTTGCGCGCTGCTTCGCCAAGTGCCTATGGCTTTTTCGTCTGCTTCGATCAGGGCCTGCGCCTCGGCGACGATGCGTTGGCGCTCGGCCGCCATCGCGAAGGCCGGCTCGCTGGCTGCCTGCGCGCGGGTGGCCTCGAAGCTTTCTTTTTCGAGAGGGCCATCGGTTACCAGCCAGGCCAGCGTGACTGCGGGCGCCGCGGGCACGGTGCCCACGACAGGTGTTTCCTGGAACGCCACGTCGCGGGTATCGGCGTCGATGAGCCCGTCCTTGTAGAGCGACTCGAGCGCCTCGTGCGTGATGCCGCGCTCGGCCAACTCGACGAGGTCGTCGGCGTCGAGCGCAGCGTCTTCGGCGTCGTCGAGATGGGGATCGTCAGGCGTGGCCTCTTCGAGTTTTTCGAGCGCCGCGTCCTGCTGTTCTTCAGTGACAAGGCCTCGCACGCGCATCCAGGCCAGGGCATGGGCCGGGCTCGGAAGCGGGGGAAGGGTGGCGGTTTCGGGGTGGGCCAGCACGGCATCGTGCTGTGCGTCGGTGATGAGGGTGTAGCTCAGCAGGGCCTGGAACGCATCCGGATTGGCGGCAGAAGTCATGCGGCGATTCTGCCGTGCACGCCGTTGGCTTCCGCGCTGGGAAAAATAGGCGACAGAAGGCAAACAAAAGGACAAAAAAACGCCGGCGGGTGCCGGCGTTTTTCTTCTTCAGATCCTCAGGGGATCATCAGGGGCGGGCAACCTTCCAGGCGCCATTGGCCACGCCGTCACCGGTCTTGTCGCCCGGCTTGGCGTCCTTGGCCCAGTAGTACAGCGGCCAGCCCTTGTAGGCCCATTGGCGCTTGCCGTCTTCGCGAATGATGATGGTGTAGCCGCCCATGGGCTTGGCGGTGTCGGCCACGCCGAGTGCGGGCCAGTTGGCGGCGCACTGTGCGTTGCAGGCGGAGGTGCCTGCACCGGCGGCGTCCTTGGTGAAGGTGTAGAGCGTCATGCCGTTCGGTCCGACCAGCACGCCATCGGCGGTGCGGGTGGGCGCGTCGGGCGCGCTGGCGGTCTTGTTGGACATGCCGCCGCAGCCGGCAAGCAGGGCCGCCGCGAGGATCGAGGCGCTGAGCAATTTCATGCAGTTTCTCCTTCAGTTGAAAAATCGCGAAAACAAGCCAGGTGATTGCGCGAGCCGGCAGTTTATGCGGTTGCTACGACAAATCGCGGTAGGCCAGCGTCGCCAGTTTGAGCAAAATTTCTCGGGGCAGCTTGCCGGCGAGGGCGTAGCCGAAGCCCTGGTCGACCCAGTAGAAGCTGGGCACCGGCCCCTCGGAGGCGAAGCGGAAGGCCGTTTCGCGCGATGCGGTGGCGCCGGCGGCCTGGGCGTCGAGGGTGCCGACATAGAGCGTCACACGCTCGCCGGCGGCGTTCTCGAACATGAACTGGGCGCGTGCGCCGGTTTCCCCGGGCAGCAATCGACCGCCGACCAGCGTGTAGCCCTGGGTCGACAGGTCCGGCACCTTGAGCGGCCGGTCGAGGCGCTTGGACAGCCACTGCACCAGGTGCTGCTGCTCGGTGGCCGCCACTTCGACGGGGTGGCGTTTTTCGGGGGCGTACACGGCGTGCGCGACCGACGCGTCGCGCACGAACTCGCGCACGGCGGGCACTGCCTGCCCGCGCGCCAACTGGGCGCCGGCGCGCGGTGCACCGGACCATTGCGCGTTGCCGAGCCAGCCGGCCGCAAAGGCGACCAGCAGGCCGGCCGCCATGCCGCCCCAGCGCAGCCAGGCGCCGCGCTGTGCCTGCCGTGGCAGGTTGCGGTCGAGCGCGCTCATCAGCGGCGCGGGAACGGGCTCGTCGAGCAGCTCGCCGTGCAGCCGACGCAGGGCATCGAGCTGCGTGTGCCATGCCGCCACCTTGGCGGCAACCGCAGGATCGCGCGCCAGGGCGTCTTCGACCGCACCGTGGCGATCGGACGGCAACTGGCCGTCGATCCAGGCGTGCAGCTCGTCGTCGGTGGGAGGCGAAGGCGGGGCGGGGCGGTTCATGGTGCGGCGGCAGCAAGTTTCATTTGAGGCGGCGCAGGCCGGGGCGAACGGGCGCGGAGGCGCCGTCCATCAGCTCCTGCAGCCGGACGCGGGCACGCGAAAGGCGCGACATCACAGTGCCGGCGGGAATGCCCAGCACCTTGGCCACTTCGGCATACGACAGGTCTTCGAGCGTCACCAGCAGCAGCACGGCGCGCTGCTCCTCGGGGAGCTGCATCAGGCAGCGCTGCAGGTCGAGTCCGGTGCCGGGGTCGCGCCCCGCATCGGCAACGCCATGCAGCTCGTGCACCACGTCGTCGAGGGGCACCACGCTGTGCGGTGGCGGTCGGCGCCGCAGCTGGCTCGCGAAGATGTTGTGCATGACGGTGAAGAGCCATGCCCGCAGGTCGCTGCCCACCACCCAGAGCCGCCACTTGCTGCAGGCGCGCTCCAGCGTGTCCTGCACCAGATCGTCTGCGGCCCAGGCGTTGCCCGTGAGCGCCCGCGCATAGCGGCGCAGGCTAGGGGTGTGCTCGACCAGCAGGCGGGCGTCCATGGTCAGGCGGGGTGATGCGATGCAGCGGCCGAGCGAGGTTTGCCGGTCAGGGCTTGGCGGTCTTCCAGGTGCCGTTGACGCCATCGCCGGTCTTGTCGCCCGGCTTGCTGTCCTTGGCCCAGTAGTACAGCGGCCAGCCCTTGGCGGCCCATTGCTTCTTGCCGTCGTCGCGCGTGACGATGCTGAAGTCGCCAGCGGGCTTGTCGCCATCGGCCGCCATGAAGGGCGGCCAGTTGGTCGCGCAGGCGCCATTGCAGACCGACTTGCCGTTGCCGGCCGTGTCCTTGTCGAAGGTGTAGAGCGTCATGCCGTTGGGGCCGACCAGCGCGCCGTCGGCGGGCTTGGGCTGGGCGAGCACGGGGAGGGCAAGAACGCCGCCCAGCAGAAGGGCGGCAAGGCCGACGGAAGAAGCGCGGAAAGGCGACATGGGAAAGACTCCTTGTTTGGATGTTGGCATCGGCCATCCGATGACAACCGCACAAACGCCCGCGGCCAGCCTTTTATTCCATCGCCCGCAAAAAAGATTCAGCGGCTGCGGCTCTTCATTGCGCGCTCGACCTCGCGCTTGCCTTCTCGGTCCTTGATGGTGTCGCGCTTGTCGTGCTCGGCCTTGCCCTTGGCCAGCGCGATGTCGCATTTGACCTTGCCGGCCTTCCAGTGCAGGTTGAGCGGCACCAGCGTGTAGCCCTTCTGCTCGACCTTGCCGACCAGGCGGCGAATTTCTTCCTTGTGCAGCAGCAGCTTCTTGGTGCGGATCGAGTCGGGGTTGACGTGGGTCGATGCGCTCTTGAGCGGGTTGATCTGCAGGCCGACGACATACAGCTCGCCATCGCGGATGACGACGTAGCCGTCGGTCAGCTGCACCTTGCCTTCGCGCAGGGACTTGACCTCCCAGCCTTCGAGCACCATGCCGGCCTCGAAGCGTTCTTCGAAGAAATAGTTGTACGCGGCCTTCTTGTTGTCGGCAATGCGGGAGGAGGTATCTTGTTTCTTTGTGGCCATGACTCGGGAATGTTGGGGCTGCATGGCTTCAATACAATCCGTCGCGCACGCTGCACCGATTCTATGAAAACCGTCAACAAGTCCGTCCTCATCTGGTACAGCGCCGAAGAGATGTACGCGCTCGTCACCGATGTGGCGAAGTATCCGCAGTTTCTTCCCTGGTGCGACAAGTCGCGAGTCATCGAGGAAGACGAGGCCGGCATGACCGCCGAAGTCGGCCTGTCCTTCGGTGGCTTTCACCAGAGCTTTACCACCCGCAACACCCATGTTCCCGGCCGCGAGGTCCAGCTGAAGCTGGTCGATGGCCCGTTCTCCAACCTCGATGGCACCTGGAAATTCGTGCCCGTGGGCGAGCAGGGCGAACGCGCCTGCCGCGTCGAGCTGCACATGAGCTATGGCTTCAGCAACTTCGCGCTGCAGGCGCTGGTGGGGCCGGTGTTCGACACCATTGCGTCCAGCCTGGTCGAGGCCTTCGTCAAGCGCGCCGAACAGGTCTACGGCACCAGCTGATCGATGATCATCGAGGTCACGCTGAGTTGCTCGCCCGCGGCGCGCGAGGTGTTCGAGCAGGTCTTGCAGCTCGCATCCGGAACGACGCTGGTGGATGCAGTGCAGGCCAGCGGCCTTGCCGCACGATTTCCGGACCTGGACTGGCGGCATGCGATGACGCCGGGCATCTGGGGCAGGGCGGTCGAGTGGGACCAGGCCCTGAAGGATGGCGATCGCATCGAACTGTGCCGCCCCTTGAAGGTCGACCCGAAAGTGGCGCGCCGCGAACGCTTTCAGCGTCAGGGCGCGCGAGGCACGGGTCTTTTTGCGAATCGCCGCAAGGGCGGCAAGGCCGGCTACTGACGACGGGCCTTGCTTGCGCTGCTTACTTGCAGTCGCTGTTGATCACGGACTGAACGCGTTTCTGTTCGGCGGCACGGGCTGCGTCGTCCATGATCTCGCGTTCGCCCTGTGAGTTGACCTTCGCGATGCGGATGCCGCTGTCGATCGTGGCCTTGCCCTGGCGGGCGAGTGCGCAGTTGTCGGCCTTGGCCTTGGCGACCTTGGCTGCCTCAGCCGCTTCCTTGGCCTTTTGCTCGGCCTCGGCCTTCTTCGTCTTCTCTTCGAGTTCCTTGTCGACGCCGGTCGGCTTGGGCGCCGCAGCGCCTTCACGTGCCTTGGCCGGCTTGCTGCCATCGGCAGTGGCCTCGCCCGCAGGGGCTTCGGCATTGGACGTGTCGATCGTTGGCCGCGGCGGTGGCGGCGAGCCGGCACGGCGCAGGATGTTCTTCTCGGGCACGTCAGGCGGCGGCGCCTGGTCGCTGAAGACCTTTTTCCCGTTCTTGTCGATCCATTGCCATTGCGCGCTTGCCGAGAGCGGCATCGCAACAACACATCCCAGTAGCAGCCAGTGCGCGAGTTTCATCCCCGAAGTTTAGCCTTCCCTTACTTCTTGCAACATCCGGATTGGGTGCTTTTGCAACGGTCCGCAAAGGCCCAGGCCAGCGAACTCCCCGGCCCCCTCGTTACAATCCGTCTTTTGGAGCTTCACCCATGCGCCTTCTCGGCAAAGCGCTCACCTTCGACGACGTGTTGTTGGTGCCAGCGTTCTCCCAGGTCCTGCCCAAGGACACCTCTCTCGCCACTAAGTTTTCCCGCAACATCACGCTGAACCTGCCGCTCGTCTCGGCGGCCATGGACACCGTGACTGAAGCCCGCCTCGCAATTGCCATTGCGCAAGAGGGCGGTATCGGGATCGTGCACAAGAACCTCACCGCGCAACAGCAGGCCGCCGAAGTGGCCCGCGTGAAGCGCTATGAGTCGGGCGTGCTGCGCGACCCGGTGGTGATCACGCCGACGCACTCGGTGCGCCAGGTGATGGCACTGTCCGACCAGCTCGGCATCTCCGGTTTCCCGGTGATCGACGGCGGCAAGGTCGTCGGCATCGTGACCGGGCGCGACCTGCGCTTCGAAACGCGCTACGACGTGCCGGTCAGCGAGATCATGACCCAGCGCGACAAGCTCATCACCGTGCCCGACGGCACCACGCTTGCCGATGCCAAGGCGCTGCTGAACAAGTACAAGCTCGAGCGCCTGCTGGTCATCAACAACGACTGGGAGCTCAAGGGCCTGATCACCGTCAAGGACATCACCAAGCAGACCAGCTTTCCCAATGCAGCACGCGACGCCAGCGGCCGCCTGCGCGTGGGCGCGGCTGTCGGCGTGGGTGACGGCACCGAAGAGCGCGTCGAAGCCTTGGTCAAGGCCGGCGTCGATGCCATCGTGGTCGACACCGCGCACGGCCACAGCGCCGGCGTGATCGAGCGCGTGCGCTGGGTCAAGAAGAACTATCCGCAGGTCGACGTCATCGGCGGCAACATCGCCACCGGCGACGCCGCTCGTGCACTGGCCGACGTCGGCGCCGATGCGGTCAAGGTCGGCATCGGCCCTGGCTCCATCTGCACCACCCGCATCGTGGCCGGCGTGGGCGTGCCGCAGATCATGGCGGTCGACAGCGTTGCCACCGCCCTGCAGGGCACCGGCATTCCGCTGATCTCCGACGGTGGCGTGCGCTACTCGGGCGACATCGCCAAGGCCATTGCAGCCGGCGCAAGCACCGTCATGATGGGCAGCATGTTCGCCGGCACCGAAGAGGCGCCCGGCGAAATCGTGCTGTACCAGGGCCGCAGCTACAAGAGCTACCGCGGCATGGGCTCCATCGGCGCGATGCAGCAGGGCAGCGCCGACCGGTACTTCCAGGAGTCGACCACCGGCAACCCCAACACCGACAAGCTGGTGCCCGAAGGCATCGAAGGCCGCGTGCCCTACAAGGGCTCGATCGTCTCCATCGTCTACCAGATGGCTGGCGGCGTGCGTGCCAGCATGGGCTACTGCGGCTGCGCGACCATCGAGGACATGCAGAACAAGGCCGAGTTTGTCGAGATCACCACAGCCGGCATCCGTGAAAGCCACGTCCACGACGTGCAGATCACCAAAGAAGCGCCCAACTACCGCGCTGAGTAAATAGGGCCCCCACGCGCCCCCACTGCGTGTGGGGCGCTGCCCCCCGAGGGGGCCGCAGGCCGCCTTGGGGCGGCCCGGCGCCGGCCTGAAGCCCAATCTGGCCAGACCTTGAAAGTCAGGCCAGACTCGGTTTAGAATTTGGGCCAGATTCAAATTTTCTGGCCCAAATGCAATCCATCGGCATCGCTGAAGCCAAAAACAATTTCTCCGCCCTGATCGACCTCGTCGAAAAGGGCGAAGAGGTTCGCATCACCCGCCACGGCAAGGAAGTCGTGCGCATGCTGCCGGTGCGGCGCAAGCCGGTCATCACCGACGAGCAGATCGCGCGCGAGCTCGGCCAGATCGACGCGCTCCACGCCACCATCCAGCCCGGCCTTCCGGTGCGCGCATTGCTCGACGAAGGGCGCCAATCGTGACAGCCTTCGTCATTGACGCTTCTGTCACCGCCGCCTGGCTGCTGCCCGACCAGGCCAGCGAACACACCCGCAAGCTCTACGCCGCCATCCGCCGCGACGAGGTCGAGCCGCAGGCGCCCAACGCCTGGCAATGGGAGTGCGCCAACATCCTGGCCAACGGCGTGCGCAGCGGCCGCATTCCCGCCACCGCGGTCGAAGGCCTGTGGAGCGTGCTCGACGCCATTCGCCACCGCGTCGAGCTGCACGAACTCGCGCCGGCCCAGCACAAGGCCGTGCTGGCCGTGGCCATCGACGCCGGCGTTTCGCTCTACGACGCCGGCTATCTCTGGCTTGCCAAGTCGCTCAATCTTCCGCTCGCCACCTTCGACGAGCACCTCATCAAGGCGGCGCCCAAGGCGGGCGTCAAGCTGTTCGACATTTCAACGCTCTGAGTCCATTCGCCATGCAACACGACAAGATCCTCATCCTCGATTTCGGCTCGCAAGTCACCCAGCTCATCGCACGCCGCGTGCGCGAAGCCCATGTGCTGAGCGAAGTGCATCCCTGCGACGTCACCGACGAGTGGGTGCGCGAATACGCCGCCGACGGCCACCTCAAGGGCGTCATTCTTTCGGGCAGCCACGCCAGCGTCTATGAAGAAACCACCGACAAGTGCCCGCAGGCCGTGTTCGACCTCGGCATTCCGGTGCTCGGCATCTGCTACGGCATGCAGACCATGGCCCACCAGCTCGGCGGCAAGGTCGAGGGCGGCCACAAGCGCGAGTTCGGCTTCGCGGCCGTGCGTGCCCATGGCCACACCGCACTGCTGAAGGACATCGCCGACTTCACCACGCCAGAAGGCCACGGCATGCTCAACGTCTGGATGAGCCATGGCGACAAGGTGACCGAGCTGCCGCCGGGCTTCAAGCTCATGGCCAGCACCGACAGCTGCCCCATCGCCGGCATGGCCGACGAGGCGCGCCGCTACTACGCGCTGCAGTTCCACCCCGAAGTCACGCACACCGTGCAGGGCAAGGCCATCATCGACCGCTTCGTGCTCGGCATCTGCAACGCCAAGCCCGACTGGGTCATGCGCGACCACATCGCCGAAGCCGTGGCAAAGATCCGCGAGCAGGTGGGCGACGAAGAAGTCATCCTCGGCCTGTCGGGCGGTGTCGATTCCAGCGTGGCCGCCGCGCTCATCCACCGTGCCATCGGCGACCAGCTCACCTGCGTGTTCGTCGACCACGGCCTGCTGCGCCTGAACGAAGGCGACATGGTCATGGAGATGTTCGAAGGCAAGCTGCACGCGAAGGTCATTCGCGTCGATGCCAGCGACCTGTTCCTGGGCAAGCTCGCCGGCGTGAGCGACCCCGAAGCCAAGCGCAAGATCATCGGCGGCGAGTTCGTCACCGTGTTCAAGCAAGAGGCGGCCAAGCTCAAGGCCGGCGACGGCGGGCACAAGGGCGCGACCTTCCTGGCGCAAGGCACCATCTACCCCGACGTCATCGAATCGGGCGGCGCCAAGAGCAAGAAGGCCGTCACCATCAAGAGCCACCACAACGTGGGCGGCCTGCCCGAACAGCTCGGCCTGAAGCTGCTGGAACCACTGCGTGACCTGTTCAAGGACGAAGTGCGCGAACTCGGCGTGGCCCTCGGCCTGCCGCCCGAGATGGTGTACCGCCATCCGTTCCCCGGCCCGGGCCTGGGCGTGCGCATCCTGGGCGAAGTGAAGAAGGAATACGCCGACCTGCTGCGCCGCGCCGACGCGATCTTCATCGAGGAACTGCGCAACTTCAAGGACGAGAGCGGCAAGAGCTGGTACGACCTCACGAGCCAGGCCTTCACCGTGTTCCTGCCCGTGAAGAGCGTGGGCGTGATGGGCGACGGCCGCACCTACGACTACGTCGTGGCACTGCGTGCCGTGCAGACCAGCGACTTCATGACCGCCGACTGGGCCGAGCTGCCGTACGCGCTGCTCAAGAAGGTGTCGGGCCGCATCATCAATGAAGTGCGCGGCATCAACCGCGTGACCTACGACGTGTCGAGCAAGCCGCCGGCGACCATCGAGTGGGAGTGAGGCCGGCCTCTTCTAGAACGATCGCCGTCAGCCTGCGCACCTCGGCGCTATGCCGTCGAGCAGGAGGTCGAGACCTTTGCGAAAGGCGCCATCCCAGTCGTTATCCGACAGGAGACGAGAGCGTTCTATGGTTGGGTAGCGTTCGCTGATACGTGTCAGGTGCTGCTGCGCGGCGGCCCTGTCGTCGTCTGAGAAGTCGAAGTTCGCTCGCGTGATCGTGGCGCCCATCACATGGTTCCAGAGCGACCATATCGCGACGTTCAGATCCGTGTCCGCAACGCCGCCTCTGGACAAGGTCTTGCTCAGCAGTTCCAGAAGACCGAGGATGTTCGGGCCGAGCGCGCGGCTCGGCAGCAGCGATACCGACCAGGGATGGCGCAGCATGTTGCCGCGCCAGCTCTCGAGGATGTGAACGGCTTCCCCTCGCCAATCCGAGGGCTCGAACGTATGCGTTGGTCCGCGGTACTCGAGCACCGAGTTGAGCGCGAGATCGAAGACATCCTCTTTGTTGTCGACGTGCCAATAAAGACTCATCACGCCCGAGCCCAGGTGATCGGCCAGCCCACGCATCGTCAATGCGTTGATTCCTTGGGCATCCAGCAGTGCCACTGCGGTGGTGACGATTCCTTCCAGAGAGAGCTGCGATTCACGGCGCGGTTTCTGCTCGGGCTGAGGCCCCACGCCAACCTTTTGCGTCCGTTTGCTCGCGGCGCTGCTGCGCTTGGCTGTCATTTGTCTTCCTCGCTGATCAACGTGTGAATTTTGGTCGACAACGGGACGATTATCGATCTTGTTGGGGTGACTCGTATCTCGTACGATAGACGGACTCGTATGCTGTACGAGTCAATTGCACCTATTTTTGGGAGAACCCGTCAATGCTCACCATCGTCAATCCGAAGAACCTTCACGACCCATCGCCAAACGGCTATAGCACTGCTGTTGTCATGCCTGCCAATGCGCGGGTGGCCTACATTTCGGGGCAGGGCGGCCAGGACGGCTCGGGGGCTTTTTCGCCCGATTTCGGTATGCAAGTCAAACAGGCGTATGCAAATTTGCGCACGGCTCTCGATGCGCTCGAAGCACGCCCGGATCAGGTCGCCAAGCTCACGGTCTTCGTCGTCGATCACGACATGTCCAAGCTGGAGGTGTTGACCAGGAACGTGAAGGAAATGTTCGGCAAGGCGCTGCCCGCGCAGACCCTGATTCCTGTCCCCAAACTCGCAATCGATCCCATGCTCTTCGAGGTAGAAGCCATCGTCGTTCTGGAATAGCCGGCGAGACAGGCAAGGCTGCCAACGGTGAGTACCGCACCGTTGGCCGCGATCTATGAACCGTGTTGCGGGAAGGCGTGCTGCAAGGCATTCGAACTGAGGTGTGCCGCATCGCATCCCGCAGCGCGCTTTTACACGCACCCCCCACGTGGGAAATGCCCCATCGCATACGATGCCATCCTCTGTTCGCCGCCCTGTCGAACGATGGTGTACCGGCGCTTCATTGCGCAATATGCCGGATGCCAGCCACCTCGCCCCAGCGAGCCAGCCCGCCACTGAAACTCTCCCAGCGCATGCCATCTGCCGTGGGGCGGCCTTCCCATTTCGAAGGACGCTGACATGCACCCGGATACTTCTTTTTCTTCTTCCCCCGCCGCGCTTCGCACCAGCCAACGCCAGGCGCTGGATTTCCTGCTCGAACGCCATTCGCCCTGGCCGCTGACAGAGCCCGCTCCGTCCGCCGAAGAACTCGACCTCGTGTTCCAAGCCGCGCTGCGGGCGCCGGACCACGGGCAGCTTCGGCCCTGGCGCTTCGTGCTGATTCGCGGCGATGCGCGCGTGGCATTGGGCAACGTCTTCGCGAACGCCGCGCGCCTGCGCGACCCATCGGACGACGGCGAGCGTTTTCGCGCCAAGGCGATGGCCGCGCCCGTGCTCATAGCGATCTGCGCGCGCGTGCAGTCGCCGCACAAGGTGCCGGAATCGGAGCAGGTGCTTGCCGTGGGCGCCGCCGCAATGAACATGCTCAACGCGCTGCACCTGCTGGGGTACGGTGGCTTCTGAGCCACCGGGCTCAACAGCTACGACCGCAACGTGCATCAGGCGCTGGGCCTGCAGGACGCGGAACGGTTGCTGGGCTTCCTGTATGTGGGAACGCCGAAAGAGGCGACACCCGCGCCCGGGCGCGATGCACCGGGCGCGTTCGTGCGCGAATGGACGGGCGAAGCTGCCCGCCCCTGAGGCTGCGGCCTGACTGGTGTCGGTGGGGTGATGAACACCCCGGCGCCTCACTTCAGCGCTATTTCAAGCATCCCGGCCTGTGAAACAAAGTCTGCGGGGCGTTTCCTGGAGAACGTCTCCAGGTTGCTGATCTTCCACCGCAGTGCAGGAAGGTCCGCTGCATGCGAGCACAGAAGCAGGGACCAGTCTGGCCTTGCTTGCGCCAGACCGATCAAGAACTTCCGATGCGATGCATTCAGGCGGGCAGGCAGCTCGCGCCTGAGTCGTGCGCGTGCGTCCAGCAGGGTTGGCAATGAGCATGGCGTTTCGGTCATGCCCACGAAGCTGCTGTCGTACTCTGCGGCGATGTCCTTGTCATGGCTAAACAGGACCTCGTGAATCGGCCTGTTGTGACCAGCGAGATATGTCACGAAGCACTCGACCATGCCCTCGGTGATACCGCCCGACTCATAGAGCTGCCACACGTCGAACAAGTCGCGTGGATGTTGCCGATCGAGTGCGGCCACGAGCTTGCTTGCATAGAGCTCGTCCTTGGCGAGGAGCGGCAACTCGAACTCGACGCCGAACAGATCTGCGGTCCTGGCTGTCGGTGCCCGCCGTTCCGGTGGGAGTACCGTGCCGCGGAACACCACGTTGACCTCGACCTTTACCTGGCTCGTTGCGTTCTCGACGATCAGCTTCGTGGCGCTCGGATCCTTGCCTTGAAGCAGGCGCGCCTGTGCTCCCAGTGGCTTCACTCGCCCTGCGATATTGGCCAATTCCTGGTTGATCGATTGCAGCGCCTCGTCGCGTGGCACTTGCCAGGGAAGGTAGACCACATCGATATCGACGGACAGGCGCGGCATGTCCTGAATGAAGAGATTGATCGCCGTGCCGCCCTTCATTGCAAAGATGTCGTTCGCGAACACGTCCGGTGCAATGCTCAACAGGAGGCGAACAGTGTCCGCATAGGTCCTATCCATGGGGTTTCAGGCTCAACAGCGTGCCGTCGGGCAGGCGACTCATCCAGCGTTTGTCGCTGCCGGTACGGATCGGATGCCGTTCCAGCAAAGCATCGACATCCAGCACGTTTGTTTCCCTGGCCCAGGTGAGGAACAGGCGCACGGTTTTCACACTGGTGCAGCAAGCGAGTAGTTGGCCGAGAAGATCCTTGCGAGGCGTGCGCAGGCCCTCGAACAGGTTGCGCGCTTCTTCCAGGCCCTGCCTGATCCCGACCTCATAAAGCAGTTCCAGAACGGCCCGTTCGGCGGTGGCCACACGAAGGCCTTCCGGCAGTCCTGGCGGCGTGGTCAATGTCTTTTCGGCAAGCGCTTCGTTCGGCCACGCGAACAGACCGGCGTGGACATAGCGAGCCGGAAAGCGCGCGGTGAACCAGGTCGGCAATGCATAGCGTGCGTCGCCCCACAAGACGAGAGGTTCACGGCTCCCCAGGTTGTGGCGCACCCCCTGCAAGCCGAGGGCGCTCTTGCCTCCGATGTGCAGGCCCGGCACGCGGTCTTGCAGGAAGAGTAGGGCACCATGAACCTCGAAGTCATCATTCGGAAAGGCATAGACACCCTGGGCCAGGCGCACCAACCAGCCTCCCTCGGCGTAGTGGGCCGCCAACTGTGCGGAAACCCCGAGTTGTTTCAATTTCGCAAGATCGAAGGGGGTGCCGCGGGGAAGCTCCGCTTGAAGCCTTTTGATTAACTGATGCTTTGAATTTCCAGCCATGTGCTAAAAATAGCACCTAATTCAATCATTTGGGTAGTTGAAAAGACAACGAGGTACTCAAAAATGCACGCAAGGTCGGCCGATTTCTCACGACCTACGCAAGTCGGGCGACTGGCTTGCTGGCGAGGTCAAGGTCAAGGGCTGAGGCACTCATCTCCGCGAAAGCCGAGGTCAGGATGGCTCAAGCGAAAGCCCTTCGTCGCAATCGAATGCCAGCTGAATCTGACTTCTTCGCATGCGAAAACGCCGCCAGTGCCTCGGTTGGGAATCGAAATTCGCTTCGCGAATGCATGAAGCCAGCACCGGGATCGGCAGATTGCCCGGTACTGGCTGTATAGCCCTTAAGCGAGGCCGCGTGGCGTTCGCGGCATCTTCTGAATGCCGCGGGGCTTTCAGGCGGAAAAACTCAGAAGCTGGCCTTCAAGCCCACCGACAGCATCCCACCCTTGGCCTGCTTCGACACCTTGCCGAAGTAGTCGTAGTCGGCGGTGATCGACAGGTTCTGCGTCATGCGGTACTCGGCGCCGAAGCCGGCCATGACGCCGGTCGAGCTGCCGGAGATGCGCTGATGCGCCGGCACCCACCTGTCGTTGCCGCCGGAGACGCTGCCGCGTGCAATACCCAGGCGGCCGTTCAGGGCGAAGGCGTCGCCGATAGGCAGGCGGGCGGTGGCGGCCGCGTAGAAGACCTGGCCGCTGCCCTTCTGGAGGGTCGACACGCCGTTCAGCGAGGTCCACTGGCTGACGCGGCCGAGGCGCGCATAGCCGGCTTCCACACCGAAGGTTTCCGTCAGGCGGTAGCCGCCGTACAGCTTGTAGGCGGTGCCGGCCTTGCTGTTCTTTTCCGCGCCCCATGGCACGGGGATGCTGCTGGAGCCCGACAGGCTGTAGCTCGAGCGGCCGATGGCGCCACCGACATAGAGGCCGGTGTCGTCCTTGTTGGGGCCGGCGGCATATGCGCCGATGGAAGCGGTGCCGAGCAAAATGGCTGCGAGGACGGTGCAGGCTTGCGTTTTCGTCAAGATGAATTCCTGGTTGGAGTAGTTGGGATCAATCGACAAGCGGCAGGTCTTGTTGCCTTGCCACCAGCGTCCACCGATTCTCAAATTCCAGGCTGAAGAAGAGCTTTTCGCTTGCTGAAGGTCTCATGAAGGAGGCGGCGCATGCGCGATGATCGAGGCATGTCAGAACAGCTTCTTCTTCCCGGTATCGATCCGCCGCCGCGCCCACTGCCGCGCTCCCGAAACAACAACAAGCCGCAGCGCAAGGAAGCGCTGCCGCACGCGCTCTTTTTGGCCATCCTCCCGACGCCGGAAGACGCCGCACGCATCGCGGCGCTCGGCGCGTTGATGGATTCGCGGCATGTGCTGAAAGCCACGCTGGTCGAGGCGCCGCGCCTGCACGTCACGCTGCACGACCTGGGTGAATACGCGACGGTGCCGCAGGACAAGGTGGCGCTCGCGCGGGCTGCCGCCGCAACGCTGCCCGCGCCGTCTTTCGACGTGATGTTCGACCGGGCCATGAGCTTCGCGAAGGGCGCGCTGGTGTTGTGCGGCAACGAAGGAACGGCCGAGCTCGCGCACTTCAGGCAGCGCCTCGGTGAATCGCTGGCGGACGCGGGCTTCAAGCCGACGCGCGCCTTCACGCCCCACATGACGCTGGCCTATGCGCGCCGCAAGCTCGAACAGCACGCGACCGACGAGCCGGTCCGGTGGCGCGCCGGCGCACTGGCGCTCATCGACAGCCATGTGGGGCAGGGCGTCCACGAAATCCTCGCCCGATGGCCCGGCACGCCAGAGCCGCAGGCAGTGGGTGCATGACATGACCCCGCCGCTGATCGCCTGCCTGGACGTGGACTACCGCGGCGACACGGCGGTGGCTGCCGCCATCTGGTTTCGCGGATGGGCGGCGGAGCGCGAAGAGGCGCACGCCGTCGCGGGCTTCAGCGGCATCGCGCCGTACGAGCCCGGCGAGTTCTATCGTCGCGAGCTGCCGTGCCTGCTCGGCGTGCTGCGCGCGGGGCCGGCCGCCGACATCGTCGTGGTGGACGGCTATGTGTCGCTGGGACAGGGGCGCGCGGGTCTGGGCGCGCATCTGTTCGAGGCGCTCGATCGCAAGATGCCCGTGGTCGGTGTCGCGAAGACGGCATACCGCAGCGCGCCCGAAGCCATCGAACTGCGGCGTGGACAGAGTGGCTCGCCGTTGTTCGTTACCGCCGTCGGCATCGATGCGGCCCTGGCCGCGCAAGAGGTGAAACGCATGCACGGCCCGTATCGCGTGCCGACGCTGTTGCGCAACGTCGATCAGCGTGCGCGCACGGCCATGCCGGATCGCTTCGAACCGACGTCGGGCACCTCGTAGCGGCGCAGCTGTTCATCAGCCGCTCAGCCGCCGTCCGCGAAGTTGTCGAACAGCAATCCGCGCAGCCACTGGTTGCCCGGGTCGCGGTGCACCTTGGCGTGCCAGAACAGGTTGATCGCAATCTGCGGCAGCGCCACCGGGTGAGGGCGCCACACCAACCCGAACGGTTCGGCGATGCTCTGTGCCAGCCGCTCGGGCACCGTGGCGATCATTCCGCTCGAACGCAGGATGTGGCCGATGGCCACGAAGTGCGGCACCTTGAGCCGGATATGCCGGTGGATGCCCTGCGCCGCCATCACGTCGTCGGCCTTGCCATGGCCGGTGCCGGCGGCCTGCACCAGCACATGGTCGGCCGCGCTGAAGTCTTTCAGCGACACGCTGCGCTTGCGCGCCAGCGGGTGGGTGCCCGAGAACAGGCACACGTAGCGCTGCAGGAACAGCCGGCGCTGGAACACGCCCGCCTTGAGCTGCGGCAAGAGGCCGATGGCGATGTCGACGTGGCCGGCCTCCAGCTCGTCGCGCAGGTTGGTCGCGGTGTTGTTGCGCAGCGTGCTGATGGTCACGCCCGGCGCCGTTTGCGAAAGCGCTTCCATCAGCTTGGGCGTGAAGTAGATCTCGCCGATGTCGGTCATGGCCAGCGTGAAGCTGCGCGTGCTGGTGGCGGGGTCGAACACCACCTGCTGGTTGAGCGCCGTGTGCAACGCACCCATGGCATAGGCCACCGGCTCGGCCAGTTGCAGCGCGAAGGGCGTGGGCTCCATGCCGCGGGCCGTGCGCAGGAACAGTTCGTCGCCCAGCAGCTTGCGCAGGCGCGCCAGCGCATTGCTGATGGCGGGCTGCGAAAGCCCGAGCGATTCGGCCACCGCCGACACCCGCTTCTCGGCCAGCATGCGGTCGAACACCAGCAGCAGGTTGAGGTCGATGTCCTTCAGTTGCATGGCGCCATACCTTTATTCATGCCAGTGATGGAGAGCATTCACCGGATTCTATTGGTCAATCTGCGGCGTCCGCGCATCATCCAGCCCCAGAGACGAGCCGGCCATGACGCTGGCGCAACGAGAGCCCCGACGATGGACCTGCACATTCAACCCCTTGCCCGCACCCTCGAGGTCCGCCCCGGCGCGAACCTGCTCGAAGTGCTGCGCGAGCACCATGTGCCGGTGTCGTACAGCTGCATGTCGGGGCGCTGCGGTACCTGCCGCTGCAAGGTGGTGTCGGGCCAGGTGCTCGACGGCGGGCAGGACGCCATCCGGCCCGACGGGCAGGGCGAGCGCTATGTGCTGGCGTGCCAGAGCACGCTGACCGAAAGCTGCACCATCGAGATTCCCGAGCCCGACGAGGTGGTGGTGCACCCCGCGCGCATCCTGAAGGCCACAGTCACCGGCATCGACGTGCTCACGCACGACATCCGCCGCCTGCGGCTCAAGCCGAACAAGCCGCTGGAGTTTTCTCCGGGCCAGTACGCGCAATTGCAGTTCGCTCCCGACCAGGCGCGGCCGTACTCCATGGCCGGCCTGAGCCGCGACGCGGAGCTCGAATTCCACGTGCGCCGGGTGCCCGGCGGCCGCGTGACGGCGCACATCTTCGAACAGCTGCGCGTGGGTGACTCGGTGCGGGTGAGTGGTCCGCTGGGCACCGCGTACCTGCGCACGAAGCACCGAGGGCCGATGCTCTGCGCCGCCGGTGGCACGGGGCTCGCACCGATTCTTTCCATCGTGCGCGGCGCCATCGCCGCGGGGCTGACGCAGCCGATTCACCTGTACCTTGGCGTGCGTTCCGATGCCGACGTGTACGGCCTGCAGGAGTTGCGCGAGTTGCAGGCCCGGCACGCGGGCCTGAAGGTGCGCGTCGTGGTCGTGACCGGCCCGGCGCGCGACGGCCAGCGGCTGGGGCTCATCACCGATGCGATCCGCGCCGACTGGCCCGGCAACCTCGACGGCTGGCGCGCGTACCTCTGCGGCTCGCCGCCGATGGTCGAGGCCGTGACGCAGCTGGTGCGCGGCCGCGGCCTCGCACCCGAGCAGACCCATGCCGATGCCTTCTACCTGCAAGGCACCTGAAGAAATCAAGAGACAAGGAGACCCGCGATGACCACGCAAGCCGTGTTCCCCATCGAGCTTCGATGGGAGAACGAAAAGACCAGCCGCATTCCCTTCATGGCCTACACCGACGAGGCCCTGCACAAGAAGGAGCTGCAGCGCTTCTTCTATGAAAAGCACTGGTGCTACGTTGGCCTGGAAGCCGAGATTCCGAACCCGGGCGATTTCAAGCGCACCGCCGTCGGCGAGCGCTCGGTCATCATGTCGCGCGACGAGGCGGGCGAGATCCACGTCTTCGAGAACGTCTGCGCCCACCGCGGCATGCAGTTCTGCCGCGAGCGCCACGGCAACAAGAAAGAGTTCGTCTGCCCTTACCACCAGTGGAACTACACGCTCAAGGGCGACCTGCAGGGCGTGCCGTTCCGCCGTGGCGTCAAGCAGGACGGCAAGGTGCACGGCGGCATGCCCGCCGACTTCAAGACCGAGGACAACGGGCTGAACAAGCTCAAGGTGGCGTCGCGCGGCGGCGTGGTGTTCGCGTCGTTCGACCACGGCATCGAGTCTTTCGAAGACTTTCTGGGGCCCGATATTCTTCGCTATTTCGACCGCCTGTTCGATGGCCGCAAGCTCACCATCCTGGGCTACAGCCGCCAGCGCATTCCGGGCAACTGGAAGCTGATGCAGGAGAACATCAAGGACCCGTACCACCCGGGCCTGCTGCACACCTGGTTCGTGACCTTCGGGCTCTGGCGCGCCGACAACAAGTCGGAGCTGAAGATGGACGAGCGTGGCCGCCATGCCGCGATGATTTCCACGCGCGGCAGCGCCGGCAAGGCCGCGCAGGTCACGCAGGTGTCCAGCTTCAAGGAGAGCATGCAGCTGAAAGACCCGCGCTTTCTGGACATCGTGCCCGAGCCCTGGTGGGACGGGCCGACCGCGGTGATGATGACGCTGTTCCCCAGCCTCATCCTGCAGCAGCAGGTCAACAGCGTATCGACGCGCCACATCCAGCCGGTGGGCCACGACGCCTTCGATTTCGTCTGGACGCACTTCGGCTTCGAGGACGACACCGAGGAAATGACGCAGCGCCGCCTGCGCCAGGCCAACCTGTTCGGCCCCGCGGGCTTTGTCTCGGCCGACGACGGCGAAGTCATCGAGTTCTCGCAGGAAGGTTTCGAGCAGAAGCCCTACCACCGCACGCTGGCCGAACTGGGCGGGCGCGAAGTCGAGAACACCGACCACATGGTGACCGAGACGCTGATTCGCGGCATGTACCGCTACTGGCGCGAAGTGATGGAGGCCGCATGACGCTCGATGCAAATGCCTACCTCGAACTGGCCCGCCTGTATGCGGCCTATGCGCACGCGGTCGATTCCGGCCAATGGGATCTGTGGCCCGCATTCTTCACCGAGGAATGCAGCTACCGGCTGCAGCCGCGCGAGAACCACGAACGCAACCTGCCGCTGGCCACGCTGTCGTTCGAGAGCCGCGGCATGCTCGAAGACCGCGTGTACGGCATCAAGGAGACGCTGTTCCACGACCCGTACTACCAGCGCCACGTGGTCGGCCTGCCGGTGGTGCATTCGGTGGACGCCGACGGCGCGATGCACAGCGAAGCCAACTACGCGGTGTTTCGCACCAAGCTCGACGGGCCGTCCACCGTGTTCAATGTCGGTCGCTACATCGACAAGGTCGTGCCCACGCCCGAAGGCCTGAAGTTCGCTTCGCGCCTGTGCGTGTTCGACAGTGAAATGATCCCGAATTCCATCATCTATCCCATCTGAGCCATGCAAGAAAAAGAACCTGAGACCCACGGCGCGCCATTGCGGCGCTTTGTCGATCCCGGCTACAAGCCGCTGTGCAACAACCTCGCCGAGGTGCGCGAGAACATCGATGCGCTCGACCGCAAGATCGTTGCGCTGCTGGCCGAGCGCGGCCGCTACGTGAAAGACGCCGCGCGCTTCAAGCGCGATGCCTTCCAGGTGTCGGCGCCGCAGCGCCAGCAGGAAGTGATCGACAAGGTGCGGGCGCTGGCCGAGAAGGAGGGCGCCTACCCGGAAGTGGTCGAGGCCGCGTACCGCGCGCTCATCGCGGGTTTCATCGCGCGCGAGCAGCAGGACCACCTGGGCATGGTCGACGTGGAGGCCCAGCCATGAACACGGTTCGCATGCTCCCGCTTGCCGCCGCCGCGCTCTTCGCAATGGCCGGTGCCCATGCGCAACAGGAATGGCCGCAGCGCCCTGTGCGCATCGTCGTGCCGTTCGCGGCCGGGTCGTCGCCCGACATCCTGGCGCGCATCGTCAACGACAAGCTCTCGGCCCGAATCGGCCAGCCGCTGATCGTCGACAACAAGCCCGGCGCGGGCGGCAATACCGGCACTGACCAGGCCTCGAAGTCGGCGCCCGACGGCTACACCTTCCTGCTGTCGGTGAACGCGCCGCTGGTCTACAACACCATCCTCTACAAGAACCTGCCGTACGACCCGTTCAAGGACCTGGTGCCGGTGTCGCTGGCCGCGACCACGCCCAACGTGTGCGCGGTCTCGAATTCGATGAACGTCGATTCGGTCAAGGGCTGGCTGGCGGCCATGAAGCAGAACCCCGGCAAGTACAACTTCGCGTCTACCGGCAGCGGGTCGATCTCGCACCTGGGCGTGGAGCTCATCAAGCTCAAGACCCAGTCGTTCGCGGTGCACATTCCGTATGCATCGTCGGGCCAGGCGGTCACGGCCATCATCCAGGGCGACGTGCACTACGCCTGCCTGCCTCCCGTCACGGTGATGCCGCAGGCCAAGGCCGGGCGGCTCAAGGCGCTGGCCGTTACCTCGGCCGAGCGTTCGGCGCTGTTGCCCGACCTGCCCACCCTGCGCGAATCGGGCCTGCCCGACATCCAGGCCGTGCCGTGGTTCGCCTACATGGCGCCCAAGGGCACGCCGCCCGACGTCGTGCAGCGCATGAGCCGCGAGATTGCCGCCGTGCTGAAAGATCCCGAGACCCAGAAGCGCCTGCAGACCGCGTATTTCGATGGCGTGGGCAGCACGCCCGAGGCGCTGGGCAAGTTCATGGGCGAGGAATTGCGCCGCTGGAAACCGGTGATCGAACGCGCGGGCCTCAAGGCCGACAACTGAGCGAACACGAAGGGGCCAACAATATGAGCACGATGACCTGGGTCGACGCCGCGGCGGTCGATGACGTTCCCGCCGACGACGTGGTGGGCATCGAGGTGCAGGGCAGGGACATCGCCCTGTACGGCACCGAAGACGGCATTCACGCGACCGACAACATCTGCACGCACGGCCACGCCCGGCTGTGCGATGGCTTCCTGGAAGGCCACGAGATCGAGTGCCCGCTGCATCAGGGCCGCTTCGACGTGCGCAACGGCAAGGCGATGTGCGCGCCGCTCACCGAAGACCTGCGCAGCTACCCGGTGAAGATCGAAGGCGGCCGCGTCTTTCTTGCGTTCGAGGCCTGAGCCGCCGGTCGGCCATCTGTTCTGCCTCGGGGCAACGCTATCTGTATCTGTTTTCCGGCGAGGCCCGTGGCGACAATGAGGCTCCCTTACATGGAAGCCATATGACAGAGCAAAGCCGCGACCGGATCGCCGACCTCATCGCCTCGGAACTGGGCCACAGTTTCGAGGGCGACATCATTGCGGGCGGACACTATGTGCCCCTGGTGCGCGACGGCCGCACCGTGTACCTCAGCGGACAGGTGCCGCGTGTGGGCACCACGGTGGTCGTCACCGGCCGCGTCGGCGACCAGGTGTCGCTGGCCAAGGCGCAAGAGGGCGCGCAGATCTGCGCACTGCGCAGCCTGGCATTGCTGCGGCGCGCGCTGGGCTCGCTCGATGCGGTCGAAAAGGTGTTGCGCGTCGGTGTGTTCGTGCAATGCACGGCCGACTTCACGCAGCAGAGCGAAGTGGCCGATGCGGCATCCGACCTGCTGCACCGCGTGTTCGGCGACGCCGGCGTGCACGTGCGCACGGCGGTGGGCGTCTATGCGCTGCCGAAGAACGCGACCGTCGAGGTCGAGATGACGGTGGTCGCCAAGGACTGAAAGGCCAGTTGGCCGGCCTACGCCTCCTGCAGCCGGCGCGAAGGCTCCGCCTGGTGCAGGTACACGGCGAAGGTGTCCCACGGCAGCGTGACGGACTGCTGCCGCATGAGCCGTCCGATTTCGCCCCGGTGGTAGCCGCCGTGCGTGACGACGTGCGCCAGCATTTCTTCGCGCGACATGAAGCCCTTGTCGCCATCGGTGAAGTCGAAGGGCAGGCGCTCGGCGAGCAGCGCCGGCGTCAGCGTTTCCACATACCGCAGGTACCAGCGGTCTAGCTTTCCCATGGCGGCGCGAAGCTCTTGCAGCGTCGGCGTTTCCGCCGTGTTGTCCGAAGAAAATTCGTGCTTCATGCCGACGAGGTGCGCCGCGAAGATCTGGTCGACCACGTGGCAATGGTTCATGAGCCGGATGGCCGCGTGCCGGGCCTCCTTGTCGCGCTCCGCATCGAAGCCTTCCATGCGTTCGAGCAACTCGTCGTTGGCCCAGGCCCGGTAGCTGAAAAGGGTGTGAAGCAAGGCTGGCGCGCTCATGACGGGGGTGTCCTTGGGGTCGTAGGGAAAAGTCATGCTACGTGAATAGGATTTCCTGTCTACCCCTGCGCGCCGATGCGAAGGCCTGCCAGAGCCCGTCTAGTGTTGCGGCAGCTCCACGATGTCACGCGCCAGCGAAGCGATGGTCAGCGGTGCGCAGCCTTCGGCGTTGTTGCTGACGGTGACGAAGGCGTTCTGCCCG
This sequence comes from Variovorax sp. KBW07, assembly GCF_003852515.1. GTDB lineage: Bacteria > Pseudomonadota > Gammaproteobacteria > Burkholderiales > Burkholderiaceae_C > Variovorax. Next base: position 20,907 of record NZ_QAJK01000046.1, on the reverse strand, counting down.
GCGCGCGTGGTGCCGGCGATCACCTTGGCCAGCGCCGCGCGCGTTTCCGGGTCGGGGTCGATCACCTTGTCGAAAGGCCCGTAGAGTTTTTCCGCGTCTTCGTAGCCGAAGCGGCCGTGGCGGCGGTGCAGGTTCCAGCGGCACACCAGCGGGCCGGGCCACAGCGCGCGCAGCATCGGCAACTGGTCTTCTATCGGCGGCATCTTGGCGTGCAGGCCCATGCAGAAGGTGGCGCCCACGCTGCGCAGCATGTCGGCGAAGGCGGGGCACAGCAACTGCGGGTCGCGCACCTCGACGGCGACCACCGCATCGGGCGCGACCGACCTCAGGTCGGGCAGCGATTCGAGCATGGCGGCAATGCGCGCCAGCAGCGCGGGCTGGTCGGCCAGCAGGTGGCCGGGGATCGGGCTCAGCTGGAACACCAGCACGCCGATGCGATGGCCCAGCCCTTCGAGGGCGGGCAACACAAACTCCTGCCGCGCGATCTCGCTGCTCAGGAACACCGGGTTGGCCTGCATGCCACGGCCGCTTTCGTCGCGCACGGTGGCGTCGGTCACGAGGCTCGGCGCCTTCACCACGAAGCGGAAGTCGTCCGGCACCATGGCGGCGTAGCGCGCGTACTGGCTCGCGGTAAGTGCGCGGTAGAAGTTGCGGTCCAGGCTCACGGTGCGAAAGAGCGGGTGCTTCGCCAGCGCGGCAAGCCCGTTCTTCGACAGCACGCTCTCGGCGTATTCGCCGTCCCACACCAGGTTGGCCCAGCCGGGGTAGCTCCACGACGAGGTGCCGAGCCGCAACCGCGGAGGCAGCGCGGCGGCCAGTTCGACCAGTGCCGGATCGGTCGGCGCGGCCTCGACCGTGCCGGTGCGCGATTTTTTCTTCACCGCCGGTTCGGCCGCGCCATCGAGGGGCGGCGGCGAAGCCGCGGGCGCCTCTTGCGGGCGCGGAAGATCGGGGAAAAGGGAGTCCTGCACTTCAGCCATGTCTGGGTCCGCATTCTCGGCCAACATCGAAGGGCCCCGCGGTGCCGGGCACAATCCGCGCCATGAAACAGTGGTTGCGTACGCGGGGTGGTTGGTGGCTGGCCTGGCTGGCCCTTACGGCCGTGGGCGCGGTGTGGCTGGCGCGTGCCCAGCTCGTGCAGCTGCAGCAAGACTTCGAGACCGACGGGCGCATTGCCCACCGCCTCATGAGCCAGCAGGTGGTGCAGTACGACGCCGTGCTGGCCACGCTCGCATTGCTCGAGCCCAGCACCGGCGCGGACCATCCCGAGCAGCGGTTGCCGTCGGTGTATTCGTCGATCCTGCGCGTGCTGCGGCGCGAGCGCGACGAGCCCTGGCCCGATGAAAAGCAGGCCGCCGCATTGGCCGCGGCCGAAGCGCGCTCGCGCAGCCAGCACCGTGCCGAACTGGCCACGGTGGACCTGGCGCATGGCCGCTACCAACTGGTGATGGGCGCCACGCCATTCAGCTACGCGCTCGAAATCGACCTGGCCGGTTCCGTGCCGTGGCGCGACTGGCCGATGAATCCGCAGCAAAGCCCGGTGCGCGTGACGCTGCAGCGCGACGGCCAGCAACTGGTGCTGCAACCGGGCCGGCCATCGGCGAACGGCTGGCGCTTCGAACTGAGCAAGGCGCTGGCGTCGCCGAGCCAGCCTTTCGAGCTCGTGGCCGAACGGCATGTGGGGTGGGGCGAGCTGCCGTGGCGCGGCATCGGCGGCTGGGCCGTGGCCATGGCGCTGCTGCTGGGCGGGCTGTGGGCCGCGCAGCGCCAGCGCATCGCGCGGCGCCGCGCCGAAGAGCTGCTGCGGCTCGGCCAGGTCGCGCGGCTCAATGCGCTGGGCGAACTGTCCGCCGGCCTGGCGCACGAACTCAACCAGCCGCTCACCGCGGTGCTGGCCAATGCACAGGCCGCGCGCCGCCTGCTCGACGACGACCCGCCCGACCTTGCCACCGCGCGCGAAGCGATGGGCCAGGCCGTCGAGCAGGCGCGCCGCGCGGCCGGCGTGGTGGGGCGCCTGCGCCGCGTGATCGAACGGCCCGAGGCCGGCGGCGATGCGAAGCCGCTGGTGCTGCAGGACGTGGTGCGCAGCGCCATGCACCTGCTGGCGCCCGAGTTCACGCGGCATGCGGTCGCCACCCAGTTCGATGCCACGGCCCAGGCACCGGTGCGTGTGCAGGCCGAGGCCGTGGCGCTGGAGCAGATCGTGCACAACCTGCTGATGAATGCGCTGCAGGCGCTCGACCTGGTGCCCGCCGCCGAGCGCCGCCTGGTGGTGGCGGTCGGCCGCAATGGCCAGGAAGGCGTGCTGACCGTGACCGACAACGGACGCGGCATCGCACCCGAGGCTTTGCCGCGCCTGTTCGAGCCCTTCTTCAGCACGCGCGAAGGCGGCCTGGGCCTTGGCCTGAGCCTCAGCGAAACGCTGGCCAGCGGCATGGGCGGCAGCCTGGGCGCGGCCAATGTCGCTCCGCGCGGCGCACGCTTCACGCTGCTGCTGCCCCTGGTGGCGCCGGCCAGTTCCATGGAGCGCCCGTCATGAGCACGCCAGGCCCCCACCAACCCAACCAGCCCAGCCCACCCAACCAGCCGCTGTCGCCGCTGATCCACCTGATCGACGACGACCAGGCGGTGCGCGAAAGCCTGTCGCTGCTGATCGGCACGGTCGGCCTGCGGGTGCAAAGCTGGGCCGATCCGCAAGCCTTCATCGACGGCTTCGACCGTGCGAGCGTCGGCGCCATCGTGCTCGACGTGCGCATGCCCGGCATCAGCGGGCTCACGGTGCTCGACCGGCTGGTGGCGCAGGGCGTCGACCAGCCGGTGATCATGCTCACGGGCCATGGCACGGTCGAGATGTGCCGCCGCGCCTTCAAGGCCGGCGCGGCCGAGTTCCTCGAAAAGCCGGTGGACGACGAGCAGTTGCTCGAAGCCTTGCAGCAGGCCGTGCGGCAGCACGTGCGCACGCGCGAGCGCTCGCAGGCCGACAACGCCGCGCGCGAGCAGGTCGCACAGCTGTCGGAGCGCGAGCGCGAGGTGCTGGCCTTCATCGTGCAGGGCCTGACCAACAAGGAGATCGCGCGCACGCTCGCGCTGTCGCCGCGCACGGTCGAGACGCACCGCGCCAACCTGTTCGCCAAGCTCGACTGCGACTCGCTGGCGCAACTGATCCGGCGCTACGCGGTGCTGGTCGACAGCCGCGGCTGAACCCGAAGGAAGAGGGCGCTCCGTAGAACTACGGAGTGCCGGGCGTAGCCGTACGAATGGCCTTCGCGCACGGCGTTTTCTACAGTGGCGCAGCGGTCGGCAACAGCCGGCGCACTCACCCTGCATCCACTGGAGAAACCAAACAATGCACTCGATCCTTCGCCTCGGCGGCCTCGCCGTTCTGCTCGCCGCATCCGCCGCCCAGGCCCAGTCGCCCGCACCGGCCGTTCGCACCGAAAAGAACATCTCGCTCGCGCTGGCCAACCAGATCGCGGCCGAAACCGTGGCCGCTTGCGCAGCCAACGGCTACAACGTGGCGGCCACCGTGGTCGACCGCGCCGGCACCGTGCGTGCCGTGCAGCGCGCCGACAACGCCGGCCCGCACACGCTGGCATCGAGCGAGCGCAAGGCCTGGACCTCGGCCTCGGCCAAGAGCCCCACGCAAGCCATGATGGAAGGCGCACAGAAGAACCCGGGCGCGGCCAACCTGGTCTACCTGCCGGGCTTCCTGCTGCTGGGCGGCGGCGTGCCGATCAAGTCGGGCAACGAAGTGATCGGCGCCGTGGGCGTGGGCGGTGCGCCGGGCGGCCACCTCGACGAGCAGTGCGCCAACGCCGCACTCGAGAAGGTCAAGGGCCAGCTCTGATGATGGCGCGCGGTACCTGGACGGCGGCCGTGTTGGCGGTGGCGCTCGGGTTGGGCGCCTCGGCCGGCGTGTCCGCGCAGGTGCCGCCGCTGGCGGCCGAGGTGCTGGCCTACGAAGGGCTGCACCGGGCCGCCTGGCACGGCGACTTGCCGAAGCTGAAAAGCCTGATCGCCTCGGGCGCCAACCTCGATGCACGCGACCCGCGCGGCCGCACGGCGCTGCATGTCGCCACCTACGCAAGGCAGCGCGACGCGGTGAAGCTGCTGGCCAAGGCCGGCGCCAATCTCGACCTGCTCGAAGACGACCGCTACGACGCCGTGACCATCGCATCGGTGGCCGACGACGTGGCCACGCTCACGCTGCTGCTGTCGCTCGGCGCCAACGCCGGCCAGACCACGAGCCGCTACGACGGCACCGCATTGATCGCCGCCGCGCACCTGGGACACGACGAGGTGGTGCGCCGCCTGATCGCGGCCGGCGCGCCGCTCGACCACGTCAACAACCTGCACTGGACGGCGACCATCGAGTCGATCGTGCTCGGCGACGGCGGCCCGCGCCACCAGCGCACGCTGGCCGCGCTGATCGAAGCCGGTGCCAGCCTGAAGCTGGCCGACCGCCAGGGCAACACGCCGCTGCAGCTGGCCAAGGCCCGCGGCTATACCGCGATGGTCAGGCAACTGGAGGCCGCGCACGCAAGATAGCGCGGCTCGGGGACAATCGGGTTCCGCCACGAGGAACCCGCCCCATGTACATGCCTCCGCAGTTCAATGCCAAGGACCCGGCCATCGCGCTGGAACTGATGCGCTCGCACCCGTTCGCGAGCCTGATCTCGAACGACGAAGACGGCTTGCCGTTCGTCACGCACCTGCCGCTGGTGGCGGAGCGGCGAGAGGGCGACGAGCTGGTGTTGTGGGGCCATTGCGCCAAGCCGAATCCGCATTGGCGCTACCTGCAGGCACGGCCGAAAGCGGTCGCGACTTTTCTCGGCCCGCATTCGTACCTGTCGCCCGCTGTCTACCCTGACCTGGCGCGGGTGCCGACCTGGAATTACCTGGCGGTGCATTGCACGGTCGAGGCCCGGCTGATCGAGGAGCCGGTGGCGAAAGACGTGTTGCTGAAGAAGCTCATCGGCGACCACGAGCCTGGCTATGCGCAGCAGTGGCGCGACCTGGGCGAGGAATTCCAGCTGAAGATGCTGGCGGGCATCGTCGGCTTCGAGTTGCGCGTCACGGCACTGCAATGCAAGGTGAAGCTGAACCAGCACCGCCGCGAATCCCATGCAGCCATGCGCGCGGTGTACGGCGCGGGTACGCCGGACGAGCAGGCCCTGGCCGTGTGGATGGACCGCCTTGGCATGAACGCTGAGGCGCCTGTCGAGGGCGCCAGGTGATCGCTCGGCCTTCTGTTCGTTGCTGGGTGCTTTCTGGGGCTGCTGTCGTTGTTCAGGGCTACGCCCGCGCCGACGGTGTGCTCTGCTCCGCGAATGTCCCCCGCTTCGCTCCTCCTTTATTTCGCTGCGCAGAGCAC
>NZ_QAJK01000046.1:0-15413 GCF_003852515.1 Variovorax sp. KBW07 | reverse complement strand
CACGCACAAAGAATGCACCCGTTCCGAACAGCGACAAGAGCGCGACGAAACGAACACACGAAACACAACGCAAGCTGGAGCCACTGAAATGCGCGTACTTGGATTGATCGGTCTGGTGCTGTCACTGTTGATCGTCGGATTGATCGCGAAGAAACAGATCGGGAGCAGCGTCTCGGCGACATTGCCGACCGTTCCCGGTGTGGCCGCACCGGCTGCCGGCGAAAAGCCCGCCACCGTGCGCGACCAGGCGCAGCAGGTTCAGCAACAGATGAAAGACGCGCTCGAAGCCGCTTCGCAGGCGCGCAAGATGCCGGATGACAACTGAGCCCGCATCGCCTCTGCCGGTGAACCACCACCACGACGACGGCCACGACGCCGACGCGCGCTGGATGGCGCTCGCGCTGGCCGAGGCGCGCCTTGCCGCTGATGCCGGCGAGGTGCCGGTCGGCGCGGTGCTGGTGAAAGACGGCCAGGTCATCGCCACCGGGCGCAATACGCCGGTGGCGCAACACGACCCGAGCGGACATGCGGAGATCAACGCGCTGCGTGCCGGGGCCGCCGCGCTTGGCAATTACCGGCTCGATGGCTGCGAGTTGTTCGTCACGCTGGAGCCCTGCGCGATGTGCGCGGGGGCCATGCTGCATTCGCGCCTGGCGCGCGTCGTGTATGGCGCGACCGATGCGAAGACTGGCGCGGCTGGCTCGGTGCTCGACCTCTTTGCCGAGCCTCGGCTGAACCACCACACGCGTGTGCGGGGCGGGGTGATGGCGCAGGAATGCGCGGCCGTGCTGCAGGCCTTTTTTCAGCATCGCCGCAGCGTTGCGCGCGAGCAGGCGGAGCCTCTGCGCGACGATGCGCTGCGCACGCCGGCGGAACGCTTTGCCGCGCTGGACGATTACGCATTCGCTCCGCACTACGTGCAGGACCTGCCGAGCCAACGGGGCTGGCGCATGCACTACATCGACGAAAGCGGTCCGGGCAATCCGGGCCGCGAGGGCGATCAGCTCGCCTGCTGCCTGTGCTTGCATGGCCCTGGCGAATGGGGCTACTTCTTCCGTCATCTCGTCGGCGCGCCTGGACTGCGCACGCTGGTGCCCGACCTCATCGGCTTCGGAAAGAGCGACAAGCCCAAGCGCGAGACGCCGCACACGCTCGAATGGCATCGCGACGTGTTGCTCGAATGGCTCGACCGCGTGGCGGCGCCCGAACCGATGGTGCTGGTGCACAGCGCGGCTGCTACCGCGCTTGCGTCGCTGCTGCTTCAGTCCGCTGCGCCGCATCGCTTCGCGGCAACGCTGCAGTCGCCGGACGGTGGCGAGCGCATCAAGGATGCGTGGCGCGCACCGTTTCCCGACCGGGGCTACGAAGCCGCGTTGCGCGCGCTCGGCCCTCTCGCTTCTTCATCGGGGCCGACACCGGCGCAAGCCGTGGCGCTTGCCCTGCAGGCGCGCAACGCAATGGGATACTCGACCTCGTGACCAAACACATCTATATCTACTCTCCCTCCAGTGCAATCCGCGACAAGGCTGCTTTCCGGCGCGGCGTGAAGCGACTCACGGCGCTGGGCCATGAAGTCGAAGTCGACGACGCGGCACTGTCGGTGCATCAGCGTTTTGCGGGCGACGACGCCACGCGGCTCGCCGCCATTTCGCGCGCGGCCGCAAGCGGCGCCGATGTCGCGCTCATCGCGCGCGGCGGCTACGGCCTCACGCGCATCCTCGACGCGATTCCGTACAAGGCCGTGGCCAAGGCGATCCAGAAGGGCACCGAGTTCGTCGGCTGCAGCGACTTCACCGCGCTGCAGAATGCGCTGCTTGCCAAGACCGGTGGCGTCACCTGGTCGGGCCCGGCGGTCGGCGAAGACTTCGGTGCCGAAGACGGTCCCGACGACATCATGGAAGCCTGCTTCGACGACCTGCTGAGCGGGCAGGGCGAAGGCACCGGCTGGCGCATGCCCGCGCGCGATGCCGAGCTGAAGTTCAAGCCCGTGCAAGACGCCGTGCTGTGGGGCGGCAACCTGTGCGTGCTCACCAGCCTGCTCGGCACGCCGTACTTTCCGGTGGTCGACAAGGGCGTGCTGTTCATCGAAGACACCAACGAGCATCCGTACCGCATCGAACGCATGCTCGACCAGCTGAAGCTGGCGGGTGTGCTCGCACGCCAGCGCGCGATCGTGTTCGGCCAGTTCACGGGCATCCGCAAGGTGCCGGGCTACGACCGGGGGTTTGGCTTGAACACGGTCATCGACCGCCTGCGCGCCACGCTCAAGGTGCCGGTGCTGGCCGGCCTGCCGTTCGGACACGTGCCCACCAAGGTGCTGTTGCCCGTGGGCGCGAAGGTGGCCATGGCGGCCGAAGGGCGCGACGTGTTCCTGGTGTGGGGCCACCGGCACGACCACCACGCGCACGACGATCATTCACACCACGGTCATGCGCACGACCACGCGCATCACGACCACGACCACGCGCATTGAAAGCGCCCGTCGGGCCGTAGGAAAGAGGTGTTGTTGTTGCGACCGGGAGCCGGTCGCCGCGCGGCTTCAGCCGTTGTTGGTGAAGCGTTGATGGGCGCGGGGGCCCATGGAGCTGGGCAGGCCGCCCTTGAACATGCCGTTGATGGCTTTCATCTGGCGGCGGGCGGCCGATTCGCCGTCGATGTCGCTGAGCGCGATCATCACGTCCTGCCGCAGGTACCACAGGGCTTCCATGTCGGCCGCGAAGCGCACGCGCTGGCTGACACGCTGGATCGAATGACCGCCGCGGCCTTGAAGGGCCGACAGCATGGCCGTGCGGATTCGCCCCAATTGGCTCTCTGCCACCTGGCGGGATCCGAAACCGGGCAGGTTCAGCAGACGAAGAATTCGGCGGAAGAGCATGGGAAGGAAAGCGTATTGCCGGAAGCAAGGACGGTCGCTACCTTAAGCCGCAGTTAACCGTTGCACAAGATCCGAAACAATGTTTCTTGTTTGCAAACAACACGCTTTACTAATCGTTTTCACCACCTTTTTAAATTTGTTTTCCAAAGTACTACAAAGGGTCAATATCCCCTGTGCATCCGAGTCGTTGTTACGAGCGTATACATATGGTCAACAGAGAAGCTGAATGAATCGTTTCTTGTTTGTCTGGTCGTGTGTCAAGGACATTTCTTGCAGGGAAATGCGAAGAGCCTTGACCATAATCAACCAGCGATCGCAATAGAGAATCACAACAGTATGGGTGTCAATTCCACAGTCGTATTCGCGGACTTGACGGGGAGTACCAGGGTCTTCGAAGCCATGGGGAATGCGCGGGCCACGGAAACCGTCACGCGGCTGACGCAATGGATCGGTGGCGTCTGCCAGGCGCATGGTGGCCGGGTGGTCAAGTCGCTCGGGGACGGCGTGTTCGCAATCTTCTCGAGCGGAGCCGCGGCCACGCACGCGGTCATCGAGTTGCAGCGCTATCACCAGAAGCGGCTGCTGGTCTGGCCGGCGCCCTTGCGCATGGCGCTGCAGATCGGCGTGGCCAGCGGCGAGGTGGTGGAAGTGGAGGGCGACTGCTACGGCGACGCCGTCAACCTGGCCTCGCGCCTGAGCGACCTGGCCGGGCCCGGCCAGATATGGGTGACCGATGCCGTGATCTCGCAGCTGCGCGAAGGCGGCGTGCAGCACCGCGACCTGGGCCTCATCAACATCCGCGGCCGCAGCGAAATGTCGGTGGTGCACCGCATCGACTGGCAAGAAGAAGTGACTTCTTTTCTTACAGTGCCGGCCGCGCTGGCGCCCTTGCGCATGCCCGATTCGTCATTCGGCCAGATCGAGCTGGCGTGGCTCGACGTGCGCTCGATGTTCCGCACCGAAGAACTGCCGATTCATCTCGGGCGCGTCGATGATGCGCAGTTCGTGGTGAACGATCCGCGTGTCTCGCGGCTGCATGCGCGCATCGAAGTGCGGCAGGGCAGTTGCGTGCTGATCGACGTCAGCACCTACGGCACCTGGGTGCGCTTTCATGGCAACGGCGGGCCGAGCACCGAGATCGCCTTGCGGCGTGAAGAGTGCGTGCTGCACGGCCGCGGCGAGATCGGCCTGGGCGCGCCGCTGAGCGACTTCAGCGCGCCGACCATCGCCTTCAACACGACCAGCGGTGACGTGATGCTGTCGCGCCGCGAGATCGCGCGCTGAACGTTTCCGGCCTATATTTCCGCTGGCTTTGCCGCGAACTTTGCCGGTGACGTTTGGGAACCACCCGAGGCGTTGGCGGGTGCACCGCGCGCAGGCGCGGAACGTTGCGTATCCACTTGGGCGCTCTTCGCCCTTGGCCATGGAGCCACTGTGAACTTCAAAAATCATTCTTCTGTTTTCAAATGGATGGCGATCGGCGCGATGGCCGCCGGAGCCTTGCTGGCCGCGGGTTCGGCCAGCGCGCGCGGCAGCTGGTCGGTGCAGATCGGCACGCCCGGCTACGTCGGCGGCTACCCGGCGCCGTACTACGTGCCGCCGCCGGTCTATGCCTATCCGGCCCCGGCCCCGATCTACTACGAGCCCGCCCCCCCTGTCTACTACCGGCCGCCACCGCCGGTGTACTACCGTCCGGCGCCCATCTACAGCCCGCCGCCCGGCCGCATCTACTACGGCCCCGGCTATCCCTACCGTCCGCCGAACGGCTGGGACGGCGACCGCGACTACGACGACTGATGTGCGGGGCCGCCGGGCCCCGCAGCATCCCGCGCTTCGTCGCCTGAACGCTTGCTGAAGCATGGCCAAGGACTTGGCATGCCAATTTTGTTTCTGAAAGTGACTAAAAAGTCACATTAAGACACATTTGTGGGGCCGCAAGCCTTGCTTTCAGGCGGTTGTCCACCCGAATTGCGCAGGGCATGCCCCTTGCCTTGAATCGCTCGAACGGCGTCGGAGCGCCGCAGGAGCGAGGAACATGGTGGAACAGACAGAAGAGGGCTGCACCTGTGCAGTCGATGAGCTAGCACACGGCGCGGCGCACGACGCAACGCCTGATGCAGCAACGACCGACGCATCGCGGTCCCTGAAGCTCGGGGCCGTGTTCTCCCTTTCCGCGGTACTGGCCGCGTGCGGAGGGGGAGGCGGTGGCGACGGAGGCGCGGGTGGCTTTCCTTTCCTGCCGCCGCCCGTCGGTGGCGGACCGGCGCCCGATACAGGCCCGTATCACTACCTGCAAGCCAAGAACGACGAGGAGGCCGCGCGCTTCCTGTTGCAGGCCCAGTTCTCCGCTTCCGAGACCGAAATAGCCGATGTGCGCGCCAAGGGCTACCTGCCGTGGCTCGCCGAGCAGTTCGGCGCACCGCGCGCGCCCACGGCCTGGGACTGGATGAGCCCGCGGGGCGCCATTCCCACCGAGGTTGACGACATGATCTGGCGCCAGCTCATGGCGTCGCCCGACGCGATGCGCAAGCGTCTGGCATTGGCACTCAGCGAGATCTTCGTGGTCTCGGCCACCGAGATCGGATCGAGCTGGCCCGTGACCATGATGGCGCAGTACTGGGACATGCTGGTGAACGGTGTCACCAGCAACTTTCGCCAACTGCTGGAAGACGTCTCGCTGAACCCCGCGATGGGCTTCTACCTGAACACCCGCGACAACCGCAAGGAAGACGCGAACGGACGGCAGCCCGACGAGAACTACGCGCGCGAGGTCATGCAGCTCATGTCCATCGGCCTGTACCAGCTCAACCCCGACGGCACGCCGAAGACCGGCGCCGACGGCCAGCCGATCGAAACCTACGTGCAGGACGACGTGTCGAACCTGGCGCGCGTGTTCACCGGCTACGACCTCGACATCCGGGCCTCGGAGCGCAACGCCTACCAGCCGCCGGGCGGGGGCGGCAAGATCGAATCCAACGAATGGACCACGCGGCCCATGAAGTTCGACGCCGCCCGGCACTCGACGCTCGAGGCGAAATTCCTCGGTGCGACCGTGCCCGCCGGCACGCCCGGCCCGGCGGCGCTGAAGACCGCGCTCGACACGCTTTTCAACCACCCGAACACCGGCCCCTTCATCGGCCGGCAACTGATCCAGCGGCTGGTTACCAGCAACCCCAGCCCGGCCTACGTGAAGCGCGTGGCCGACATCTTTGCCAACAACGGCAGCGGGGTGCGCGGCGACATGAAGAGCGTGTTCACCGCGGTGCTGATCGACGACGAAGCACGTGCGCCCGCAGGCCTTGCCGACCCCAACTTCGGCCGCCTGCGCGAGCCGATGCTGCGCCTCGTGCAATGGGGCCGCACCTTCGGCGTGACCTCGGCCACCGACAACTGGAAGATCGGCAACACCTCGGACCCGAGCCGGACCCTGGGCCAGAGCCCGCTGCGTTCGCCCTCGGTGTTCAACTTCTTCCGGCCGGGCTACGTGCCGCCGTCGACCGCCATCGCCACCAACAAGATGGTCGCGCCCGAGTTCCAGCTGGTGAACGAAACCAGCGTGGGCGGCTACCTGAACTTCCTGCAGGACGCGCTGCAGTATGGCTTCGACAACAAGGACGTGGTGGCCAGCTATGCCGCCGAAAAAGCCGTGGTGCTCGACGCGGCGGCGCTGGTGCGGCGGCTCAACCTGCTGCTGACCGGCAACCAGCTGTCGGCCGCCACGGTGGCGATCATCACCAACGCGCTGGCCACGCCCAGCCTCAACGCGTCGAGCAGCGACGCCGACCGCCGGAACCGCATCTGGGCCGCCGTGCTGCTGGTGATGGGCTCGCCCGAATACCTGGTCCAGAAGTAACGCGAGAGCCCACGCACCATGTACCTCATACAGACACCCGCCCAGCAATCGCGCCGCGCGTTCCTGCGCCGCACTGGCCAGCTTGCGATGGCCGGCACCGCGCTGCCGCTGGCGCTCAACCTCGCCGCCATGGGCGAAGCCGCCGCGCAGGGCGCGCCCGGCGACGACTACAAGGCGCTGGTCTGCGTCTTTCTCTTTGGCGGCAACGACTACGCCAACACTGTCGTCAACTACGACGGCGCCAGCTTCGCCAAATACACCGCCGCCCGCAGCGGCATCGCCTTGCCCATGACCGAGCTGGTCGAACTGCAGCCCACGCTGCCTCTTGCGAATGGCCGGCAGTACGCCCTGACCAAGAAGATGCCGGGCCTGTCCACGCTGTTCGACGAGGGCAAGATGGCGGTGCAACTGAACGTGGGGCCGCTCATCAAGCCGCTCACGCGCGCGCAGCTCAATGGCCCGAACCGCAGGGACTATCCGATTCCGCCCAAGCTGTTCTCGCACAACGACCAGCAGTCGGTCTGGCAATCGTCGTCGCCCGAAGGCTCCGTCATTGGCTGGGGCGGCAACATCGGCGACCTGGCGCTGCGGCAGAACCCCACGGCGGCTTCGCTCTTCACCTGCATCTCGGTATCGGGCAACACGGTGTTCCTGTCGGGCGACGAGGCCATGCAATACCAGGTGGGCACGCGCGGTGCCGTGCGCATCACCGGCGTGAGCAACACCACGGGCAATCTCTTCAACTCGGCCACCGTCAAGGCGGCCATGCAGCAGATCGCGCAGCAGCCGCGCGGCCACACGCTGGAGAACGAATACACCAAGGTCACCAAGCGCGCGGTCGATGCCGAAGGCACGATCACCACCGCCATCCAGTCGGACGACTTCGCGGCCAACTTCGCCTTTCCGGGCGGCAACAACCTGGCCGACCAGCTCAAGATGGTCGCGCGCCTGATCCGCGGGCGCACCTCGCTGGGCATCAAGCGCCAGGTGTTCTTCGTCTCGATGGGCGGCTACGACCTGCACGACGATATCGACACCCGGCAGCCCGTGCTGCTGGAGCGCCTGTCGTTTGCAATGACCGCGTTCCAGCGGCAGATGGAGGCCTTCAACATCGCCGACAAGGTGACAGCCTTCACTGCGTCCGACTTCGGCCGCACGCTGTCGAGCAACGGCAATGGCGCCGACCATGGCTGGGGCAGCCATCACTTCGTGGTCGGCGGCGCGGTGAAGGGCAAGGCGCTGTACGGCACGCCGCCGCCGGTGAGCGTGACCAACACCGCTGCCGACGACGACCAGTGGCACGTCGGGCAAGGGCGCCTGCTGCCCACCACCTCGGTCGACCAGTACGCCGCCACGCTGGCGCGCTGGTTCGGCGTGCCGGAGGATCAGCTCGACGGCATCCTGCCCAACCTCAAGAACTTTGGAATGACGGCGCCCAGCGGCATCGCCTATCCGCGCGACGTCGGGTTCATGAAATGATGACGACGATGAGCATAGGCGGCCTGAATGGCATGGAAGGCGGCGCCATCGTCGACTTCGGCGCGGAGTTCACGGCGCCGCCCAGCCAGACGCGCAGCAGCAATAGCAACAACAATCCGCCGGCGCATGCGCTGCGCCCTTTCGGCGACGTGGAGGCCGCCATTGCGGCCATCGAGGCGCTGGACCGCGACCTTCGCAAGTTCGAGCTTGCAGTGGCCGACAGCCTGCAGGACCACATCGGCCTGCAGATGGCGCAGATTACCGACAGTGCGCTGGCACGCGGATGGGAGCCCATCAGCTTCGTGCAGAAAGACGGCTTTCGCGTTTACCGCTACAAGGCGATGCGTTAGCGAGGCGCCAGGATGCGATCGAGCTGGTCGATGTCGATCGGCTTTTGCAGATGGTGGTCGAACAACCCTTCGGCCGATTGGCCGCCCGTGTCCTGCGCCGAAAACCCCGAAATGGCAACCAGCAACCGGGGCGCGCCTTCGGCCGCGCTGGCGCGCAGGCGGCGGGCCACTTCGGTGCCCGGAAAGTCGGGCAGCGTGAGGTCGATGAGCGCGGCATCGAAGCGTTCGGCGGCGGCGGCATCCAGCGCCTGTTGCGCGGTGTAGGTGCAGCGCGCCGTATGGTCCTGCAGCGTCAGCAGTTCCTGCAGCAGGTCGGCTGCGGAGTGGTTGTCATCGACGATCAGCACATTCACAGAGTGTTTTCTTTCCGGTTATCTCGAAGACCACAGTATCGCGGGCCGGCGCGCGCCGCACGGTAGGAGCAGGCCTACGTTTCGGTGGCGGCAGGGCCCTTGCTGTCCGGCGTGTCCAGCGGCAGGTCGACCACGAAGCGCGAGCCCTGGCCGGCCGTGCTCTCCACGCCGATGTGCCCGCCATGCAGGTCCACGATCTTGCGCGTGATGTACAGCCCCAGGCCCAGGCCGGCCGCGTGCTTGCGGCTGTGGTCGGTGCGCTCGAACTGCTCGAAGATGCGCTCGTGGTCCTCGGGCGCAATGCCGATGCCCTGGTCGCGCACGCTCACGCGCGCCGTGCCGTCGTCCTGCTGCTGCACCACCATCTCGACCGGCTTGCCGCCGCCGTAGCGCAATGCGTTGGTCAGCAGGTTGGTCAGCACCTGCTCGATGCGGAATTCGTCCCACACGCCGCGCAGCTCGGCCGGCGCCTCCAGCGCAATGGTCGTACCCGCGGCCTCGGCCTGCTGCCGCAGGTTCTCGACCACCGCGCGCGCCAGCGCCGCCAGGTCCACCGGCTTGGTCTGTATCGACAGCGCGTCGCGCCGCATGCGCGTCACGTCGAGCATGTCGTCGATCAGCCGCACCATGTTGCGTATCTGCCGCTGGTCGCGCTCGATCATCGCGGGCAGCCGGTCGGCCGCGAAGATCGCGAGGTTGCCCTTGGACAGGTGCAACTGCCGCAGCTGCGCTTCCAGGTAGAGCGTGTTGAGCGGCGTGCGCAGCTCGTGCGAAACCATCGACATGAAGTCGTCGCGCATGCGCACCGCGCGCTCCAGTTCGCGCTGCGTGTGCTGCAGTTGCTGCACCAGTTCTTCCTGCTTGCGATGCGCCGCCGCCAGCGACTCCATTTCGTGCCGCAGCGCCTTGCGGTGCTGGTGCAGGTCGACGAACACGTTCACCTTGCTGACCACCGCGTGCGGGTCCAGCGGCTTGTGAAGAAAGTCGACCGCGCCGCTTTCGTAGCCCTGGAAGGCGTAGTTCAGCTCGCGCCCCGCGGCACTCACGAAGATGATGGGAATGTGCCGCGTGCGCTCGGTGCCGCGCATCAGCTCGGCCAGCTCGAAGCCGTTCATGCCCGGCATCTGCACGTCGACGATGGCCAGCGCAAATTCATGCTCCAGCAGCAGCGTGAGCGCGGCTTCCGCCGACAGGGCCCGGTACACCGTGCGCCCCGGCGCACGAATCAGCGCTTCCAGCGCCAGCAGGTTTTCCGGCAGGTCATCGACGATCAGCAGCTTGCTCTCGATGTCAATGTTCATGGGCGGCCTCGAGTTGAAGAAGCAGGGTGCGCAGTTCGCGAAGGGGGAGCACGTAGTCGGGAGCGTGGCGCGCAATGGCGGCTTGGGGCATGGTGGGAATCAGTGCTTCTTTCGGTTCCTGGACGGCGGTAAGCCCGCCGGCCAGATGGATGCGGCGCAACCCTTCGGCGCCGTCTTCGTTGGCGCCCGTCAGCAAAAAGCCGGCGAGCGCGGGGCCGTAGGCGTCGGCGGCCGAGGCCATCAACACGTCGATCGATGGCCGCGAGAACAGCACCGGCGGCTCGCAGCTGAGCGAAAAACTGCGCTCGCGCTCGATCGACAGGTGGTAGCCGGGCGGCGCGAAATACAGGGTGCCGGTTGCCAGCGGCATCTTGTCGAGGGCCTCGTGCACGGCAATCGGCAGACGCTGCGCAAAAATTTCCGCCAGGTGGCTTTCATGCTCCTCGGGCAGGTGCAGCACCACGGCCATGGGAATGTGCCAGGTGGCGGGCAGCTCGTGCAGCAGCACGCTCAGCGCGTCGATGCCGCCGGCCGAAGCCCCGAGCACCACGGCGTCCACGCGCTTGTGAACAGAAGAGCGAAGCTGCCTTCTCATGCCAGCTTGCGGTAGATGCGCTCCAGGCGCGCATGCGTGTCGAAGCGGTTCGCGTAGCCCGAGAAGTCGATGCTTTCCTTCGAGCCCAGACCGAGAAAGCCACGGTGCGACAGCGACTCGTGGAACAGCCCCAGCGCCCGGTCCTGCAGCTCGCGGTTGAAGTAGATCAGCACGTTGCGGCACGACACCAGCTGCGTTTCCGCGAACACGCTGTCGGTGGCCAGGCTGTGGTCGGCAAAGATCACGTCGGCGCACAGCGAGGGGTCGAAGCGCGCGGCATCGTAGGCGGCGGTGTAGTAGTCGGAGAACTCGCCGCGCCCGCCCGCACGCTGGTAGTTGACCGTGTAGCCGCGAATCGCCTCCAGCGGAAAAATGCCTTGCCGCGCCTTCTCCAGCGAGGCCGGGTTGATGTCGGTGGCGTAGATCTGCGTGCGCTCGAGCAGGCCTTCCTCGCGCAGCAGAATGGCCAGCGAAAACACTTCTTCGCCGGTGCTGCAACCCGCCACCCACACCTTCACCGAAGGGTAGGTATGCAAGATGGGAACCACGTGCTGGCGCAGCGCCAGAAAGTAGGCCGGGTCGCGGAACATCTCGCTCACCGGAATCGTCAGGAACTGCAGCAGCCGCCCGAACAGCGCCGGCTCGCGCAGCACGCGTTCCTGCAGCGCCGAGATGCTCGGCAGCCCCAGCTGGTCGAGCGCATGCAGCACCCGGCGCTTCTGCGAAGCCACCGTGTAGTTGCGGAAGTCGTAGCTGTACTTCAGGTAGATCGCCTCCATCAGCAGGCGCAGCTCGATCTCCGTGTCGCTCAGCGGATGCAGCGGCGGCGTGGGCGCGGCGGCGGAAGTAGAAGAAGAGGGCAGGCGGCTCCGGGTCACAGTCGCTCCATTTTCGGCATCCACACGCGCAACAGCGAGAACAGCCGTTCCAGGTCCACGGGTTTCGCCAGGTAGTCGTTGGCGCCGGCGGCCAGGCATTGCTCGCGGTCGTCCTTCATGGCTTTGGCGGTGATGGCGATCACCGGCATCTTCTCGAAGCGCGGGTCGGCGCGCATGCGGCGCGTGGCTTCCAGGCCGTCCATCTCCGGCATCATCACGTCCATCAGCACCAGGTCGATCTCGCTCACCTGGTCGAGTTTTTCCAGTGCCTCGCGGCCGTTGCGGCCAATTTCCACGGCCGCGCCGCGCTGCTCCAGCGCACTGGTCAGCGCGAAGATGTTGCGCACGTCGTCGTCCACCAGCAGGATGGTGCGGCCCTCGAAGATGCGGTCGCGCCCGCGCGCCGTCTTCAGCATGCCCTGGCGCTCGCTCGACAGCTCGGCCTCCACCTTGTGCAGGAACAGCGTCACCTCGTCGAGCAGCCGCTCGGGCGAGCGGGCGCCCTTGATGATGATGGAGCGCGAATAGCGCTGCAGCTCGGTCTCTTCGTCGCGCGTGAGGTTGCGCCCGGTGTACACGATGACCGGCGGGAACGACACGATTTCTTCCGCCGCCATCTGCTTGAGCAGCTCGCTGCCCTGCATGTCGGGCAGCCGCAGGTCGGTGATCATGCAGTCGAAGACGCGGGTGCGCAGCAGCTCCAGCGCCTCTTCGCCCGAGCCCACCGCCACGATCTCGATGTCGTCGTCTTCAATCAGACGCATCACGCTTTCGCGCTGCAGCGCATCGTCTTCCACCAGCAGCACGACCTTGACCTTCTGCGTGAGCTTTTCCTCGAGCCGGCCGAACACCTTCATCAGTTCGTCGCGCGTGGCCGGCTTCAGTGCGTAGCCGATGGCGCCCATGTGCAGCGCGGCGGCCTGCGCGTTGTCCGCGGCCGAGACCACGTGGATCGGAATGTGGCGCGTGTGCGGCGAATCCTTCAGCTTCTGCAGCACATCGAGGCCGGTGCTGTCGGGCAGGCGCATGTCCAGCAGGATCGCGTCGGGCACGAACTGCGTGGCCAGCTCGAAGCCGTCGGCCGCGCCGTGCGCCACCAGGCAGCGGTAGCCCAGCTCGTGCGCCAGGTCGTAGAGGATGTGCGCAAACTGCGGCTCGTCTTCGATCACCAGCACGCGGCGCACCTGGTCGCGCGGAATCGAGCGGTCGTCGGCGAACTGCGGCGCCGGCACCGCGGCTTTGGGCGAGGGCGCCAAAGGCGTAGGCGACACCACGGCGGGCGAATGGGCCGGCGAATGGGCCGGGGTATGCGACGAATGGCCGAGGGCGCGTGCCGGCGTGGGCCTGGGAGCGGAAATGGGTTGCCCCGAAGCCTGCGGCGCCACGGCCGGCAACTGCAGGATGAAGGTGCTGCCCTGGCCCGGCTGGCTTTGCAGGGTGAGCGTGCCGCCCAGCAACTGCGTGAGGTCGCGCGAGATCGACAGGCCCAGGCCCGTGCCGCCATAGCGGCGGCTGGTGGTGCCGTCGGCCTGGCGGAAGGCCTCGAAAATCAGCTCATGCTGCTGCGGGTCGATGCCGATGCCCGAGTCGGTCACCGCAAAGGCCGCGCCGCCATCCGCCGCGGCCGACACCACCAGCGCCACTTCGCCGCGGTCGGTGAACTTGAGCGCGTTCGACAGCAGGTTCTTCAGGATCTGCTCCACACGCTGCCGGTCGGTGACCAGCATCGCCGGCGCGCCGGGCTGGATCTCCAGCCGGAAGCCCAGGTTCTTTTGCGTCGCCAGCGGCTGGAAGGTGCTTTCAAGGCTCTGGGCGAGCCGGTCGAGCGCCACGTTCTCGGGCACCAGGTCGAGCTTGCCGGCCTCGACCTTGGCAATGTCGAGAATGTCGTTGATCAACACCAGCAGGTCGTTGCCCGACGAGTAGATCGATTCCGCGAACTTCACCTGCTCCAGCGACAGGTTGCCCTGCGGGTTGTCGCCCAGCAGCTTGGCCAGGATGAGCGCGCTGTTCAGTGGCGTGCGCAGCTCGTGCGACATGTTCGCCAGGAATTCCGACTTGTAGCGGCTCGCCCGCTGCAGCTCGTCGGCACGGTCTTCCAGGTCGCGCTGCACGCGGCGCAGGGCGACGTTGCGCTGGTCCAGCGCCTCGGTGCGCTCCGACAGCTGGCTGTTGGTCTGCTCCAGCTCGGCCTGCTGGTTCTCCAGCATGGCCTGCGAAGCCCGCAGCGCGCGCGACTGTTCTTCGAGCTCTTCATTGGCGGTGCGCAGTTCTTCCTGCTGCACCTGCAGTTCTTCGTTGAGCTGCTGCGTTTCGGACAGCACGTCTTGCAGCTGCTCGCGGTAGCGCGCCGCCGCGAGCGAGGTGCCGATGTCGTCGGCCACCACTTCAAGCAGCTGGGTGCCGCGTTCGTCGAGCGCGCCGGCCAGGCCCAGCTCGATCACGCCATTGACCATGCCGTCGCTGCTCACCGGCATCAGCAGCACTGTCCTGGGCGCCATCTGGCCCAGGCCCGAATTGATCTTCAGGTAATCGGCGTCGACCGGGTCGACCATCATGCGGCGGCGTTCCGCGGCAGCCTGGCCCACCAGGCTCTCGGTGGGAGAAAACACCTGCGGCGTGGCCTCGGCCTCGCTCGAAAAGCCGTAGCTTGCCGCGCGCCGCAGCGGGCCGTGCCGCTCGCGCACGTACATCGCGCCGACCGCGCTGCCCAGGTGCCGCGAGAAAAAGGCCAGGATCTTGCGGCCCATGTCCGGCGCGCTGAGTTCGCCCACCAGTTCGCCCACCAGCTCGGTCTGCGCGCCGCGCAGCCAGGCTTCGTGCGACAGGCGCTCGGCATGCGCGTTCTGTTCCTTCAGCACCACGTCGTAGCTCTCGGACAGCCGCACCAGCTGGCGCCGCCCGAAGTACGCCACCAGTCCGGTCAGCAGCAGCGTGAACAGCAGGAACAGGCTCACCACCCACCAGGCGGTGCGGTTGGCGTCGTTGTTGCGCTGGAAGCGCAGCGCCTGCTCGGTGTCCATGAAGGCGGTGAACTCGGCGCGCATGTCGTCGGTCAGCCGCTTGCCGCGGCCCAGCCTCACCGTGGCCTGCACGTCGCCGCCGGCGCGCTTGGCGGCGATCATGCTGCGCGCAAACTCGTTCCATGCCTCCTGCAGCCCGGAAATGCGATTGACCCGGTCGACCTGTTGCTGGTTGTCCGAAACCAGGGTGCGCAAAGAGTCGGTGTCGACTTTCAGGCGAGGCAGGGCGC
Organism: Variovorax sp. KBW07; assembly: GCF_003852515.1. GTDB lineage: Bacteria > Pseudomonadota > Gammaproteobacteria > Burkholderiales > Burkholderiaceae_C > Variovorax. Next base: position 476 of record NZ_QAJK01000046.1, on the reverse strand, counting down.
TTTGGTACGGCTCGAGAAAGCTTTCTTCACCGGTGATAAGAAAGCCGCGCATGCCGGTTTCCATGTCGATGCTGCGGCGCTGGAGCTCGCTGGCCGACCGGGTGACGCGGTCGGTGTGCTCGACCCAGCCGATGGTGGAGAGCAGGAAAAGGATCAACGCGACGAACACCGCGGCGCCAAGGACGCCGCCGATGAGCGGGAGCTTGAGATTGCGGCTCAGCAGGCGCTCGAAGTCGTCGGGGTCGATCGCGGAGGGAGTTTTCATTGGTCGCATTTGTAAGCAAAACTTGTCAAGTTTTGCCGAAAAAGCACGGTTTCCCTGTCGGAGAACACCCCGAGACGCGAATTTGCCTTGCGTTGCTGTTTGATAGGGCAGCGGGATTCGGGTGCTTCAGGGCGCCGCTAACGCCGACGGTGTGCTCTGCTCCGCGAATGTCCCCCGCTTCGCTCCTCCTGATATTGTTCCTCTCGCTCCC
>NZ_QAJK01000045.1 GCF_003852515.1 Variovorax sp. KBW07 | reverse complement strand
CGGAGGGGAGTACCCGGTGTCGTTCGCACACGCCAAAGAATGACCCCGCATGCCGACTGCGCGATCACGCGGGACTGCACCGCCGGGTCTTCATTCGTCGTCTGCTGCTTCATCGAAGTCGCTCCTCAGCACCTTGGACACGACAGCACCCGAGAAACCGCGCGCCATCAGGAATCGCATCTGCTTCGCGCGCTCCTTTGCGTCGGCGGGCGGCGCATCGAAGCGACGGCGCCACAAGGCCGTGGCGCGTTCGACTTCGGTCTCCTGCAGGCCTGCCACCGCCTCGGCAATGGCTTCGGGCGCGATGCCCTTGGCCTGCAATTCCTGGCGCACCCGCATCGCGCCCGAGCGGGCGGCGCGCTGGTTCAGCACCGAGGCCACCACCCGCGGCTCGCTGATGAAGTCCTTGGCCGCCAGCTCATCGAGCGCGCGGGCCAGCGTGCCCGGCTCTTCTTCGTGCTTGGCCAGCTTGCGCTCCAGCTCCAGGCGCGAATGCTCGCGCTGGCTCAGGAGCCGCAGTGCACGGCCTTTGAGGGAGGGGGCGCTGAAAGCCATTCAGAAAATAGAGCCGTTCGCGCGGCCCGCGAAGGAAGGGCCGCTGCGAACTTGCTGCTTTCCTGTCTGCTTACTCTGCCGCGGCCTTGTCGGCCTTCGGCGCCTTGGCGGGCTTGTCGGCCTTTTCGGGTTCCGCGCCGGCATCGGCGGCCAGCAGCGGAATGCCCAGCGACTCGCGCACCTTGTTCTCGATCTCGCGCGACAGCTCGGGGTTCTCGCGCAGGAACTCACGGGCGTTGTCGCGGCCCTGGCCGATTTTTTCGCCGTTGTAGGCGTACCAGGCGCCCGACTTGTCGACGATCTTGGCGGTGACGCCCATGTCGATGATTTCGCCTTCGCGGCTGATGCCCTCGCCGAACAGGATGTCGAACTCCGCCGTCTTGAACGGAGGGCTCACCTTGTTCTTCACCACCTTCACCTTGGTTTCGTTGCCGATGGCTTCGTCGCCCTTCTTGATGGTGCCGATGCGGCGGATGTCCAGGCGCACCGAGGCGTAGAACTTCAGCGCATTGCCGCCGGTGGTGGTTTCGGGCGAACCGAACATCACGCCGATCTTCATGCGGATCTGGTTGATGAAGATGACCATGCAGTTGGTCTTCTTGATGGTGGCGGTGAGCTTGCGCAGCGCCTGGCTCATCAGGCGAGCCTGCAGGCCGGGCAGCGAGTCGCCCATTTCGCCTTCGATTTCGGCCTTGGGCGTGAGCGCGGCGACCGAGTCGATGACGATCAGGTCGACGGCGCCCGAGCGCACCAGCGAGTCGACGATTTCGAGGGCCTGTTCACCGGTGTCGGGCTGGCTGATCAGCAGGTCGGACAGGTTCACGCCGAGCTTCTGGGCGTACTGCACGTCGAGCGCGTGCTCGGCATCGACAAAGGCACAGGTGCCGGCCTGGCGCTGCATTTCGGCGATGACCTGCAGCGTGAGCGTGGTCTTGCCCGACGATTCCGGGCCGTAGATTTCGATCACCCGGCCGCGCGGCAGGCCGCCGACGCCCAGGGCGATGTCCAGGCCCAGCGAGCCGGTGGAGACCACCTGGATGTCTTCGAGCGCCTCGCCTTCGCCGAGCCGCATGATCGTGCCCTTGCCGAACTGCTTTTCGATCTGGGCCAGAGCGGCCTGGAGGGCCTTGGCCTTTTCACTGTTGGCGACCGAGATGCTTGCGCCCTTGACGACTGCGTCCATGTGGAAATCTCCTTGAAAATCAACGGTTGGTGTCTGGTTTCATCCATCTGCTTTTAACCACAGGCTGGATGCTTGAACAGTAGTGTAGGGGTTCATGGATTTGAGTAAACCCATTTTTTGGTCAGTTTGCTTTACCATTTAGCACCATGTCCGACGCCGCCTTCCCGACCGATTCCGACGCCTGGCGGCAGACCCACCTGGGCCGCCTGCTGGGCCATGCGATGCGCCGCTTCGACGAGCGCGTGCTGGCGCTGATGGCGCACGACGTCGACGTGCCGCTGGCGCTGTCGAACCTCGCGGCGCGCGCCCAGGTGAGCGCCGCGCACATCCACATCACCCGGCACCTGGCGCGCGAGGGCTCGCGGCTGACCGAGCTGGCCGAGCGCGCCGGCATGACCAAGCAGGCCATGGGCGCGCTGGTCGACCAGTGCGAGGCCTGGGGGCTGGTCACGCGCGGGCCCGACCCGCTCGATGCGCGGGCGCGGCGCGTGCTCTTCACGGCCGACGGGCTGGCCTGGCTCGACGCGTTCCGCAGCGCCGTGACGCAGGCCGAGCGCGAGTTCCGCGGCAGCGTGGGCGATGACATTGCCACCGTGGTAACCATCGGACTGGAAGCCTACACAGCGGGCTAGACTCGGCCCCAGAGAGAGACAGGGACAAATGTGAACGGCGCCAGCGCGGCGCCCGAACCGGCCGGAGGTGGCGCATGAGAATTCTGATTGCCGAAGACGACCAGGTGCTGGCCGATGCCCTGTTGCGCAGCCTGCGCACTTCGGGCGCGGCGGTCGACCACGTGGCGAATGGCTCGCAGGCCGACACCGCGCTCATGACCCACGACGAGTTCGACCTGTTGATCCTCGACCTCGGGCTGCCCAGCCTGCACGGCATCGAGATCCTGAAGCGCCTGCGCGCACGCGGCTCGCAGTTGCCGGTGCTGGTGCTCACCGCGGCCGACAGCGTGGAAGAGCGCGTGAAGGGCCTGGACCACGGCGCCGACGACTACATGGCCAAGCCCTTCAGCCTGCAGGAGCTCGAGGCGCGCGTGCGCGCCCTCACGCGGCGCGGCATGGGCACCACCAGCAACGCGATCCGCCACGGCCCGCTGGTCTACGACCAGGCCGGCCGCGTGGCCACCATCGACGGAAAGATGATCGAGCTGTCGGCGCGCGAACTCGGCCTGCTCGAAGTGCTGTTGCAGCGCGCCGGCCGGCTGGTCAGCAAGGACCAGCTGGTCGACCGGCTCTGCGAATGGGGCGAGGAGGTGAGCCTCAACGCCATCGAGGTGTACATCCACCGCCTGCGCAAGAAGATCGAGAAAGGGCCGGTGCGCATCGCCACCGTTCGCGGGTTGGGCTACTGCCTGGAAAAGATCCAGAACTGACGAGCCCAGGCTCCGGGGCGTGCCGCTACGGCTGCTTGCGCATGCCCGACGTCACTATGGCGCCATCGGGCGCCTTGATCAGGAACATGATGCTGCGGAAGTAGCCGTTGCTGTCGAAGAGGCCCGCCGGCTCAAGCCCGACGGCCGCCGGCCCTGCATAAGGCCCGCCTGTGTTGAGTTTGCAGACCCCCTTGCCGTCGGTACTTGCATCGACCGCCTTCAGCGTGAAGTCGTACATGTTCTTGGCCGTGCCCGGCTGCGCCTGCGTGATGGTGCCCGAAATGCTGCAGTTGCCGATCTGTGCGCCAGCCGTCTTGCCCGTGAACGCGCCTTTCGCATCGACCTCGATCGAGACACCCACGCCGAAGCTGATGGGGCTGTCCGTGCTGCTCCACTTTCCGACCACGCTGTCTTGCGACACCGCCAGCGCGTTCTCGGCCATGTAGTCCAGCGGGCCGAATGCGGACGGCTCGCGCCCGCCGTAGGCATAGCTCCCCGTCATCGTCTTCCTGGGTGCGAAAGTGCCCGAGCCTGTCACCGGCAACGCGTCGGGGAAATACGCCGTACCCGTATTGAAGGACCAATTCGACCCCGTGACCTTGATCGCCCCCCACAGCGAGCCCGCGAACGATTTGTGGGCAATCAAGCCGCTGGCGCTGACAAAGGTGGCGTGGTGTTGATCGATGTAGAGACCTTCGCTGTCGTTGCCCACCGCAGCGGTCGAACCGGGCTGAGGTGCGCTCAACAACGGCGCGGGTTCACTGCCCGCGACCGGATCGCGATTGATCGCACGCCCGGATGTCGGCGCGGGAGGCGGTGCCGGCACCGCGGCGGTTGTCGGGAACAAAGGCAGCGGCATTCCGCCACCGCTCCCTCCACCGCCCCCGCCGCATCCGGCGAGCCCCGCTCCCGCTACCCACACGGTCGCGGCGATCCACAATGGCTGCGCGCAGCCACCCAATGACTTGTTCTTCATGACTCTCTCCCTGTGCTTTTTCGAATTGCAGAAACTGCACGCAGAGACTACAACCGGGCACCCGCGCCAACGCCCACGACAGGGCGTGGTGCCGCAGCACTAAGTCACGTCCGCCTGACCTTTCTCGCGTCTCATCGGGAACACCTCTCTTGAAGCTCTTCCAGCGCGCCCAGCGCTCCCTGTTCGGCGAAATCCTCGACTGGATGCTCACGCCGCTGCTGCTGCTGGTGCCGGTGAGCATCGGCGTCACCTGGCTGGTGGCGCAGGGCATTGCCAACGCACCCTTCGACCGCGCGCTCGAGCACAACGTCAAGGCGCTGGCCGAGCTCGTGACGGTGAAGGACGGGCAGACGCAGTTCGTGCTCTCGCAGCCGGCGCGCGAGATCCTTCGCGCCGACAACGCCGGCAATGTGTACTACCAGCTGCTCGACGGCCACGACACGCTGCTGAGCGGCGACCGCGACCTTCCGATGCCCGGCCTCGACGAGCCGTTGCCGCCCGGCCAGGTGTTCCTGCACAACAGCGCGCTGCACGGCAAGGAAGTGCGCGTGGCCTCGCTGTGGATTGCCAGCGGCAGCGACGAGGTGCCGCCGACGCTGCTGCAACTGGCCGAAACGCGCGAAAAGCAAGCTGTGCTGGCGCTGGAGATCATCAAGGGCGTGCTGTTGCCGCAGTTCGCGATATTGCCGCTCGCGGTGCTGCTGATCTGGCTGGCGCTGGTGCGAGGCATCAAGCCGCTGTCGGTGGTCGAGGCGCGCATTCGCGAACGGCGCCCCGGCGACCTGAGCCCGCTGGACGAATCCTCGGTGCCGCTCGAAGTGGTGCCGCTGGTGTCGTCGGTGAACGAGCTGCTGAACAAGCTCAACGATTCCATCGACACGCAGAAGCGCTTCCTGGCCGACGCGGCGCACCAGCTCAAGACGCCGCTGGCGGGCCTGCGCATGCAGGCCGACCTGGCGCAGCGCGAAGGCGCCAATGCCGACGAGCTGAAGCAGTCGCTCAAGCAGATCGGCCGCGCCAGCGTGCGCGCCACGCACACGGTGAACCAGTTGCTGTCGCTCGCACGTGCCGAAGGCACCAGCGCCATGACGCACCAGCAGCCCTGCGACCTCGCGCGGCTGACCATCGAGGTGGTGCGCGAGGCGGTGCCGCGCGCGATCGAAAAGCGCATCGACCTGGGCTACGACGGCGCCGAGGCGGGCGCGCCGGGCGTGCTGTTCGACGGCAACCCGACGCTGCTGAAAGAGCTGGTGCGCAACCTGGTCGACAACGCGCTCAACTACACGCCCTCGACGCCCGAGCGCCCCGGCCTGATCACCGTGCGCGTGCTGGCCGACCCCTTCGGCCACGTGCTGCTGCTGCAGGTGGAAGACAACGGCCCCGGCATCGCGGAGGCCGACCGCGAACTGGTGTTCGAGCCGTTCTACCGCGTGCTCGGCAACGAGGCCGACGGCTCGGGGCTGGGCCTGCCGATCGTGCGGGAGATTGCCAACCAGCACCGCGCGCAAGTGAAACTGGAAGACGCGCACCCAGGCAAGCATCCGCCGGGGGCGCTCTTCACCGTTCGCTTCGAGGGAGAACATCTGGAATGAGCTCATCCGCCAAAAAAAGCACGGAAGGCAACGAGGGCAAGGCCATCGAAGCGCTGCGCCGCCGTTTCACGAAGATCCGCACCGACACCGACGTGTCGGACATGTTCGATTTCGGCGCCGACCTGCTGGAACTGCAATCGGCCGAAGCACTGGCCTTCCACTACGAACTGTTGCGCGACACCGGCATGGACAGCGAGCTGTACGACTGGCTTTGCCGCAAGTTCAGCGAACGCGGCGACGAGGCCGAAGACCATCTGCTCGCGTGCTTCGAACAGGAGCAAGACCCGGCGATGCAGGCGACGGTGCTGCAGATGCTCGGCACTTTCAAGTACCGCAAGGGCCAGCGCCTGAAAGAAACTGCGGCACTGGCGCGCGCCGCGCTCGCGTCGCCGCACGAAGAGCTGCGCTGCAAGGGCCTGTGGGTGATGGGCTGGCTCGGCGGCACCACCGACATCGCGAAGGTGGCACCGCTGCTCGCCAACGACCCCGCCGTTGCAAACCGCCAATGGGCCGCCAGTGCGCTGATGCAGATCGTGCTCAACCGCCGCAGCGCGGCGCCCAAGGCGCTCGAATGCCTGCGCACGGCGCTGGAGGCTGAAAGCGATCCGGTCGCGCTTGGCGGCATCCTGGTCGCGGTGCAGGAAATCGCGGGCAAGAAGTTCGGCCTGAGTTCAAGTTCGCACGAACCGCCGTCCGAAGAAAAACTGCAGGCCGCGCTGGCCAAGGCGCACCGGATGTTCGCGCGCGCCGCCTGAAGGGATTACGGCGCGGGGGCAGGTGCTGGCGCCGATGCGGCCGGGGAAGCCGGCGTGCCGGCCTTGGGTTCCTTGCGGATCTGCAGCCACTCGGGCCGGATCTGCCGCGCCATGCGCTGCGGCTCGCGCTCGTTGAGGCCGGCCGGCGCCAGGCCAAAACCGACCAGATCGCCGCGCGCCCACAGGAAGTAGCCGGCGTTGGCCAGCAACAAGACGACGAGGAGCAGGCGCAGCTTCATTCGAATCAGAAAGACATGCCGCGAGGGCGCACGCTCACTTCGTCGCTGGTGATCAGCTGCAGGCCCGCGTCGGTGCGCACCTGCAGTTCACCGCCCCAGGCCACGCCTTCGCACAGGCCGCTGGTGCCGTCGCTCAGCACCACCTCGCGCCCGCGCAACACGTCGCGCGCGGCAAAGCGTTCGGCAAAAGGCGCGAAGCCGCCGGCCTCGAAGGCCAGCACGGCGCGCACCAGCGGCTCTGCCAGTTCGCGCAGCACCTCGGGCGCATTGGCCTCGGGGCGCCACTGGCGCAGCCACGCGGGCGGCGTGCGCATGCCGTCGCCTTCGCGCGCGCCGATGTTGATGCCGATGCCGATCACGACGTAGCGCTGCCCGTCCTGCCCCGCGGCGTGCGGCATGGCGGTTTCGATGAGGATGCCGACCAGCTTGCTGTCATTGACCCACACGTCGTTGGGCCACTTGAGCCCGACCTTGTGCTCGCCCGACGGGTCGAGGCTTTCGGCCACGCTGACACCCACGGCGAGCGACAGGCCCGACCAGTCGGCGGGCGCCAGCGGCATGCCCAGCGAGAAGGTGAGCGAGGCCGCCGGCTCCTGCCGCGGCGCGCTCTGCCAGGGACGGCCGAGGCGGCCGCGCCCGGCGGTCTGGCGCTCTGCCACCAGCAGCACCGGCTCGGTGCGGCCGGCGCGCGCACGGCGCATCAGCTCGGTGTTGGTGGAATCGATTTCGGCCACGGCCTCGACCGTGAAACCCAGCAACAGCGGCGCGACCGCCGAGGCGATCCGGTCTTCGAACCAGGCGGCCGTGGTGCTGTTGTTGCTGCTCATGCTCAGTCCTTGGCGTCGGACTTGTCTTTTTTGGCGGATTTCTTTTCCGCTTTCTTGTCGGCTTTTTTCTCGGCCTTCTTGTCAGCCTTCTGGGCTTCTTTTTTCTCGGCCTTTTTCTTTTCAGCCTTCTTCTCAGCTTTTTTCTTGGCCTTCTTCTTTTTCTTCTTCTCTTCGTCCTCGTCCTTGGGCGTCAGCAGCGTGCCGCGGCACTGCTCAGAGCCGCACCAGCAAGGAAATTCGGACAGCAGCTTGGGCGTGTAGGGCTCGTCGATGATCAAGCCGTAGTCGTAATTGAGCTCTTCTCCTGCAGCGATGTTGCGCAGCGCCTTGATATAAACGCGCCCATCGACTTCGTCGGCTTCGCAGTTCGGCTCGCAGGAGTGATTGATCCAGCGGGCGGCATTGCCTTTGACATTGCCGTCGATCACGCGCCCGTCATCGATGTGGAAGTAGAAGGTGTGATTGGGCTGGGCCGGATCGTGCGGATGGCGGCGCAGCGCCTCCTTCCAGCTGATGAGCTCGCCCTTGTATTCGATCAGCGTCTCGCCTTCGGCCAGGTCCTGTACGGCGAACACGCCGTTGCCGTGGACATCGGAGCGGCGTGTCTGAATTCGGCGACCGCCGGAAAGTGGGGTTTTGGAAGGCATGCCCGAAGTCTGTTAGTTTGAATATGCACACATGCGCGTGTGCGCGTGCGCACGCGGGAAGCCGCAGAGTATAGAGAGCCCATAGATGACAAAGACTTTGGTAATCGCTGAAAAGCCGTCGGTGGCACAGGACATCGTCCGTGCACTCACGCCGGTGGCCGGCAAATTCGACAAACATGACGAGCATTTCGAGAACGACAGCTATGTCGTGACCAGTGCCGTGGGCCACCTGGTCGAAATCCAGGCGCCCGAGGAATTCGACGTCAAGCGTGGCAAGTGGAGCTTTGCCAACCTGCCGGTGATTCCGCCCCACTTCGACCTGAAGCCGGTCGACAAGACGAAGACGCGCCTGAACGCCGTGGTCAAGCAGGCCAAGCGCAAGGACGTGACGCAACTCATCAACGCCTGCGACGCGGGCCGCGAGGGCGAGCTGATCTTCCGCCTGATCGAGCAATACGCCGGCGGCAAGACGCCGCTGGGCAAGCCGGTCAAGCGCCTGTGGCTGCAGTCGATGACGCCGCAGGCCATTCGCGACGGCTTCGATGCGTTGCGCACCGAAAAGCAGATGCAGGGCCTGGCCGACGCCGCGCGCTCGCGCTCCGAGGCCGATTGGCTGGTGGGCATCAACGGCACGCGCGCCATGACGGCGTTCAACTCGCGCGACGGCGGCTTCTTCCTGACGACCGTGGGCCGCGTGCAGACGCCCACGCTGTCGGTGGTGGTCGAGCGCGAGGAGCAAATCCGCAAGTTCGTCTCGCGCAACTATTGGGAAGTGCACGGCAGCTTCGCGGCCGAGGCCGGCGAGTACCCGGGCAAGTGGTTCAACCCCGACTGGAAGAAGGCCAACGCGCCGCTGCTGGCCAACGGCGAACCCGACCCCGAGCAGCGCGCCGACCGCGTGTGGAACGAGCAGGAAGCGCTGGCCATCGCCAATGCCTCGCGCGGCAAGCCCGCCACCGTGACCGAAGAAAGCAAGCCGACCACGCAGGCATCGCCCGCGCTGTTCGACCTGACCTCGCTGCAGCGGGAGGCCAACGGCCGTTTCGGCTTCAGCGCCAAGACCACGCTGGCACTGGCGCAGAGCCTGTACGAACGCCACAAGGCGCTGACCTACCCGCGTACCGATTCGCGCGCGCTGCCGGAAGACTATCTGCCCGTGGTCAAGCAGACCATGGGCATGCTGGCCGACAGCGGCATGAAGCACCTGGCGCCGTTCGCCAAGCAGGCGGTCGACGGCAACTACGTGAAGCCCAACAAGCGCATCTTCGACAACGCCAAGGTGTCGGATCACTTTGCCATCATCCCGACGCTGCAGGCCCCGAGCGGCCTGAGCGAAGCCGAGCAGAAGCTGTATGACTTCGTGGTGCGGCGCTTTCTCTCGGTGTTCTTCCCGAGCGCCGAGCACCAGGTGACCACGCGCATCAGCACGGTCGAGCAGGGCGGCAAGAAGTACCCGTTCCGCACCGACGGCAAGGTGCTGGTCAAGCCGGGCTGGCTGGCCATCTACGGCAAGGAAGCGCAGGACGACGAGAAGGAAGACGACAAGGACGGCAAGCGCCTCGTGCCGGTGAAGCCGGGCGAGATCGTCAACACCGAGTCGGCCGACATCAAGGGCCTGAAGACGCGCCCGCCCGCGCGCTACTCGGAAGCCACGCTGCTCGGCGCCATGGAAGGCGCCGGCAAGACCATCGACGACGACGAGCTGCGCGAAGCCATGCAGGAGAAGGGCCTGGGCACGCCAGCCACGCGCGCGGCCACCATCGAAGGGCTGATCGCCGAGAAGTACATGCTGCGCGAAGGCCGCGAGCTGATCCCGACCGCCAAGGCCTTCCAGCTCATGACGCTGCTGCGCGGCCTGGGCGTGGAAGAACTCTCGAAGGCCGAGCTGACCGGCGAGTGGGAATACAAGCTCGCGCAAATGGAAAAGGGTGCGCTGAGCCGCGACGCCTTCATGCGCGAGATCGCGGCCATGACCGAGCACATCGTCAAGAAGGCCAAGGAATACGACCGCGACACCGTGCCCGGCGACTACGCCACGCTCGAGACGCCATGCCCCAACTGCGGCGGCGTGGTGAAGGAAAACTACCGGCGCTACGCCTGCACCGGCAAGAGCGGCACGGGCGAAGACGCCTGCGGTTTCTCGTTCGGCAAGTCGCCGGCCGGCCGCACCTTCGAGGTGGCCGAGGCCGAGGCGCTGCTGCGCGACAAGCACATCGGCCCGATCGACGGCTTCCGCTCCAAGGCCGGCTGGCCCTTCACGTCCGAGATCGTCATCAAGTACGACGAGGAAGCCAAGAACTGGAAGCTGGAGTTCGACTTCGGCGACGACAAGAATGCCGAGAGCGGCGAAATTGTCGACTTCAGCGCGCAGGACACCGTGGGCCCGTGCCCGGTGTGCGGCGCGCCGGTGTTCGACCACGGCAGCAACTACGTGTGCGAGAAGTCGGTGCCGACCACCGCGCAGCCCACGCCCAGTTGCACCTTCAAGACCGGCAAGATCATCCTGCAGCAGCCGGTGGAGCGCGACCAGATGGAAAAGCTGCTCGCCACCGGCAAGACCGACCTGCTCGACAAGTTCGTGAGCATGCGCACGCGCCGTGCCTTCAAGGCCTTCCTGACCTGGAACGCCGAAGAGGGCAAGGTGACCTTCGAGTTCGCACCGCGCGAAGGCGGCAGCAAGTTCCCGCCGCGCAAGACCTTCGGCAAGCCGGCGGCAAAGACCGCGGCAGCCAAGAAGGTGGCGGCGAAGAAGACGCCCGCGGCCAAGAAGGCACCGGCCGCGAAGAAGGCGGCCACGCCACGCAAGCCGGGCGCGGGCCTGAAGCCCAGCGACTCGCTGGCCGCGGTGATCGGCGCCGATCCGGTGGCGCGCACCGAGGTCATCAAGAAGCTGTGGGACTACATCAAGGCCAACAACCTGCAGGACGCGACCAACAAGCGTGCCATCAATGCCGACGCCAAGCTGAAGCCCGTGTTCGGCAAGGACCAGGTGACGATGTTCGAACTGGCGGGCATCGTGGGCAAGCACCTCTCGGCGCTCTGAGCCATGCGGCGCAGACACCTTGCCACCGCGCTGGCCGCGGCAGCCATGCTGCTGGGCGGAACAACGGCGACGGGCATGGCCCAGGCCGCCGCGTGGCCTGACAAGCCCGTCAAGCTGGTCGTGCCTTTCCCTCCGGGGCAGGCGACCGACATCTTTGCCCGCGCGCTTGCCGAACAGCTCGGCAAGCGGCTGGGCCAGCCGGTGATCGTTGACAACAAGGCCGGTGCGGGCAGCAACATCGGCACCGAGTTCGTGGTGCGCGCGCCGCCCGACGGCTACACGCTGGTGGTGGCGGGCAGTGCGATGGCGGTGAACCAGACGCTCTATGCCAAGCCGGGGTTCGACCCGCGCCGCGACCTGGTCGGCATCTCGCTGATCGCCAAGGTGCCGCTGGTGTTCCTGGCCACGCCCGAGAGCGGCATTCGCACGCTGGCCGACCTCACGGCGCGCGCCAAGGCCGAGCCGGGCCGGCTGAGCTACGCGAGCGCCGGCATCGGCGGCACGCAGCACCTGTCGGGCGAGATGTACAAGTCTGCGGCGCATGTGTTCATCACGCACATTCCGTACCGAGGCAGCGGGCCGGCGCAGTCGGATTTCCTGGGCAACCAGATTCCGCTGATGGTCGATTCGGTGACGGCCGCGCTGCCGCACATCAAGGCGGGCAAGGCAATTGCGCTGGCGGTGACTTCGGCCACGCGCTCGTCGCAGTTGCCCGACGTGCCCACCGTGCGCGAAAGTGGCGTGGCCGGCACGAAGAACTTCGAGGCCGTGGGCTGGCTCGGCCTGATGGCACCGCGCGGCACGCCACCCGAGATCGTGGCGCGGCTGAACCACGAAGTGACCGACATATTGAAGAGCGAGCAGATGGCGCGCTTCATCCGCGAGCGGGGCTCCGAGCCGGCGCCGACGAGCGGGCCCGAGTTCGACCGCTTCGTGGCAAGCGAGATCGGGCTCTGGGGCGCGGCGGTGAAGGCTTCGGGCGCAAAGCCCGAATAACCGGTCAGGGCAGGGCGGCCGACGGCGGCGACGCCACCGCTACTGCCCCCGTCACTTCCGCGCTGCGGTCGACCTCGGCCAGCAGCCAGTTGCGGAAATGGTCGAGCGTGGCCAGCTGGCCGCGTCCTTCGGGGTAGCAGAACCAGTAGCCCTCGTTGCCCCGGTAGCCGCCGTTGGGCAGCGGCTCGTCCACCAGCCCCGAGGCAATTTCGTCCTGCACCAGGCAGCGCGGCACCAGCGCCACGCCCATGCCCACCATCACCGCGCGGATCATGGTCTGGAACTGGTCGAACTGCGGGCCCGCCAGCGGGTCGAGCCCGCGCACGCCGTGCGTCTCGCTCCATTGCACCCACGACTGCGGCACCGTCACGTGGCGCAGCAGCGTGCAGCGCGCCACGTCCTGCGGCGTATTGATGACGGTCTCGGCCTGCGCCGCGCGCGGCGCGATCAGCGCGACGTCTTGCCCCGACAGGTAGTGCGAGCGGGCGCCGGGCCAGTGGCCGTCGCCGAACAAGATGGCGCAGTCGAGCTCGGGCCGCTCGAAGTCGTAGCCATGCACGAAGGGCACGAAATGCAGCGTGATCTGCGGATGCCGGCGCTGGAAGTCGGGCAGCCGCGGAATCAGCCACTTGGCGCCGAAGGTGGGCAGCGTGGACAGGTGCAGCGCACCACCGCCGTCGCCGCTGGTAATGAGCTCCAGCGTGGCCGCCTCTAACTGTGCGAGCAGGGCGCGCACCGCCTTCTCGTAGCGCTCGCCGGCGGGCGTGAGCGCCAGCCGCTTGCGGCTGCGCTCGAACAGCGGTGCGCCGATCCAGCGCTCGAGTTCCTGAACCTGCTTGCTGACCGCGCCCTGCGTCAGGTGCAGCGCTTCCGCAGCGCGCGAGACGCCGCCGAAGCGCACCACGGTCGAGAAGGCACGCAACAGGTTCAGGGGCGGGTTGAGGCGGCGCAGTGACATGGCGAGATGCCCATTAAAACATTCCAGATCAGAATGTTAGCGGGTATATCCTTTGCTTCGAGTAATGCAGCAAATCGCTCCATCTCTCCCTGTTTCATTGGAAGAACCTCATGCAACGTCGTCATTTCATTTCCACACTGGCCGCCGCTTCCGTCGTTCCAGGAATATCTTTTGCCCAAGGCAAGCCGATTCGCCTGGTCGTGCCCTTCCCACCCGGCGGCGCCACCGACATCACGGCCCGCGTGCTGTCCGAGCCCCTGGCCAAGATCCTCCAGCAGCCCGTGGTGATCGACAACCGCGCCGGCGCCGGCGGCTCCATCGGCATGGCCGAGCTGGCCCGCGCCACGCCGGACGGCCTGGTCTTCGGCGTGGCCACGCTGTCCACCCACGGCGTCAACCCGGCCGTGTACGCAAAGCTGCCGTACGACCCGATCAAGGGCTTCGTCGCGGTGACCGAGCTGGTGAAGGCACCGGGCGTGGTGGTCATCAACCCGTCCGTGCTGCCGGTCGGCAGCTTCGCCGAACTGGTGAAGTACCTGAAGGCCAACCCGGGCAAGGTGTCGTACGCCTCGCCGGGCAACGGCACCATCGGCCACATGTGGGGCGAGCTGTTCAAGAGCAGCACCGGAACCTCGATGGTGCACATCCCCTACCGCGGTGCGGGCCCGGCCATCAACGACGTTCTGGCGGGCCAGGTGCCGGTGTACTTCGACCAGGTGGCGTCGTCGCTGCCGCACGTGAAGGCGGGCAAGCTGAAGGCGCTGGCCGTGTCGTGGAGCGGCCGCCTCGACGTGCTGCCCGAAGTACCGACCTACGGCGAGCTGGGCTACCCCGCCAACAACGACCCGTCGTGGTTCGGCATGATCGCGCCGGCCGGCACGCCCGCCGAGCTGGTGCAGCGCATGCAGCAGGCCGTGGTGACCGCGCTGAAGGACAGCTCGGTGCGCGAGCGCCTGTCGCTGCAGGGGCTGTATGCCTCGGGCACCACGCCCGCGGAGTTCACGAAGCAGATTGCGAGCGAGATCGAGAAGATGAAGAAGGTGGCTGCCTTCGCGCGCATCCGATTGGACTGACCGACACTGCCTATGCATCCAGTTCTGAAACTGATTCAAACCCGCGCCCAGGTGACGAGCATCGCCGGGCACACCCCGCTGGTGCTGGACTCGCCGCACAGCGGCACCGTCTACCCCGACGACTTCCGGCCCGTGTGCGACCTCGCCACGCTGCGCCGGGCCGAAGACACCCACGTCGAGAAGCTCTATGCCTTCGCGAGCGACATGGGCGCGGCCTGGATCGAGGCGCACTTTCCGCGCAGCTACCTCGATGCCAACCGCGACATGACCGAGGTCGACACCACCATGCTCGACGGCCCGTGGACCGGGCCGGTGTCGACCGATCCGCGCGTGCTGTCGAAAGTGCGCCTGGGCAAGGGCCTGATCTGGAAGCTCACCGACGAAGGCCTGCCGATCTACGACCGGCCGCTCACGGTGGACGAGGTGCGCCAGCGCATCGACCAGTGCTGGCGTCCGTACCACGCGGCGGTGGCGCAGGCCATCGACGAAGCGCACGCACGGCACGGCTACAGCATCCACATCAACTGCCACTCGATGCCGGCCATTGCGGGCAGCCATGCCACCGACTTCCCGGGCCTTGCGCATGCGGACTTCGTGATCGGCGACCGGGACGGCAGCACGGCCGCGCCCGCGCTGTCGCACAAGCTGTGCGAGCACCTGCGCGCGCTGGGCTACAGCGTGGACTACAACCACCCGTACAAGGGCGTGGAGCTGGTGCGACGGCACGGCAACCCGGCAGGGAACCGGCACAGCATCCAGGTCGAGATCAACCGCAGGCTCTACATGGACGAGGCCACGCTGGCGCTGGACGAAACCGGCGCGGCGCGGCTGCAGGAGCACCTGCGATCGATGGTCGCGATGCTGCTGGCGACCGATCCGCGCTGACCGGCGCGGGCCGGCTGGGCGGGGTTGTGCCGCGATTGCGGCAACAACAACCCTGCCGCCAGCGGGCATGTTGTTACAGCGCGGAAAGGGCTGCGGCCTATAGTGGCCGCAGTCTCATCCTTCCCCTGGAGTCCGTCTTGAAATCAATCATTGCAGCTGTTTTCGCCATCGCGATGGGCGTGCTGGTGTCGGGCTGTGCCGGCACGGGATCGGCCGGCGGTGCGTCCGGCACTTCGAGCACCTCGTCCGGCAGCGGCGTCACGGTGTTCGGCACCATCGACGCGAGCGTCAGCGGCACGACGAACCGCTCGGACCGCCGCTGACCGCGGGCAATAAATAGCAACAGCTAGCGGCGCAGCAGCGCCTGCCGCAGCACCCGCGCCGCGCGGTCGCGGATCTTGCCGGGGCCCGAGCGCGGCAGCGTCTTCGGCGCGACCTTCGCGGTTGCGCAGGCCCACAGGAAGTCGTGAAGGATCGGCGTGTCGTCGACCGTCTCGGTGCTGCCGTACTTATGAAACTCGGGGTGCCACTGGGTCGCGGCGATGTAGCTGCGCCCCCGGTCGGCGCGCCGGCGAATGGCCTCCGGCACGCGGTCGGGCAGGCTCCAGGCCTCGATGTCGAAACCGGGTGCGATGTCTTTCACGCCCTGGTGGTGAATGCTGTTGACGCGCGCGGTGTCCAGCTGCGGATAGAGCTTCGACAGGCGCGTGCCCTTCACGATCTCGATCTCGTGAAAGTTCTGGTCGTAGGTCACCGGGTCGCGGTGGCGCAGCCCGCCCGAGTGCTGTGCCTCGATGTCCTGGTAGAGCGTGCCGCCGAAGGCCACGTTGATCAGTTGCAGCCCGCGGCACACGCCGAAGATGGGCTTGCCGGCCTGCTCGAAGGCTTCGACCAGCGCCAGGTCGTACAGGTCGCGGATCTGGTCGCCGATCCATGCGTCCTTGAGCGGCACTTCGCCGTAGCTGCCGGGCCAGACGTCGGCACCGCCATGCATCACCACGCCGTCGAGCCACTCGGCGTAGTGCGACAGCTTGGTGTCGCCGCGCGCGGTTTCGCCGGTGGGGCAGGGCACCATCACGACCATGGCGCCGGCCGACATGAGCCAGTGCGCGATCGATTGCTCGACGTATTGCAGCGTCTTGTTGGTGAAGAGCGACCGGGCCGGGTCGGCGTGCGAGAAGCAGGCGGACAGGCCGATCTTGAGCCGTGCGGAAACAGGTTGCGTCATCGCGGGACTGTCAGCGCGAACTGAACGGTTGATGCGAAAAGGAAAATCCATTGTGGCTCGTTGGCCTCTCGCGCGGGGTCGGACGACACGCCAAGTATGCTTTCAACGCTGCCCCACCGAATAAGGAAGACAAGCCAATGAAAACCATCAAGGGCCCGGCCATTTTTCTGGCCCAGTTCGCCGGAGACACCGCACCGTTCAACACGCTCGACGGCATTGCCGGCTGGGCCGCGGGGCTCGGCTACAAGGGCGTGCAGATTCCAAGCTGGGACGCACGCCTGTTCGACCTGCGGCGCGCCGCCGAAAGCAAGACCTACTGCGACGAAGTGAAGGGCACGCTGGCAAAGCACGGCCTGGAGATCACCGAGCTCTCGACCCACCTGCAGGGCCAACTGGTCGCGGTGCACCCGGCCTACGACGCGGGCTTCGACGGCTTCGCGGCGCCCGAGGTGCGTGGCGATCCGGTCAAGCGCCAGCAATGGGCGGTGCAGCAGCTGCACTTCGCGGCCAAGGCCTCGGCCAACCTGGGGCTCACGGCGCATGCCACCTTCTCCGGCGCGCTGGCCTGGCCGTACCTGTACTCGTGGCCGCCGCGCCCGCCGGGACTCATCGAGGAAGCCTTCGACGAACTGGCGCGCCGCTGGCGCCCGATCCTCGATGCCTTCGACGCGGTGGGCGTCGACGTGGGCTACGAGATCCACCCCGGCGAAGACCTGCACGACGGCGTGAGCTACGAGATGTTTTTGGAGCGCGTGAACAACCACCCGCGCGCCTGCCTGCTGTACGACCCGAGCCACTTCATGCTGCAGCAGCTCGACTACCTGGCCTACGTCGACCACTACCACGAGCGCATCAAGATCTTTCACGTGAAGGACGCGGAATTCAACCCGACCGGCAAGCAGGGCGTGTACGGCGGCTTCCAGAGCTGGATCAACCGCGCGGGCCGCTTCCGCTCGCTGGGCGACGGGCAGGTGAATTTCAAGGCCATCTTCTCGAAGATGGCGCAGTACGACTTTCCGGGCTGGGCAGTGCTGGAGTGGGAGTGCTGCATCAAGCACCCCGAAGACGGCGCACGCGAAGGCGCGGCCTTCATTGCCGAGCACATCATCCGCGTAGCCGACCGGGCCTTCGACGACTTCGCGGCCGGCGGCGTCGACGTGGCCGCGAACAAGCGGATGCTGGGAATCGGCTGAAGCCTTTTCAGAGCAGCGCGACGAGCCGCCGAATCGCACCGTCGATCTGCGATTCACCGATCAGGCCGTAGCCGAAGGCCAGGCCGTTGGGTGCATCAGGCGCCAGCGGGTCCAGTGCGAAGCGCGACAGCGGCGGCAGCGTGATGCCGGCCGCGGCGGCGCGTTCGACCACGGTGTCGGCCCGCGTGCCGCCGCGCAGCCAGGCCGACAGGTGCAGCCCGGCATCGGACGGAATCACTTCGAGCCGCCCTTCGCCATGCCGCGCCAGTGCGTCGATCAGCGCGGTGCGGCGCGCGCCGTACAGCTTGCGCATCTTGCGGATGTGGCGCGCCAGGTGCCCTTCGGCGATGAAGGCGGCCAGCGCCTCCTGCCCGAGCACCGGGCCATGCCAGTCGGCCAGCTCGCGCGCCCGCACCAGCGCCGTGCGGGCCCAGGGCGGTGCGACCACGAAGCCCAGCCGCAGCGCGGGAAACAGGCTCTTTGAAAAGGTGCCGACGTAGAACACCGACTCGGCGCGGTCGAGCGTCTGCAGTGCGTCGAGCGGGCGGCCGGCAAAGCGGAATTCGCTGTCGTAGTCGTCCTCGATCACCACGGCGTTGCGCACTCGCGCAAAGGCCAGCAACGCGGCGCGGCGCTGCGGCGACATGGCCACGCCGGTCGGAAACTGGTGCGAGGGCGTCACGCAGATCACGCGCGCCTCGGGCGGGATGCGGTCGATGCACAGGCCCTCGGTGTCGGTCGGCACGGTGACCACTTTCGCGCCCGCGGCCAGCAGGGCTTCGCGCAGCGACGGGTAGAACAGCTCTTCCACCGCGACCACCGTGCGCCCCGGCACGACGAGGATGCGCGCCAGCAGCCCAAAGGCCTGCTGCGCGCCGGCCGTGACCACGATGTCGTCGGCGGTGCAACCGACCGCCCGCGTGAACGATACGTGCCTGGCGATGGCCTCGCGCAGCGTGGCCTGGCCCTGCGGATCGGCGTAGTCGGCCGGCTTGCGCGCGAGGTGGCGCAACGCGCGGTCGGACAGGCGGCGCCAGATGTCGAAGGGAAAGGCGGCGATGTCGGGCAGGCCGACACGGAAGTCGTCGCGCGACGCTTGCGGCTGCAGCGTGGGTGCGAGGTCGGCGCCCGGCACGTTCAGCGGCACCAGCCGCGGATCGCGCCTGGCGGCCGAACCCTTTGCAGTGCGGGCGGTGCGCCCGCGCCGCGACTGCGGCAGCGTGTCGGCCACATAGGTGCCGGCACCGGGGCGCGCCAGCAGGTAGCCCTCGCTCAGCAGCAGGTCGTAGGCCGCGAGCATGGTGTTGCGCGAGATGCCCAGGCGCAGCGCCAGCGCGCGCGTGGCCGGCAGCCGCGCACCGGGCTGCAGCCGGCCATCGAGGATGGCGCTGCGCAGCTGGCGGTGCACCTCGCGCAGCAGGTCGCGCGAGCCGCTGTCCGGCAGGCGAATGGCGAGTTCGAAAAGTGGTTCCATGAACTTCGCTGATTGTGGTTCTTTTGAAGAGCCAATCGCAAGCCTATTCTGAAGGCCTTGGAACGCTCAACGGAGTCTCTTCATGAACACCGCCCCCTCCACCGCCCCGCAAGTACGGCAGCCTGCCGAACGCCTGCCTCTGGCCCTGGCCTGGCTCGCGCTGGGCGCTTTCGCCATCGGCACCGAAAGCTTCATGGTCGCGGGACTGCTGCCGCTTCTGGCGGCCGACCTGCACGTCAGCGCAACACGCGCCGGCCAGTTGGTGCTGCTGTTCGCGCTGAGCTACGCCATCGGCTCGCCGCTGATGGCCGCGCTGTTCGCGCGCTTCAGCCGGCGCCCGCTGCTGATTGCCAGCCTCGCGGCCTTTTCGGGCCTGACGCTGGCGGCGGCGATGGCGACCGGCTTCGCGCAGCTCGCGCTGGCACGGGTGGCGCTAGGCCTGGTGGCCGGCGTGTTCCTGCCGACGGCGAGCGCCGTGGCGGCGGCGATGGTTTCGCCGGCGCTGCGCGGGCGCGCGCTGGCCATCGTGACCGGCGGCGGCACGCTGGCGGTGGCGCTCGGCGTGCCGCTGGGCGCCTGGATCGCGGGCTGGGGTGGCTGGCGCACGGCCTACCTGCTGATTGCCGCGGTGGCGGCGCTGGCCACCTGGGGGCTGGTGCTCGGGCTGCCGCGCAAGCTGGCGATGGTCACGGCCACGGCTGCCACGTCCGCAGTCGCCACGACGACGCAGCGCACGCCGGCCTTTGCCGTGGCGCGCGAGCCGGGCGTGCTGCCGGCGTTGCTGGTCAGCATGCTCTGGGCCACCGGCGGCTTCAGCTTCTACACCTATGTCGCGCTGTTCCTGTCGGGCACGCTGGGCTTCGGGGCGCAAGGTACGAGCGCGGTGTTCGCCTTGATCGGCGTGGCGGCGGCCTTCGGCACCGCGGCCGGCGGCTGGGCCACCGACCGCTTCGGCGCCGACCGCATGGCGCAAGGTTTTGCGCTGATGCTGGTCGTGGTGCTGGGCGGGCTGTCGTTCTCGGCGCAGGTGCTGCCGCACGGGCTGGCGCTGCCGCTCGTCGTCGGTCTGTCGGCGCTGTGGGGCTTTGCTGGCTGGGGCTTCGGCCCGGCGCAGGCGGTGCGGCTGATTCGCCTGGCACCCGATCGCGCACCGATGACGCTGTCGCTGCACGCCTCGGCAATCTACCTGGGCATTGCGGCCGGTTCGGCATTCGGCGGCGTGGCCATCGACCTGTTCGGCGTGAGCGCGGTGGGCTGGGTGGGCGGCGCCTTCCAGCTGGCGGGATTGATGCTGTTGTTGCAGGCCGCACACAAGGCAAAGGCGGCCTCGTCGCTCCCCGCGGCATCGGCAACCGCCTGAATGCGCCACCATTTACTATATTTTTAATAGCAAACAACGCATGAACGACGCCATCCGCGGCCCTGAATCGTTCAAGCGTTGTTTTTAAGACAAGCAACTGTCATGCCCCGCAAGCTATAATGGCGGGTTCGTTTCGATACCACGACGAAGCACTTCGTCATATTGCCGGCTGACCTGCACTGTCCCTTGGATTTTTCAGGCCCCTCACTTTTCAGCCGGCTTCACAGTGTGTTGGAGCGCCAGACCGGGCGCCCATGATTGCCACCACTGCCTTCGTTCTTGTTGAAGCGAATAGCGCGTCCGCCGCGCCGTTCCGGCCGGCCCACGCCCGTTTTCAATTATTTTTCAGGCTCATCGCGTTGTTCTACATTCGCGCGCTGCGCCAAGGCTTCATGGACATCATTCAACACAGTATCGCGGTGGGCAAGTACCTTGTTTCCCCGCTTATCCGACACCAGGACGACGGCCATTTCGCCGCCTCCGTGTCCATCCGCTCCGGCCACGGCAGCGGCATGCACGACCGCGTGATGCGTTTCACGCCGCGTTTTGCCAGCCACGCCACCGCGGTGCGCTACGCGCTCGACGAGGGCCTGTGCTGGGTGCGCGAACGCACGCCGCGCAGCCACAACGCCCCGCTCGCACTTTCGTGCGTGGGCTGAAACAATCACGCCCGATTTCATCTCCAACACACATCGAACGATTCAGAGGTAATCACCCATGCCCAAGGAAGAACTGATCGAAATGAACGGCGCAGTGACCGAAGTCCTGCCCGACTCGCGCTACCGCGTCACGCTCGACAACGGCCATCAGCTGATCGCCTACAGCGGCGGCAAGATGCGCAAGCACCACATCCGCATCCTGGCGGGTGACAAGGTGTCGCTCGAGCTCTCGCCTTACGACCTGACCAAGGGCCGTATCACCTTCCGTCACCTGGAGCGCCGCGGACCGCCGCCGACCTCCGGCGGCAACAACTCACCCCGCCGCTGATCCGCGACTGACGAAAAGCCTTGCGGCGCCTCGCAACGGGCGCCGGCAAGGCTTTTGTCTTTTTGCGCGTCGCGGCCTGTCGGCCTTCCGGCTGCTGAACGATGACCACACCCAATCCCACAGCCGGCGGCCCGCAAGCCCAGGCCCAGGCCCCGGCCGACCAAAACGGCTTTGCCACGCTGGCGCTTTCGCCCCAGATGCTGGCCAACCTCACGCAGCTCGGCTACACGCAGATGACGCCGATCCAGGCGGCAGCCCTGCCGCCGGCGCTGCTCGGCAAGGACCTGATCGCCCAAGCCAAGACCGGCAGCGGCAAGACCGCGGCCTTTGCCCTGGCGCTGCTCGCCAACCTCAATGCACGCCGCTTCGCCATCCAGGCGATGGTGCTGTGCCCGACGCGCGAGCTGGCCGACCAGGTCACGACCGAAATCCGCCGGCTGGCGCGCGCCGAAGAAAACATCAAGGTGGTCACGCTCTGCGGCGGCGTTGCGCTGCGCGGGCAGAACGCCAGCCTGGAGCACGGCGCGCACATCGTGGTGGGCACGCCCGGCCGCATCATGGACCACCTGGAGCGCGGCAACCTCGACCTGTCGGCGCTGAACACGCTGGTGCTCGACGAAGCCGACCGCATGCTCGACATGGGCTTCTTCGAAGACATCGTGAAGGTGGCGCGCCAGTGCCCCAAGGAACGCCAGACGCTGCTGTTCTCGGCCACCTACCCCGAAGGCATCGCCAAGCTCGCGCAGCAGTTCATGAAGAGCCCGCAGCAGATCACGGTGCAGGCGCAGCATGAAGGCAACAAGATCCGCCAGCGCTGGTACCAGGTGAAAGACAGCGAGCGGCTGCACACCGTGAGCCTGCTGCTCGACCATTTCCGCCCCGTCAGCACGCTGGCCTTCTGCAACACCAAGCAGCAGTGCCGCGACCTGGTCGAAGTGCTGCAGGCCCAGGGCTTCAGCGCGCTGGCGCTGTTCGGCGAACTGGAGCAGCGCGAGCGCGACCAGGTGCTGGTGCAGTTTTCCAACCGCAGCTGCTCCGTGCTGGTGGCCACCGACGTGGCCGCGCGCGGGCTCGACATCGCGCAACTCGAAGCCGTGATCAACGTCGACGTGACGCCCGACTCCGAAATCCACATCCACCGCATCGGCCGCACCGGCCGCGTGGGCCAGCAGGGCACGGCCGAAGGCCTGGCGCTGAACCTGGCCAGCATGAACGAGATGGGCAGCGTCGGAAAGATCGAGCAGCTGCAGGGCCGCGAGTCCGAATGGCACGAACTGGCCGAGCTCACGCCGGGCAAGGGCGGGCCGCTGAAGCCGCCGATGGCCACGCTGCAGATCGTCGGCGGTCGCAAGGAAAAGATCCGCGCCGGCGATGTGCTGGGCGCGCTCACCGGCGACTGCGGCTATGCCAAGGAGCAGGTCGGCAAGATCAACGTCAACGAGTTCTCGACCTATGTGGCGGTCGACCGCGCCATTGCCGAGGAAGCCGTGCGCAAGCTCTCGAGCGGGCGCGTCAAGGGCAAGTCGGTCAGGGTGCGGCTGCTGACGCTGCAGGACCTGGCCGAGTAACGGCAACGGCAACGGCAACGGCAACGGCAACGGCCGCGGGCTGCGGCGTTGCAAGCGCCGCGGCCTCGCCATGCGCCGAGGTCGGCGCCACCGGGGCATCGAGCACCGGTGCGGGCGCCATTTCTGGTGCCATTTCCGGCTCCGTTTCCGGCGCCTGCTGCCGCGCCAGCTTCGCGGCCAGCCGGAACGCCACCACCACCGCCAGCAAGCCGAAGATCGACGAGCCCACGGCCTGCCCGACCAGCACGCCGGCCGCGCCGTGTTGCGAGCCCCACCACGCGAACGGAATGGTGCCCAGCGTCGCGCGTCCCCAGTTGAACGCGGTCGACAGCAGCGGGTGCCCGAGGTTGTTGAACGAGGCGTTCGCCACGAACAGCCCGCCCGCGAAGAAGAAGCTCGGCGCCAGCCAGCTGCAGAACAGCGAGATCAGTTCCGCCGCCAGGCCGTCGGCCGAGAACGCCCGGATCAGCACGCCCTGGCCCAACGCCAGCACCAGCCACGCCACGGCCACCGACGCCACCATGAACAGCAGGCTGTCGCGCAGCCCTTCCTGCACGCGGCGGTACTGGCCCGCGCCCAGGTTCTGCGCCAGGATCGGCCCGACCGCGCCGCTGAGCGCATAGACCAGCCCGAAGGCCACCGGCGTCAGCCGGTCGATGGTGGCCGCGCCCGCCACCGCCGACGGGCCGAACTGCGCCACCGCATGCGTGACGAAGGCCGCGCCCACCGGCGTGGCAAGGTTGGTCAGCACGGCCGGCCCGGCCACCCCCGCCAGCGCGCGTGCATCGGCACCGAGCCACGACACATCGAAGCGCCCGAGCATGCGGTGCTTTACCAGCACGCCATGCAGCCCGATGGCCGCCAGCACCATGCGCGAGACCACCGCGCTGATGGCCGCGCCGTCGAGCCCCAGGCCGAAACCGAAGATCAATATCGGGTCAAGCACCGCCGTCACGAACGCCGCCGCGAGCGTGACCACCATCGAGCGGCGCGCGTCGCCCACCGAACGCAGCAGCGCCGAGCACGCCATGCCGATGCCCAGCAGCGGCAGCGTATGCACCGTCACCGCCAGGTAGCGCTGCGCCAGCCGCGCCGTCTCGCCCTCGGCACCGAGCGCATGCAGCGCGGGATGCAGGAAAAAAGCCGTGCCGCTGCCCGCCAGCACCGACAGCGCGGCCATCAGCACCAGGCTCGACGTCGCGATGCGGCGCGCGTCGATGGTGCGGCCGGCGCCCACCGTGCGCGACACCACGGCCGCGATGCCGATGGTCAGCCCGATGCACAGCGAGGCATGAAAAAAGCCCACCACGCCCGCGAAACCGACCGCCGCCGCCGTCGCTTTTTCTCCGAGCAGAGAGATGTAGAACAGGTTGATCAGGTCGACCGCGAACACCGCGATCAACCCGATGGCACCGGTGCCGGCCATCACGCAAACGTGGCGCAGCAACGACCCCGAAACGAAGCGCGGACGCTCTACCGCACCCGCTGTTTCGGTTATTGGCATATGAAATCCTCGATGTGGCCTAATTGCGGGTTCGAACATTACTTTTACCCGAGCTTTTCATGCCCAAGACATTCCGTACCGAAGCCGAACGCGTTGCCACCCCGAAGCCGACGCCGCTGCCCGGCTACACGCTGCCGAAGACCGGTGGCGGCCAGAAGGTCAGCCTGGAACGCGGCACCGCGACGCGCAGCAAGAAGAACCCCGGCAAGCGCGCCAAGAAGGGCGGCTGATCCAGCCTCCGCTGGCTCCCCGGAGCCACGACGAACGCGCCCTCGGGCGCGTTTTGTCGTTGGGGCAGCTATAAACAGACCCGCGATGTCCGACGACAACCAGATCTTCATCCCGCCCTCGTTCTTCGCGGTGTACAGCGATGCGCGCCAGCGACTGAAGGAACCGATCGGTGTGGTGCGCGAGCGCTACGAGATCTGCGAAGACCTCGCCAACCACCTCGTGGGCCACGCCCAGATCCAGCACCACACCGAGGTGCCGGTCGAAAGCGAGATCCTGCGGCGCATCCATGCCGGCCTGGCCACGCCCGAAGCCGGCGTGTCGGCCGCGGAGGCGACCTGGATCGTGCAGCGGCTGTCGGAGCTGCTGGGCTGGGACGGCCCCGAGCCCGCACCGGCGCAAGACGACTGACGCAGCCTCGCAGGCGCCACGCATGAAACGCCTGGCCCGCGCGCTGTTCGCATCGTTCGGCCTGTTCGCTTGCGGCGCTTTCTTGCCGGCCTTCGGCATGCCGTTTTCATGCGCGCTGGGCAGCAACAACGGGCACAGCCAGATGGTGACGCTGTCGCGCCGGAGCCCCATCGCCGACAGCGCCATCTACGAGCTCCAGCTGGGCAGCAGCGGCGCACGCCGCCCGCTGTTCGGTGCCGAGGATCCCGAGGATTCGCGCGGCATGGCCGTGCGCGCGCAATGCGTGAGAACGGGCAAGGGCAATGGCAACGGCACGCGTGCCCTGGTCGTCATGGGCGAGTTCATGTCCGCCGGCTACCCGCGCGGCTTCGTGATCACCCTTGGGCCGCAAGGCGGCCGCTTCGGGCGCTTGGATTTCGCCGAGCGCAACGCGCCCCGCTGGCTCTACCTCGGCCCGAAAGACACGCTGCTGGTGTTCCCGCCCGGCGGCCGGGCCGAGACACGAGACCGCTACCTGGTCTATCGTTTCGTCAACGGCCCGGAGCCCGGCGGCGCCGAAGAAACGCTCGGCAAGCCGCCGGACACGCGCGGCTACGAACGCATCCGCATCCAGCTCGCGCCAGTCAAGCCACTCAAGCCCGTGATGCCCCTCAAGCACTGAAGAACACCATGCTGCTCAAGGTCGGAGAACTCGCCAGGCACACCGGCCTCACGGTGCGCGCGCTGCACCACTACGACGCCATCGGCCTGCTCGCGCCTTCCGCGCGCTCGGAGGCCGGCTACCGGCTCTACAACGCCGCCGACATCGCCCGCCTGCACGCCATCCAGGCGCTGCGGCTGCTGGGCCTGCCGCTGGCCGAGATCGGCGGGCTGCTCGGCGCCGAAGGCGGCTCGCTGCCCACCATCATCCGGCGCCAGATGGCCTCGCTCGACCAGCAGATCGCCCAGGCCACCGCGCTGCGCGAGCGCCTCGGCCTGCTGGAGCAACGGCTGGCCGAAGGCGCCCAGCCCGACATGAAGGACTGGCTGGCCACGCTGGAGCAGATGAGCATCTACGGCCGCCATTTCAGCCCCGCCGAGCTGAAGTCGGTGATGAGCAACTGGCGCACCGTGGCCGACCAGTGGCCGCCGCTCATCGCCGACGTGGCGGCGCTGATGGCGCGCGGCGTGCCCGCCGACGCGCTCGAGGTGCAGCCGCTCGCCATGCGCTGGATGAACCTCATGGGGCAATGGATGGACGGCAACTTCGACCTCATTGCGCGGTGGGGCGAGATGTACCGGCGCGAACCGGTGGCGCGGGGCGACGACGGGCCGCCGGCCGAACTGGTCGACTACATCAGCGCAGCCATGGGCGTGCGCATGGCCGCGCTGCTGCGTCACCTGAGCACCGCCGACCTCGCGCGCCTGGGCAAGCCGCCCGAGGACGAATGGCGCCGGCTGGCGGGCGAGCTGGCCGCCCTGCAGGCCCGGGGCGTGCCGCCCGGCGACGAAGCCGTGCAGGCCATCGCGCGCGAGTGGGCACGGCTGTTCGACGCCTTCACCGGCCACGACCCGGCCCTTGCCGCCCGCTTGATGAAGGCGATGGGCGCCGAGCCGGTGCTGCAGGCCGTGGCCGTCGTCAAGCCGCCGGCACGCGACTACCTGTTGCACGCCATGGCCCTGCTGCAGCAAAAAAATCCGCCGCCCCCCGCTTCCACCCCTTGACCCTGACGTTGCGTGAGGCCGAACAGTCGGCCCCCATGAACAACGCACACACCCCCTTCGCCACCCCGCGGCTCCACGCGCTCGACAACCTCCGCGCCCTGATGATGTGGCTCGGCATCGTGCTGCACGTGGCCATCAACCACCTCACCCTTGCCGACTCCCCGCTGCCCTGGCGCGACCCGAAGACCTCGCCGGTGGCCGACCTGCTGCTGATCTTCATCCACAGCTTCCGCATGCCGGTGTTCTTCGTGCTGGCCGGCTTCTTCGTGGCGCTGCTGGTCGAGCGGCGCGGCGCGAACGGCATGCAGAAGAACCGCGGCCTGCGGCTCGCGCTGCCCTTCGTGCTGTTCTGGCCGCCGCTGTTCGCGCTGACCACAGTGCTCGCGATGGTCTTCATCCACCTCACGGTGCGCGGCGTGCCGGGCATCGACACCGCGCTGACGCCCGCGCGCCAGCCGGGCGGCACGCCCTTCAACACGATGCACCTGTGGTTTCTCTACCAGCTGTTCTGGCTCAGCGTGGCGGCCTGGGCCGGCGTGCGGCTGCAGCGCTTCGTGCCGGTACGGCTGCGCGCAATGGCCGCGCGCGTCTTCATCGGGCTGGCATCGCGCCGCTGGGGTTTCGCGGTGCTTGCGCTGCCGCTGGCCGTTACCGGCTCGTTCTATCCATCGGGCATCGTGGCGGGCAGCAGTTCGTTCCTGCCACCGTTCGCCGAATGGGTGCAGAGCGGCCTGTTCTTCGTGTTCGGCTGGTACGTGCATGCGCAGCAGGAACGCCTGTTGGCGCTGTTCGCGGCGCGCTGCAAGGGCCATGCGCTGGCCGGGCTGGCCTGCTTCGTGGCGACCCTGGTGCTGCTCGGCGCATCGAAGGCCAGCGGCGCGCATTCCCTGCCGCCTTTGCCGCACGCGGCGTTCTGGATCGCCCTGGCCTACAACGCCTGCGCCTGGCTCTGGAGCCTGGCGCTGATCGGTGGCTTCGTGCGCTACCTGCCGCGCCAGAACGCGGTGCTGGCCTACCTGTCGCAAAGCTCGTACTGGGTGTACCTGGTGCACATGCTGGGCACCATCGGCTTCGGCATCCTGCTGTTCAACGCGCCCTTCGGCGCGGTGGCGAAGATGGGCCTGAACATCGCGGCCACCTCGCTGGTGGCGCTGGCCAGCTACCAGCTGCTGGTGCGGCACACGCCCATCGGGCGGCTGCTGAACGGTCAGCGCGGCGGTGAAGAAGAAAAGCGCTCGACCAGTAAGTCGACGAACGCGCGCGTCTTGGCCGCCAAGTGACGCGACGGGTAGACCGCGTAGACCGATGTCCTGTCGGCCTCCCAGTCGCCCAGCACCGCTTCCAGCCGGCCCTCGGCCAGTTGCTGCTCGACGTAGATGCGCGGCACCAGGCTGAGCCCGAAACCGGCCAGCAACGCGTCGCGCACGGCGATGCTGGAGCTGACCTTGTAGCGCCCGTCGATGGCCACCGCCACGCTGCGTCCGGCGCGGCTGAAGGTCCATTTGTTCGCATGGCCCGACAGCGTGAACTGCACGCAGTTGTGGCGCTTCAGGTCTTCCGGCTGCACGGGCCGTCCGGCGGCGGCAAAGTACGCGGGCGCGCCGCACAGCACGTGCGTCATGGTCGTCAGCTCGCGCGCGACGAGGCTGGAGTCTTCCAGCCGGTCGCTGCCGCGAATCGCCAGGTCGTAGCCCTCGCCGATGATGTCCGTGCGGCTGTCCTGCAGGTTCAACTCCAGCCGCAGCTTCGGATACCTGTCCATGAACGCCGGGATGTGCGGCGAGATGCAGGTCAGCGCAAAAGTCAGCGGCGCGCTCACGCGCAGCACGCCGCCGGGGCTGCTTCCCATGGGCGCGAGCGCGGCGTCGGCCTCGGCCAGTTCGTCGAGGATGCGCGACAGCCGCTCGTGGTACGCGGCCCCCGCTTCGGTCAGGCTCATGCTGCGCGTGGTGCGGTTGATGAGCCGCACCTTCAGGTGCGCTTCCAGCTCGGCGATGTTCTTGCTGACGGCCGCGGCCGACAGCCCCATCTGCCGCGCCGCGCCGGCAAAACTGCCGGTGCTCGCGGTGGTTCGGAAGACCTTGAGGGCAGTGAGATGGTCCACGCTTGATTCACGACTGAAGGTAAAGAATCAATTAATTATTTCGCCATTCACAACCGATGGTCAATTGACTAAATTTGGAGTCATATACCGATCCAAAGAAGAGAGCCAGCCCATGACCAGCCGCGCCACCGACGTCCTTCTTACCGCAGCCGCGCCGGCCATCTGGGGCAGCACCTACATCGTCACCACCGAGATGCTGCCGGCGAACTACCCGCTGACGGTCGCGCTGCTGCGCGCACTGCCGGCCGGGCTGCTGCTCCTGCTGATCGTTCGGCAGTTGCCCGAGCGGGCGTGGTGGGGGCGCATCTTCATCCTGGGTGCGTTGAACTTCTCGATCCTGTGGGCCATGCTGTTCCTCGCGGCCTACCGGCTGCCGGGCGGCGTGGCCGCGACCATCACCTCGGTGCAGCCGCTGCTCGTGGTGTTCCTGGCCAGCGTCTTCCTGGGCTCGCCGGTGCGTGCGCTGTCGGTGGCCGCGGCGGTGGTCGGCATCGGCGGCGTCGCGCTGCTGGTGCTCACGCCGAATGCCGCGCTCGACGCAATCGGCATCGCCGCCGCCATTGCCGCCGCCGTGTCGATGGCCTTCGGCACCGTGCTCAGCCGGCGCTGGCAGCCGCCGGTGTCGGCACTGGCCTTCACCGCATGGCAGCTCACCGCGGGCGGCCTGCTGCTGTTGCCGGTGGCGCTGCTGCTGGAGCCGCCGCTGCCCACGCTCACCGTCACCAACTGGCTCGGCTTTGCCTGGCTGGGCCTGATCGGCGCCGCGCTGACCTACATCGTGTGGTTCCGCGGCGTGGCGCGGCTGGAGCCCTCGGCCATCGCGCCGCTGGCCTTCCTGAGCCCGGTGACGGCGGTGATCCTCGGCTGGGCGCTGCTGGGGCAGAGCCTGTCGGCGCTGCAGATCGTGGGCATCGGCGTGGTCATCGCCAGCATCTGGCTCAGCCAGCATGCGCAGCGCGGCGCGCAACCGCTGGTGCGGGCCGCGGCGCCCGTGGCTCGCTGATGAACAACCGTCAGGCGACAGCTCGAGGCGAGGTGGCGCGCTTCAGCAGGCTCAGGTAGCCGGGCTGCACTTCCATCCGCGCCGTTGCGCCCTGGCGCTGCAGCAGGCGATGCGCCTTCGGCAGGCTCCAGCACGGCAGGTTGGTGAACATGTGGTGCTCGCAGTGGTAGTTGACCCAGTAGGGCGCCACGAAGATGCGTTCGAGCCAGCCGGCATGCGTGGTGCGCGCCTGCCGCAGCGGATCGGCCTCGTTCTGCGCCACCAGCGCGTGCTCGGCAATGTTGCGCACGCGGCTCACCAGCGGCAGCCAGGTCGCCATCGGCAGCAGCCACATCAGCAGCCAGGCCCACCCATGCCCGGCCAACGCAAAGGCCACGAAGCCCAGGCCGTTGGCGATGAAAAAGCGCCTGTCTTTCGCGACTTCGCGCCCGAACGCCTTCAGCGCCGACTCGCCCGGCGCGCGCCCGCGGATGCCCTCGGCAATGTGGCCGAAGCGCTGCTTGTAGAAGGTCTGGCCGCTCAGGTCGCGCACCACCTTGCGCCACATCGAATCGCGCGTGATCGGGAAGGGCGCCGACAGCACCAGATCCGGGTCTTCGGTCTGCTGCACGAAGCGGTGGTGCTGCAGGTGGTAGGGCCGGTAGTCGCGCAGCGTCGACGAGCACAGCCAGTAGCCGACCCAGTCGTTCACCTTGCGGTTGCGGTGCAGCCCCGCGTGCGCGGCGTCGTGCATGAGGATG
The DNA here is from genome assembly GCF_003852515.1 of Variovorax sp. KBW07. Lineage (GTDB taxonomy): Bacteria > Pseudomonadota > Gammaproteobacteria > Burkholderiales > Burkholderiaceae_C > Variovorax. Next base: position 45,432 of record NZ_QAJK01000045.1, on the reverse strand, counting down.
AACAGGCCCAGCTGGCGCGTACCGACGATCGGCACCATCAACGGAATGGTCCACGGCCAGGCGATGCCCACGGCCATTGCCGCGCCGATCACGGCCCAGCAATGCGCCACCAGCCACAGCCCCTTCCACGACGAGCGCGTGGCAAGTGCCTGCCACTCTTCGGTGGAGAAGAAGTCTTCCGGTTGGGCACGGGGTGCGGCGGCCATGCGGGCCAGTATGCGCCGCGCAGGCGCGCGGGGACACGCGGAAATCCCCGAGGCGCGGGCGAGGCCCTTGGACTTACTTGTCGATGATCTTGCGCGCGAAGACTTCGAGGTAGTCCATGAGGCGGTTGGCACCGGCAACGGCGGCCGCCTCGTCGCCGGTCGCGATGCCTTGCGCCAGTTCGAGGTGCGCGTTGGCGCCTTCCACGATCTCGCCTTCGTGCTGGTAGGCGTACCAGAAGCGGCGGCACTGCACGATGAGCGGTATCACCGCCTTCACCGCCGAGTCGTTGTGGCTGGCCTGGTGGTTGACGAGGTCGAGCGCGCGGTCGGCCTTCATGTAGTCGTTCAGGTCGCCGCGGCCCGCCGCCTCGACCATGGCCTCGGCGCAGCGCACGATGCCCGTGCGCTGCAATGCGGTGGCACGGCGTGCCGAGCAGGCCGCGATCAGCAGTTCGAGCACGCGGCGGGTCTGGATCACGTCCAGGTGGTCGGCCAGGTCGATGGTCGACACCAGCAGGCCACGGCGTGGCTGCTGCACGATCAGGCCGATCGACACCATGCGCATCAGCGCCTCGCGCACCGGCGTGCGGCCCAGGCCCGTGCGCTCGGCAAGGTCGGCCTCGGCGATCTGGCTGCCGGGCTCGAGCTGCATGGTCGACAACAGCGTTTCGATGGCGTCGTAGGCGAGGTCGGCGGCGCGGCGCTTGGGCGGTGGGCGGGATTCGGTCTTCTTCGGAACGGCCATGGGTTTCTTCCGCGGCGGATGCCGCTGCTGCGGCGTCATTGTCGGGCCTCCTCATGGTTTGCCAGGCCTGCCGGGCCGGCCAGGCCGGCCAGCGTGGCGATGCGGACCGGCGACAGCGGCGGGCGCGGCACCGGTGGTGTCCAGCCGAACAGGAACTGCGCGGCGTCGCCGCACACGCGGCCCTGGCAGGCGCCCATGCCGCAACGGCGGTGCAGCTTGGCATCGGTCCAGCCGCTGCAGTTCGCGAGCGCCGACAGCGGCACGTCTTCGCAGCGGCACACGAGCGTGTCGGGCCGCGCCATCTGGCGGATGTCGGGGGCCAGCGCAAAGCTGTGGTGCAAGCGCGCGGCAAAAGCGTTCCAGCGGGCGCGTTCGCCCTCGTGGGCTTTGGCGGCGCGCTCGTTGCCCACGGCGGTGTGGCCGGCGATGGTGCCCTGCGCCAGCGCGCGTTCGCTGCCGCCGAAGCCGGTGCATTCGCCGGCCGCGTAGACGCCGGGAATGCTGGTGGCCTGCCGCGCATCGACCGCCAGGGCCTGGGCGCCGGAGCCCGCCGGCGTGAGCGCGCAGCCCAGCATCTGGCCCAGCTGCGTGTTCGGCGTCAGGCCGAAGCCGCAGGCCACGCGATCGCAGGCCATGTCGACTTCGCTGCCGCCTTGCCGGAGGCGGACCGATTCGACCTGCGCGGCACCCTGGACCGACACGATGCGCGACGACGTGCGATACCGCGCATCGGCCAGCGTCACCGCCTGCGCGGCCTTGCCCGGCCAGCGCAGCAGGCTCGCGCCGAAACCCACTACCGATGCCAGCGAGGCCTGCTCGGCGATGCGCAGCACCTTCGCGCCCGCCGCGCGTGCCGTGGCCGCGGCGGCCAGCAGCAGCGGCCCGCTGCCTGCGATGACGATGCGCTCACCCTCGACCGGCAGGCCCGCCTTGACGAGCGCCTGCAGGCCGCCCGCGCCCGTCACGCCGGGCAGCGTCCAGCCGGGGAAGGGCAGCAGCAGCTCGCGCGCGCCGGTGCAGAGAATCAGTTTTTTCCAACGCACGCGCCAACCGCGTTCGGCATCTTCGAGCAGCAGTTCTTGGCCAGAGGGTGCGGCGACGATGCGGGTGCCGCTGCGCACGCGGATGTTGGCGTGGCGCGCCATCGACTCGCGCCACTTGCGTGCCGCCGGCGGCAGTGCCGCGTTCGGCCCGTCGCGCCAGATCTGGCCGCCGGGCGCGGGGTTGTCGTCGATGACCATGATCGATGCGCCACTGGGCGCCGCAGCCACCGCCGCGGCCATGCCGGCCGGGCCCGCGCCGACGATCAGCAGGTCGCAGTGTTCCGCTGCGGTGCCGTTCATTCCGCCGTCTCCACGTGCATGCCTTCGCCGCAGACGGTCTGGCAGGCCAGCCTGCGCCGGCCGTCGACCAGCACGCGGCACTCCTGGCACACGCCCATGCCGCAGAACGGCGCGCGCGGCTGGCCACTGACCGAAGTGCGCGCCACGCCCATGCCGCCTGCGATACGCAGCGCGGCCGCGACCGAACTGCCCGCCTTCACGCGAACGAGATGGCCATCGACGTGCAGCAAGGTGTGGCTGCTGCTCATGCCATCTCCCTCCAGCCACGCGGCGCATAGGGCGCCGCATCGAAATCCGGCACGGCGCCGGTCATCAGCGCGGCCAGCAGATGCGCGCTGCCCGGCGCGGTGGTCACGCCCAGGCCTTCGTGCCCGACCGCCAGCCAGAGCCTGTCGCGCCACGGATGCCTGCCCAGCAGCGGCAGCCCATCGGGCGTTGCCGCGCGCATGCCCGTCCACGAGCGCACGGCATTCAGGTGGGCGAGCCCCGGCAGGTACTCCAGCGTGCGCTGGAGCATGCGCGCGAGCATCGGCGCCTCCACCGCCGGGTCGGTGGTGTCGAACTGGCGCGACGAGCCCACCAGCAGTTGCCCCGTGGGGCGCGGCTGCACGTTGAACGCCACCGAGTCGCCGTCGCTGTGGTGCGCGCTGGTCACGTAGCCCAGCTCGACCAGTTGGTGATTCACGGTGCCCGGATAGCGGTCGGTGATCAGCAGGTGGCCCTTCTTCGGGCGGATCGGGAGTTCGGGGCACAGCGTCGTCGCCTGGATGCCGTTGGCCAGCACGACCTGCGGCGCGGTGCGGCGGCTGCCATCGGCCAGGCGCAGCGCGCCGTCGTCTTCGATGGCCTCGACCTTCGCCTGTTCGATGCGGACGGCGTCGCCGCCCTCGTCGAGCAACCAGCGCGCCGCATTGGGCGCATAGAGGATGCCGTCGCCCGGCACTTCGAGCGCGCCTTTCAGGCCACGGCGCAACGCGGGCTCGGCCTGCGCCAGCGCGGTTGCGTCGAGCAGGCGGCTGTCGATGCCGTGGTCGCGCAGCCGCTGCTGCTTGCGTTCGGCCTCGGCCATTTCCTCGTCGTTCGCGGCAATCCAGAGCGTGCCGCAGGGGCTGTAGGCGCAGTCTTCGCGCATGCGCGGCGCAAGGGCGCGCCATCGCGCGATCGAATCGCGGCTCAGCGCCAGCTCCGCGGGGTTGTCGTCCATCACCACGAGGTGGCCCATGCCGGCGCCCGTGGCCCCGCCGATGCGGGCATCGAGCACCAGCACGCGGCGGCCGGCCTGTGCCAGCGCGTGGGCACACGCGGCACCGACGATGCCGGCGCCGATGACGATGACATCCGCGTCCATGCCGGCCGGCACTAGAGCCGTATGCCCCAGCCGAAGGGATCTTCGTCGTCGACCAGCAGCGTCGCTTCGGCGCTGATGTGCGCACGGCCGCGCAGCGTGGGAATGACCTGCCCGTTGTCCATCGCGTAGCTGGCCTCGAAGCGGCTGCCGATCACGCTGGCCTGCGTCCACACCGCACCCGGCGCGAGCTTGCCGTCGGCCGCGAGGCAGGCGATCTTGGCGCTGGTGCCGGTGCCGCAAGGCGAGCGGTCGTAGGCGTTGCCGGGGCACAGCACGAAGTTGCGGCTGTCCGCGCCTTCGTCGTCGCTGGCGAAGAGCTCGATGTGATCGATCTCGGCGCCCTCGGCACCGGTGATGCCCTGTGCGGCCAGTGCCTTGCGCAGTGCCGCGGTGTAGTCGGTCAGCGCCGCGAGGTTGTCGCTCGCCACGCGCTGGCCGTGTTCGCTCACCAGGAAGAACCAGTTGCCGCCCCAGGCCACGTCGCCGCGCACGGTGCCATGGCCGGGCAACTCGACCGCCACCTGGTGCAGGTGCCGGTACGCCGGCACGTTGCGAACGCTCACCGAGCCATCGGCATGCAGCGTGGTCGTGACGGTGCCCACGGGCGTCTCGATGCGGTGCTCGCCCACGCCGATGCGCCCCATGTGCGCCAGGCTCGCGACCAGCCCGATGGTGCCGTGGCCGCACATGCCCAGGTAGCCGGCATTGTTGAAGAAGATCACGCCCGCGGCCGCGTCCTTCGACACGGGCTCGCACAGCAGCGCGCCCACCACCACGTCGCTGCCGCGCGGCTCCAGCACGGCGGCGGCGCGCCACTTGTCGTGCCTATCGGCCAGCAGCGCGCGGCGCTCGGCCATGCTGCCGCCACCCAGGTCGGGAAACCCGCCGATGACAAGGCGCGTGGGCTCGCCGCCCGTGTGCGAGTCGATGACCTGGATGCGATGCATATTGCTTGTCTTCCGGCTAGTAGCTGGCGAGGGGAACGGGGGCGGCGTTCTTGAAGGTGAACACCGTGATGGGGGCCTGCTTCATGTTGCCCTTGTCGTCGTAGGCATAGGTCGCGGCCACGCCCTTGTAGGTGGTCTTGTAGAGCTCGGCGCCCACCTTGTCGGGGTCGATGGAATTGGCCTTCTGCATCGACTGGCCGATGAACAGCACCTGGTCGTAGTACGAAGCGGCGTAGGCGTCGGCATCGACGTTGAAGCGCTGCTTGAACTTGGCCTTGAAGGCCGGGCCGCTTTCGGCCTTCTCGAGAATCGAGCCGCCCTGCGCGCAGAACACCAGGTCGTTGACCGCATCGCCGCCGAGCTTGCCGGTGGCCGGGCTGCACACGGTGTCGCCGCCCAGCAGCTTGCCGGGCACGGCCAGCTGCTTCATCTGGCGCGCCATCGGTGCCGCCTGCGGCGCATAGCCGCCGAAGAAGATGGCCTCGGGCGCCTTGGCCTTCATGTTGGTCAGGATGGCGGTGAAGTCGACCGCCTTGTCGGTGGTGAACTCCTGGCCGACGATCGTCAGCCCCTGCGTCTTCGCTTCCTTGGTGAACTCTTCGGCAAGGCCCTGGCCGAAGGCGGTGCGGTCGTCGATCACGCCGACTTTCTTGACCTTCAGCACCTTGGCCGCATAGACCGCCATGGCGCCGCCGATCTGGTTGTCGCTGGCGATGATGCGGTACAGGTTCTTGTAGCCGCCCTGCGTGACCTTCGGGTTGGTGCCCACGGTCGACAGCAGCACGCCGCCGTCGCTGTAGATGCGCGAGGCCGGAATGGCCACGCCCGAGCAGTACGGGCCCATGACGTACTTGACGCCGTCGTCCACGAACTTCTGCGCCACGCTCACGCCGGTCTTGGCATCGCACTGGTCGTCTTCGGACGCCAGCACGAACTTCAGCGTCTTGCCGCCGACGCTGATCTTCTTCGCGTTCAGTTCCTCGATGGCCAGCCGCACGCCGTTTTCATTGTCCTTGCCCGCGAAGGCGTTGGGGCCCGACAGCGGTCCGCTGTGGCCGATCTTTACCACCTGCTCCTGCGCATGCGCCTGGCCTGCAACGGCCAGGGCGACGAGGCCGACGACGCTGGAAAACTGAACCATGTGTGCTTTTGTCTTCATGCTTCTTCCTAGGTTGGGGACGATGAAAAGGACGTTCGTTTTATGCCATTACGGGACCGACTGGTACTGGGCGGGACGCGTAGCCAGCGCCTTCTTGACGACGGCTTCGACAAAGGCGCGCTCCTCGCCGACCAGCGGCAGGCGCGGGCGGCGCATGTGCTCAGAGCCCACGCCCACCAGTGCGTCGATGAGCTTGAGGTTCTGCACCAGCTTGGTCGATACGTCCAGGTGCAGCATCGGCGTCATCCACTGGTACAGCTTCAGCGCTTCCGCAAACTTGCCCGCCTTCATGAGGTCGTACAGCGCCACCGTCTCGCGCGGGAACGCGCAGCCGACGCCGGCCAGCAGGCCATCGCAACCCAGCGCCAGGCCTTCGTAGGCCAGGTCGTCCACGCCCAGGAACAGCTGGTAGCGCTCGCCCACGGTGTTGCGCAGGTCGGTGATGCGGCGGATGTTGTCCGTGCTCTCCTTGATGGCCGCGATCCACTCGCAATCGGCCAGCTCGACCATGTGCTCGGGCTTCAGATCCACGCGGTAGGCCACCGGGTTGTTGTAGACCATGATGGGTTGCTGGGCCGCGTTGGCGATGGTGCGCACGTTGAGCATGGCTTCGCGCGCGTCGGCCACGTAGATCACCGAGGGCATCACCATGAAGCCGGCCACGCCCAGCTTGTTGGCGCCGTCTACATAACGCAGTGCTTCGCGGGTGCTCGTTTCCGACACGTTGGCCAGAACGGGGATGCGGCCGTCGGCGGCTTCCAGTGCGATCTTGGCAACGGTCAGTTTCTCTTCCAGCGTCAGCGTGCTGGCTTCGCCCAGCGAGCCGCAGGTGACCAGGCCATGGATGCCGTTGCGGATCTGGAAGTCGATGTGGCGGGCGGTGCCCTCCGCGTCGATGCTTTCGTCGGCGTGGAACTTGGTGGTGATGGCGGGGAAGATGCCTTGCCAGCGGGGATTGCTCACGGTGTCGCTCCTGTGGAATGTGCGGCGGGGTGCGGTGGGAACGCGCCGCGATTTAAATATATTAATAATATATTCAAACAACTCCAACAGGGCAAGCGCGCTTCCGGGCGCGTGCTTTGTGTGATATCGGGACCCAGGGCGAGGGCGGGCGATTACCCGCCGCGCCCTTGCCGGTTCACTTCTTCCAGAACTGCCAGCGCTTCGCGGGCTTGCCCGGCAGCGCGATGCCCTCGGCGCGGGTCGAAAGAAACTGCAGGTACTTCGGGTCTTCGTCGGCCAGCACCTCGGGGCCGCCCCCCATGTAGGCACGCATCAGCTCGTCGGCCGCGCGGTCCAGGTTGCCCAGCTCGAACTGGCACTGGCCCAGCCGGAGATGCAGGAAGGGGTTGCCGATCGCATCGGGGAAATGCATGGCGTTCGAGAGGTTGTCGCGTCCGGCCTCGAAGTCGCCGGACAGGAAATTCGCGTCGCCGATGGAGGCCAGTGTCCAGGTGCCGGCCTCCCAGTCGGTCTTCGGTTCGGGCAGCAGGTCGAACGCCACCCAGTACAGCGGCAAGGCCGCGGCAAACTGCCCGGCCTCCGCCAGCGCGTCGCCTTGCGCGCACAACCGCTTGATCTCTTCATGAATCTCGTCGGACAGTTCCGCCATCGGTTGCGCCTCCTTCATGTTGTTCACTTGCGGCCGTCGGCGGGCCGCAGCACACCGCCCCTGAGCGTGACCGGCTTGCCGATGGGAGGCGCCGTCTTCGTCTCGACGGTGCGCAGCGTGCCGTTCTGCATGCGCACGCCCACCTGGTAGACCGTGACCGTGCGCACGTGCTTCTCGATGGCATTGCCCGCGAAGCCGCCGCCGACCGCGCCGAGCACGGTGGTCGCGGTGCGTCCGTTGCCGTGGCCGAACTGGTTGCCGACCAGCCCGCCCACCACGCCGCCGGCCACTGCGCCCACGCCGGTGGTGCGCTGGGCGCGCTGCACGGGCCGGACCGATTCGACATGGCCGCAGACGGCGCAAGGCGGTGGCGCCGGCTGGGCCGCGGCCATGGGCGCATTTGCCGCACCCGGCGCGGGGCCGGGCTGAATGGCCTGAATGGCTTGCGTAGGGGCTGGCTCTGGCGCCCTGGCGGGCGCCGGCATCGGCGCGGCAGCCATTGCCGGCGGTGCCGCGCCTGCGCCCGTGAGCGGTGCAACAGGCGCCGCGGGCATGGCTTCCGGCTTGAAGTCGTCCGGCGCCCGGGACGTTGCCGCCGCAAGCACCGCGGGCGGCGGCGCGCTGGCGCCGACGTCGCTGCCCTGCTTGTGAATCAACACGCCGGCAAGCGCCACCACGGCTGCCGCCAGCACGCCGATCACGCCCCACAACGCCTTGGGCGACTTGCTCACTTGCTGCCCCGGCGTGGGGTCGAGCGGTGTCGTCGAGTCCATGAAGAAGTCCCTTTCCGTCCAATGCCGGATGCATCGGAATCCACCAGGGAGCATGGCCGAGGCCGGCGCGTTGTCAATTGACCGGCGTCCTACACGGCCCGCCAGCCGTGACACCTTGTCAGTCGATCTTCGCGCCCGATGCCTTCACCACCACGCCCATCGCGTCCCAGTCGGCGCGCAGCAGCTTCTGGAACTCTTCCGGGCTCTGGCTGCGCGGCTCCACGCCCAGGCGCTTGAAGCGCTCCTGGATGGCCGGGTCGGCCAGCACCTTGTTGGCCGCGGCGTTGATGCGTTCGACCTCGGCCTTGGGCGTGCCGGCGGGCGCGAGCAGGCCGATCCACGAATCGAAGGCGTAGCCCGGCAGGCCGCTTTCGGCCACGGTCGGCAGCTTCGGCAGGAAGGGGCTGCGCGACTGGCCGGTGGACGCCAGCAGCTTCACGCGCGCGTCTTCCTGGAAGCCGATGACACCGATGCTCGACGAAATGACGGCCTGCACGCGGCCCGCCAGCACTTCGTTGACGGCCTCGCCGGTCGACTTGGTGGGAATGTGCGTCATCTGCAGCCCGGCCTTGGCCAGGAACGAAGCCATGGCCAGGTGCGTGGCGCTGCCGTTGCCGGCCGAGGCGTAGTTGTACTTGCCGGGGTTGGCCTTGACCTCCTTGATGAAGTCGGCCGTGTTCGACACGTTGAGCCCGCTCGCCACCGCCAGCACGTAGCCCGCGTTGCCGACGTTGGCCACGCCCACGAAGTCCTTCAGCGGGTCGTAGCTGAGCTTGTTGTACAGGAAGCCCGCAATGTTGTGGCTGGCCGCCGCAAGGACCAGCGTGTTGCCGTCGGCCGGCGCGCGCGCCACGATGGCCGCGCCCACGGTGCCGCCCGCGCCCGCGCGGTTCTCGACGATGGCGCTGGCATTGAGCGCCGCGCCCAGTTCGTTGTTGAAGGCGCGCGCCACCGTGTCCTGCACCGCGCCCGTGCCGAAGGGCACGACGATGTGCAGCACGCGCTGCTGTTGCGCATGCGCCGGTGCAAGGGCGCAGAGCGCCGCCGCCGTTGCGAGCGCGGTGAGGGAACGCCGGGTGAACAGGGTGGAAGACATCGTGGAGGCCGCTTTCATCGTCATCGTCGACATGGAAAAAATGGAGTCAGGTGCCCGTCGGCAGCCAGCGCTGCGCCAGCTTCACGAAGTAGCTGGCACCGATCGGGATGATCTCGTCGTTGAAGTCGAACGAGGTGTTGTGGATGATGCAAGGGCCGGGCCCGTGGCCGCCGAGCCGGTGGTCGCCATCGCCATTGCCCAGGAAGGCGTAGCAGCCGGGCCGCGCGAGCAGCATGTGCGCGAAATCTTCGGCGCCCATCACCGCGGGAAAGTCGTCGGTGACCATGTCGTCGCCCACCACCTCGCGCATCACGTCGGCGGCAAAGCGCGCCTCGGCCACGTGGTTGACCACCGGCGGCGACGAGCGGTTGAAGAACACCTCGGCCGTGCAGCCATGCGCCGCCGCCACGCCCGCCGCCACTTCGCGCAGCCGTGCCTCGATCTTGTCGATGGCCTCGATGGAAAAAGTGCGGATGGTGCCGCCCACCGTGGCCACGTCGGGAATCACGTTGGGCGCGTCGGAGCCCTGCAGCTGCGTGACCGCGAGCAGTGCGCGCTCGGTGCTCGGAATGGTGCGCGGCACGATGGTCTGCAGCTGCTGCGCCAGCGTGACCACCGCCGCCACCGGGTCGATGCCGGTGTGCGGCATCGAGGCATGCGTGCCGCGCCCGTGCACGGTGATCCTGTAGGTGTTGCTCGACGCCATCAGCGCGCCTTCGTTGAGCGCGAAGCGGCCGACGTCGCCGACCGGAAAGTTGTGCAGCGCGAACACCGCGTCGCAGGGGAAGCGGTCGAACAGGCCGTCCTGGATCATCTTCTTCGCACCGGCCTTGCCCATCTCCTCGGCCGGCTGAAAGATGAAATGCACCGTGCCGTCGAAATCGTCCGGCCCCTGCTGCGACAGGTGCCAAGCGGCGGCCAGCAGCATGGTCGTGTGGCCGTCGTGCCCGCAGGCGTGCATGCGGCCGGCGTGGGTGGACTTGTGGGGAAACTCGTTGGCCTCGTGCAGCGGCAGCGCGTCCATGTCGGCGCGCAGGCCGATGGTGCGTTTGCTCGTGCCCTTGCGCAGCACGCCCACGAGCCCCGTGCCGGCAATGCCGCGGTGCACCTCGATGCCCCATTCGGCAAGCAGGCCCGCGACTTTTTCAGAGGTGCGGTGCTCCTCGAAACCGAGTTCGGGATGCGCGTGGATGTCGCGCCGGATGTCGACGAAGCGGGTGGCGTGGGCGGCGAAGGAATCGACGATATTCATGGCGGGTGGGGCTGCGGGAGAGTCGTTCGAAGAGGAAAGAAGCGAACGATTCTGGCGCAGCCGCCCGCCGGGCGCACGCTGGTTTGCTCGCGGGTTGCGCCGCGGGCAAACCCTCTGCGTTCAGGCCAGCCGGCCTTCTTGCCGCAGCTTGGTGCCGATGCGCCGGATCTCGGCCTCGCCCTGGTCGAGCGTCGCGGGGCTGGTGTGCACCGAGTAGTGGCCCATCACCAACTCGTGCGGGTGCGGCACGGCCGAGCCCAGCACGAAAGATGTGTCGCCGTGTGCCACGAAGTCGAGTGCCGCGTCGCTTTCCGCGAACACCGCCAGTTCGCCCGCCGCGACGGGTGCACCGTCGGCACCGTCCACGCCGCCCGCGCCGAGCCGGCCCGCATTGACCGCCACCCAGCCCACCGTGTGGCCGGCCGGCGGCGTGTAGCGCCAGTGCTCGCCGTCTTTCAGCTGCACGGCCAGGTAGTTCATCGGTGACGGTGCCGGAATGGCGCTTTGCGCCGCGCCATGGCGCCCGAGCAGCACGCGCGCCGGGCCTTCCTGCGGCACCTGCGAGGGTGCGAGATAGATGCTTTGCGCCGGCGCGTTTTCTTCAGCGGCGGGCAGCGCCACCCAGAGCTGGAAGCCCTGCACGCGCTTCACGCCCGGCGCGGGCGCGCCGGTGTGCCACACGCCGTTGCCGGCGCGCATCCACTCGACGCCGCCGCCGCGCAGCACGCCCTGTTCGCCGGTCGTGTCTTCGTACAGCGTGTCGCCCTCGATCAGCCAGGTCAGCGTGGCAATGCCCGAATGCGGATGCAGGCCGAAGCCCTTGTGGCCGCCTTCGGTGTTGAAGCCGAACAGGTCGAGGAACACGAAGGGCTTGAGGTATTCACCCAGGTCGCCAGGGCTCATGAGCCGCGTGATGGCCCCGTGCTGCGAACCGCGCGTGCGGTAGACGATGGCGCGCGTTTCGGCGGCGGCGGCAACCGCGCTTTCGGTGGCGGTGGCAAGAGCAGCGGTGGTCATGCGCTGTCCCTCGCGGTCTTCAGCGCCTTGGTCCACCACGCCATGTCGTCCAGCATGCCCTTGGCGGCCTGCGCCAGGTGCGGGAAGTCTTCGAAGGTCTTGCCCTGCTGCCAGATGCCCAGGAACTCGACCATGCCGATGTGCACCGCGTTGCGCACCGGCGCCATCTGCATCTCGACCGCGACCAGCCGCAGCTGCTCCACGGCCCGCGCCGCGCCCACGCCGCCGTAGCCCACGAAGCCGATCGGCTTGCGGATGAATTCCTTGTAGGCCCAGTCGATCGCGTTCTTCAGCACCGCGCTCGGGCCGTGGTTGTATTCGGGCGTGACGACGATGAGGCCGTCGAGCGTGTCCAGCTTCGCCTGCCAGCGCTGCGCGGCCTCGTTCTTCACCGGGCCCCAGGCCGGCGCGCCGGCTTCGTTGAAGAAAGGCAGCGGGTGGTCGCGCAGGTCGATCAGCTCGAAGGCGAGGTCGGTGCGCTGCTTCGCGATCTCGTGGATCCAGTGCGCGGGCTTTTCGCCGAAGCGGCCTTCGCGCGTCGAGCCGATGACGATGCCGATGCGGGGTTGTTGTTGGGTCATGGGGATGCTCCTGGTTTGAAGGGGTTGGGAAGAAGAGGAGAAAGAAAAAGAAGAGGGCTCAGGCCTCCGCGCCGGCCAGCGGCCGCACGGGCCGCAGGCGCCAGGCGACGAAGGCCGACAGCAGCGCCAGCACCACGGCCGGTGCGGGGTTGCCGCCGATCAGCACAAGGTGCGTGGCCACGGCGCAGGCCATCGTCGCGGCCAGCAACAGGCCGCCGAGGAAGCCGGCCACGGCCGCGGGCACGAGCAGCAGCAACGCGCCGCCGACCTCGACCACGCCCGTCACGTAGCGGAACCACTGGCCGAAGCCGATGGCATCGAACACCTGGACCATCTGCGGCACGCCGGCCAGCTTGGAGACGCCGGCCGCGCCGAAAGCCATCGCCAGCAGGATGCGAGCACCCCAGACGATGCGGCGCTGCAGCGGAGAAAGCGCGGGGGAAGCAAGGGATGAAGAAGTCATGGGTACAAGGTTAGGGTTGCACCCATTGATCGACTAGACGGTAGAGTTGAGTTGCACTCATCCACAGATCGAAGGAATCAGTCCATGCTCGACCTCAACGACATCGCCATGTTCGTGCAGGTGGTGCGCCACGGCAGCTTCGCCGAAGCCGCGCGCCGGCTCGGGCTGCCGCCCAACACCGTGAGCCGGCGCATCCAGCAGCTCGAGGCGCAACTGGGCACGCGGCTGATGCAACGCTCGACTCGCAAGCTGACGCTCACCAACGCCGGGCAGGCTTTTCACGAGCGCTGCGCGGGGGCGGTCGACGGGCTGGTCGAGGCCGGGCAGGAGCTGATCACCGGCGCGCGGGAACCCAGCGGCCTCGTGCGCGTGGCCGCGACGGCGGATTTCTTCGACTTCTTCCCGATGGAATGGGTGGCGGACTTTCTGGCCGCGCATCCACTGGTGCGCGTCGATTTCGTGCTCAGCGACGCGAAGGCCGACCTGATCGCGGAGCAGATCGACGTAGCGTTTCGCGGCGGGGCGCTGCCCGATTCTGGTTTTGTCGGCCGCAAGCTGCTGGGGCCGCGCACGGACGGCATGGTGGCGAGCCCCGCTTACATTGCCGCGCACGGGGCGCCCACGACACTGGAGCAACTGGCCGGCCACGACTGCGTGACCGCGGCGCACCCCAGCGGTCGGGCGACCTGGCGCGTGACCGGGCCCGACGGGGTCGATGTGGAAGTGCAGGTCAGCGGGCGCTTCAGCGGAAACACGGCACAGGCGTTGCGCAAGGCGGCGCTGGCGGGGCTCGGCATCGCGCTGCTGCCGCCGTCGATGGGGCGGCTGGACGTGGAAGCAGGGCGCCTCGTGCCCGTGCTGCCGCAATACCAGCGCACGGGACACGGGCTGAGCGTGCTGTATCCGAGCCGCAAGCACCTGCCGCTGGCGGTGTCGGCGTTCATCGGGATGGTGATGGAGAAGCTGAGCGTGGAAGAGACGCTGCCGGACGCGTTTCGCTCGTGGGAAAACCTGGCTCCGCCGGTGAATCGGTTTCCACAGAAAATGCGCCCATGAAAATCGAAAAAGACACCGTCGTCACCATCAAGTACAAAGTCTCCGACGCCCAGGGCAAGCTCATCGAAGCCAGCCCCGAGCCGATGGCCTACCTGCATGGCGGCTACCAGAACACGCTGCCCAAGATCGAGGAAGCACTCGATGGCAAGGAAAAGGGCTTCCAGACCGTGCTGAACCTCGCGCCCGAAGACGCCTTCGGCCAGCACGACGAAGCGCTGGTGCGCAGCATTCCCAAGAGCGAATTTCCGCCGGGCGTGAAAGTGGGCGGTCAGCTGCAGGGCCGGCTCGACGACGGCACCGAGCACGTGTTCACCGTGATGAAGATCAAGGGACCGGTCGTGCTGCTCGACGGCAACCATCCGTGGGCCGGCAAGGCGCTGAAGTTCAGCCTGCAGGTGACGGACGTGCGCGCGGCGCTGCCGGTGGAAATCGAGCACAAGCATGTGCATGGGGCCCACGGCCACCATCACTGAGCGAGGGAGAAACGAGAAGAAGCCGCCGAAGGCTTCTTTAGTCTCCGACCCGGCGCCGGCTCAGTTCTTCTTTTTCCAGAACCGCGGCGCGCCTTCGATTTTTTCCAGTGCCTTGCGGCAGGCCCTTGCACCGGCCGCATGGCGCGCGGTGAACCAGCCCACCGCAAACCATGCGCGTGCATCGCGCTGCGTGGCTTCACGGTACAGCGCGAGCGCCACGGCCTCGTCGTTGAATTCGCCCAGCGCGTCCTGCGCGGGGCGCAGCGCTTTCAGGTAGCCCTCGGCGGCGTTCTTGTCGCGGCCCTTGTCGCCTTGCGCCTCGCTCCACAACGGCGCAACGAATTCTGCAAGGTAGCGCAAACGCTTGAGCCGCTTGCGCACGCGGTGCTGGCTTTCGGTATCGAGCGACTCGAAGCGCTGGCCGTCGCGCACGGCCAGCTCGTGCAGGTGCTGCAGGCGTTTGCGCAAGAAGCGGCGGGCGTCATCGGCGCTCATCGGCGTGGGCGCTGGCGGGGTTTCTTCAGCGGTGGCGGCCTCTTCTTCGGCATTGCTTGCCGGCACTTCGTGCACAGGTCCCGTGGCGGCGGTGAATCCGATCAGCGAAACCAGCACCGACTGGAACGCCGGCGCACGCACGACATCGCCGGGCGACGGCACGCTGGCCGCCGCGTCGTCGCCTGCCAGCGGATCGAAGTCCGGTGCGCCCGCGTCACGCAATTGCGGCTGCGCCAGCTTCACGACCTGCTCCCTGTCGCGCAGCGCGCCGAGCGCGCGGAAGGCTTCGACCAGCGGCGGCTCCCATCCGGCCGCATCGAACAGGCCCGAGGCTGCATCGAGCCCCGCCAGCTCGCGCAGCGCGGTGCGCAGCCTGCGGATGCCGATGCGCAGCTGATGGACCTGCTCTTCGTCGGTGCTGCCGGCCGCGATCTCGCTGGCATTGGGCAGCATCTGCGCCAGGCATGACGCGACCACGGCCTGCTGGATGGCGCGGCCATCGCGCTTGTCTTTCTCGGCTGGAAAACGGGGCGCCTCGGCCTTCACGGCGGGCACGACCTCCAGGTTGGCGAGCAGGCGCGCGCCGCGCTCGGCCTTGGACACGGTGCCGAACCACAACCCGTGCTGCTGCGACCAGCGCCGCGCGAGCGACAGCAGCCCCTGCACGTCGCCGCGCTTGAGTTCCAGCTCCAGCTCGCACACCGGCGATTCGCGTTGCTCGGGCGTGCCGGCGTGGGCGACGACCTTGCCGACATCGAGCGCCATCTCGACGACCGCACCGCCGGGCCCGGTGACGCGCACGTCGCGCGTGAGCCGCACGATGTCGGTCGACTGCCGCTCGACCAGCGGCGCGCCGCCGTCGGCCAGCAGCTGGGCCAGCCTGTCGCCCACGGGCGTGCCCTGGTGGCGCAGCGGGTCGATGCCAGGCGCCGCGCCGGCCGTGCCCAGGTCGACGTTGTGCTCCAGCCGATGCAGCGCGTTGTCGCCGGTGGCCTTGACGGTCTGCACCCAGCGCCGCCCCTCCTTGCGCAGCCGCAGCACCATGCCGTGCGCGGCAAGCTGCTGGTCGGCGGTGTCGAAATAACGGGCCTGCAGGCGGGTGCGAACGACGGTGCCTCGCCGCAGGGCGGCCTCGACGGCCTTCAGGCGGTCGGCGGGAATACAGAACTTGAACTCGATTTCCATGGCGACCATGATGCCCCGTCTTTTTTCCCTCATGCAACGCGGGCACATCGAATGCATCGAGCACACCGGGACACGCCATTCGCGCGCGCCGCCGCCAGAATGACCGCATGACGACGACGCCCACGCCTGCTTCGGTGCGCTACCTCGACCTGCTGTCGCGCGCGGCGGCGCACGTGGAAGCGAACCTCGATGCGGCGCTCGACGCCGATCTGCTGGCGCGGCAGGCGGCGATGTCGCGGCATCACTTCCATCGCGTGTTCCATGCGTATTTCGGGCTGACGGTGGGCGGCTACGTGACATGGCGGCGGCTGCGGCGCGCCTGCGAACTGCTGGCCGCACAACGCTCGGCGCCGGTGCTCGAAACGGCACAGGCCGTGGGCTTCGAGTCGGCGCAGGCACTGGCAAAAGCGATGCGGCGCGAACTGGGCACCACGCCCACGGCGGTGCGCGACGGCAACGAGCCCGCATGGGCGCGGTTCTTCGCGCAGCGCCACATCCCGGACGAGAGCGGGGCGCCGGGGGAGCCCGCCATGCGTCCGCTGCAACCGCGCTGGGTCGAGGCGCCCGCGCTCGATGCGCTCACCGCCACGGGCCGCGGCATGACGCAGGGCACGATGACGCGCGCCGCGCAGCAGGCCTTCGGCGAGCTGTGGCCTGCGCTGCTGGCCGAAGGCCTCGCGCCGCGCGTTACGCACACCATCGCGACGATGCCGGAAGAACCGCAAGGGCCGGAAGACGCGGACTGCCGCATCCTGGTGGGCGCGCTGTTCGGCCACTCGCTGCCCGAAGGACGCGGCGAGCCGGCACGGCCGCAAGCCGCGCTGGGCGGCAGCCTCGCGTGGTGGCACCTGCCCGCGGGGCGCTACGCGGTGTTCACGCACGTCGGCGCCTACACCGGCCTGCACTCGATGTGGAAGGCCATCTACCGGCACTGGCTGCCGGCCACCGGCTACGCGACGCGCGACGTGCCGGGTTTCGACCTGTACCTGGACGATCCACGCGGCACGCCCGAGGCGCAGTTGCGCACGCACCTCTATCTGCCGCTGCAGTAGCCGCAAGAAAGGCCTTCACCATGGCGACCACGACTTCAACGGACCCGATCGATCTGCTCCGCGCGGGCGCCGCGCAATCGGCCAGGGCACTGGCCGCGCGGCAGGTGAGCGCGGCGGAACTCTGCGAGGCCGCCATCGGCCGCATCGAAGCGCTCGACGGTGCGCTGAATGCGATGGTGGTGCGCGACTTCGAGCGCGCGCGCCGACAGGCCGCCGAAGCCGACGCGGCGCTGGAGCGCGGCGAACGCCGTCCGCTGCTCGGCGTGCCGATGACGGTGAAGGAGGCATTCAACGTCGCCGGCCTGCCGACCAGCTGGGGCCTGCCGCCGTTCCGCGATTTCGTCCCCGCTGAAGACGCCGTGGCGGTGCGGCGGCTGAAGGCGGCGGGCGCGGTGATCCTCGGCAAGACCAACGTGCCGCCGGCGCTGGCCGACTGGCAATGCGCGAACCCGGTGTACGGCCGCACGGTGCATCCGCTCGATGCCACGCGCACGCCGGGCGGGTCGTCGGGCGGCGGCGCGGTGGCGGTCGCCACGGGCATGGTCGCGCTGGAACTGGGCACCGACCTGATGGGCTCGCTGCGCATTCCCGCGGCCTTCTGCGGCGTGTACGCGCACAAGCCCAGCCATGGCCTGCTGCCGACGCGCGGCTTCGCATTCCCGGGCACGGAGGAATCGCCGGCCGGGCTGCCTTCGGTGATCGGGCCGATCGGACATTGCGCGGAAGACCTTTCGCTGGCGCTCGACGTGCTGGCCGGGCCCGACACGGCACGTGTTGCTGAAGGCCATGTCGCACTGCCCGCTGCGCGCCATGCCACCGCGAAAGGCTGGCGCGTGCTGGTCGTGACGTCGCACCCGCAAGCCGTCGTGGGCGCCGACGTGCGCGCCGCCATCGAAGCCGCGGGCCGGCGGCTCGCGACGGCCGGCGCCACGGTGGCGCACGCGTCCGGCCTGCTGCCCGACCTGGCGGAGGTCGGCGACACCTACGGCCAGATCGTGCAGACCGTGCTCGCGCATGCCGAGCCGGGCGGCCAGTCGCCGCTGTCGCTGCGCGCGTGGTTCGACCTGCTGGCCACGCGCACCCGCATCCGGGCGCAACTGCGCGCGCTGTTCGGAGAGTTCGACGCAGTGCTGTGCCCCGTCTTCGGCTGCGCCGCCTTCCCGCACGTGACCGAGCCCGACTGGGGCAAGCGCATGCTCACTGTCGACGGCCGCTCCACGTCCTATGGCGCGCAGGGCGCATGGGCTGCGCTGGCGAGCCTGGGCGGCCTGCCCGCCACGGTCGCGCCCGCGGGCCGCACGGCCGAAGGCCTGCCGCTGGGCGTGCAGATCGTCGGGCCGTATGGCGAAGACCGCAGCACGCTCGCGCTGGCGGAAATCCTGGGCCAGTTGCCACTTTGAAAAAATATGTGGACGCCGTCCATTTTTCTTGATATCTTTTGTGGACGGTGTACACAAGACATCGGCAAAACCTTCACATCCACCTTCATCGAACCAGGAAAAACGTCATGGCTACCAAGCAGATCTTCGTGAACCTCCCCGTCAAGAACCTCGAGAAGTCCAAGGCCTTCTTCGCCGCGCTGGGCTACACCTTCAACGCGCAGTTCACCGACGCCAACGCCGCGTGCATGGTCATCAACGAGGGCAGCATCCACGCGATGCTGCTGGTCGAAGACTTCTTCAAGACCTTCACCACCAAGAGCATCACCGACACGAGCAAGAGCACCGAAGTGCTGCTGTGCCTGTCGTGCGAGAGCCGCGCCGAGGTCGACGCGCTGGTCGCCAAGGCAGTGGCCGCCGGCGGCACGGTGCCGCGCGAGCCGCAGGACTACGGCTTCATGTACAGCCACGGCTTCCAGGACCTCGACGGCCACCTCTGGGAGCTGGCCTACATGGACCCGGCCACCATCGCGACCCACCAGGCCCAGTGATGCCGCGGCACTGAAGAAGAAAGAGCCCAAGGGACACGCGCGATGCCCATCGTTCCATACGCGCTCTTCACTGTTGCACGGAAGGCGCCTACCGGACGGCGGCGCCGCCCCGATATTCCCTCCACCGGCACGGCATCATCGGCTGCGCCCCACCTGGAAAGGAATATCGACATGTCCGACAACAACAACAACGACAGCAGCAAGAGCCCCATCGTCCGCATCGCCCCCCTGGGCTTCCCGTGGCAGACGATCGACCCGTTCCTGTTCTGCGTCTATCACGACGACGCCTATCCCAAGGGCAACGGGCGGATGGGGCCCGAGGCCTCGCTGGCCGGCCGCCAGATCGGCCAGGACTTCAGCCGCAAGGACGGCTGGAGCATGTACCACGGCGACACGGTGCCG
This sequence comes from Variovorax sp. KBW07, assembly GCF_003852515.1. Lineage (GTDB taxonomy): Bacteria > Pseudomonadota > Gammaproteobacteria > Burkholderiales > Burkholderiaceae_C > Variovorax. The sequence continues at coordinate 26,297 of NZ_QAJK01000045.1, read as the reverse complement.
GGCTTTCCCTCGCACCCGCACCGCGGCTTCGAGACGGTGACCATCGTGCGCAAGGGCCTGGTCGACCACTCCGATTCGCTGGGCGCCACCGCGCGCTTCGGCGGCGGCGACGTGCAGTGGCTCACGGCCGGCAAGGGCATCGTGCATTCCGAGATGTTCCCGCTGCTCGACGCCGGCGCGCCGAACCCGCTGGAGCTGTTCCAGATCTGGCTGAACCTGCCAGCGAAGAACAAGATGGCCGAGCCGCACTTCACGATGTTCTGGTCGGACGCCATTCCGCGCTTTGCCTCGGACGATGCGAAGGGCGGCCGCACCGACGTCGCGGTGATCGCGGGCCGACTGGGCGATGCCGTGAACGGGCAAGACCCGATCCAGCCGCTGGCGCCGCCGCCCGCGTCATGGGCCGCGCAGGCCGATGCCGACGTGGCGATCTGGACGCTCAAGATGACGCCCAGCGCGCAATGGACCTTGCCCGCCGCCACCGGCGAAGGCACGCGGCGCATGCTGTACTTTTTCAAGGGCGCGGTGGCGCACATTGCCGGCCAGCGCGTGGAAGGCCCGGCCGCCATCGAGCTGCGCGCGAATGCGGACATCGAGATTGCCAACGGCAACGACGAAGCCAGCGAATTCCTGCTGCTGCAGGGCCGCCCGATCGCCGAGCCGGTGGTGCAGTACGGCCCGTTCGTGATGAACACGCAGGCCGAGATCAGCCAGACCATGGCCGACTACCGGCGCACCCAGTTCGGCGGCTGGCCCTGGGACGACACGGCACCGGTGCATGCGCACGACGCCGCGCGCTTTGCCCGGCATCCGGGCGGGCGCGAGGAAGAACCGGCGGGCGACCTGGCGCTGCTCAAAAAGTCTTGAGCACCTCGACGTTCAGCGCGGTCATGCTGGGAATGAACTCGATCACGTCGGTGCGCGCCACGCCGTTCTGAACGAACGGATCGCGCGCCAGCACCGACTCCAGCGCCTCGCGGTCGCCCGAACGCGCAAGGATCACGCCGCCCTTGCGCGGCACCTGCCGGCCCGAGGCCACGAACAGCCCGCTGGCGTAGTGCTTTTTCAGCCAGGTCAGGTGCGCGTCCATCAGCGCGTCGAGTTCTTCGAGCGGGCGGATGTAGGTGAGGGTGACGATGAACATGGGCGGGATGGCGACAGGTGGATGCGAAGCCTTGATCCTATGGCCTGTGCGACGCCCCGGAGAGACGGTTGTGTGTCTGCCGGGTAACTGTGCCTACGGCGATTGACCCGGCGGGTGCTTCGCTTACACGCCGCCGGCAAGCACCGACGCCACCAGCCACACATTGGCCGCGCTGATCACGCCGAACAGCAGCCAGGCCAGCCCCTTGACCACCGGGCCGCTGGCAAAGCCGCCCATCATGGCGCGGCTGCTGGTGAAGCGGATCAGCGGCCACATCGCGAACGGCAGCTGGAAGCTCAGCACCACCTGGCTGAGCACCAGCATCTTGCCCACGCCGCCATCGCCGAACCACCACACGCCCAGGAACGCCGGGCCCAGCGCAAGCGCCCGCGTGATCAGGCGACGCTGCCAGCACGGGATCTTCAGGTCGAGAAAACCTTCCATGATGATCTGGCCCGCGATGGTGCCGGTGAAGGTAGAGCTCTGTCCCGAGGCCAGCAGCGCAATGCCGAACAGCGTGGCCGCCAGCGCGCTGCCGACGATGGGCTCGATGAGCCGGTAGGCGTCGTCGATTTCCGTCACGCTCTGGTGGCCCGTCGCGTGGAAGGCGCTGGCCGCCAGCACCATGATGGCCGCGTTGACCAGCAGCGCGAGCGACAGCGACACCACCGCGTCGAGCGTGCAGAAGCGCACCGCCTCGCGCCGCGCCGCGTCGGTGTCGGCAATGAGCCGCGTCTGCACGATGGACGAATGCAGGTACAGGTTGTGCGGCATCACGGTGGCGCCGACGATGCCGATGGCCAGGTACAGCGCGCCCGGCTGCTGCAGCCGCTCCAGGCTGGGGCCGAAGCCCATCGCCACGCCGAACCAGTTGGGCGGCGCCATCGCCAGCTCGACGATGAAGCAGCCCGCGATGGTGCCGACCAGCCCGAGCACGATCGCCTCCACGCGCCGGAAGCCCGCGCCTTGCAGGCCCAGCACCAGCAGCGTGTCGAAGGCGGTGATGGCAATGCCCACCGGAATCGACACGCCGAACAACAAGTGGAGCGCGAGCGCGCTGCCCAGCACCTCGGCGAGGTCGCAGGCCACGATGGCCAACTCGGCGCCGAGCCACAGCAGGCGGTTGACGCGCGGCGAGTAGTGCTCGCGGCAGGCGCGCGCCAGGTCTTTCTGCGTGACCAGCCCGAGCCGCACGCACAGCGTCTGCAGCAGCATGGCGGCCAGGCTCGCGAGCAGCACCACGAACAGCAGGCCGTAGCCGAAGCGCGAGCCGGCCTCGATGTCGGTGGCCCAGTTGCCCGGGTCCATGTAGCCCACCGACACCAGCAGCCCCGGGCCCGCGTAGCGCATCAGCTTCTTGAAGAAGGGCAGGTCCTGCGGGACGGCCACGCTGCCCTTGACCTCGGAGGGGCAGAAAGGCGCTGTGGCCGTGCGGGGCAGCGTGAAGAACGGCATGCGCGCGATGATAGGGGCGTGTCGTGAATCGGGGAGACTGTGCGGTTGTCGCGGACCGGACCTGCGCGCAAGCGCCGGATCTTTTAGATTCGACGGCGGTCATCCATCGACCCATTCATTCATTCATCTACCTGCATCGGAGACTTTTTCAATGATCCACGTCGTTGCCGTCATCACCGCCAAGCCGGGCCAGCGCGCCGCACTGCTCGAAGCCTTTGCCGCCCTTCGCCCGGCCGTGCTCGCCGAAGCAGGCTGCATCGAGTACGGCGCCACGGTCGATGCGCAAGGTGTTCCGCCGTCGAAGGCCAGCTTCGGTCCCGACACCTTCGTCGTGGTCGAGAAATGGGAAACGCTGGCCCACCTGCAAGCCCACGGCGTCGCGCCGCACATGGCAGCCCACAGCGCGAAGACCAAGGAACTGACCGCGGCCAAGCTGATTCACGTGCTCGAACCGGTCTGAGCCCAGGCCCCACCCAGGCCCTGGACGCGCCCGCGCATGCCTTCGCGCGCGGCGCGATGCGTGCTACCGTCGCGCCGGGGAGCAGGCATCACGGAGAGGGACCACCGGCATGGCGATCTTTCGTTCGCATCATGATTTCCGCCCGCGCGCTTTCGCCTTCGCACCTGTCGTGCTGGCCGCCGTCTTCCTGACGGCCGGCTGCGCACCGCTCATGGCGCCGCCCTATGCGGCCGACTACGAAGCTCTCGACCGGCTCGAAGCCACCCGCCCCGGCATGGTGGCCATCGCGAAGGCCCAGCCCACCGATCCCGAAGACAAGGTCAACACATTGAGCCTGCGCCGCGCCAGGCTGGTGTCGCCCAGCGGCAGCTTCGCGCAGTACCTTGAAGATGCGCTCATGCGCGACCTCGGCGAAATATCGGCCTACGACCCGAAGGCCACGACACGCATCGCGGCGCGCATATTGGTGAACTACATCGACCTGGGCGTCATCAACGGCTCTGGGCGCATGGACGTCGAAGTGACCGTCATGCGCGAGGCCACGCAACGCCTGCGCAAGACCTACCGGGCCGAAACCACCTTCGATTCGAGCTACGCCAGCATCGTGGCCGTGCCCGCCGGGCAGGCCGCATATCCGCGCCTCGTGCGCGCCCTGCTGCGCACGGTGTATGCCGACCCGCAGTTCGTGGCCGCCATCGGCCGCTGACGCCACCCACCCGAACCCGGAGGCACGAATGACGACGGGGACTTTTTCTCTTTTTCCGCTGGTGGCACTGGTGGCCTTGCTTGCAGGCTGCGTGCATCCGATCACGATGATCACCGAGACCGCGCCACCGCGGTCGCAGGCGCACCTGATTCCGAAGAAGGTGGCCTACGTGATGACCGATGCCGAGCGCGACGTGGAGGTGATCACGCCCGGCGGCAGCGGCGACCGCGTGAGCTACTACCCGTATCGCGACCTGGAAAAGTCGATCCGCGATGCGCTGCGCGCCGTGTACCGAAACGTGGTCGTGCTGCGCACCGCCAACGACGCGAAGGCCAACGAGGCCGCGGGTATCTCGCTGGTGTTCACGCCGCAGATCAGGACGGACTCGAGTTCGTCATCGTGGATCAGTTGGCCGCCGACATCGTTCACGGCGGAAGTCTCCTGCGTGGTGACCGATGCGGTGGGCGCGGAGGTCACGCGCGTGCGCGCGACGGGCAACGGCACGGCGGAGTTCGGCGAGTTCAAGGGCGACTTCGGGCTGGCCGCGCGAAGAGCGGCGACACGGTTGACGTCGCAGTTGAGCAGCGAGATTCGCAGGAACGAGAAGCTGCGCTGAGCCCGCAAGGCACGCTTGCCGCGCCATGAAAAAACGCGCCCTCGGGCGCGTTCTTGTTGAAGTCGCGAAGCCTGATTACTTCGACACGACCTTCACCATTTCCAGGCACTTGTTCGAGTAGCCCCATTCGTTGTCGTACCAGCTCACGAGCTTCACGAAGGTGCTGTCCAGTGCAATGCCGGCTTCGGCGTCGAAGATCGAGGTGCGCGGGTCGCCGCGGAAGTCGGTGGCCACCACCTTGTCTTCGGTGTAGCCCAGCACGCCCTTCAGCGCGCCTTCGCTCTGTGCCTTCATTTCAGCGCAGATTTCCTTGTACGTGGCTTCCTTCACCAGTTCGACCGTGAGGTCGACCACCGACACGTCGGAGGTCGGTACGCGGAAGCTCATGCCGGTGAGCTTCTTGTTGAGCTCGGGGATCACCACGCCCACGGCCTTGGCCGCGCCCGTCGACGACGGGATGATGTTTTCCAGGATGCCGCGGCCGCCGCGCCAGTCCTTGTTACTCGGGCCATCGACGGTCTTCTGCGTGGCGGTGGCAGCGTGCACGGTGGTCATCAGGCCGCGCTTGATGCCCCACTTGTCGTTCAGCACCTTGGCCAGCGGGGCCAGGCAGTTGGTGGTGCAGCTGGCGTTGCTGATGATGGCTTCGCCGGCGTACTTCTTGTCGTTCACGCCGTAGACGAACATGGGGGTGTCGTCCTTCGAGGGTGCCGACAGGATGACCTTCTTGGCGCCTGCGTCGATGTGCTTCTGCGCCGTTTCCTTGGTGAGGAACAGGCCGGTCGATTCGAGCACCACGTCGGCGCCGACTTCGTTCCACTTCAGTTGCGACGGGTCGCGCTCCTGCGTCAGGCGGATCTTCTTGCCATTGACGATCAGCGTGTTGCCTTCGACCGTGACTTCGCCCTTGAAGCGGCCATGCACCGAGTCGTACTGGAGCATGTAGGCCAGGTAGTCGGGCTCGAGCAAGTCGTTGATGGCAACGATCTCGATGTCGTTCTTGAAGTTCTGCACCGCTGCGCGCAGCACGTTGCGACCGATGCGGCCGAAGCCGTTGATACCGAGTTTGATAGCCATCTGACTTGCTCCTAAGGTTGAAAAACTTGTGATCGGACGAGAAGGGTGCCGGGACCGGTCAGTCCCGCAGTGCCGCTTCGACGGTGGCGGCAACGTTCTCCGCCGTGAAACCGAAATGCTTGAACAGCGCCGGTGCCGGTGCCGATTCGCCGTACGTGTCGATGCCGACGACGGCAGCGCAGCCGTACTTCCACCAGCCGCCGGTGCAGCCCATTTCGACGGCAATGCGCGGAATCTTCTTCGGCAGCACGGCCTTCTTGTAGGCGATGTCCTGGCGGTCGAAGGTGGTGGTCGAGGGCATCGACACCACGCGCACGGCGATCTTCTTTTCGGCCAACAGCTTCTGGGCGGCCAGCGCGAGCGGCACTTCGGAGCCGGTGGCGATGATGACGGCGGCGGTCTTCTTGCTCTTCAGGCCGACGGTCTCGGGTTCGGACAGCACATAGGCGCCGCGGCTGATGTCGCCCAGGTCGGTCTTCGGCGCATAGGCGATGTTCTGGCGGCTGAGCAGCAGCGCGGTCGGGCGCGACTGGTTCTGCAGCGCCACGGCCCAGGCCACGGCGGTTTCGGCGGTGTCGCCCGGACGCCAGACGTCGAGGTTCGGAATCAGGCGCAGCGACGCGGCGTGCTCGATCGACTGGTGGGTCGGGCCGTCTTCGCCCAGGCCGATGGAGTCGTGCGTGAACACGTGGATCACGCGGCGCTTCATGAGCGCGGCCATGCGGATGGCGTTGCGGCTGTAGTCGCTGAACGTGAGGAAGGTGCCGCCGTAGGGGATGTAGCCGCCATGCAGCGCCACGCCGTTCATGATGGCGGCCATGCCGAACTCGCGCACGCCGTAGTTGATGTGGCGGCCGATGGTGCCGTGCGGTGCTTCGGCCGGCGCGGCGGGTGCGGCTTCGTCTTCGGCGCCTTGCTTGCCAGCTTCCACCGGGGGCACGTTCATGACCACGGCGCCGGTCTTCGCGTCGAAGCGCAGGGCAGGGGTGCTCTTGGTGTTGGTGAGGTTCGAGCCGGTCAGGTCGGCGCTGCCGCCGAGCATTTCGGGCAGCGCGGCCGTGAAGGCTTCCAGCGCGAGCTGGCTGGCCTTGCGGCTGGCCACGGTTTCGCCCTTGGTGTGGGCGGCCACCACGGTGTCGAACGCGACCTGGTGAAAGTTCTTGGGCAGCTCGCCCTTCATGCGGCGCGTGAACTCGGCGGCCAGCTCGGGGAACGCGGCGGCGTAGGCGGCGAACTTGTCGTTCCAGGCGGCTTCGGTCTTGGCGCCTTCGGCCTTGTGGTCCCAGTCGGCGTACACGTCGGCCGGAATTTCGAAGGGCGCGTAGTGCCAGTCGATGGCGTCGCGCGTCAGCTTGATTTCTTCGGCGCCCAGCGCCTCGCCGTGTGCCTTGGCGGTGCCGGCGCGGTTCGGGCTGCCCTTGCCGATGACGGTCTTGCAGTTGATGAGCGTGGGCTTGTCGGTCGACTGCTTGGCCTTGGCGATGGCCTTGGACACGGCCTTGGCGTCGTTGCCGTCGATCGGGCCGATGACGTGCCAGCCATAGGCGTGGAAGCGTTCGGCCACGTTGTCGATGTACCAGGGCTTGACCTGGCCGTCGATGCTGATGCCGTTGTCGTCGTACAGCGCGATCAGCTTGTTCAGGTGCCAGGCGCCGGCCAGTGCGCAGGCTTCGTGGCTGATGCCTTCCATCATGCAGCCGTCGCCCAGGAAGGCGTAGGTGTGGTGGTCGACGATGTCATGGCTCTTGCGGTTGAACTCGGCGGCCAGCAGCTTTTCGGCCAGCGCGAAGCCCACGGCATTGGTGATGCCCTGGCCCAGCGGGCCGGTGGTGGTTTCAACGCCGGGGGTGACGTCGATCTCGGGGTGGCCGGCAGTCTTGCTGTGCAGCTGGCGGAAGTTCTTCAGTTCGCCGATGGGGAGGTCGTAGCCCGTGAGGTGCAGCACCGCGTACAGCAGCATCGAGGCATGGCCGTTCGAGAGCACGAAGCGGTCGCGGTCGAACCAGTGCGGGTTGGCCGGGTTGTAGCGCAGGTGGTCGCCCCAGAGTGCGACGGCCATGTCGGCCATGCCCATCGGTGCACCCGGATGTCCGGAATTTGCTTGTTGGACGGCATCCATAGCCAGCGCGCGGATCGCGTTGGCCATCAGGGCTTCGTTTGCCATGGGCATGGGACTTTCGGGGGAAAAGGGTGGGAGGGGATAGGGGGGAACCCGCGATTTTACCGGGCCGGCCCATGCCGGCGCCGATACAGGCCCAACACCCCGCTGATGTTCTTGTGCGGCAGCCGGACTGCTAGAGTTGCCACCCATGCATGGGCTGCACCTCACCGCCGACCTCCACGACTGCCAATGCGGTCTTCAATGGCTCACCGACGGCGCGGCCCTGGGGGCTGTCTGCACCAAGGCCGTGTCGGCCGCCGGACTGCAGGCCGTGGGCCGGCTGGTGCATGCATTTCCGGCCACGCCGCAGGGGCCGGGCGGGGTGACGGCAACGCTGCTGCTGGCCGAGTCGCACCTGTGCATCCACACCTGGCCCGAGCAGCGCGGCGTGACGCTCGACGTGTACGTCTGCAATTTCAGCGGCGACCATTCGGCCAAGGCGCATGCGCTGATGGACGGGCTGATCGCGCTGTTCCAGCCCCGGCACAGCGAACGCAACGAATTGCAGCGCGGCCGGGTGACGGCGTGAAGGTTGCGAATCCGGTGAAGGCCATGATCCTGGCCGCGGGCCGCGGCGAGCGCATGCGCCCGCTGACCGACGCCACGCCCAAGCCGCTGCTCGAAGTGCGCGGCAAGCCCCTGATGCAATGGCCGATGGAGGCGCTGGCCGCCGGCGGCTTCAGCGAACTGGTGGTCAACACGGACTGGCTGGGCGCGCAGATTTCGCACCGCTTCGGCCCGAGCCCCTTGTTGGACGGTCGCCTGGCGCTATCAATTTCATACTCCGACGAAGGCGGCGACTTCGGTGGCGCGCTCGAAACGGCGGGCGGCATCGTGCGCGCACTGCCGCTGTTGGGCGATGTGTTCTGGGTCGCGGCCGGCGACGTGTTCGCGCCGGGTTTCGCGTTCACGCAGGCCTCGGTGGACCGCTTTGTCGCCGGCGGCAAGCTCGCGCACCTGTGGCTGGTGCCGAACCCGGCGCACAACACGAAGGGCGACTTCGGCCTGTCGCCCGAGGGCCTTGCGCTCAACGGCAGCGCCGCCGAGAAGTTCACCTTCTCGACCATCGGCCTGTACCGCGCCGCACTGTTCGCGCCGCCGTACTGCGCCATTCCGCCCGGCAACCCGGCCGGCATCAAAGCCCCGCTGGCCCCGATCCTGCGCGCCGCGATGGACAATGAAATGGTGAGCGCCGAGCTCTACACCGGCCCCTGGACCGATGTGGGAACCCCCGAACGGCTTGCCCAACTGAACACCACGCCAAGATGACCTCAGCAGACACCACCACGATCTACGCCGAGCGCCGCGCGCGCCTCGCCTCGCAACTGGGCAAGGACGGCATCGCCATCATCCCCACGGCCCCCGAGCGCCCGCGCAACCGCGACACCGATTTCCTGTACCGGCACGACAGCTACTTCTACTACCTGACCGGCTTCACCGAGCCCAACGCCTGGCTGGTGCTGGCCGGCGACGGCCGCGCCACGCTGTTCTGCGCGCCCAAAGACCTGGAACGCGAGATCTGGGACGGCTACCGCCTCGGCCCCGAGGCAGCGCCCGCGGCGCTCGGCGTGGGCGAAGCCTTCTCGGTCGGCGACCTCGACGCGAAGCTGCCCAAGCTGCTGGAAAACCGTTCGACCGTGTGGTTTCCGTTCGCCATCCACAAGGGCCTGGAGACCCGCATCGACGGCTGGCTGCAGTCGGTGCGCGCGCGCGTGCGCTATGGCGCGCTGTGCCCCGAGGAGCAGCGCGACCTGTGCGGCCCGCTCGACGAAATGCGCCTCGTCAAGGACGCGCACGAACAGGACATCATGCGGCGCGCCGCGCAGATCAGCGCCCGCGCCCACGTTCGCGCCATGCAGCTGTCGGCCCGCATGCTGCGCGAGGGCAAGGACGTGCGCGAGTACCACCTTGACGCCGAGCTGCTGCACGAGTTCCGTTTCGGCGGTTCGCAGTACCCGGCCTACTACTCCATCGTCGCGGCCGGCGCCAACGCCTGCGTGCTGCACTACCGCGCCGACGCGGCGCCGCTGCGCAAGGGCGAGCTGGTGCTGATCGACGCGGGCTGCGAGCTCGACGGCTACGCCAGCGACATCACGCGCACCTTCCCCGCCGATGGCAAGTTCACCGGCCCGCAGCGCGCGCTGTACGACCTGGTGCTGGCCAGCCAGGACGCGGCAGCCGCCGCAACCAAGGCCGGCAACCGTTTCAACGATCCGCACGATGCAGCCGTGAAGGTGCTGGCGCAGGGCATGCTCGACTTCGGCCTGCTCGACGCCAACAAGGTCGGCGGCGTGCAGGACGTGATCGACTCGCGCGCCTACTTCCAGTTCTACATGCACCGCACTGGCCACTGGCTGGGCATGGACGTGCACGACTGCGGCAGCTACGTCGAGCCCACGCAGGTCGGCGAGGTGAGCGAGCGCAAGGATCCGCTGTCGAACGAAGTCATCAAGAACCGGCCGAGCCGCATCCTGCATCCGGGCATGGTGCTCACGCTGGAGCCCGGCATCTACGTGCGGCCCGCCGACGGCGTGCCCGAGCAGTTCCACAACATCGGCATCCGCATCGAGGACGACGCGATCGTCGCCGCCACGGGCTGCGAGCTCATTTCACGCGGCGTGCCGGTGAAGGCGGACGAGATCGAGGCGCTGATGCGAGCCTGACGGCCCGCTTTGGGCGCTACCGACAACAAGAAAATAGGAGAAGACGTGACGAGGGTATTTGGAAAGTCTGCGATTGCATCGATATCGGCGCTGGTGCTGCTGGCTGGTTGTTCAATCTCCGCGGAGACGCTTCGCAAGATGCCGGCCCGCGAGATCAAGGAAATCGACGCCAGCAAATCCAAGGTGGCCGCTTGCCTGGCTGGAAAACTGAAAGAGACCTCCTATGAGGTGACGACGAGGGAAGATTCAGTCACCCTTCGGTCTGGCGCGATCACCCTGCGAGTTTTTGATTTGGAAGAGTCAACGCACGGAACATTGGTCACCGTGTATGTGGCATCTGCGTTTCACATTACACAAAGCAAGAACATGCTCGACGAATGCCAGGCTCAGTTGGAGGGAGGCAAGTAGTGGCGCCCCTTCAACGCATCACGTCGCGCTGGTTCTGGCTATGGATTTCGCTCGTGTCGATCGTGCTGTCCGGGTGTGCCGTGGATCTCACGACATCCAGCAAGAAAGTCCCTCCGGAAATGCGCAGGATCTATGTGCAGACGGTGGAGGGCGATGGCTACAACGTGGATCGCATCATCGCGGATCAGTTGAAGTCGAGGGGATATACCGTCGTGGTGGGGGCTGCGGCCAAGCCAAGCGAACCGATGGATGTGATCCTGACCTACGACGACCAATGGAGTTGGGACATAACCCCGTATCTGCTCAAGCTCACCATCAAGGCTCGCGACGCCAAATCGGGAAAACTCATCTCGGTAGGGGAGGTTCGTCGTACTTCGATGGCGAGAAAGTCTCCGGATGAGATGGCGGACGAACTGTTGAACGAACTGTTCACAAAGACAGGCAAGAAGTCTGGGTCTTAGCCTGCTGGCAAGTGACAGGCCTGAGCGGGATCGGCACCGCAGCAGGAGACACCTTCACTGCTCAGCTTTCACGCGGCGTGCCGGTGAAGGCGGACGAGATCGAGGCGCTGATGCGAGCCTGACGGCCCGCTGCGACACCGGCGGCGGCGCATGCCGCGCCTGCAGGAAGTCGATGAACACCCGCAGCTTGCGCGGCATCTGCGCACGGCTCGGGTGGTACAGGTAGAAGCCCGGGAAGGTCGGCCACCAGGGCTCGAGCAGCGGCACCAGGCGGCCGCTCTTGAAGTCGTCGCGCACCGCGCCCTCGAAGGCCGAGGTGATGCCGGCGCCCGCGCGGGCCGCCGCCAGCAAGACCTCGCTGTCGTTGCTGATCAGCGGCCCCGACAGCGCGATGTCCAGCACGCGCCCGTCCTGCGCGTATTCCCAGCGGTAGAGGCCGCCCGTGCTCAGGCGGTAGTTCAGGCACCGGTGCTCGCGCAGGTCTTCCGGCGTGCGCGGTGCCTTGCGGCCCTTCAGATAACGCGGCGAGGCAAAGGTGACCATGCGCAGCGGGCCGCCCACCGGAACACCCACCACGTCCTGCGCCAGACTTTCGCCGAGGCGGATGCCGGCGTCGAAGCCGCCCGCCACCAGTTCGACCAGCCGGTTGTCGCAGACCAGCTCGAGCGTGATGTCCGGGTAGGTGTCGGCGAAATCGCCCATGTGCGGAAAGAGCAGCAGCTCGGCCGCGACCCGCGAGACATTCAGGCGCAGCAGGCCGGCGGGCTTGTCTCGCGCCTCGTCGATGCCTTCGACCGCCTGTGCCAGCGCTGCAAGCCCCGGCCGCGCGCCATCGAGGAACTGCTGCCCCAGCTCTGTCACGCCGACGCGCCGCGTGGTGCGGTCGAGCAGCCGCACGCCAAGGCGCTGTTCGAGCGCTCGCACGGTCTGCGACAGGGCCGATGGCGACACGCCCAGTTCTTGCGCGGCGCGCGTGAAGCTGGCGTGGTGCGCCACCCGTGCAAAGGCGGCAATGGCGGGGAGCAGTTCGGGTGGCATGGCGTTCATTATGAAGACAGGCTTCATAAAGCATTCGTCATGGTGGGCTTTTTCCAAAGCAATGTCGCAACTACCTTCAAGGCCTCGGCGATGCAGCCGCACCGCTCACACCTCGAAAGGACATTCCCCATGAAGCTCGACAACTATCTCACCCTGGGCCGCTCGGGCCTGCGCGTCAGCCCGATGTCGCTCGGCACCATGACCTTCGGCACCGAATGGGGCTGGGGTGCCGACGCCGGCGAATCGCGCCGCATGTTCGACGCGTACCTGGACCGCGGCGGCAACTTCATCGACACCGCCAATTTCTATACCAACGGCAGCTCCGAAAAGCTGTTGGGCCAGTTCATCGCCGGCAAGCGCGAGTCGGTCGTCGTGGCCACCAAGTACTCGCTGAACATGCAACCGGGCAACCCCAACGCGGGTGGCAACCATCGCCGCAACATGGTCCGCTCGGTCGAGGCCAGCCTGGAGCGCCTGGGCACCGACTACATCGACCTGCTGTACCTGCACATCTGGGACAACCTGACGCCCATCGACGAAGTGATGCGCGCCTTCGACGACCTCGTGCGCTCGGGCAAGGTGCTGTACGCGGGCATCTCCGACACGCCGGCCTGGCAGGTGGCGCGCATGCAGACGCTGGCCGACCTGCGCGGGTGGGCCCCGCTGGTGGCGCTGCAGATCGAGCACAGCCTGATCGAGCGCACGGTGGAGCGCGAGCTGCTGCCGATGGCGCACGAGCTCGGGCTGGGCGTGATGGCGTGGTCGCCGCTGGGCAGCGGCGTGCTGACGGGCAAGTACACGCGCGCCGACCTCGGCCATACGCAGAGCACCGAAGCGGGCGTGACGGGCACGCGCAAGGACGTGGCGGCCGGCAATGGCGCGCTGCAGCCGCGCTCGCTCGACATCGCGGAGGTGGTGGCGCAGATCGCCAGGGAGCAAGGCCGTTCGCCCGCGCAGATCGCGCTGGCGTGGCTGCTGCATCGCACGGCGCCGACGGTGATGCCGATCATCGGCGCGCGCACCTTCGCGCAGTTCGAAGACAACCTGGGCGCACTCGACGTGGTGCTCGACGGCGACGCGCTGCGGCGCCTCGATGCGGTCAGTGCCATTGCGCTGGGTTTTCCGCACGACTTCATGGCGCTGCCGACGACGCAGGGCGTGCTGTCGGGCGGCAGCACGGTACGGCGGCCAGCATGAGGCGGTTGAAGGTCGTGGTGATCGGCGGAAGCGGCGCCATGTGGCCGCAGTGGAAGGTGCGATGAACGGGCAGGCGCTGCGCGTTGCCGTCACGTGATGCATCGCATCGCGTGATCAATGCAGCGCGGCAAGCAACAGGTAGAGCAGGAAGCCGAACAGCGCAAGGGCCGCCGCCGCGGACCCGATCCAGTGAAAGCGGCGCGGCGCATAGCTCAGCAGCCCGACGGTGGCCACGGCCGCCGCCGTGAGCGCGCCCAGCCAGAGCACCCAGCCGATGCTCGTGCCGGTGGCCCGCAGGCTGGCGCCCAGCGACAGGCACAGCAGCGCGGTGCCGCCCAGCTGCAGCCAGCGGCGCCATGCGCCCGGCGAGCTGCCGCGCCCGAAGACGTCTTCGCTGTGACGGTCCATCGCAAGACTCAGCGCGCAGAAGCCGGCGAACGACGCGGCGAACACCAGTGCAAGAAGCAGCGAGCTCATCGTCGCGACCTCACGAGCCCTGGCCCGAGGCAGCGAGGCCCGATGGCGGCGGCTGTTGCAATTTCTTCTTCGCAGCCTCCTGTGCGGCGGCCGTCTTGCGGCGCTTGCGTTCCACCAGCCAGACCGCGCCCGCCAGTCCGAGCCCCAGCGCCATCACCACCAGGTCGAAGCCCGCCACCGCGCTCGGGCCCGAGCGCAGGCTCACCGTCAACGGCGCGGGGCCGGTGAACGCATTGAGCACCGGCAGCAGCACGAACAGCAAGGCACCGAGCCCCAGTTGCGCCTGCCACATGCGCAGCGTCGGCCGCAGCAGGCCCAGCACCGCCGCCGCGCCCCAGACGATGAAGAACCAGCGGATCTCGGCCGCGCCGCGCTCGGCCACGTCGAGCGGCAGCAGGCGGTTGGCCCAGAAGAATGCGGCCATCGCCACCGGCAGGCCGGCCACGGCGCCGACGTTCAGCCCGTCGACCAGCCGCAGCCCGAAGCCGATGCGGCCGCCCTGCTTGAGTGCCTTGGCGAATTTCTGGCGCTCCTTCACGGCCCACAGCAGCAGCCCCGTCGCCACCATCAGGCAGCCCGCGATGCCCGACAGGAAGAACAGCGCGCGCAGCAGCGGATCGGCAAAGCGCCCGATGTGCAGCCCGTAGAGCACGCCGCGCGTTTCCGCGACCGGCTTGGCCGCCTCGCCGAACGCGCCGATCAGCGCGCCGGTGGCGCCGTTGAACTGCATCGACGGCTGCTCGTGCGACAGCTGCGGCCCTTCGGCGCGCGCGATCGACACCACGGAATTGGCGTCGTTCGGCAGGTGCACGGTAATGCGGCCGACGGCCGCGCCGCCCCAGTGCGCCGAGGCCTGCGCCACCATCGGCGCGATGGGCGCGAGTGGCACCTTGTTGCCCGAGGCCTTGAACTGGTCGCGCCCGCCGCCGGGGAAGGCTTCGGAGAAGAACGCCTGCTCGCCGCCACGGTCCTTGTAAGCCACCTGCGGGCCCCACGGCATGTACATGAACATCAGCGTGACCAGGCCGGTGTACGTGATCATCAGGTGATAGGGCAGCGCCAGCACCGCGGTGACGTTGTGCGCGTCAAGCCACGAGCGCTGGCCCTTCTTCGGACGAAAGGTGAAGAAGTCCTTGAAGATGCGCTTGTGCGTGACGATGCCACTGAAGATCGCCACCAACATGAACATCGCGCAGAAGCCCACGATCCAGCGCGCCCAGATCGCGGGCATGTAGTGCAGGTCGAAATGCAGGCGGTAGAAAAATTCGCCGCCGCGCGTGTCGCGCGCCGCGCTCATGGCCTGGCCCGTGGCCGGGTCGAGCATGGCGCGGTCGAAGCGGCGGCGCCGCTCGACCGGCGCGGAGCCCGGCGGCGGAGGCGGCTTGAGCCACAACACGCTGGTCGATGGTTCGCGCTCCGTCGGCAGCGTGATGAACCAGCGCGGGGCATCGGCGCCGCGCTGCTGCAGGAACGCCACCGCGCCTTCGGCCGTCTTCGCCTGGGGTGCCTGCGCCTGCGTCTGCGTCTGCGCGATTGCGTGCAGCTCGGGCTTCATCCAGAACGTGATCTCGTCCTTGAAGTACGAGGCCGTGCCGGCCGCGAACACCAGGAAGAGCACCCAGCCGACCAGCAGGCCCGACCAGGTGTGCAGCCACGCCATCGACTGGCGGAAACCTTCCTTCACGCGCCACCTCCCTGGCTGGCTCGGGTGAGCAGCAGCCACAGCAGCAGGCCGAGCGGCAGCGCCAGGACGACGAGGCCCGACCAGGCGCGCAGCGCGGTGCGCGCGGCAAACACCCACATCACGGCGAGAGCGAAGACGATGAACGAGGTCAGCGTGCCGGTCATCGCGGCTTCGCTGCGCGCCATGCCGAAGGCGGCGGGCAGGCACAGCGCGAGCACGGCGGCGGACAGCGCCGCGACGCCGTAGCCGCCGGCGATGGCGGCTATTGCGCGGGAAGCGACGCCAAGGCGGTAGCGAACGCCGGCGCTCACGACGCGCGCCGGACGGCGCAGGGTCGTTCGGGAATTCATGGGAAGGGAAGAAGATCGGGGAAGATGAGAATGATACTCATCTTGATGAAGTCAATCTTTTTCGGCGACCACCCCGGCGACGTTGGGATTGGCATGAAGAAGGATCCGAGCCGGTGCCGGAACGCCGCGTGCGCAGATGCGTGCCGGCGCTGCACCTGCAGGGCGAGCAGATCTGCGGCAAGTCGGTGCGCGCGCTGGCGGCGGAGCACCACCTGGTCGAACGGCAGGTGGCGCGCATCGTCGCGGACGTCGCGTTCTGAGCAAAAAAAAACCGGGCCCATGCGGGCCCGGCTTTCTTGAGCGCTTTGCCTCTTACTTCGCCTGCAGCAGCGCGCCGGCTTCGAGCAGCACCAGTTCGTTGTCGTCCGCCTTGTTCGGCTCGCGGCTGCTCGAGAAAGGCAGGTTGTTGTCGTTGCCGACCACGATGTGCGTGGCATCGACCACGTCGACGTTCTCGATCGTGAAGAACGGGAACTTGAGCACGCCGTCGTTCAGCGGCTTGCGCGCGAGCTTGTTCGGATCGGCGATGTTCAGCAGGTCGATGTAGCCGATCTTGCGCACCGCACCGCCCACGTTCGCATCGTTCAGCTCGACCTTGTAGACGCGCTTGAACTTGGCGATGTCGTGGAAGCAGTCCGTGCGCTTCTGGCCTTCGGGGCAGGCCTTGTCGGACGTGCCTTCACCGTTGTCGCGTTCGATGATCAGGCCGGTGGTGCCGTCAATCATGTTGAAGTCGCCGATGGCGTTGCCGTTGGCTTCCAGCAAGTACTTCCAGTGACGGCCCGTCCACTTCTCGGTGGCCACGTCGAATTCCAGGACGCGCAGCGCTTCCTTGCCTTCGACCTTTTCATAGTCCTTCGCCTCGGCGTTCCACACCGGGCCTTCGAGCAAGGCATAGAGCTTGCTGCCGTCCTTCGACGAGGCCATGCCTTCGAAGCCCTTCGAACGCTTGATCTGGAAGTCGACCGCGCCGCCGGGTGCGCCCGGCGTGGTCACGGCCGGATGGTCGGGCGAGCGCACGGCCTTGCCGTCGACCAGCGTGTCGAACACGGCAAGCACCTTGCCCTTGAGGTCGGCCTTGATCAGGAAGGGGCCGAACTCTTCGCCGATCCACAGCGCGCCGCCGGCGAACTGGAAGCTCTCGGGGTCGAAGTCGGAGCCCGTCAGGTAGCGCTGCTTGGTGCCTTCGTGAACGATGCGAAACGGCACCTTCTTGTCGGGGTCGTGCAGGAAGATGGTGTTCAGGCGATTGAACTTGCCGCTCTTGAAGTCCACCTTGTAGTGATTCAGGTAGAGCATGAAGTCGGGCGAGTTGGCCTTGGCGCCCGCACCGTTGTCGGTGAGGATCCAGAACGTGCCGTCGTCCATCTTCTTGATGCCCGAATGGCCCTGCAGCGGCTGGCCCTTGAAGGGCACCGACACGCCCGTGCCGCGGCCGGCCGACAGGCCTTCGACGGTGCCCAGCGCCTCGACGCGCTTGCCTGAGGTGAACTTGCCGCTGACCTGCAGGTCGGCCGGCGCGTCCTTCGGCGCGGCCACGAAGCTTTGCGCGGGCAGCACGGCGTGGCCGGCGAGCGTGGACGGAAAAGCGGTCTGGGCCGCCACGCTGCCGCAAGCGAGCGCGGTGGCCAGGGCGATGAAAGAAAGGGAGGCGAGGCGCGTCATGAGCGAGAAAGTCTTCAAGTACAAAACGCGTGACCATGCCCGGAGGGCGTGACGCCGCCGTGACATCCGTTCAAGTCATGGTGCGATGTCGACGGTCACTTCGCGCGACTCGGCGCGGCCCTGGTCATCGACCGCGCGCAGCACGTAGCGCCGGCCCGACTCCGCCATGCCGGGCATCCACGTGATGCCTTCGCCGGGCGCGGCGCGGCCGATCAGCGCGTCGTCGGCGAACCAGTAGACCGTCTGCGTGCCCGCCGCAGCTTCGGCGCGCAGCACCAGCGGCTCGGGTTTCTTCACGCGCAGCGTGTGGCGCACGCCGCGCAACGGCGAAGTGATGAGCGGCGCGCCCTCGGTGGCATTGCCGTTCTCGCAGCCATCGGCCGGCGCGCTCGCGCGTGGCAGGCCGGCCTGGCGGAACAGGCGGCGCATGTCGCTGCCCCACTGCTCGACCACCTGCTGGCGTGCATTCAGCTGCGGGCCGCAGACCACCTTGCCGGTGGTCTCGTCGACCCACACGGCGCGGTGCAGGTTGCTGACCTGGATCGGCGACTTGCCGGCGATGAACCACGTGCTGGTGCGCACCGGGCACAGCGCATCGGGCAGGCCGCCGGTGGCGGCGCAGACCTCCACCTGGCGCAGGTCGGGCGGCTGCCGCGTCGCGACTTCGCCGGGGTCGAGCCGCTCGGCGCGCAGCGCATCGACCATGCGCAGGAACAGCGGCGCGGCCGCGTCGACGCCCACCAGCGCGGGGTTGCTGGTGCCATCGAAATTGCCGACCCACACCACCAGCACGTGGCGGCCGAACACGCCCGCCGTCCATGCATCGCGAAAGCCCCAAGAGGTGCCCGTCTTCCATGCGACGGCGGGGCGCGCGGGCAGGGTGGTGTCGGGGCGCGGTGTGTGGCGCAGCATGTCGAGCGTGATGAACGACGCCTCTTCGCTCAGCAGGCGCAGCGGCTGCGAGGGGCGCTCGTCGGGCGCGGGCTGCGTGTAGCGCAACGGCTGCGAAATGCCGCCGTTGGCCAGCGTGGCATACAGGCCCGCGAGTTCTTCGGGCGTGACCTCGCCGCCGCCCAGCACCAGCGCCAGGCCGTAGTGCGATTCGCTCTGCAGCTTCTGCACGCCCGCGAGCCGCATGAAGTCGTAGAGGCCGGGCTTCGACAGCTTGGCCGCCACGGCCACGGCCGGAATGTTGCGGCTGCGGATCAGCGCTTCCTGCGCGGGCAGCGGCCCCGCGAAGCGGTGGTCGAAATTCTCCGGCGTGTAGGGGCCGAAGGAAGTCGGCGCGTCCTTCAGCATGGTCTTGGGGTGCAGCAGTCCCTGGTCGAGCGCGAGCGCGTAGATGAAGGGCTTGAGCGTGGAGCCGGGCGAGCGCTTGGCCTGCGTGCCGTTGACCTGGCCCGCGATGGCGTCGTTGTGCCAGTCGGCCGAACCGATCATCGCGCGCACCTGCATGGTCGAGGCGTCGAGCAACAGCGCGCTCGCGTTGGTCATGCCCACGTCGGCATGCGTGCGCAGGTACTGGCCCATGACGCGTTCGAGCGTGGCCTGCATGCGCAGGTCGAGCGTGGTTCTTATCTCTTGCACGCCGCGCTCCTGCGCGAGCAGCATGTCGGTGGCGTGCGGCGCAAGAAACGGCAGGCTGCCGCGCGACTGCGCCGACAGCGCGAGCTGCGCATCGGGCGCGTGCTGCTTCGCGGTCGGGTCGCGCTCGGCCCACAGCGCCCACAGGCGTTCGCGCGCCGATTGCAGCTCGGCATTGCGGCCGCGCTCGGCAATGCGCTTGATGGGGTTCTGCGGAATGACCGCGAGCGTCAGCGCTTCGGGCAGGCTGAGCTTGGCGGCGTCCTTGCGGAAATAGATGAGGCTCGCGGCCTGCACGCCTTCGATGTTGCCGCCGTAGGGTGCGGTGTTGAGGTACGCCTCGAGAATTTCGCGCTTGCTGAAGCGTGCCTCCAGCCACAGGGCCGCGCCGATCTGCGCGATCTTGCCCATGGCCGTGCGGCTGTCGATGCCGTAGACGCGCCGTGCGAGCTGCATGGTGAGCGTAGAGCCGCCCTGCCTGCGTTCACCGCTGGCAATGCGCCACGCGCTGCGCACCAGCGCGGCGGGGTTGACGCCGGGGTGCGCGTAGAAGCGTCGGTCTTCGTACAGCAGAACCGCGTCGACCAGCGTGGGCGAGATGCGATCGAGCGGCACCCACAGGCGGTATTGCTCGTCGCCCGCGAGCGTAAGGCGCAGCAGTTCGCCGCCCTGCGCGTAGACGGCGCGCGAACTGCCGATGGTTTCGTTGAGGGGCGCGTGGGGCCAGAAGCGCAGGAGCGTGAGCAGCAGCGCGATGAGCGCGAAGGCGACCAGCGTCTTCTTCGCTCTGCTTCTCTTGCTCCCTCCCTCTTTCTTGCTCCCTCTCCCGCTAGCGGGAGAGGGTTGGGGTGAGGGCGGCGGCGATGAATCAAGCGGCGTGGTCATGGTGAAGCCGAGCCCTCACCCTAACCCTCTCCCGCAAGCGGGAGAGGGGACAAGACGGGGCTCGTCGCAATCAATTCGCCACCACCTGGAAGCGCGCACCGGCCGAGCGCGAATACACGCGCCGGTCGTACATCGCCTCGCCGTACGCGGCCGGCACCACGTAGTCGCCCACGTTGGTGGCACGCGCCTTGTAGGTCACTTCGAGCAGGTCCTTGTTGACGCTGCCGTAGAACACCACGCGGTCTTCGCGGATGTCGGCGTACTGCACCTTCCACGAACCACCGCCGCCCAGGCGCTTCTTCCAGATCGGCGCATCGGCGTTGGCTTCTTCGTCGTCGCCCACGGCCTGCAGCACCGGCTCCAGGCCACCGGGCAGCACGTCGACCAGCGCCACGTCGTTCAGCTGCGCGCGCTCCAGGCTGCGCACGCGCACCCGCACCGTGACCTCTTCGCCAAGCTTTGCTTTGGTGACCGGGTTGCCCTTGGCGTCGAGCACTTCATGGAAGATTTCCAGGCCCTGGTTCACCGGCGTGGCAGGCACGTTGCGCTCGAAGCCCTGCTCGGCCCAGCTGTAGTACAGGTTGAAGTCGCTGTCGTTCGAGAGCTTGAGCTTGGCGGTGCCCATCGGCACCGCCGCGCGCGTGATCGGGTTCACCGCACCCAGGGCCAACGCGGCGGCCTGGCCTTGCGCGTTGACGGTTTGCGCCGTGAGCTTGCCATCGGCGTTCTGCGCCACCGCTTCGAAGTACGCATCGACCGCCAGCAGCATCGAGGCCGACGACAGGCTGTTGTACCAGCCGTCGCGCACCATCGCGCCCATGCCTTCCCACACCGCCGGCTTGAGCGTCTTCAGGCGCGACGGGAAGTGGCGGCCCACCAGGTGCAGCGTCATGCTGTCGTGCACCAGCGGGTCGTAGTAGGCGCCCCACACGTTGCGGCGCTGCTTCTTCTCGGAGCGCGCGAGCAGGTCGGACCACACCGGGTTGAGCAGTTCGCCGGCCACCTGCTCCTGCTTCACGAGCTGGTAGCTCGCGGCGAGGTACACGGCGCCCAGGTCGTCGCTCCAGCCTTGGGTCTGCTTGTTTCGCCATGCTTCGCGCAGGTTGGCCAGCGCGGCCGGCGCGATGATGCCCTGGCGCGTCAAGAGGTAGGCCGCCTGCGTGCGCTGGCGCCAGCCGTCGAGCGTGGTGTCACCGCTGCCGAGCCAGCCCTGCAGGTAGGTGTTGGCCTTCTGCAGCAGGTCTTGCGGCACCGGCAGCTTGTGGTCCTTGGCCTCGACCAGCAGGTGCACCGCATACAGCGTGGCGAAGGCATCGGCGCCGGCGCCGGGCCACAGCGAGAAGCCGCCATCGGCCGTCTGCCGCGTGCGCAGTTGCACCAGGTAGCGCTCGAAGGTCTTGCGCGCCTCGGGCATCGGGCCCTGCTCGGCAGTGCGGCCCCGCGCCATTTCCTTCACCAGCTCGGGGCGGCTGCTCAGCAGCACGGCCGGGAAGGTCTGACTGGTGATCTGCTCGGTACAGCCGTGCGGGTAGGCCTCCAGGTACTGCATGAGGCCGGTCGCGAAGGCCCACGGCGCGGCCGACACGGCCACGTCGCTCTGGCGGAAGTTCGGGTACAGGTCGGCCTTGCTGCTCAGCTCGCCGGCACGCTGGAAGCTGCCCGCCTGCACCAGCGTGACGAAGGGCGATGCGGGCCGCACGCTCACTTCGGTCGACAGGCGCGCGCTGAAGGTCTTGTGCGTCGAGGTGAACACCAGCGCGGAAGAACCCAGCACCGCCTGCTCGCCCGGCTTGGCGCGCACGTTGAACTTGGTGCTGGCTTCGCCGCGCTCGTTGACCTTGAGCGTCTGCGTGGCGTCGCCCACCACTTCGAGCCCGCCCGATGCGGTGAGCGTGAGCGCGATGGGAGCCTCCTTGCCCGAGCCCGCGATGTTGTTCGCCAGGCCCACGCCCACTTCGACCGTGTCGCCGGGCGCCATGGCCAGCGGTGCGTTGGGCAAGATGACCATGTCGCCACGCACCACGGTGCGCGTGCTCTTGGCGGCGGTGGTTTCGTCGTTGATGGCCACGGCCATCACGCGCAGGCTGCCGTTGAAGCTTTCGGGCACGGTGTAGCTGAACTCGCGGCTGCCGTTCACGTCGACCAGGCCCGACCAGTAGGCCACCGGCTTGTCGCGCTTGCGCTTGAACGGGTTCAGGTGCTTGCCGAGCTCGCCTTCGCCGTCGCCGCCGGGCGCGGCGCCCTGCATGAGTTTCTTGAACTCGGGCAGGATCAGGTCGAGCGTCTGCAAGGTGCCGACTTCGAGCGCGCGCTTCTGGAAGAAGTGCTTGAGCGGGTCGGGCGTCTTGTAGCGCGCCACCTGAAGAATGCCCTCGTCCACCGCGAACAGCACGGCACGCGTGGGCTTGTCACTGGTGAGCTTCATCTTCACGGTCTGGCCGGGCTTCACCAGATCGCTGCTGGTCAGTTGCAGGTTGGCGGTGCGCTTCGACAGGCTGGTGGCAAAGGGAATGACGCCGTACGACAGCGGGCTCATGTAGACCTCGTCCGAGGCCGGGTCGCGCACGAAGTGCACGTTGATGTAGCCCGTGCCCTCGAAGTCCTTGGGCAGCACGATCTTCTGCACCGAGGCGGTCTTGTCGGTCTTGAACCAGGCGTGGGCATAGACCTTGTCGCGCTCGATGGTGATGAGGCCGGCGCCAACATACGGCGCACGGATGCTCACCTCGATCTCCTGCCCCGGCTCGTAGTCCTTGCGGTCGAGCGTGAGCTGCAGCTCGGCATTGCGGTCGAGCGAGCGCGACACGTTGGCATTGCCCGCCACGCTGTACTCCACGCGGTTCAGCTCCAGCCCGGCGGCGTTGCGCACCACGTACGCAAAGTTGCCGGGCGCGCTGGTGTTCAGCGCCACGGTGTTGCCGGCCGCGGCAATGGCGAAGGGTTTTTCGTCGAGCACGACTTCCTTCTTGCGCGACTCGTAGCGGTACAGGCCGCTGTCCTGCTTGATGAGCACCGACAGCACCTTGCGCTCCACACGCTCGATCTTCAGGTCGGCCACGGCCGCCTTCTTCGCCTGCGGGTCGATCGCGATCACGGTGGCATTGCGCGCGGCGCCCTTGGTCACGTAGCTGGTGTCGCCGTCGACCTTCACGCCCACGAGATAGGGCATGTCGCTGACCAGCGTCTGCGCCTCGGCCGACACGCTGCGTCCGCCCTCGGGCTCGAAGGCCTTGGCGAGCACGTGCACCTGGTAGGTGGCGGCGTCGAAGCGCGACAGGCGCAGGTCGAACTCGGCCTTGCCGTCGGCGCTGGTCTGCACGCTGCCCAGGTCGTCGACCTGTTTCTCGGTGGCGCGCTGCGGATCGAAGAAGGCGTAGTCGGTGAGGGCGCGGAACACCGGGAAGCCGGGGCTCAGCGTGAGCGTGCCTTCGACCTTGCGATCGGGCGCGGGCGTGCCGAACAGGTTCTGCACATCGATCAGCGCCTTCAGGTCCTTGGGCTTGACCCAGCCTTCGGCCACTTCGCTGCTGAGCTTGGCGACGACCTTGGTGCGGTCGGGCAGGAATTCCTGCACCTTCACTGTCGTGCTGCCGATGAGCAGGCCCTGCACCTCCGGCGTGCCAGGCGACGATTCGCGCGGCAGGTAGAGGTTGACGGTGTAGTTGCCGGTGGGCGAGGTGTCTTGCGTGGCGTGGGCAATTTCCGCCGCGCCGCCGGGGCCGAGCTTGAGTTTCTCGCGGCGCACGCTGAGGCCGCGCGCGTCGATGATCTCGGCTTCGAGCGGCAGGTCGCGCAGCGACGTGCCCCAGTTGCCGGCCTTGACCATCATCGCGATGTGCATCGTGTCGCCGGGGCGGTAGATGCCGCGGTCGCTGAACAGGTAGGCCGTCATCTGGTTCGGCACGCCGGCCGCGCGCAGGCCGCCGACGTCGAAGCGCGAAATGTCGAGCGTGCGGTCGCTGCGGTTGAACGGCAGGAAGCTCAGGTCGCCGTCCTTGCGCACCACCAGCACCACCGGCGCCTTTTCGCGCTGGTAGCCGGCAAGGTTGGGCAGCTTGGCGGCACCGGTCGCGTCGGTGGATTGCGACGCGATGATCATGCCGTTGCGGCCCCACACCTCGACCAGCGCACCGCCCACGGGCTGGCCGTTGGCAATGCTCTGAACGAACACGTCGCGCGTGCCGTCGAGCGACTTCTTGGCGACGATGCCCAGGTCGGTGACGAGCACCAGGCGCTGGTCTTGCTGGTCTTCGGGGTTGCCGCTTTCGGCGTTGCCTTCTTCGTCCCCTGACGACGACTCTGCCTGTTGCTGCTCGTCCTCCGGCTGGCCCTGCGTGCCATCGCCCTCGGGCTTCTTCTTGGCCTTGGGGTCGTAGCCCTGCACCTTGAGCAGGAACACGCCGCGGCGGTCGGCCACGTCGCTGCGCAGGTACTGTGCGAAGTCGACGGTTTCGTAGTGCGCCTTGCCGGCGGGAATGCTGAGTGGAATGTCTTTCTGGAAGCGGTCGACGAGGTTGTCCGACTGCAGGCCGCCGAAGAACTGCGGATGCGCGAAGTCGCCGTTGCTCTGCGTGACCAGGTGCTGCAGTTGCTGCGGCAGCAGGCGGCCGATTTCGAGGCGGATGCCCGGCAGGTCGCGCACCAGGATCGGCAGCTTGCGCTCGCCCGACAGCGCGAGCAGCGAGCCCTGGCTCATGATGGTGAGTTCGGGCGCGAAGGTCTTGAGCAGCAGCACGTCTTGCCGCGCGGCACCGAGCTGGTAGCCGCCCGGTGTCTTCAGGCCCTTGGCCACGCGCACCAGCAGGTAGCGGCCGCCCTCGGCCTGGGGCATGCGGAAGCTCACCATCTCGGTCACTTCGCGCTCGCTGGCGATGGGCTGCAGGTTGATCTTTTTCGCGCGGCGCAGCACGGCGTCGGTGATCTTCGACGACGCGTTGGACCAGTCGAACTTGTCTTCGGGGTCGCCCTTGGCGTCTTCGGTGACCGGCAGCAGCCAGGCCTGCACCACGCGCGCCATTTCGCGCTCGTGCACCGGCATCGAGGCGGTGACGTGCATCACGTGCTCGGGCTCACCGTTCTCGCCGGTGACGATGGTCGGGTCGACGCTGGAGATGTCGAGGCTGAAAAGGCCGGGAATATCGACGGCACGCGACACGTCGCCGCGCTGCGCGGGGCCGCCCTTCTGTGCGACCGCGCCGGCCGTGAGGCTGAGCACCACGGGGCGCGTCTTCTCGGGAATGGGCAGCGGCTCCGACTGCACGGTGGCGGTAAGGCGCAGCTTGTCGTAGCTGACCGTGAACTTCTCGCTGGCGCACTTGCCCACGCTGAAGAACGAGGTGCTGCAGGCCTGGTCGTAGGTGAGCACCAGGCGCTTTTCGAACTCGGCGGTGTTCACGGGGTGCGAGAAGCGCACCTGGAAGAGGGCTCGCCGCACGTTGGCCTGAACGGGGTCTTGATAGAACTCGGCGCCACCGATGCGCGCGCTGAACTCGGGCGAGGTGAATTCGTACTTGCGCTGCTCGATCTCGATGTGTGGCGCGAGTGCGTCCTTGGAGAGCTGCACCTTGTATGGCTGGCCCACGGGCCAGTCCTGCGCGGGCAGGAACTCCAGCTTCTTCTGGCTGCTCCACGACCAGCGCCCGGCAATGGCAGGCTCGATGCTGACGCCCGTCGCTTCCTGGCCGATGCGCGCGATGGGCGCCACGGAGGCCGAGAAGTTGATGACGACGGGGTTCGGGCCTTTGTCGTTCTCGATCTGCGTGCGTTGCGGCGGCTCGAGCTTCGCGGTGGCAACGATGGGTTCGACGCGGTCGGGCGTGAGGCCGTGCCACCACTTGAGCACCTGCGGGCTGACGAACCAGCCGGCCAGCACGAGCAGTGCGAGCAGCACGACCCATGCAAGGCGCTGCTGGAGCCATTGGAGGCCGAAAAGAAGAAAGGCGCCGAAGATGCGCAGCCAACCCGGGGGACGCCAGGAACCGATGAGCCCGCGGGCTACCGGACGCAGAAAACCGAGCACGCGGCCCAGGCCGGTGAAGAGTACGTCGCTGAGGGACGCGAGTTTTCGATTGGCAACTTGAAGCATGGAAGCTCCCCCGATGTTTTTGTAGGCGCTTGCCAGTTTGCTGGCAGTCTGTGAAGCGATGGCGCTGTGTGTGAAGTCTGCGTGAAAACTGCACAGGGCGGTACTTGAGCTGTCTCAGTGATTCTTGGTGCGTTCTTGGTGCTGCTGTTTGGAGCGGGTACGGGTTCATTCAGGGCGCGTG
>NZ_QAJK01000044.1:134492-137329 GCF_003852515.1 Variovorax sp. KBW07 | reverse complement strand
TCGCCCTTGAGCAGCTCGGGGGCGTAGCTTGCGTACTCGACGTTCTCGATGCCGCGCTGCAGCTCGCCGTGCGCGTCCGACAGCACCTTGCCGTGCTCGGCCGTGATGAGCGCGGCGATGCGGTCGGCATTGGCTTCGAGCAGGGTCTTGAGCTTGCTCATGACCCGCGCGCGCTTCAGCGGCGGCGTGTTGCGCCAGGCCGGAAAGGCCGCCTGCGCCGAGGTGATGGCCTGCTCGACCGTGAGCTTGTCGGCCAGCGCGACGCTCTTGTCCGAGAAGCCCGTGGCCGGGTCGAACACCGGCTGCACGCGGGTGCCGCCGCCGACGTGCTGGCCGTCGATGAAGTGGCCGATGGTGGCCGTGACGTTCTTGTCGTGTTGCATGGTGGGTGCTCGCGGCCGGTCAGTTGGTTTCAGCCAGGGCGTCGGCCAGCGCGTTGACCATGCGATCGATCTCGGCCTTCTCGGCGATGAAGGGCGGCGCGAGCTGGATGGTGTCGCCGCCGTAGCGCACGTAGAAGCCCTTCTTCCAGCAGTTCATCGCGATCTCGTACGGGCGGCGTGCCGGCTCGCCGGGCAGCGCGGCAATCGTCAGGCCGGCGGCCAGGCCGAAGTTGCGGATGTCGGTCACGTGCTTGCTGCCCTTCAGGCTGTGCACTGCGTTCTCGAAGTGCGGGGCCAGCGTTTGCACGCGGCCGATCATGTCTTCCTTCTGCAGCACGTCGAGCGCGGCCACGCCGGCGGCGCAGGCCACGGGGTGCGCGCCGTAGGTGTAGCCGTGCGGGAACTCGAGCATGTAGTCGGGGCCGCCTGCCGCCATGAAGGTGTCGTAGATATCTTTGCTGGCAACCACCGCGCCCAGCGGCTGCGCGCCGTTGGTGACCTGCTTGGCGATGTTCATGATGTCGGGCGTCACGCCGAAGGCCTCAGCACCCGTGAGCGCGCCGCAGCGGCCGAAACCGGTGATCACTTCATCAAAAATCAGCAGGATGTTGTTGGCGGTGCAGATGTCGCGCAGGCGCTTCAGGTAGNNTTGGGCGGAATCACCACGCCGGCCGAACCGGCAAAGGGCTCGACGATCACGGCCGCGATGTTCGATGCGTCGTGCAGCGCGATCAGGTCGAGCAGGCGGTCGGCCAGCTCGGCGCCGTTCTCCGACATGCCGCGCGTGAAGGCGTTGGCGGCAATTTGCGTGTGCGGCAGGTGGTCGGCTTCCACACCTTGGCCGAACAGCTTGCGGTTGGCCGCAATGCCGCCGACCGAGATGCCGNNGTAGCCCTTCTCGCGGCCGATCAGGCGCGTCTTGCTGGCCAGGCCCTTGGTGCGCCAGTAGGCGCGCGCCATCTTCAGCGAGGTGTCGGCGGCTTCGGAGCCCGAGCCGGTGAAGAACACGTAGTCCAGGCCCGCGGGCGTCAATTCCTTGATCTTGTTGGCCAGCTCGAACGAGAGCGGGTGGCCGAACTGGAAGGCGGGCGAATAGTCGAGCTTGGCGATCTGGCGGCTCACGGCTTCGGTGATTTCGGGGCGGCCATGGCCCAGGCCCGAGCACCACAGGCCCGAGAGGCCGTCGAAGATCTTGCGGCCGTCGCTGTCGGTGAAGTAGGCGCCCTTGGCCTCCACGATGATCCGCGGATCGGCCTTGAAGTTGCGGTTGCCGGTGTAGGGCATCCAGTGCGCGTCGAGCCAGGCGGCGTCGGTGCGAAGGGCGGGCGTCGGTTCGATGGCGGGTGCTGCAAGGGTCATGGCGCTTCCCGCGCAAGGCGGGCTCCGGGGGGTGATGGGATGTGCCCGATTGTTGGCAGAGCCTTCAGTGTGGAGAATGGCGCAATATCAATGTTCACTTGACGATTCATGCAAGTAAAGGCCGAAGCCGAAAACACCGCCCTGGGCACCCGCAACCGCGCCGTGCTGGGGCAGCTCAGCGACATGGACCTGCGCCTGCTGAAGGTGTTCAAGAGCGTGGTCGACTGCGGCGGCATGGCGGCCGCCGAGCTGGAGCTGAACATCGGCACCAGCACGGTGAGCCGCCACGTGAAAGACCTGGAAACCCGGCTCGGCCTGGTGCTGTGCCGGCGCGGGCGGGCGGGCTTCGCGCTCACGGCAGAGGGGCAGCGGGTGTACGACGAGACCCTGCGCCTGCTGGCCTCGGTCGATGCGTTTCGCGGGAGCATCGACGACATCCACAACCGCATGGGCGGCCAGCTGGAGGTGGCGCTGTTCGACAAGACCGCGACCAACCCGAAGGCGCGCATCGGCGAGGCGATTGCGCGTTTCACGGAGATGGCGCCGGAGGTGAACCTGGCGGTGCACGTGGGCTCGATCAACGCGATAGAGCAGGGCGTGCTGGAGGGCAATTTCCAGATCGGCATCATCCCGGCGCACCGTGCCTCGAAGAGCCTGGTGTACGCGGACCTGTTCGACGAGACGATGCTGTTGTATTGCGGCAAGGGGCATCCGCTGTTCGACAGTCCGCACGCGAAGCTGACGTGGTCGAAGCTGGGCGAGCACCATTTCGCGGGGCTGGGGTATCACTCGCCGAACATGGAACTGAGCCATCGGGCGCGGTTGTCGCGCAAGGCAACGGGGTTCGACCAGGAGGCGATTGCAACGCTGATCCTGTCGGGGCGGTTCCTGGGGTTTCTGCCCGACCATTACGCGCAGGTGTTCGAGCAACGCGGGCTGATGAAGGCGGTGCTGCCGGCGCGCTTCAACTACGCATGCCGGTTTGTGAGCCTGCTGCGGCGGTCGCCGAAGCCTTCACGGGCTGTGTTGGCGTTTCAGGCTTGTCTTGAGGCTGCGCATGCTTGACTTGCGCTGTGCTGTTCAGGGCGACGCTCA